>CAJUEY010000035.1 GCA_910585825.1 uncultured Lachnospiraceae bacterium | reverse complement strand
TATTCATTATCTTTTGGCTCATAATCCACATACGCATAGACTGTTTCAGCAGTGTTACTATTTCCTACCCAAAAGTACGCACGTCTCAACGTGCACCGTATGCCCAAACTGATCCACACCACGCACCTTCTTCACCTCATACCCACCATCGCACAACACTCTTAAATCCCGTGCAAGCGTAGCCGGGTCACAGCTGACATACACTATCCGCTCCGGCTGCACCCGAAGCATCGTCTCCAGACACTTCTTATCGCACCCCTTCCGCGGCGGATCTACCACAATCACATCCGCCATGAGCATCATCTCTCCTGCCTCATCCTTCTGCAGTACCTCTTCTGCCTTCCCCGTCAAAAACGTAACATTCCCAATCCCATTTAACTTCGCATTCTCTTTTGCATCCGCAATCGCCTCCGGTACAACCTCTACGCCATACACCCACTTTGCACGCCTGGCCAAAAACAAAGAAATCGTTCCAATCCCGCAATACAAATCCCATACAATCTCTTTTCCGGTCAGCCCTGCATAATCCAACGCCAGAGAATACAATTTTTCTGTCTGCAGAGGATTCACCTGATAAAAAGACCGGGGTGAAATCCGATATACGGTCTTCTCCTCCAAGCGGCAAAAATCCTCTGTATTCCTCAGATGCAGTGCATCCACAATCGAATCTTCTCCCCAAATTGTTCTGGTACAGTCGCCCAAAATCACATTCGTATTCTTACGATTGACATTCACCGCAATGCTTTTCATTCCTTCCATTTCACGCAGACGCTCTATCAGTACTGTTTCCGCCGGCAGCCGATTTCCATTAATTACCACGCACACCATAATTTCTTTTGAATCAAACCCATACCGAATAAGCACATGACGCACCAGTCCGCTTTTTATCTTTTCATCATAAGCGCTTACACCGAATTCCTTCATATAGGAAAGCACTGTTTCCAAAATGATTTTATTTTCAGGCACTCCCAGAGCACAATCTGTATTCGCAATAATATTATGTGTCCTTCCTGCATAAAATCCGGCGACAATCTCTCCCGCTGCGTTTCTCCCCACTGGAAACTGTGCTTTATTCCGATAAGCAAAGGGTTCTTCCATACCTACAATCGGCTCCAGAACACACTCCAAAAATGTTTCTTCAAATCCCCCGATCCGGACTAAAACATTCTTGATTTTATTCTGTTTAAATTCCAGTTGTTTCTGGTACTCCATTTCCTGAATCTGGCATCCGCCGCAGGAACGGGCATATAAACAACGGGGCTCCACCCGAATCGGGGAAGCCTCCTTAATTTCCATTAACCGCGCATATCCATACGTCTTTTTTTGTTTTATAATTTTCGCCAGTACGAAATCTCCCACAACGGTATCTTTGACAAAATATATCATCCCATTATATTTTCCGATCCCCGCTCCATCGTCAGCGATATCTTCTATTATCAACTCTATCAAATCATTTTTCTGCATACCATTACCTACTTACCGGTTTTTCGGATATTCGACTCCAACAGCCGATTATAACCCAGCCATTCTGTATTTCCCTCTGGCACATTTGCAAATGCCTCTTTTAAAGTTTCCATTTTTGCATCTATATTATCTGCAAAATGCAAAGCAACTGCCTCCACCAGCGCCGGCTTTTTCGGCGAGCCAAATTCCAGTTCTCCGTGATGTGCCAGTATACAGTGCTTTAATTCATTCCCCAGCTTATTGGGGAATCCGGGAATTGTCCGTATACATGCACCTACCTTTTCTGTTCCAATCATAATATGTCCCAGCAGTTGTCCTTCATCCGTATAATCATTTGCCGGAAAATCCGATAATTCATCCAGTTTTCCAATATCATGGAACATTGCTGCCGTCAACAAAAGGTCGCGATTTAGGATAGAATACTGCTCACAGAACATAGCGCACAACCGCGTAACAGAAAGTGTATGCTCCAAAAGCCCTCCTACAAAACCATGATGTACGCTTTTTGCTGCCGAATGAGAGCAAAAACGCCTTGCAAACTCCTCATCCTCCTGAAAAAATACCGCTAACAGCTTTTGCAGATATGGATTCTTAATTGTATTGATATAGCCTTTTAATTCTGTATACATCTCTGCAATGTTCCTGCTGCTGACAGGAAGATAATCAGCCTCCGTATATTCTCCCGGCTGCGCCTTCCGAACCCTTTTAATATTCATCTGTAAGGTTCCCTGAAAACTGGTAATATCTCCCACTACGCTAATATAGTCTAATGTTTCAAATGATTCTATCCCCTGGGAACCCGGGTCCCAGATTTTTGCATCTACAGTTCCTGTTTTATCCTGTAAAATCACGTTCTCATAGGGCTTCCCGTTTCTTGTAACAGCAGACTGCTTATACTTACAGAGAAAGATCTCATTGATTCTTTCACCCTCCCGAAATGTTTCAATATATTTCATAGTTTTTCCTGCGTTTGCAGTTCTCCTTTCATCTTTCTTGCGCATTCTCTTTCGCACATAAAGGGATGCCCGAAGGTCATTTTATCCGTCCGTTTTATTGAAGTATCCCGACCGTAACACGGCACTCCAGCCGAAGATATTCATTCATTCCCTGTCGGTTCACAATAACCGGTATCATAGATCCTGGCTGCAATGCCAGCACTTTTTCCTCATATGCATCAATAGTACTGATTTCTTCTCCTCCTATTTCCACAATAACATCTCCATTCTGAAGTCCTGCCTCAAAGGCCGGTGAATCCAGCAATACTTCTTTGACAAATATCCCCTTCGGCAGCTCATAATCTGCGGCAATCTTATCTGTAACTGTCACTACTCTAAGCCCTAAATAAGGAATATCTTTTCCATTTGAAAGCATTTCAATCAGCTTTTTCACCTCGGATATGGAAATAGCTGTCAGCGTATTGTCGTCTCCGTTTCCACTGTAATCCTGCATAACCAGTCCTACAATTTCTCCGTTTAAATTCAACAGCACGCCGCTGCTGTTGCTGCTGCCCACGATATCCGTTGTAAATACAGTATATGTTGCGTCAATCGTCTGAATCACATTGCCAACAGAAGTAATGTTGCCGGTACCGATCGAATAATTCGTTCCAAGAGGACTGCCAATCGCAATCGCAATATTTCCTTGGGCTACGGTGTTTGAATTGCCAAGCGCTCCATACAAAATCCTGTTTCTGGTACTTTCTCCCACGTCTTCCAACGCCACGGATAAAATTGCAATTCCGGTGTTTCCATCATATTTTTTCAAATATGCATTTACGGTAACATCGTCAATAAATGTAACATGAATCTGCCCGGCATCCTTTACGACTTTATGTTCGGTCAGAATCAAAAGCTCACTTCCATTGTCTCCAATAATCACACCGGAAGCCAGATCTCTGTTCTCATAAGAATTATTATACCAGTCCGTATCACTGACAACTCCTGTTACCGTTACAATGGAACGGTTTGCTTCTTTGCCGATTGCATAAATTTTGTTTTGCAGCATCTGATAGTCAGAAAGCTCCAACTCCTTTACAATCGGTGTTTCTGTTTCGTCTACCTCTTCTGTCTCGTCCGCCTCTTCTGTTTCCACAGGAAGTTCCGTCTCCTCCGTCTGCCATTCCGTTCCCAACTCATCCTCCGGAATGGAAATCGTAGGATTCTCCTTTGGATGCAGCAAATTCTCCAGAATAGGATGCATAAATGTAAACACAAAACATGCCACTGTTCCAAACAAAACAGCAAATCCCACTGTATATATTCCATGTTTGAACAGACGTTTTTTATTCACCGGTTTTTCTTTAATCTTTTCGCTGATAAACGAAAATTCCTCTTTCTCTTCTGCCATACCGTTACTTCTCCTTAACCGTATTTTTCAGGCATGAACCGACTCCTTTATCCTATTATACGAGTAATGGAAACGGTATGCAAGATTTTATTTTCTCCTTTTAAAGCAATCAAAGATCATGTATAATAATAGTTATTATAAAACCAGAAACTGAATAGATCATGATATTCCATTATATAAAAATGAGGACTTAATAAAATGAACCAAAAAGCATTACACACATTAGAATACGATAAGATTATCCATACTCTGACAGAATTTGCATACAGCAAAGCTGCCAAAGAGCAGTGCGCTCATCTTCTGCCTATGACGGATATTTCTTCTATAAATAAAGCACAACAACAGACAGCCGACGCTCTGACGCGCATTTTTGAAAAGGGCAGTCTTTCTTTTTCCGGCATTCACCCGGTAGGCGCTTATATCAAACGCCTCGAAATCGGCGGCAGCTTAAATATCACAGAATTGCTTCAGATCAGCTCTCTTTTAGAAGCCGCAAAACGAGCCAAAAATTTCAGCCGTTCCACACGGGAGGATTCCAAAAGAGATTCCTTGACAGAACTCTTTCATCTGTTAGAGCCTCTGACGCCCCTAAACGACGAGATTAAACGCTGCATCCTCTCGGAAGACGAAATCAGCGACGATGCCAGCAGCGCCTTAAAATCCATTCGCCGTTCTATCGGCGGTATGAATGAGCGAATCCGAAATCAAATCAACAAAATTATGGTACAGGCCAATAACAGCGGTTACCTTCAGGATTCCGTGATTACTACCCGCGACGGCCGATACTGCCTTCCTGTAAAATCCGAAGCCAAGAACCAGATTCCCGGCATGATTCATGATCAGTCTTCCAGCGGTTCTACTCTGTTTATTGAACCCTCTGCTGTTGTCAATCTAAACAACGAATTAAGGGAACTGTTTTTGAAAGAGTCCAAAGAAATCGAAGTAATTCTTTCCAATTTAAGCAGCCGTGTTTTTGAATATGCCGCTTTTCTAAATGATAATTACCGGACTCTTACCACACTGGATTTTATATTTGCAAAAGCACAGTTGGCGAAACTGCACAACGGCACTGCCCCCATTTTTAACACAAACGGCAAAATCTATATCCGCAAAGGCCGGCACCCTCTTTTAAATCCCAAAACAGTCGTGCCGATTGACGTAGTTTTAGGCGACGAATTCGACCAGCTGATTATCACCGGACCAAATACCGGCGGCAAAACCGTTTCCCTTAAAACCACAGGTCTTTTCGTTCTGATGGGACAGGCCGGCCTCCACATTCCGGCAAATGACCGTTCCGAGCTTGCCGTATTTGAAGATGTGTTTGCAGATATCGGCGATGAACAAAGCATTGAACAAAATTTGAGTACATTTTCCTCTCACATGACTAATATTGTTTCCATACTGGAAAATGCCACTGACAAATCCCTTGTTCTATTTGATGAGTTGTGCGCCGGTACCGATCCGACGGAAGGCGCTGCCTTAGCGATTTCTATTCTGGCAAACCTGCACCAACAAGGCATCCGCACTATGGCAACCACCCATTACAGTGAAATTAAGGTTTTTGCTCTCTCCACAGAAGGTGTGGAAAATGCCTGCTGTGAATTCTCTGTAGAAACTTTAAGTCCGACCTACCGTCTTTTAATCGGAATTCCCGGAAAAAGCAATGCATTTGCTATTTCTTCTAAAATCGGCCTGGACTCTTCCTTTATTGAAGACGCCAAGAGCCGGATTACGGAATCCAAGACCAGCTTTGAAGACCTCATTTCGGATCTTGAAATCAGCAGAAAGACGCTTGAACAGGAACAGGAAGAAATTGCTGTATACAAAAAAGAAATTTCTTCTTTAAAACAAAAACTAGAAGAAAAACAGGATCGCATGGATAAAAGCCGTGACAAAATTTTAAGAGAAGCCAACGAACAGGCCCTTGCTATTATACAGAATGCCAAAGATTTCGCCGATGAAAGCATTCGGAATTTTAACAAGTTCGGTCAGAATCATGCAACCGCCAGTGAAATGGAAAAGGAACGCACTCGACTGCGAAACAAACTATCCGACACCCAGAAACAGCTTTCTCCCAAACAAAGTCCCACAGTGCAAAATAAAAAAACTCCCAAAAATTTACGTATTGGGGACTCTGTACAGGTGCTTTCCATGAATTTAAAAGGAACAGTACACACTTTGCCCAATGCCAAAGGAGACTTATACGTTCAAATGGGAATTTTACGCTCTCTGGTCAACATCAATGATCTGGCTCTATTGGAGGATGAACCTTCTTTTTCCGGCAAAAAATTCGGCAAAACCAAGGTTGGAACGATGAAGATGAACAAATCAGCTTCCATTTCTGCCGAAATCAATTTAATCGGAAAAACGACAGACGAAGCCATTGCCCTATTGGATAAATATTTAGATGATGCTTATATTTCCCATCTGCCATCTGTCCGCATTGTGCATGGCAAGGGCACAGGCGCCCTGCGGAGCGCTGTTCAAAAACACCTGAAACGCCAGAAGTATATCAAGTCCTACCGCCTCGGTGAATTTGGCGAAGGAGATGCCGGCGTTACCATCGCAGAATTTAAAGAATAAGACAGGAGGTACTTATGGTCGCACGACAAAAAATCCTAATTGTAGATGATGATACGAATATTGCAGAACTGATTTCTCTCTATCTGACCAAAGAGTGTTTTGACACCAAAACCGTAAACGACGGTGAGGAGGCTCTGGCCGCCTTTGAACAATACATGCCGAATCTGATTCTTTTGGATTTAATGCTCCCCGGCATTGACGGCTATCAGGTCTGCCGTGAGATTCGGGCAAAATCCGATACTCCGATTATTATGCTTTCCGCCAAGGGAGAAATCTTTGATAAAGTTCTGGGGCTGGAACTGGGAGCCGATGATTACATTATGAAACCCTTCGATTCCAAAGAACTGGTGGCTCGTGTCAAAGCTGTATTGCGGCGCTATCAGCCCTCCTCCAAAAGCATGTCAACAGCCTCCGGCATGAAATGCGTCAAATATCCAGGGCTTGTAGTAAATCTGTCAAATTATTCCGTTGTTTATAACGGACAGCCTGTAGACATGCCCCCAAAAGAATTAGAACTATTATATTTTCTGGCGTCTTCTCCAAATCAGGTTTTTACCAGAGAACAGCTTTTAGACCATATATGGGGCTATGAATATATTGGCGACACTAGGACGGTAGACGTTCATGTAAAGCGTCTTCGGGAAAAAGTAAAGGACAATGACTTTTGGAGCCTCTCCACTGTCTGGGGAATTGGCTACAAGTTTGAAGTGACCGGGTGATCTTTTATGAAAAAAACAATTTACCCAAAACTGATTATTGGTTATTTATTATTTGGAATTCTGGGTTTTACCGTAGTATCTACCATTACTTCCTATTTTTCCTATCAATACATCAAAAAAAATGAGATATCCAACCTCTACAAAGAAGCCAATCTCATTGCATCTGACTATGCCGTAAGCTACTACAGCAACTATATTACGCTGTCAGATTTTGAATCCCGCCTCAAAGTCATACATACCTATCTGGCTGCCCAGATCTGGGTAATTGACCGAGAAGGCAATATTTTAGTTGATTCTACAAAAAGCTCCGACTCCTCTAATTTAGAAACCATTCCAGATTTTAACATCAGCGATTTTAAAACGCATTATTATCAAACCGGTTTTTTTTACGACTATTTTAACGAAGAACAGCTAAGCGTATATGCACCAATTTCCGTAAATTATAAAGTCCGGGGATATGTCATTATACACAAACCCCTGCATTTACTTTCTTCCTACAATCAGGGCTTTTTATATATTTCCTACATCACTCTTGTGGTCTTGCTTATCTGTGCATTTATACTGCTTGCTCTATATACCATAATATTTATACGCCCTGTCCACAAGATTTCAAAAGCCGCTGCCCGCTATGCAGAAGGCGATTTTGAAATACCCCTGGATATCCATACAGATGACGAAATCGGTCGTTTGGCGGCCTCACTGACATATATGGCAAATGAATTAAATACCCTGGAAGAAGATCAACGCAAATTTGTCTCCAATGTATCTCATGATTTTCGTTCGCCGCTCACCTCGATCAAAGGCTACATCGAAGCAATGTTAGACGGCACCATTCCCACATCCAATCAGGAAAAATATTTAAAAATCATTCTCTTTGAAACAGAACGCCTAAACAAACTAACCGCCAGTCTTCTGGAACTAAACAAATACGAAAGGCGGGGCGTTATGTTGGATATCACCAGATTTGACATTAACAACGTCATCAAAATGACCGCCCGGACATTTGAAGGAATCTGTAAGGAAAAACGCATTTCCATTGAACTGATCCTTACAGGACAGGTTCTTTATACCAGAGCAGATATGAGTAAAATTCAGCGTGTGATATACAATCTGATTGATAACGCGATCAAATTTTCTTATGGGGATTCAATTATTACGGTAGAAACAACTGTAAAAAACGAAAAGATTTTTGTATCTGTAAAAGATCGAGGCATCGGCATTCCCAAAGAATGTATTGGAAAAATCTGGGAGCGCTTTTATAAGACAGATCTCTCTCGTGGCAAAGATAAAAAAGGAACCGGTCTGGGTCTTGTAATTGTCAAAGAAATTATTCAGTCTCACAGCGAAAACATTAATGTGATCAGTACAGAAGGCGTGGGCACGGAATTCATATTTTCCCTGCCCTTACATCAAGCGGAAGACGAATAATGGTGGTCATTTCTCTTTTCTCTTCAATCGGAAGAACATCATCACAAATCCGATGATAAGAGTAAATACCGCTATAAATTGGGATGTGGATAAAATGCCCACACTTCCCCGTTCCAGATCTCCTCTGAAATATTCCAGGAAAAACCGCCCAATGCTATAAGTTACAATATATGCCGTTCCCGTTACGCCTGGCTTGTCGCGCATCTTTTTCCATAAAAAATATAAAAAGATAAAATTAAGTAAATTCAATCCGGAAGACGCCAATTGAATCGGAAACAACTTTTCATCTGCCGGTGCATAGAGAGAGTTATGAAAAATAACGCCAAACGTGCTTTCTGTCGGTTTTCCATAACAGCATCCTGCCAGAAAACAGCCGATTCTGCCAAAAAACTGCGCCAAAGCAACTGCCGGCACTGCCAAATCAAAAACCTTCCAAAAATCTGCTCCTTTTTTTCTGCAATAAAAATATCCGGTCAGTACGCCGCCGATCAACCCTCCATATACCACATATCCACTGGAAAAATCCAAAAGCAGCTTTGGATTTTCCAAAATTTCCGGCAATGTTGTCAGCCAAAACAAAAGCTTAGAACACGCATATCCTCCGATCACACAGGCAATTCCCATTCCTAACAGAAATCCTTCCTCTGCAAGTTTTGTTTTTTTCAACAAATATTCTCCCAGCACAACCGCTGCAAAAATACCGATTGCAGTCATTAATCCATAACTATATACGGTAAAAGGTCCTATCGAAAATAATTTTGGCAGCATTTTATCCTCCTTTCGGATTTTGCCTGACAAAAAACTCCGGTTTGCCACCGGAGTTTTCACTTCTTAAATTATACAAGCTCTAAGAGAACTTCTAATGCACCGTCACCTTTACGTTGTCCAATCTTAACAATTCTGGTGTATCCACCATTACGGTCTACATATTTTGGTGCGATTTCATCAAATAATTTTGCAACAAGATCAATTTCTTTTGTATTTCTCTTTCTTCCTGCAGCTTCTTTCGGAACTTCCGTTACAGGATAAAGCACTTTTAAAATCTCTCTTCTTGCATGAAGACGGGAAGGCATATCCTTTTTGATTGTCTTATCTACTTCATCATATACGGTAACGCGTTTGCCGTCTACCACTTCTTTTACTCTCTTACCGTCTTTATCCTTACGGGGAACTTTTGCCTTTACCGTAACTTCTTCATAATTATCTTTTTCTTTTACGGCTTTCGCAATGATTCTTTCTGCTAATTTACGAACTTCTTTTGCTCTTGCCTCTGTCGTAATGATTTTTCCATTATGAATCAATGCGGTTACCTGACCTCTTAATAACGCTTTTCTCTGGGATGAGTTTCTTCCCAACTTTCTATACTTTGCCATTTTTAAATCCTCCGTTTTGTGGAACATTCGGCATGCTCTTTGGACTTACTAGCCAAATGCTTTCCTATTAGTTGCCTCCACTATGAAATGGAGCTGACCTCTTTCTGCCCTGTGGTCTTACGAAAACGGCCTATATTGCTATTACATATCTTCACTCTGATTCAACTGAAGTCCCAGCTCTTTTAATTTTGCCAGTACCTCTTCCAAAGACTTCCGTCCTAAATTACGAACCTTCATCATATCTTCCGGCGTCCGATTTGTCAGCTCTTCTACCGTATTGATTCCCGCCCTCTTCAGGCAGTTATAAGAACGTACTGACAATTCCAGTTCGTCAATGTTCATTTCTAAGACTTTGCCTTTTGCATCATCTTCCTTTTCCACCATAACTTCTGCAGACATAGCTGTTTCAGAAAGGTTGATAAAAAGACTTAAATGCTCGCTTAAGACTTTTGCAGCCAGACTGACTGCTTCATCCGGCTCCAATGTCCCATTGGTAAATACGTCCAATGTAAGTTTATCATAATCTGTAATCTGACCTACACGGGTATTCTCAACCGTCAGATTTACACGCTCAACGGGAGTGTAAATAGAATCAATCGCAATCACACCGATCGGCACATCTTCAGACTTGTTCTTTTCTGCGCTGACATAACCCCTGCCTTTGGTAATGGTAAGCTCCATATACAGTTTACAGTCAGCTCCACCGTTTAAGTTTGCAATCACCAAATCCGGATTTAAAATCTGAATATCAGGATCTGCCTGAATATCAGCAGCTGTAACAACGCCTTCACCCTCAAATTCAATGTAAGCAACCTTTGGCTCATCTGTCGGACATGTATTCTTAAGTGCAAGATTCTTGATGTTCATGATGATTTCTGTCACATCTTCTTTTACACCAGGAATGGAACTGAATTCGTGTAATACACCGTCAATTTTCACCTGGCTTACCGCTGCACCTGGTAAGGAAGAAAGCATAATTCTCCTCAAAGAATTGCCCAATGTCGTTCCATAACCTCTCTCTAACGGCTCTACGACAAATCTTCCATACTTTTTGTCTTCTGAAATTTCAGCGATTTCAATTTTCGGTTTTTCAAAATCGAACACTATAAAAGCCCTCCTTATTCGGGTATATGCCTATCTTAATTTGCCGGATCTGGATTACTTACTATACAACTCGACGATAAGCATTTCGTCAACAGGTACATCAATCTGATCTCTGGAAGGTAATTCTTTTACAATTCCTTTTAAGTTCTCTATGTCTACGTCAATCCACTCAGGAACCAATCTTCCACCTGTTACTTCTAAAATATCTTTAAATCTCTGGATTCCCCTGCTCTTCTCTCTGATTTCAATTTCATCGCCGGCTTTTACCTGATAAGACGGAATGTTTACACATTTTCCGTTTACGGTAACAAACTTATGATCTACAATCTGTCTGGATTCCCTTCTGGTTCTCGCAAGTCCCATGCGGAAAATAACATTATCCAGTCTTCTCTCTAAGATTATCATAAGATTTTCACCGGTCATGCCCTTCATTCTGTCAGCTTTTTCATAATAATTATGGAATGGCTTCTCCAATACTCCATAAATGAATTTTGCCTTCTGTTTTTCTCTTAACTGAAGACCATATTCGGAAATCTTTCTGTTTGCTCTTTTTAATTCTCTGTTTGATTTTTTATCTATTCCTAAATAAACCGGATCTAAACCAAGCGATCTGCATCTTTTAAGAATAGGAACTCTGTTCACTGCCATCTTAGACTATCCCTCCTGATTAGATTGATACTACACTCTTCTGCGTTTTGGCGGACGACATCCGTTGTGCGGAACTGGTGTCACGTCTCTGATACTTGTTACTTCCAGACCGCATGCAGAAAGCGCACGAATTGCAGCTTCTCTTCCTGATCCCGGTCCTTTTACCATAACATCTACTGATTTTAAGCCATGAATCAATGCTGCTTTGGTTGCTGTTTCAGCCGCCATCTGTGCAGCATATGGAGTAGATTTCCTTGAACCTCTGAAACCAAGACCACCGGCACTTGCCCATGACAAAGCATTTCCTTCAACATCTGTAATGGTTACGATTGTATTGTTGAAAGATGACTGAATATGTGCCTGTCCGCGTTCAACGTTTTTCTTAACACGCTTTTTTGTCACTTTTTTTGTAACTTTAGCCATAATAAAACTAACCTACTTTCTTTTTTAATTGATTACTCAAATTTTATTTATTGTGTCACTGTGTAATAAGGCTATTTTTTCTTATTTGCAACAGTTCTCTTAGGACCTTTTCTGGTTCTTGCATTATTCTTTGTGTTCTGACCACGAACCGGAAGTCCTTTTCTATGACGGATTCCGCGATAGCATCCGATCTCCTGAAGTCTCTTGATGTTAAGGGCAATTTCTCTTCTTAAATCACCTTCTACAGTCTGAGTTGCATCAATTACTTCACTAATCCTCTTTACTTCTTCGTCTGTCAAATCACGACAGCGTGTGTCCGGATTTACTTTTGCCTCTGCAAGAATACGGTTAGAGCTGGATCTGCCGATTCCGTAAATATAGGTCAAACCGATTTCAACACGCTTTTCTCTTGGTAAGTCTACACCTGCGATACGAGCCATTCGTCGTTGCACCTCCATAAAATTTCTTTTGCCCGGGCCGTTTCTCTCCCTGACGGTTCTCTCTGCGGCAATAAACCTATGCAGCTCCGGTTCCCCGGCCTGAAATGTTGTGCATACGCCTATTCCCTCTTCATAACTTAAAATCAAAAGATGTCTCAAACGGATTCCGGTATGTTAAATCCGAATGCAGACAAAAACAGTATATCGTACTGCATATTATGAACAGCGTCATTTTTATAATGTTCCGCTGCAGCCGCACATAATGATTTTTGGGGTTTATTAACCCTGTCTCTGTTTGTGTTTCGGATTTTCGCAAATAATCCGAATGCTTCCTTTTCTTTTAATTACCTTGCATTTTTCGCACATAGGTTTAACTGATGATCTTACTTTCACAGCAAATCCTCCTTTTTCTGCCCGCAAAGCGCGGCATATGTTATGCCCTGCGGGTGCTCTTTTTCTCCGCCCACAAAACACAGTATGATTATGCTCTATGGGTTTTTCTTCCTACAAGTTGCTTCTGCTGCAGATATCTAAGTTTATCTGCAAATGCCCAAAACATATGCATAATATTGTAGCATAGTTTTTAAAACTCGTCAATAAATTTTATTTATCTCTCCAAATGATTCTTCCTTTGGTTAAATCATACGGAGACATCTCGATCGTCACCTTATCTCCTGGTAAAATACGGATAAAGTTCATTCTCAGCTTACCGCTGATATGAGCCAGAATTTTATGGCCATTCTCTAATTCCACTTGGAACATAGCATTGGGAAGTTTCTCTACTACTTTTCCTTCAACTTCAATAGAATCTGCTTTTGACATTTTCATTGCCTCCTACTTATTGATTGAACGTTCATATGCCCGGAGCATTCTATATATCATCTCATCGGTCAATGAATCGTTTTTCTTAAACTGCACCAGAATGTCTTCTGGAATATGTTTTATGATCTGATAATGCTTTTTATTCTTCTTCTTAGGCTTTTCTAAGGTATGTGTCTTTCCGTTGACCAGGTATGCAGCCCTCTCATCTTCTTCCAGAATCAGATAAATCTGATTTTTGTCGTGTCCGGACAAGGATCTTGCAAATTCCACTTTCATATGCATCCTCCCGGCTCCCAGATTCCTTCTGCAATTTCATCTTCTGTAATAGATAAAATTTCAGGCATTCCCCGCGTAATGAGTACTGTATTTTCATAATGTGCAGATAACCTGCCGTCTGCTGTTATAACGGTCCAGTCATCCGAAAGCCACTTTACATTACCGCAGCCTGCATTGATCATCGGTTCAATCGCCAAAGTCATACCCGGACAAAGGCGAATTCCTCTGGTACGTTTACGGAAATTGGGTATCTGGGGATCTTCATGCAGATGAGATCCGATTCCATGCCCTACCAAATCTCTTACAATCCCATACCCATAGCCTGATGCGCAGCTGTCAATCGCCGCCGATATCTGATGCAGATGATTTCCAGCTTTTGCATAATGGATTCCCTTAAAAAAACATTCTCTGGTACGTGATATCAGATCAGATGCCTCTTTGGAGATTTCCCCTATTCCATGGGTTCTTGCTGCATCGGAATGATATCCTTTATAGATCACTCCAATATCCAGACTGACAATATCTCCCTCCTGCAAAATCCGTTTATTTGACGGAATACCATGTACTACCTCTTCATTTACAGAAACACAGACAGATGCAGGATATCCCTGATAATTTTTAAAAGACGGGATGCAGCCGAAACTTCGAATCATTTCTTCCCCTATGCAGTCAATCTCTAACGTAGTCATTCCCGGCTTTAATTCTTTTCCCAGATCCTGATGCACTTTTCCAAGGATCTTACCGGCTGCTCTCATGAGTTCGATCTCACGGGCAGATTTTATGGTTACCATATATTTATGCTCCCAAAATTTCTACAATATCTGCAAAAACAGTATCCATTGGACGTGTTCCGTCTACGGATCTTAAAATGCCCTGATTCTTATAATAATCAATTAACGGCTGTGTCTGCTCATGATATACATGTAAACGTTTTTGTACAGTTTCCGGTTTGTCATCATCCCTCAAAATCACTTCTTTTCCGCATTTATCGCAAATTCCCTCTACTTTTGTCGGGATATTTACGATATGGTAAGTTGAGCCGCAATTTACGCAGGCTCTTCTTCCTCCCATGCGGTTGATGATGTTTTCATCCGGCACATCTACATCAACGGCATAATCCATCTTCTCGCCTATTTTTGCCAGAGCCTCATCTAAAGCCTCTGCCTGTGGAATCGTTCTTGGAAATCCGTCTAATACAAATCCGTTTTTACAGTCATCTTTTACAATACGGTCTGCTACCAGTTCCACTACAAGCTCATCCGGAACCAATAAGCCCTGATCCATATATGTTTTTGCTTTTGTTCCCAACTCCGTTCCTTCTTTGATGTTTGCACGGAAAATATCTCCTGTAGAGATATGAGGAATCTGATATTTGTCTGCAATCTGCTTTGCCTGGGTGCCTTTTCCTGCTCCCGGGGCTCCTAACATAATAATTTTCATTTACGTTATCCTCCTGCTGTGTCTTTGAAATCCAAATGGATACCTCTATGCCATGCGGCAATCATGCGGAAACCCTAATGGATACCTCTATGCCATGCGGCAATTATACGGAAACCCTAATGGATACCTCTATGCCATGCGGCTATTATGCGGAAATCTTAGACACGTTTGGAGATACGGTATAAACCAGTATCTCCAAATTGTATTATTAATCATTTAAAAAGCCTTTATAGTAACGCACAAGCATCTGTGATTCAATCTGTTTGATCGTCTCAATGATGACGCCTACAATAATGATAATAGACGTTCCGCCAAATGATACGTTTGCGTTAAATACACCGCTGAAGAAAATGGGCATAAAAGCAACAATTGCAAGTCCAACTGCTCCTATAAATACAATATAAGTTAAGATTTTCGTCAGATAATCGCTCGTTGGTTTTCCCGGACG
This sequence comes from uncultured Lachnospiraceae bacterium, assembly GCA_910585825.1. Taxonomy (GTDB): domain Bacteria; phylum Bacillota; class Clostridia; order Lachnospirales; family Lachnospiraceae; genus Roseburia_B. The sequence goes on along the minus strand of CAJUEY010000035.1, from coordinate 13,023 downwards.
AATGCCTGGAATAAAGCCGCCCTGTTTCTTCATATTGTTTGCAATCTCAAGTGGATTGAAGGTAATGGACGTATAAAAATATGCAAAAGCAATAATCAATGCAATATATACAACAAGTCCAATAGAATAGACCGGCTGACTTGGAATACACCAATTTGACTGGGACAAGCCTTTTAAAATGTGGCTTCCCACTCCAGTTCCATTATTCTTTCCGATCAAGGATGCAATAATCACCGGCGTCTGCATCAAAGACTGTGCAAAGATAACAGGGATAACTCCGCCGGTATTTACCTTTAACGGAATGTGAGACGACTGACCGCCAACCTGCTTTCTTCCCTGAATCTTCTTGGAGTACTGTACCGGAATCTTCCGCTCAGCATCCTGTAAGATAATAACAAAGATTACCATCACTACAATAATTGCACAAATAACCACTGCAGCCAATACGGCTTTTGCCACAACACTCTGTCCTTTTACGAATTGTTCATACAATGTTGTCAGATCCTGCGGCAGACGGGAAATAATATTTATCACAAGTACAATGGAAATACCATTTCCAATTCCTTTTTCCGTGATCCGTTCTCCCAGCCACATAAGCACTGCAGAACCTGCTGTTAAAGTTGCCACAACTGTAATGACATGCAATGCATCGTATTTTTCCAGATAATTACTTCTTCCAAATCCGATTGCCATGGCAATGGATTCAATTAATGCAAGGCCAACTGTAACATAACGGGTAATCTCAGCAATTTTCTTCCTGCCTTCTTCTCCGTCCTTCTGCATCTCTTCCATCTTTGGAATCGCAATGGTCAAAAGCTGCATAATAATAGAAGATGTAATATAAGGCGTAATGTTCAATGCGAATATTGACATCTGCTCAAAAGAACCACCGGTTACTGCGTCAAAAAAACTAAAAGCATCGCTGCTCTGGGTTGCAAACCAGTTTGCAAACACATCTCGATCCACACCAGGAACCGGAAGCTGGCTTCCGATCCTGATAATAATCAGCATAAAAAATGTGAAGATAATTCTATTTCTTATATCCTTTATCTTAAATGCATTACGGAGTGTCTTTAACATTAGATCACCTCTGCTTTTCCACCAAGAGCCTCAATCTTTTCCTTTGCGCTTGCGCTGAATGCGTTTACCTGAACGGTAAGCTTCTTGGTAAGTTCTCCTCCGCCAAGAATCTTCACGCCATCTCTGGGATTTTTAACGATTCTCGCTTCGATTAATTTTTCAACTGTAACAACAGTATCATTATCAAATACTTCAAGGGCTGCCATATTGATTCCTACAATATCTTTGGAATTTCTGCATGTGAACCCTCTCTTTGGAAGCCTTCTGTATAATGGCATCTGTCCGCCTTCAAAACCGGGCCTTGGCGCTCCTGAACGAGCTTTCTGGCCTTTGTGTCCTTTACCGGCGGTCTTTCCATTTCCTGAACCATGTCCGCGTCCTCTTCTGAAATTATCATTCTGCACAGAACCTTTCGCAGGTCTTAAGTTTGATAAATCCATTCTGACACCTCCTTATCTTGTTGACTAGATTTCTTCTACTTTTACTAAATGCCGTACATTACGGATCATTCCACGAACTGCCTCATTGTCCGGCATCTCAACAGTTTTGCCGATTTTTCTTAATCCTAACGCTTCCACTGTTTTTCTGTTCTTTGGAACTGCACCAATTGTAGACTTTATAAGTGTGATTTTTAATTTCTCTGCCATTTTAACTCCTCCTTATCCTAGAATCTCTTCTACGGATTTTCCGCGAAGCTTCGCTACTTCTTCCGGAGATTTTAACTGGCTTAATGCATGAATGGTTGCAAGCACAACATTCTGTTTATTATTGGAACCCAAAGACTTTGTACGAATATTGCTGATTCCCGCAAGCTCACATACGCTTCGCGCAGGACCTCCTGCAATAACGCCGGTACCTTCAGGCGCTCTTTTTAATAATACGGATGCGCCAGTATGTTTTCCTGTCGTATCATGTGTGATACTCTTGTTGTCATCTAACTTCACTTCGATTAACTTCTTCATTGCGTCTTCTTTTCCCTTGCGGATCGCCTCAGGAATTTCAGTCGCTTTTCCTAAGCCTGCGCCAACATGGCCATTGCCGTCGCCAACAACAACCAATGCTGTAAAACGGAAGTTACGTCCACCTTTCACAACCTTTGTAACACGTTTGATTGATACCACTTTTTCATTTAATTCTAATTGACTAGCATCAATAATTGTACGTTTCATGAATTCGCGTCCTCCTTCTAAAACTCTAACCCGGCTTCACGGGCCGCATCGGCTAAAGCTTTGACTTTACCCTGATATATGAATCCGCCTCTGTCAAAGACAACCTGCTTAATGCCCTTGTCTAATGCTCTTTTCGCGATGACTGTTCCAAGGTGTGCTGCAGCTTCTACGTTATTGGTTTTCTCAAGTTCTGATTTTACTTCTTTTTCTAAAGTAGAAGCAGACACAAGTGTATTAGCGGCCGTATCATCAATTACCTGAGCGTACATATGATTATTGCTTCTAAAAACGGCCAGACGCGGTCTGTCGGCTGTTCCGGCAAGATGATTCCGAAGCCTTCTATGCTTTTTTGCACGAACTTCTGCTCTTGATTTTTTGCTTACCATTCTTTGTCCACTCCTTTACTTATTTTTTACCAGTCTTACCAACTTTGCGCCGGATAATTTCATCAGCATATTTAATACCTTTTCCTTTATAAGGCTCAGGTCTTCTCTTATCTCTGATCTCGGCGGCATACTGGCCAACTTTTTCTTTATCAATACCTTTTACTGTAATCTTATTTCCCTCAACTGCAGATTCCAGTCCTTCCGGATCCGTCATCTCCACGGGATGAGAATATCCCAGATTTAAGGTTAATTTATTTCCTGATTTTGACGCTCTGTATCCAACGCCGTTGATCTCAAGAACCTTGGTATAACCATCTGTTACGCCAACCACCATGTTATTGATGAGGGTTCTTGTCAAACCGTGTAAAGATTTCATTCTTTTCAGATCATTCGGTCTTGTTACAGTAACTACAGAACCTTCTAATTTAATATCCAGTTCTGACGGAAGGGTTCTTTCCAGAGTCCCTTTTGGACCTTTTACAGTCACATGATTATTTTCTGCAATATCCACAGTAACGCCTGCGGGAACTGCGATTGGCATTCTTCCTATACGTGACATGCCCGTACCTCCTATGAATTTGATTAAATTGATTTATAAGGATGTTCTGTTCGCTAAGCTCACAGAACAACCTCACACTAAGTTCAATCTGCACCTTCGGCTTGATTTCACTAAGTTGCTTTCAGCCTACCAAACAAATGCAAGCACTTCGCCGCCTACCTGCAGCTTTCTGGCCTGTTTGTCTGTAATGATTCCCTGATTTGTAGAAAGGATTGCAATTCCAAGTCCGCCAAGCACATAAGGAATCTTATCTTTGCCGGCATATACACGAAGTCCTGGTTTTGAAATTCTCTTTATGCCGGAAATAATTTTTTCATTTTTATCTGCACCGTATTTTAATGTAACACGGATCGTTTTAAAATTGTTTTCTTCAATGATGTCATATTTTACAATATATCCTTCATCCGCTAAAATGTCAGCAATTGCAACTTTCATTTTAGATGACGGAATATCTACTATATCATGTTTAGCAGTATTTGCATTACGGATTCTTGTAAGCATATCTGCAATTGGATCGCTCATTGTCATGATGAATTTTCCTCCTTACCAGCTTGCTTTTTTCACACCCGGAATCTGTCCTTTGTATGCTAATTCCCGGAAACATATTCTGCAGACTCCGTACTTTCTTAAATATGCATGTGGACGTCCGCAAATTCTGCAACGGCTGTATTCTCTGGTAGAGAATTTCTGTTTCCGCTGCTGTTTTACTTTCATAGATGTTTTTGCCATTCAAATTCCCTCCTATTGTTTTGCAAACGGCATACCGAACTGAGTTAACAGCTCACGGCCTTCTTCATCCGTCTTCGCTGTAGTTACGACAATCACGTCCATACCTCTTATTTTATCAATCTTATCATATTCAATCTCCGGGAAAATCAACTGCTCTTTGATACCAAGGGCATAATTTCCTCTTCCATCAAACGCATTTGGATTGATGCCGCGGAAGTCACGTACACGGGGCAATGCAAGATTTACAAGACGATCAAAAAATTCATACATTTTTTCACCTCTTAAAGTAACCTTACATCCGATCGCCATGCCTTCTCTGATTTTAAAGTTTGCAATAGAATGTTTTGCTTTCGTTATGACTGCTTTCTGCCCTGTGATTGTTTCCATATCCTTTACGGCAGCTTCTAATATCTTCGCATTCTCTTTCGCTTCACCAACGCCCATATTGACAACGATTTTGTCAAGCTTCGGTACCTGCATTTTATTTTTATATCCGAACTTTTTCATCATAGCGTCTACGATTTCGTTCTGATACTGCTCTTTCAGTCTACTCACCTGTTTTGTCCTCCTCTCCGATTAATCAATGATGTCACCAGTTGATTTGGCAAAACGAACTTTTTTATCTCCATCCATTTTAAAGCCCACACGAGTAGGTTTTCCTTTATGAAGATACATTACGTTTGACGCGTCAATTGGTCCTTCCTGATGAATGATACCGCCCTGCTGATTTGCCATACTTGGTTTTGCATGTTTGGTAACCATATTGATACCCTCTACCAGAAGTTTGTTGGTCTTTCTGTTTACAGAAATCACTTTTCCTTCTTTATCTTTATCTCTTCCGGCAATTACTTTTACCATATCGCCTTTTTTAATTTTACTTGTAGCCATCAAAGCACCTCCTACAATACTTCCGGAGCCAGGGAAACAATCTTCATAAACTGTTTCTCGCGCAGCTCTCTAGCTACCGGTCCAAAGATACGGGTTCCTCTTGGAGTTTTGTCTTCTTTGATAATCACAGCAGCATTTTCATCAAATTTAATATAAGAACCATCTTTACGACGGGCACCTTTTTTTGTACGAACAACTACAGCTTTTACGACATCGCCTTTTTTAACAACACCGCCTGGTGTTGCGTCTTTTACCGTAGCAGTAATCACATCACCGATATTCGCATATCTTCTGGTAGATCCTCCCATAACACGGATACATAAAATCTCTTTTGCTCCTGTATTGTCGGCTACCTTCAGTCTGCTTTCCTGTTGAATCATGCTAAAAGCCTCCTTTTCCTGCCTGCGCAGTATGGCATATGCTATGCCCTGCGAGTATTCCTTCTATAATTATTTCGCTCTCTCTATGATTTCTACAAGTCTCCATCTCTTATCTTTGGATAAAGGCCTTGTTTCCATTACTTTGACCGTATCGCCGATTTTGCAGTCGTTGTTTTCGTCATGAGCCTTTAATTTATAAGTTTTCTTCACGATTTTGTTGTAAAGAGGATGTCTTACATTATCTCTGACAGCAACAACAATTGTTTTCTGCATCTTATCACTTACAACGACGCCTATACGCGTTTTTCTAAGATTTCTCTCTTCCACAGCCTATAATCTCCTTCCCGTTTTACTCTGCCACATTCGCCTTTTCAGTGATTACGGTTTGAATCCTGGCAATATTTTTTCTGACTTCTTTGATTCTGCTTGTATTTGTCAACTGGTTCGTTGCATTCTGGAATCTCAAATTGAAAAGCTCTTTTTTAGCCTCAACTAACTGTGCATTTAAATCTGCAACAGACTGTGATTTTAATTCTTCTAAATATTTTTTAGTTTTCATTTGATTCACCGCCTTCTAAGTCTGCACGTGAAACGATTTTACATTTGCAAGGTAATTTATGAGTGGCAAGACGCAACGCCTCTCTTGCAACCTCTTCCGGAACTCCGGAGATCTCGAACATCACGCGTCCTGGTTTCACTACGGCCACCCAGTATTCTAAGGTTCCTTTTCCGGAACCCATACGGGTTTCAGCAGGTTTTGTAGTAACTGGTTTATCCGGGAAGATCTTGATCCAAACTTTACCGCCACGCTTTACATAACGAGTCATAGCAACACGGGCTGCCTCAATCTGATTAGAACGGATCCAGCACGACTCCATTGCAACAATACCATATTCACCGTTTACGATCTTATTTCCCCTCGATGCTTTTCCGCGCATACTTCCACGGAACTGCTTACGACGTTTTACTCTCTTAGGCATTAACATAATTAACGAGCTCCTCCTTCCTTATTTCCCTTTGTAGGAAGTACTTCTCCCTTGTATACCCAGACTTTTACACCAACTTTTCCATAAGTTGTGTCTGCCTCTGCAAATCCATAATCAATGTCTGCTCTTAATGTCTGAAGCGGTATCGTTCCTTCGCTGTAAAACTCAGTACGTGCCATATCAGCTCCGCCAAGACGTCCGGAACAGGAAGTTTTGATTCCCTGCGCGCCGGCTTTCATACAGCGTCCCATACAGGATTTCATTGCTCTACGGAAAGAAACACGGTTTTCAAGCTGCAGCGCAATATTCTCCGCTACTAACTGCGCATCTTTATCCGGTCTCTTTACTTCTTTAATATCTACCACTAATTTCTTATCGGTTAATTTCTGGACTTCTGCTTTTACTTTTTCGATTTCTGCTCCGCCTTTTCCAATTACTACGCCAGGCTTTGCCGTATAAATAATTACTTTTACGCGGTCAGATGCACGCTCAATCTCAATTCTGGAAACACCTGCTGCGTATAATTTTCTCTTAAGAAATGTTCTGATATTGTAGTCCTCTACTAAAAAGTCTGCAAAATCTGCCTCTGCATACCATCTTGAGTCCCAATCTTTAATGATACCAACTCTTAAGCCATGAGGATTTACTTTCTGTCCCATGTTCGCCCTCCTTATTTCTCATCCAGCACAATTGTGATATGACTCATTCTCTTTTCAATTCGATAAGCCCTGCCCTGTGCTCTTGGTCTGATTCTCTTCATTGTTGGTCCTTTGTTTGCGTAACATTCTGCAATGTAAAGGTTCTCCGCTTTCATTCCGTTATTATTCTCTGCATTTGCAATAGCAGATTTTAGTAATTTTTCAATAACGCTGGAAGCATATCTTGGATTATACGCCAAAATGGCAAGTGCAGTCGCAACATCCTTTCCGCGGATAGCATCCAACACAAAACAAGCCTTCTGAACGGATACTCTGGCATAAGATAATTTTGCGGAAGGCCTTGTATCTTTCTTTTCATTTCTTTCTCTCTTTATCTGGGATCTATGTCCTTTTGCCATGAATAAAACCTCCTTTCAAATTATCTGACGCCTGATTTCTTTTCGTCTTTGCCGTGTCCTCTGTAAGTTCTGGTTGCTACAAACTCACCCAGCTTGTGTCCAACCATATCCTCTGTAATATATACAGGTACATGTTTTCTTCCATCATGAACTGCAATTGTATGTCCGACGAACTGTGGGAAAATTGTAGAACGACGAGACCATGTCTTAATGACTGTTTTGTCTCCGGAAGCGTTCATTGCATCAATTTTCTTTAATAAGCTTTCATCTGCAAATGGTCCTTTCTTTAATGAACGAGCCATAATTACCTCCTTATACTTGCCCACGCAGTAACGGCATTATTGCCCTGTGGGCGCCTTCTTATTTCGTTGCCTTACCGTCTCTTCTTCTTACGATAAGCTTGTTAGACTGCTTGTTCTTCTTTCTGGTCTTCAAGCCGAGCGCCGGTTTGCCCCAAGGTGTACATGGACCCGGACGTCCGATTGGAGCCCTGCCTTCACCACCACCGTGTGGATGGTCATTCGGGTTCATAACAGAACCGCGGACAGTCGGGCGAATACCCATATGTCTTTTACGTCCCGCTTTACCAATGTTAATCAGGTTATGATCACCATTGCCGATTACGCCGATCGTTGCTCTGCAGCTAATCGGAACCATACGCATTTCTCCGGAAGGAAGTCTTAAAGTTGCGTATTTTCCTTCTTTTGCCATTAACTGAGCTGAATTTCCTGCAGACCGTGCCAACTGACCGCCTTTTCCTGCATACAATTCAATGTTGTGTACCTGAGTACCTACTGGAATATTCTCAAGAGGCAGACAGTTTCCTACTCTTATTTCTGCTTCCGGTCCGTTCATAACCTTCATTCCGTCTGTCAATCCTTCTGGAGCAAGAATATATGCTTTCTTCCCGTCTGCATAGCAGATCAACGCAATATTCGCCGTTCTGTTCGGATCGTATTCAATTCCGATTACCGTAGCGGGAATTCCGTCTTTTCTTCTTTTAAAGTCAATCATTCTGTATTTTCTTCTATTTCCGCCGCCATGATGTCTAACCGTAATCTTACCCTGGTTATTACGTCCGGCATGTTTCTTCAAAGAAACACACAGGGATTTTTCAGGAGTTTTCTTTGTAATCTCAGAAAAATCAGATCCGGTCATGTTTCTTCTGGAAGGTGTATATGGGTTATATGTCTTAATTCCCATCGCAATTCTCCTTTCTCTGATATGGCACACTTCTTATGCCACAAAGGTATACCCGAAGGTATTTCAATGCTTTATTAGATTCCGCTGAAAATTTCAATATCAGCACTGTCTTCCGTCAACTGAACAATCGCTTTCTTGGTAGCGGCTGTTCTTCCGACTGCCATACCACGTCTTTTTCGTTTGCCTTTGATGTTCATTGTGTTGACTTTCTGAACTTTTACTCCTTCAAACATTTTCTCAACGGCTTCTTTGATCATCGTCTTGTTCGCTTCCGGATGAACAAAAAATACATATTTCTTATCAGCCATTGCGTTCATACTTTTCTCGGTTACGACCGGTTTGAGGATTACGTCATAATATTGTATGTTTGCCATTATGCATACACCTCCTCGATGCTTTCTACAGCAGCCTTTGTTACGATCAGCGTATTGTATTTCAAAATATCAAATACGTTGATTGTATTGGTCAAAGCTGTTTTCACTGTCGGGATATTAGCTGCAGATTTGATCACATTCTGATCATTTTCATTTAATACAACCAATGCTTTCTCAACATTTAAATTCTTCATAACTTCTACAAATTTCTTTGTCTTGATCTCATCTAATTTTAATTCATCCAAAACGATAAATTTATTTTCCTGTACTCTGGAAGTCAATACAGATTTTAAAGCCGCTCTTTTCTCTTTTTTATTCAATTTGAATGAATAATCCCTTGGCTTTGGCGCAAATACAACACCGCCGCCTTTCCACTGCGGAGCTCGGATGGACCCCTGTCTTGCATGACCGGTTCCTTTCTGTCTCCATGGCTTTCTGCCGCCGCCGCGAACTTCTGAACGCGTCCTTGCGCTCTGTGTGCCCTGACGGTTATTTGCAAGCTGTTGAACCACTGCCATATGCACCAGGTGCTCATTTATTTTGGCGCCGAAAATAGCATCGCTCAATTCCATGGTTCCAACTTCTTTGCCTTCCATATTTAAAACAGATACTGTTGCCATCTGTGTATTCCTCCTTTCCTGTAAGCGCTATTACTTAGCCGCTTTCACTGATTCCTTAATTGTTACTAACGATTTCTTCGGGCCAGGTATTGCGCCTTTAATCAACAGAAGATTGTTTTCTGCATCTACACGGACAATTTCAAGATTCTGAACAGTCGCTTTCACATGTCCCATTTGTCCAGGCATTCCTTTTCCTTTAAACACACGGCTTGGTGAAGAGCAGGCACCATTGGAACCCTGATGACGATGAAACTTGGAACCATGCGTCATAGGTCCTCTGTGCTGACCAAATCTCTTGATCGCGCCCTGGAATCCTTTTCCCTTTGTGATTGCAGTAGCGTCAATTTTGTCGCCTGCAGCAAAGATATCAACTTTGATCTCGTCTGCAAGATTGTAATCCTGTACATTCTCAAGCTTAAACTCTCTGACATATCTCTTTCCGGAAACGCCGGCTTTATCAAAATGGCCTTTCTCAGCCTTGTTAACGCCGTGTCTGTTTCTGATATCTTTTTTACCGCTCGCATCTTTGCTTACGATTTTTTCTTTTTTGTCAACGAATCCAACCTGTACCGCGTCATAACCGTCATTTTCTACCGTCTTAACCTGGGTTACGACACACGGTCCGGCCTGTACTACCGTAACGGGCACCAAAACGCCGTCTTCGCCGAAAACTTGAGTCATTCCGACTTTTGTGCCTAAAATAGCTTTTTTCATTCCTTTACCTCCTGTTTTCCTACAGCGGAACGCATCGCCTGCGTTCATCCTAGAACAGTCAATATATGTGGATGCCAAGCATAACTTCTATATTAAACCTTCGAGGATTATTTCTTAAATAACTTGTGTTGCTGATCATTTTTGTGACGAAATCCGTTTAAGATCACTTGTTTTTCATTTTGATATCAATATATACGCCTGCAGGCATCTCTAACCGGGATAACGCATCCACAGTTTTCTGAGTAGGCGTTATGATATCGATCAGTCTCTTGTGCGTTCTCTGCTCGAACTGCTCTCTGGAATCCTTATATTTGTGTACGGCCCTTAAAATTGTAACTACTTCCTTCTTAGTCGGAAGGGGCACCGGTCCGCTCACCTGTGATCCATTCTTTTTTACAGTTTCAATAATTTTCTTTGCAGATGCATCCACAAGTTCATGATCATACGCTTTTAATGTGATTCTCATTACCTGACTTGCCATAAAAAAAGTCGCCTCCTTTTCGCACTTTACTTCAGTACGACAAGCGGTGACTGTACACTTTGCCGGGTGTGTCATTATGACTTGCCCGCAATTTCTACTTATCCTTGTAGACTTTATTGTGAACAGTGACTTGTCGCCAGTTTCCTAACTTGACATTCGCTCCACGGAAAACCTGCCCTTTTAGGGCAGCAACCTCACGTTTCATCGCTATCATGCCACAGCATCCTATAGTATACAGGAAAGAATTTGAAATTGCAAGTGTTTTTTTTACAAATCATTATGCAGCATAAGAAGCATCTCTGAAAGTTTTTCTGTTCCAATCTGTCCTGGAGCAGATGCCTTTCCGGCAGCGCCAAAGGTCACTGCCGAGCCGGAAAGCTCCCCGCAGAGACGGCTGACCACTCCCATTTGGGACATAGACATTGTAATAATAGGACATTTTGCATATTTTCGATACATCTCTTCCGTAGCTGTCAGCAAATTCAAAACATCCTTCCTGCATTGAGGCATTACAGCTATTTTAAGCAGATCTGCACCGAGGTTTTGCATTTTACAAAGTCTGCTGATCATTTCGTCTACATCCGGCGTTTTCTCAAAATCATGATTTGATGCAATGACTTTTACGCCATGCTGATGCACCTGTTCGATAATGTCTTTTACTTCATCTCCAAAAAACATTTCCACATCAACCAAGTCCACGCAATTGGTTTTTGCTGCGTCCTGGATCAAGCGCATATAATCTTCCCTGTCAATTGATTTTTCCCCGCCTTCTTTTAAGGTGCGGAACGTAAATAAAACCGGCATCTCTCCTAAAATATCCCGAAGACTTTTAAGAATGTCTTTTACCGTTTCAATATGAAATACTTCTTCAAACCAGTCTGCACGCCATTCTGCAATATCTACAGAGAGATGTTTCATTTTTTCTGCTTCATGGATAATTTCCTCTTTTGTAACACCTACTATAGGTGCACAGATTTTAGGAATTCCTGTTCCAATCTCCAGATTTCTCACAATTACCGGATTCATATCTGCGCCTCTCGTTTCTTAATCGTATTTGATATTCAACACTTCTTTCATATGTTCAATGGGCATCTCTTTTCCTGTCCAGAGCTTGAATGCCGCAGCTCCCTGAAACAAAAGCATACCCATGCCATTCATTGTTTTACAACCTGCTTCTTTGGCCATTTTCAGCATCTTTGTTTCAGTTGGAGAATAGATCACATCTGTGACGATCAGTTCCGGTCTAAAATAGGAAATATCCGGTATATACGTCTGTCCTTCCATTGGTTTCATACCCATTCCTGTCGCATTGGTAAAAAGATACGACTCTTCTATTTCTGACTTCAACTTATTCATATCAGCCAGATCATGTAAGGATACTTTACAGTTTGTTCTCTCTGCGATCTTGTCCACAGTAGCCTGTGCATTATCCCAAAATTTATCTTTCATATTAAATATGGATATTTCTGCCACTCCGTCCAATGCTGCTTGGACCTGAATTGCTGTAGCTGCGCCGCCGGAACCTACAATTGTCATTTTTTTCCCAATCACATCTATATCATTATCTTTCAGCGCCTCCATATAACCGATTCCGTCCGTAATATGCCCAGTCAATACTCCATCTTCATTTACGATTGTATTTACAGCGCCACAAAGCTCTGCTGCCGGAGACAATTTGTCCAGATACGGCAACACTGCCGCTTTATTTGGCATAGATAAATTTGCGCCCGGCATCTTCATAGCCCGAAGTCCTTTGATCGCATCCTCTAATGTGTCATTATCCACTTCAAAAGCCAGATAAGCATAATCCAGACCTAAATATGCAAATGCTTCATTATGTATTGCCGGCGAACTGGAATGGCGAATGGGATATGCCATTAAACCAATCAACTCTGTATGTCCTGTAATTCTCTCTGCCATTTTTTGTCCTCTTTTCTTTATTTTCCTGTATTTTTTGTTTTTCATTATATAACAATTGTTTTCGTTATACAAGAATGGAAGACAAAAAATAATCCGCACATGAACTACCACTTTCAGTTCATAAACGGATTCTGTTTAAGTATAAAACTACTCAATAGATATTTCTGTATTAAAAAAGGCGACAATCGGATTTGAACCGATGATAAGGGTGTTGCAGACCCGTGCCTTACCCCTTGGCTATGTCGCCTTATAATGACTCCAACGGGAATCGAACCCGTGTTACCGCCGTGAAAGGGCGATGTCTTAACCGCTTGACCATGGAGCCAAAAAAACTCCCCGAGTAGGACTCGAACCTACGACAGCGCGGTTAACAGCCGCGTGCTCTACCGACTGAGCTATCGAGGAATGTCTGGTATCTTTCTTCCTATACCTTCAAAACTTCATACAGATTCCGATCGCATCCTCCCGTCCTTCCTC
>CAJUEY010000034.1 GCA_910585825.1 uncultured Lachnospiraceae bacterium | reverse complement strand
AATCCTGATATGGTTAAAATGACCAATAGCTGGTAATTTTCAAACACGCTCTAGGACGCAACGCACAAAAAGGCACTTCATCACTGGTATTTCTACCAATAACGAAGTGCCTTTATATGCACGTTTCTCAAGGCTGTTCCTCAAGAAATATCTATTCACTTTGCTTTTGTAATCCGTGCTTATCCATTGAGAAATCTCGGATTATTACATGCTAAATCATTGGAATCCAACGTCCGCCATCAGGATTGTAACACGTTTGAGTCCTATGCTAAAACCCTTGTGGAGGTCGGCTTTCATTGCCTATCTGTCGGATTAGTCCCTATTAGGGATGCTTTTCATCGTCGGGAACAACAAAACATCCCGTATCGCCGCAGAGTCCGTCATCATCATCACCATTCGGTCAATTCCAAATCCTATTCCTCCCGTCGGCGGCATGCCAATGCAAAGCGCATTTAAAAAGTCCTCATCCGTATGATTCGCCTCTTCATCTCCCGCAGCCAACAGCTTCTCCTGCGCCTCAAACCGCTCTCGTTGGTCAATCGGATCATTCAACTCAGAATATGCATTCGCCATTTCCCAGCCGTTCATAAAGAATTCAAACCGTTCTACATACTCCGGATTGTCCGGTTTCTTCTTCGTCAATGGAGATATTTCAATCGGATGATCTATAATAAATACAGGCTGGATCAAATGATCCTCCACATACTCCTCAAAAAACAAATTCAAAATATCTCCCTTTTCATGCCTGTCCTCATATTCAATGTGATGCTCGTCTGCCAGATTTTTGGCTTCTTCCGTCGTATGGATTTCATCAAAGTCCACTTTCGCGTACCGTTTCACCGCATCGACCATCGTAATACGTTCAAATGGCTTTGACAAATCCATCTCATTTCCGTTATAAGTTATAATTTCCGATCCGGTCACTTCCTTCGCGACGTAACGGTACAAATTCTCGGTCAAGTCCATCATGCCATGATAATCCGTATAGGCCTGATAAAGCTCCATCAGCGTAAACTCCGGGTTATGTCTGGTATCCAATCCTTCATTGCGGAACACCCTCCCGATTTCATACACACGCTCCAAACCGCCTACAATCAGTCTTTTCAAGGGCAGTTCCAACGAAATTCTAAGCTTAAAATCCTCATTCAGCGCATTAAAATGCGTTTCAAACGGCCTCGCCGCAGCGCCGCCCGCATTAGAAACCAGCATCGGCGTTTCCACTTCCATAAATCCCTGTCCATCCAGGTATCTTCGAATGCTGCTGACTACCTTTGAACGCTTGATAAATGTATCTTTTACATCCTGATTCATGATCAAGTCCACGTAACGCTGACGATAACGAGTATCAGTATCGGTCAGTCCGTGGAACTTCTCTGGCAGGATCTGCAGACTCTTGGACAAAAGAGTAACTGAAGATGCATGTATCGAAATCTCTCCTGTCTTCGTCTTAAATACTTCACCGACGATTCCCAAAATATCTCCTACATCATATTTCTTAAAATCCTTATAGGAATCTTCCCCGATGTTATCCCTTGCCACATATGCCTGAATATTACCTTTTAAATCCTGAACGTTGCAAAAAGATGCCTTTCCCATGACACGTTTGAACATCATACGGCCTGCAATCGTAACTGTCTGACCTTCCAAAGCATCGTAATTATCTTTGACATCCATACTGTGATGCGTCACATCAAACTTTGTAATCTGAAACGGATCTTTCCCATTTTCCTGCAGCTCTTCCAGTTTTTCCCGGCGTATTTTTAAAAGCTGATTGATATCCTGTTCCTGTGTGTTCTTCTGTCCTGCCATTTTCTCCTCCTATGTCCCGCTCGCTGCAGTGAAAACCAGAAAACGTCTATCTCCGGATTTTCCTCTGTCTTTTCTACATGGAACGCTGAATTTCTAATACTTTATACTCCAATTCTCCAACCTGCGTCTCAACCTGAACCGTATCTCCGACTTTAGAACCAATCAATGCTCTTCCTACCGGAGATTCGTTGGAAATCTTTCCTTTTAAACTGTTTGCCTCTGTGGAGCCCACAATCTTATACTCTAACTCTTCATTAAATTCGCAATCCAGGATACGAACGGTACATCCAATACTAATCTTATCCAGTTCTACTTCTTCTTCTACAACAACTTCCGCATTTTTCAGAATCTTTTCGATTTCTTCGATACGGGTTTCAATGTCTCTCTGCTCGTCCTTCGCTGCATCATACTCTGCATTCTCCGAAAGATCGCCCTGTTCTCTGGCCTCTTTGATTTTCTGTGCTACTTCTTTTCGTTTGACTAATTTCAAGTCCTGCAATTCGTCTTCTAATTTTTTGAGTCCCTGATACGTTAAGATGTTTTTCTTATCCATGTGATTCTACCCTTCTTCTATTCTATTATTTCATTTCCGTAAAAAGCTCGTTCAAATTTGTCAAAATAAGACATCTCTTTCTCTGTCTTTTTGCCCTTGACAATCACTGTATTATACCCGATAGGTACTGCAATGTCAAGGTTTCCGGCTGGTTCCCATGCTTTTTTAAAAACAGGAATATACAATTTTTTTCCGAATTTTATCCGAAAAGAATTCTCTTTTGGCTTCTCAAAATCCAATATGACATTCCCCTGCAATTCATCGGAAGAAAAATCTGCCGTCTTCGGCAGATTTTTTGGAAAGATTTCCACTAAGAGGCCTCTTTCTTCATACATATTGTCCGCATAATTCTCAAAATATGCAGGTTGATCTGTCAAAATAGTCAGATGGTTCAAATCTTCCGCCAAAAGCTCTGCCGCCATTAATGTCGCCTCTGAATCCTTTCCATCAATCATAACAGGAGAAAATACCTCATATGAAATATTTCTTTTTTCCAAAATCTGCTCTATGATCTCTCTAATCTGAAAAAGATAGGGATTTAAAGATTCCTCTTCTTCTAAATCCACATTGATATGCTCCTGTTTCTTTTTCCGCATCAAAATACGGTAAATCCATCTTTTTGCATATACTGCTAATCTGTTTGCTCTCTGCCGGCGCATAAATTCCCCCTGTGTAACGCTTTGCAACGATTCAGCCGAAACTTTACACATACCGCTGTAAAATCAAAATCTGAATCGCTGCGGCCCTTTTATTCAGTATATGAAAGTACCTCTTCAAATAATGACGAAAGCTCCTGATAACTCTCTACCTCGTTAATCTTTCCCCTGAGTTTTGATGCATTCCGATATCCACCCGTATACCATGCAGCATGTTTCCGCATTTCCCGAATCCCGGTATGCTCGCCTTTATATGCAATCAGCATCCTTGCATGCCGCAGCATCATTTCTATCATCTCTTTCATAGGCGGTTTTGGCAATTCTTCTCCGGTTTCCATATAATGAATGATATTTCGGAAAATCCAGGGATTGCCCTGGGCTCCTCTTGCAATCATAAATCCGTCGCATCCGGTGTGTTCTTTCATACGTTTGACATCTTCCCCTGTAACCAAATCGCCGTTGCCGATCACAGGGATCTGTACCGTCTCTTTCACTTGCCGGATAATGTCCCAGTCTGCTTTTCCGGAATAGAACTGTTCTCTGGTTCTTCCGTGAACTGCGACGGCCGCCGCACCCGATTCCTGGGCAATGCGGGCCATTTCCACTGCATTGACATGGGCATCATCAAACCCTTTCCGGATTTTGACGGTGACAGGTTTTCGTATTGCCCTAGCCGTTTTTTCAATAATCTCTGCCGCAAGGAGGGGATTTTTCATCAAGGCAGAACCGTCGCCGTTGTTAACGACTTTGGGAACGGGGCATCCCATATTAATATCCAAAATGTCAAAGGGCAGTTCTTCTATCTCCTTTGCGATCTCGCTGATGATCTCTGCATCTGAGCCAAACAGCTGCAGAGATACCGGATGTTCCCGGGCGTCTATGGTGAGCAGCTCTTTTGTATTTTTGTTCTTATACAAAATTGCCTTTGCACTTACCATTTCCATACAAATTAATCCTGCGCCCTGTTCTTTACAGAGAATTCGAAATGGCAGGTCTGTAACGCCTGCCATTGGTGCCAGTATAAGATTGTTTTGTAATGTAACATTTCCAATCTGCAATGTTTTCATGGTATTCAGCCTTTTCTCTTATTTTTGCTTTTCAAAAATCAATCGCAGGCCGGATAATGTCAGATTGGGATCATATACATCAATGCAGTCTGTTTCATTTGCAATAATCCTTCCCAATCCGCCGGTAGCAACAACTTTTACATTTTCATAATGGGACTCTGCAATCATCTGTTTCACGATATATTCTGTCTGGCCAATTTGTCCGTATACCAGACCCGCCTGCATGCTGCTGATTGTCTCCTGGGCCAAAATGCTGGACGGTTTGCGAATTTCTATTTTGGGCAGCTTTGCCGCGTCCTCCCAAAGAGCTTTTGCACTGATACGAATTCCCGGAGCTGTTACCCCTGCCACAAAAGCTCCCGATGCATCTACCAGATCATATGTCGTCGCCGTTCCAAAATCCAACACTAAAACAGGCCCTCCGTATAACGCATAGGCGCCTGCTGCATCTACAATCCGGTCTGCCCCAATCTGCTTTGGATTTTCTGTTACTACCCGAATACCTGTCTTAATCCCGGGTCCTACAATAATCGGGGTGATTCCAAAATATTTAACAATCGCATTGTTTAACGAATGCATCACGTCCGGCACTACGGATGCCGTAATGACATTTTTTACATCAGCTCCGGCAATCTGATTTCGCTCGAGAAGATCTAAAATTGAAACTCCATATTCATCCGATGTCCGCAGCAGTTTTGTCGTCATGCGAAATGTGGTAATCAATGTTTTCCCATCAAAAATACCAAACGTTATATTTGTATTTCCCACATCAATTGTCAGCAACATATTTCTTCATCCTCCAAAATCCCTAAAATGATAATTTTATAAAACATCTGCAAAGATTCCAGCAGTTCCTGCTTATCCCGCTGCAGTTCTTTTACTTTCAATACACTTCCGATTTCATCATATAAATAATCTCCCTCATCCGAGGAAGTACGAAATTCCAGTTCTCCTTCTTCATCATAAATCAGTTCCAGAATTCCTCCCACGTCTTCTGTAAAAAGCACGCACATGATTTTTAATTCATCTTTGACGCTCTGGGGAATTCCTTCAAAAAGCTGATTTAAATAGAACTTTTTTTCATATGCACTGGCTGCGCACAATACAATTTCTTCCTGCATTTTTTACTCCTGTCTGGTTTTTAAAACGTAAAGGGATGCCTTCCTCCTTTAAACGTATCCATAAATGCCCCGTACGGATACTTCTCCCGAAGATACCTGTTTCATTCCTTCTTCTGTTTCTACAATCAGCTCTCCTGTTTTTGTAATTCCTTTTGCAATTCCCACAAACGGCTCCTTCGGGTCCAAAATGCGTACCTGCCTGTCCCGATTTACCAGACAGGCATCATATTCTTTTCGAATACTCTCCAGATCGCCGTCTTTACAAAATCTGTCATAATAGAATTCAAACCATTCCCATACGGATTCAATCAACTCTGCTCTATGCACCTGCATACCGCTTTCTATGGCAATGGAAGTGGCGATCTTTGCAGCCTCTTCTCCAAACTGCCGATTGGAAACATTGATTCCGATTCCAATTACTACATAATTAATCGCATCCATTTCCGTGCTCATCTCTGTTAAAATTCCACAGATTTTTTTGTCATTTAAAACAATATCATTGGGCCATTTGATTTTTGCAGAAAGCTGCATCATAGTCTGAATGGCCTTTGTCACTGCCATTGCTGCTATGATTGTAAGCATGGAGGCTTGTTTCGGTTCAAAATCAGGACGCAGCAAAATCGTCATAAAAACACCTGCATGTTCCGGAGATTCCCAGAAACGCCCCCTTCTGCCCCTGCCGGATTCCTGGCGTTCCGCAACCACCAGCGTACCATGGGGAAACCCTTCCTCCGCCAGACGCTTTGCCTGTATATTCGTGGAATCCGTCACATGATAATACACGATCTGCTTACCCGCCCATGCAGTCTTTCGGATACTTTCTAATTCTTCTGCATTTAGCACATCCGGAGATTCCATCAGACGATAGCCTTTATTTGGAATTGCCTCAATCTGGTATCCTTCTTCTTTTAATTTCTTCATGCCTTTCCAGACAGCCGTTCTGGAAACCCCCAGTTTTTCACACAGCTCCTGTCCGGAAACATATTCTTTTGTATTCCGCAGAGCCGTCAATATTTCTGATTTCAATCCGATTACTCCCCTAACGTTGCTAACATCACTGCTTTAATTGTATGCATACGGTTTTCCGCCTCGTCAAACACAACAGACTGCGGGCCTTCAAATACCTCATTCGTCACTTCAATTTCTTCCAGTCCGAACTTTTCATGCACGTCTCTTCCGATTACAGTATTCAAGTCGTGATATGCGGGAAGACAATGCATAAAAATCGCTTTTTCCCCTGCCTGTTCCATAACTTTACGATTCACCTGATAAGGCAAAAGCTCTTTGATCCGCGCCTCCCAGACTTCATCGGGTTCTCCCATAGACACCCATACATCCGTATAAATGACATCTGCGCCTTTTACAGACTCCTCCACATTCTCACTCAATGTAATAGACGCGCCGGTTTCCTTTGCAAGATTTTGGCAGTAACGGGTCAGTTCTTGTTCCGGATAATATGTTTTCGTCGTACAGGCTGTAAAATCCATCCCCAGTTTTGCACAAGTTACCATAAGTGAATTGCCCATATTGTAACGGGCGTCTCCCATATAGACTAATTTAATTCCTTTTAATCTTCCAAAATGCTCTCGTATCGTCAACATATCTGCCAGCATCTGTGTGGGATGAAATTCATTGGTAAGGCCGTTCCATACAGGAACATCTGCATATTTTGCCAAATCTTCCACAATTTCTTGTCCATATCCTCTGTATTCAATTCCGTCAAACATCCTGCCAAGCACCCGCGCCGTATCTGCAATGCTTTCTTTTTTCCCAATCTGGGAAGCCGACGGTCCCAGGTAGGTTGCCTGCATTCCGAGATCATGAGCCGCCACCTCGAAGGCGCAGCGTGTTCTTGTACTGGTTTTTTCAAAAATCAAAGCGACATTCTTTCCAGCCAGGCTGGCATGAGAATTCCCCTGTTTCTTTTTCTGTTTCAATTCCTCTGCCAGATCGATCAGATATAAAATCTCATCCGGTGTATAATCTGCTAACTTTAAAAAATCTCGTCCTGTTAAATTCATCTCTGTCAACCTCCTGTGATAGAACAAAATATCTTTCACGACAGTTCAAACAAGCTGTCCTGTTGTATAAAAATACAGAAAGTCTGCCACTGGGAGCCTTTCTGCATACTGCACCATAAAAATCAGGCTGCAGCAACAAGCAGCAGCCTGACCTTCGTCACTCTTCCTTTGCAACCTCTGTCAGCGCCTTTGCCAGTCCTGCAATGCCCTGAATTTCGGAAGGAATAATTATCTTGGTTGCCTTGCCGTCTGCAGCCTTTGCAAACGCCTCAAGACTCTTCAACTGCAATACGCCGGAATCAGGCTCTGCCTCCTTTAAGAACCGAAGTCCGTCTGCATTTGCCTGCTGAATTTTAAGAATTGCCTCTGCCTGGCCTTCCGCCTCCCGGATCGTTGCCTCTTTATGCGCCTCCGCACGTAAAATTGCCGCCTGCTTTTCTGCCTCTGCATCTAAGATTGCAGATTCCTTTTTTCCTTCTGCTACAAGAATCGTGGATTTTTTCTCTCCCTCTGCCTTTAAGATGGCTTCTCTTCGTTCACGTTCTGCCTTCATCTGCTTTTCCATGGCATCCTGAATCGCTGCAGGCGGAATAATATTTTTCAGCTCGACACGGTTTACTTTAATCCCCCAGGGATCTGTTGCCACATCCAAAGACGCCCGCATCTTGGTATTGATGGTTTCACGAGAAGTTAATGTCTCATCCAGTTCCAGATCACCGATAATATTACGCAGGGTAGTGGCTGTCAAATTTTCAATCGCCATGATTGGATTCTCTACTCCGTATGCAAACAGTTTTGGATCTGTAATCTGAAAAAATACTACCGTATCAATCTGCATCGTTACGTTATCCTTTGTAATTACCGGCTGTGGAGGAAAATCCACCACCTGCTCTTTTAGATTGATTCTTCTGGCCACACGGTCTACGAAAGGCCTCTTAAAATGAATTCCGACGCTCCATGTGGCACGGTAAGCACCCAGACATTCCACAATCGCAGCATGTGCCTGGGGAACAATTTTAATACAGCTCACTGCAATCAAAAATACGATCACAATCAAAGCAATCGGAATAATCAAAGTTCCTAATACTGAAATATGCATCATATGCAATCCTCCATAATTCAAAAATAGTATGTCAGTTACATTTTATAACTAACATACTACTATAAATGATTTCAGATTACAACTAGAAAAATACATTTGCTCCGATTACTGTTCCGGATGCTCCGGATGCTGCGCTGCGGAACGATAATGCTCCGTTTGTATTATCTCTTCCGCCAATTGCCTCTTGTGCCGCCTGCAGACATGCGCCTCTTACACCGCTTGCCATAACATTTGCAACACTTCCGTTGAGCGCCGGCGGAAACTGTCCGCCCTGATAAATGACGCCTGAGATGCTTCCCGGATATCCGCCGCTTCTAACCCGGTTCATAACAACTGCTCCTACAGCAACCATGCCTTCGTAAGATCCGCTGCCTGCTTCACATTGAATTAAAGCGCCAAGCAGTGTCACTTCATCTGTACTTGCTGCAGCTGCGGGTTTCTTTCCTTCTTCGGCCGCTTTCTCCTCAGCCTCTCTGGCTTCCTTGGCAGCTACTTCTTCACTGTTTAATGCAGTTCCAAGATTTAATTCAACACCGACATACTCCGCACTGACATATGCTGTCGCATCGGATGTATGAACTGCAACCCAGTTTTCGTCTGTTTCCACTTCTTTGTCTACTTTGAGCTTGTCGCCTGTATTTGCTGTCGTAACGATGTCAGCCTCTTCATTAGGCTCGCTTCTCAATCGAAGTCCATCGGTATTTACCGTTGCATATACACTGCACACCTCATTGGCAAGTTCATTTGCCTCCATACCATATACTAGATAATCATTTTTCAAATATCCGGCTGCATTACCGGAAACAATCTGTGTCCACTCTTCATCTACAGCTACAACTTCTGCTACATCTCCCCGGTAAAATTTACCGGCCACTTCAGAATTCTCATCCGGCGCTGTACGAATGTTCATATCTTCTTCCACATTCGCCATAACCCGTTTTTCCCATTCCTGCTCTTCCGGAGACAGCTGAGCGACTTCTGTTACAGTTTCCTCTATTACAGTTTCCACAGCATCCTCTGTTACAGTTTCCTGTGTATCTGCTGTTTCTACTGCTGCGCCGCTGATTTCCATATTGGTAGCTGCTTCTGCTGCAAGTTCCCCGATTTCAGCAACTCCGCTTGTTATATCCAGAGAATCTTCATTGCTTTTTCCAACGATATCCTTCTGCACTTTTTCAATATCTGCCGCCAATATATTGTTTTCACTCAATATACCGGTTTCTTCATTGTACAGCTCGTGAATAATTCCTGCCGAGCCGTTTTTGTTTAACGCTGTCCTTTCTATCTTATTGCTGATACTTTCTTCTGTGGAACTTCCAAATGCAGTGATTGTTGTCATAACAAGCATCGCTGATGTCACCGTCATGCTTTCAACCACTTTTTTGTTTAGTTTCATCATCTAACCTCCAAGTGTATTTTCTAAATGAAATGTGTTTAATTTATTAACTATCTTTTCACATTTTTATTCAGAAATATTACATTTGTTACAAATTTGTTACGGTCAGATAATAGCATACTCCTACGTTCTTGTCAACCCTCTTATAAAAAATCTTTTCCAATCGCAGCTTGACAGGTTACTGTTCACACCCATGGTGTTCACAGTAACGAATCCGGCCTACTTAAAGTTGCCTTACGGCAAGAGGCCGGATTCCGACCCCAATACTGTACTGGCCTGTGACCGTGCAGTGCACGGTCCAGGAATAAACAGCAGCTTTAACAGTCACGGTTCACACCTGGACTTTGCATTCACTGCAAAGCTCAACCGTTATTCTTCCTATACAATAAAACAATACATTACAATAAAATGACAAAAGCTCCCTGCCATAACAAAAAGATGAAAAATCTCATGGCTCCCAAAATATTTATGCATTTGATTAAATCCTTTCAACTTCAACGCATAAATGACGCCGCCCACTGTATATAAGATCCCGCCTGCCAAAAGCCACAAAAACGCAGCCGCAGAAAGCTTTGTCACAAGCGCAGGCATTACAAAAAGACATACCCATCCCATGGCAATATATATTATAGAAGAAAACCATTTCGGACAATTGATCCAGAATATTTTTAAAAGTATTCCAAAAACGGCAATTCCCCACACAGCTGCCAGTAAGAACATACCCGTCTTTCCTCCCAGCACCAGCATACAAACCGGCGTATAAGTACCTGCTATCAGCACAAAAATCATCATATGGTCTACTTTCCGAAAAATCTTTAAAATACCGTCTTTTACATTTAAGGAATGATAAATCGTAGAAGCAGCATATAATAAAATCATCGCCAATATGAAAATACTCATTGCCGTGATCGCGAAAGGTATTTGACTGATTCCTGCTTTTACTAATAACGGCGCTGCTGCAAATAAAGACAACAGCATTCCAATATAATGCGTAATCGCACTTCCTGGTTCTCGAATTGTAATCTTCATATATCATCCTCCTTTTACTCACTTCATTATGTAGTATTGATTACTACGTTATGTTTTATTCAATACTACTACTGAAATACCGTTCTGTCAATATAAGGATGAAAAGATTACATTTCACTTTTACAAAACCCCAAAGAGATTTTTTGCGTTCTGCCTCGTAACCTCCTCTACTTCTTCCACCGAAATTCCTTTTATCTCTGCAATTTTTTCTGCAACAAATATCAGATTGCCGGAATGATTTCGTTCTCCCCGGTGAGGCTCCGGCGCCATATAAGGGGCATCTGTTTCCAGTAGAATTTTCGTCAAAGGAATCCGCGTCGCTGTTTCCTTTAATTTTTTTGCATTCTTAAATGTAACGACGCCGCCTATGCCGATATAATATCCCATTTTCACAAATTCTGCTGCCAGTTCAGGCGAATAAGAATAACAATGCACCACGCCTGGGATTTCCTCTGCGCGGGCCTTCTTCATCACCTTCATTGTATCCTCTGCCGCTTCTCTGGAATGAATAATCACCGGGAGCTGACATTCTCTTGCAAGCTCCAACTGCCGTTCAAACCACATTCGCTGCCTCTTTTGCACCTCCGGCTCTTTGTCCCAGTAATAATCCAGTCCAATCTCCCCCACTGCAATGACCTTCTCATGCTTTGTCTGCTTTCTCAGCCAGTCAAAGGTCTTCTCGTTTAATTCTGAAACTTCACTTGGATGAACTCCTGCCGCTGCGTAAACATGTTCATATTTTTCCGCTAACACTATGGACATTTTGGTGCTTTCTATGGATGCTCCTACATTTATTATAGTGCAAATCCTGCCGCTTAATAACTCTTGAATCAGCAAATCTCTGTCGTTATTAAATTTTTCATCATCATAATGTGCATGTGACTCGAATATCATTCTTCTTCTCCCTTTCTGTAATAAAAAACTGCCAACTGTGTTCGATCCCTTAAGTCCAGCTTCTCCAGAATCGCGCTGACATAGTTGCGAACCGTACCTTCACTTAAAAATAACTTTTCTGCTATTTCTTTATTGCTTAATCCCAATGCAACTTCCTCAATGATTTCCTGCTCTTTTCCTGTAATATTGTACCTATTGTAGTCTAATGGAGCGGAATTATCATTCACAAATTCAGAAATTTTGCCTACAATGTCTTTGCCGAATACCGTCTGCCCTCCATAAACCGCCTTAATCGCGGGGATAATCCCTTCATAATCCTGTTTCAAAATATACCCTTTTACTCCCATTTGGATTGCTTTTATAATATATTCATCATCGGAAAATGTCGTTAAAAATAAAATTTTGGCCTGAGCATCTTGAAATAAAATCCGCTCAGCAGCTTTTAACCCGGTCATTTTATCCATTCTGATATCCATTAGCATCACATCCGGCTTTTCGTTCTCATATAACAGGACTGCCTCTTCTCCGCTGTTTCCAAGACCCACAACTGTAATCTCCTCATCTGTCTCTAAAATTGTTTTTAAGGACAGTGCAACTAAGGTATCATCATCTACTATCGCTATTCTCATATTGTTCCTCCATTTTGGGAATCGTCATAAAAACAACAAATCCCCTGTTTGTATAAACATGAAATGTTCCGCCCAATGTTTCCGCCCGCTCCTTCATATTGGAAAGACCAATTCCCCTGCCGGACTCCGTCTTAGCTTTTGTTCCGTTATCTTCCACTGACAACTGATAAAAACCGGGATGCTCCCTTAAACCAATCTGCACCTGATTTCCATTGCTGTGCTTTAAGATATTGGAAACGCTTTCTTTTACAACAGCGATCATGCAGTACTTTACCCGTCTTGGAATATGTTCTGACATATCATACTCTAAGCTCACGTCATATTCCGGCTGAATCGATTCCGCAATTTCTTTTACTGACTGTTCCAGATCAATGGAATCATCATGCAGTCCATGCACACTCTGGCGGATGCTGTTCATTGCCTGATCCAGCGTTTCCTTCATATTTAAAAGCTGTTCATGTACACCCCCCTCTTTTTCAACTGTTAAAAGAGCCCCCGTCATTAAGATTGACCGGGAAAGCATGTGACCTACATTGTCATGAATTTCTCTGGCAATCCGGTTTCGCTCCTTTAACGTTGCCAGATAAATCTCATAATCCTGTTTTTCTAAAAGGCTTTGATTTTTTTCCTTTAACATCAGGTTCAATTCTTCTCCGCTGTCTCTGATACGGATCAATTCTTTTGCTAAAAACTGCTTTTTTTCTGTTTTATATGCAAGAACCACAGAAAGCGCAGCCGTACAAAACCATAAAGCGGATTCTCCTGCTCTGTCCGACGGTCGGACTGCAAACAGCATCAGAAACGGCGCTGTAAAAACATATTTTCTATGATATGCCAGATCATACAGAAACACCGGAAAAAACAATCGGAGTTCCGGCTCAAAAAAAGCAGCCAAAAGTATGATTGCCGAAGGAACATACCAACATTCTTTTTCTTCTATATAAATACCAAACGCAGCCGCTGTGACTGCTGTCAGCATTGCAATTACCGAATGCTCTGTTCCTCTGCCGCTCAAAAGCAGCAGAATTCCAAACGCAAACAGAACGCATTTGTCTGTCGTTTTGTCCATGCCATTCCTCTCTCTTTCTAAAACCGTTTTTATTATATCAAAAAAATGACATTTGTCACCTAAAGAGATGATTTCCCTCACTTCTCTTTTATTTGATATCTTTATATAGTAAATATAGCAATTATTCAACCCTGCAAAACAGAAAGGACTATTTATGAGCACACCTGTAATCAAAATTGAAAATCTTGTAAAACGCTATAAAGATTTCATTGCTTTAGACCACTTTCATATTGAAATCCAGGAAGGAGAAATTTTTGGTCTTCTGGGTCCAAACGGCTCCGGCAAAACAACTGCCATCAATTGTATCTTATCCCTGCTTTCCTTTGACAAAGGCACCATAGAGGTGTTTGGCGAGACGATGCATCCGGACAGCTATGACCTGAAACGCCAGATTGGAATTGTCATGCAAAACGTAGCTGTTTTTGACACTCTAACGGTCTATGAAAACATTGATTATTTCTGTGGTCTGTATATTCGGGATAAACATCTCCGCCGAAAATACGTAGAAGATGCCATTGCTTTTGTAGAACTGGAACAATTCCGCAAATTTTATCCAAAAAAACTTTCCGGCGGACTTTTAAGACGGTTAAATATCGCCTGCGGCATTGCCCACAAGCCGCGGCTGATCATTTTAGATGAACCCACCGTCGCCGTTGACCCTCAGAGCCGGAATAAGATTTTAGAAGGCATTGTGGAATTAAACCGCCAGGGTGCAACTATTATTTATACTTCTCATTATATGGAAGAAGTGGAACAGATCTGCACCCGTATTGCCATTATGGACAGCGGAAGAAACATTGCCCTTGGCACGGCGGAAGAACTAAAAGAAATGATTAAAAAGAGCGAAAAAATATCCATAGAAATTGCTTCTATTACAGAAGAAGATATTGCAAACATCAAATCTCTGCCCCATATCTATGATGTTGAGTACGCCAATCATCAGCTAAACATCCAATGCTCCGGCGGCAGACACAATCTGGTGCACATTCTGGAATATCTGCAAAAGCATGAGCTTGCCTTCGGAAGAGTTTTTTCAGAACTGCCCACATTAAATGATGTATTTTTGGAAATTACCGGCAAACAGCTTCGGGATTAACAGGAGGAGTGTATATGTTTTTACATGAATTTCTATATGAAATAAAACGGGTTCTGCGGCAAAAGGATGAATTATTCTGGGTTCTTTTGTTTCCCATGATCTTAGGAACCATGTTTTACTTTGCCTTTAGCAATATCAATAATGCCAGCGAAAACTTTCATACGATTCCGGTGGCCATATGCCGGGAAACAGATGCAGACAGCCAAATCTTTACGGATGTTCTCAATACATTAAGCGAAGATGACGACACGCCCCTTTTGGATTTGACCTTTACCGATTGGGAATCTGCTCAAAAATTGTTAAAAGACAATAAAATCCGCGGTATTTTCACCTGCGGCGAAGACATTACATTGACCTGCGCTTCTTCTGTCTCCTCCGGTCCAAATACCACTCTGTCCATTGAGCAGAGTATTTTAGAAAG
The DNA here is from genome assembly GCA_910585825.1 of uncultured Lachnospiraceae bacterium. Taxonomy (GTDB): domain Bacteria; phylum Bacillota; class Clostridia; order Lachnospirales; family Lachnospiraceae; genus Roseburia_B. Next base: position 13,837 of record CAJUEY010000034.1, on the reverse strand, counting down.
CATTTTACGTCAATACCGGACAAATACCGCTGTATTTACCGATATTGCCATGAAAAATCCAGGCAGTTTAAGCAGTCTTATTTCTCTTATGGAAGAGTACCCTTCTTATGGAAAAGAATTGAACTTGACAAGCGGCAATATGGACGGCACCATACAATATTTTTTCAACTTGGTTGCCATGGCATGTCTGTTTACCTGCTTTTCCGGTTCTCAGATTGCCGTCAAGAATCAGGCGAACTTATCCGCCCTTGGAGCCAGAAAATGCGTCTCTCCAACCAATAAATTTCTGTCCATAACAGCAGAATTTTTTTCCTGCCTGCTGGCACAATTTTTCTGCATTGCCGTAAATCTCTGCTATCTGGTTTATGTCCTCAAAACAGATTTCGGCACTTCCCTGCCTCTTCTTCTCTTTACCTCCTTCGTTGGGTGCATGATGGGGATTGGCTTCGGTTTTTTTATTGGTGCAATCGGCCGGATCAAAGAAACAATCCGAATGGGAATTATGGTATGCAGCAGCATGTTTTGCTGCTTTTTAAGCGGATTGATGGTTTCCGATATGCGTTTTCTTGTGGAAGATTTTTGTCCCCTTCTGAACCGCATCAATCCTGCTGTATTAATTTCAGATTCCTTTCTGACCTTAAACATTTACGGCATTACTTCCAGATACACAGGCAATCTGTTTTCTCTGCTGATTATAGCATTTCTATTTCTGATTGCCGGATGCATACTGATAAGGAGGAAAACCTATGCAAGTCTTTAAAGCATTTTTAAAAAGCTCTCTAAAATTTCTGCCTCAGACAGCGTTGTATTTTATTATTTTTACATCTATATCCATTTTTATTTCCTTTTCTGCAAAAGATTCCGGAAACAAAGGATTTCGCACTGTAGAACTGAATATCGGAGTTATTGATCAGGATTCCTCCTCTGCTTCCCTTTGCCTAAAAAATTATCTGGGCGCCATGCATCAATTAATTCCTTTGAAATATGACCAAAACATATTATTAGACCGCCTTTTTTATCGGGACATTGATTATATTCTGGTTATTCCAAAGGATTTTGAACATCGGCTTTTAAATGGAGAAGAGGAAGATTTGTTTGAAACCATTCAAATTCCCGGTGTTTACAGCAGCATATTTATTGATGACCAAATCAATACCTGTCTGAAAACAATCCGCCTCTATCTTTTTGGAGGCTGTAGTTTAGATGAGGCCCTTGCCAATGCAGCAGAAGAACTGCAGGCGGCATCCAACCAGGTCTCTGTCCTTACCTTTGAAGAAAAAATATCCTCTTCTATGACAGGATTTTATTACTTTTTTCAATTTTTGCCGTATGTAATGCTGTCTATGATTTTGCACGGATTAACGCCGATTTTAAACACTTTCTGGGAAACGAATTTATCCAAACGGATCTCCTGTTCTTCTACCAGTTTGATCAGCCAAAACCTGCAGCTTGCCTTTGGAAGCATTCTTTACTGTCTTGGAATTTGGGGGCTGTTTATCCTGACTGCCAGAATCGTTTATGGTGCAGAGCTGTTTTCCCCGACAGGTCAATTCTGCATTATCAACAACTTTTTGGTTATGCCTTTGGCGATTGCCATTTCTCTGATCATCAGCTGCTTTGCTCCTACTTCCAACATTATAAATATGTTGAACAATATTATTACCCTGGGCATGAGCTTTCTCTGCGGCATTTTTGTACCCCAACAGCTCCTGGGCGACAATCTCCTTTCTGTTTCCAAGTTTCTGCCCCTTTACTGGTATATTAAAAACCATAATATGATCTTTGGATATTCGGACGAAACTTTTTTACAGGAAACCTTTTGGAAATATGCCGGCATTCAGCTTTTGTTTATTGCTGCTCTATTTTCTATCGCATTGGTTACGTCAAAGTTAAAACGCACCCGGTAAAAAGCCAAAACTTTACACCTGGCTTTCCAAAAAATCTCTATTATAAAAGCTACTATGCAAAACATAGTAGCTTTTATTTACGTTACATAACCCAATCATGCGCTGTTGAGAAGAGAGTGACTTGTTTGTATGATCGTTCTCAAATGAACAAAGGCCTTTTAGAAGGATGTATACTAAAAATTATATCGGATATGAGTATCTACGGCTATCATATTTTTTCTTATATATGCTGACGATTGTTTTTCATTTTTCTAACTCATCTTCGACAAAATATCCTTCGGCTGCAGACGAAACACTGTAATTGAAGACACGCCTGTAGACAGCAGAATCAGCAAAATTTCCAGTCCTGCGATTTCAGCAAACTCCACTGCCCCGATCTGAATTTTTAATTCAAAATCCTCTGCCGCATCCCGCCCGGAAATTTCTTCCGTTTCACTGCCTTGAGAAAAAGAATTCGATATTATCTGTCCGGTCAGTCCAGATGCAGCAATAGAAATCCCTGATGCCAATAAAAAAGCTACTGCGGCAGCCGCCAGATTTTCCAATATATGCTGTTTGAAAATCTCCGTTTTCCGAATACCTATGGAAAGATAAATTCCGATCTCATGCACCCTTTCCCGCATCCACAAAAACAAAATCAACGAAAGCATCACTGCGCTGACAATCCCAATGACAGCCACCATCATCGTAACCAGCCCGGACAACCGTTCCAGCGGTACAGCAGAATCTTCATATGTTTTATTATTTTTTACAATATTATATTGATCCCAATCGTAATCCTCAAACTCCAGAATCCTTCCCATAATCCCATCCAGTTCTTTGGGATTTTCTACGAAAAAGGACACTCCGCCGGTATATAGGTCTATTTCGCCCCCTACAGCTTCTCCATACACTTCTCGAATAAATGCCGTATCCGTAAAGATAAAATTCTCCTCTATATCACACTCGGCAGAATTTCCACTTATACTGCCCTGAGGCATATCTATATGGTAAATGCCCGCCACTTCAAGCGTATGAGAAGTGATAAACTCCTTCCGCTCCTCCATCAGATTCTCATCATGAAACCTAACGTGAAAAGCATCTCCAACCGAAAGCTGATTCTTTTCTGCAAGAACATCCGAAATCAATGCTTTCCCATGATCATTCGGACTGATATGTTCTCCCTCTATAAGCGTATAGTACTCCAATATAAAATATTCATTCCTGCTGCTGTCTGTATTCCCCAAAAATCTGGCAAGCTTGGCCTTTGCATCGCCTTTCGCGGCAAAACGCCCCGGCTCAAGTTCCAAATCTTCTGTCATATAATACTGAATATCCACACCATTCCAGGCTTTGACGCCTCCTGCATCCATGACCTTCTGTACCAATGCATCATCGACCTGCCCAAACTTTCCCTGGGCATAATCCGTCTCTATTTTAAAATATCCTCCCATTCGTCTCCGCAGCTCCTGCAAAGATGCCCCTGCTGCATTGCCTACGGAAATGCATAACAAAACCAGCGTCGTAATAAACGTCAAAATCGCCAGTAAAATCACTGATTTTTTCTTGTTCCGCGTCAAATAAAGAGATGCGCGCCGCCATATACTCATCATTCTCCCTCCTTTGCCGCGTCAGACCTCAATCTGATTCAATTTTCCGTGTGTCATCTCAAGTACCACATCTGCCTGCTTTGCAACTTCGTTTGAATGAGATACGATAATGACACACTTGCCATACTCCTCTGCTGCCTCCCGGAAAATCCCTGTAATTTCCTTTGCCATATCCTCATCCAGATTTCCAGTAGGCTCATCCGCCAGAATAACCGGATTGCCTGATGCCAGAGCCCTCGCAATTGCCACCCGCTGCTGCTGTCCACCGGACAGCTTTAACACATTCCGCTTCGCTTCGTCCTCAGAAAGCCCCAGTTTTTCCAGAACGGGAAGCGCATCCTGTCTAGCCGTCAGCTCCACATTCTCAATCGGTGTCATATAGTCGATCAGGTTATAATTCTGGAATACAAAGGAAATATGACTGCGCCTGTGTGCTTCCAGATCTTTTTTCTGAATCTCTTTCCCCTCAAAAAGAACCTGCCCTTCTTTTGGAACATCCAACCCTCCCAGAAGAGAGAGCAGCGTGGTTTTCCCACACCCGGAAGGTCCTAAGATCACATACATTTTCCCGCTTTCAAAGCTTTGATTGACATCGTCTACCACCATTCTGTCTTTGTTGTAATAATACGAAACATTTTTCACTTCCAATACACCCATATTTCCTCCTCCTGCAAAGCGCTTACTTGCAATATTGTTTAAATATTTCTGCTCGTTTTTCTTTATTCTATCTCTATAGTCTTTATATGTCAATGCATTCATTTTTGTAGATCACTAGTAAATTTTATTATTGTTTCCAGAACTGTCTGTGAACAGCAACTAACTGTTCCACACACCTTTGCACTTACCGCATATTTGTAAGAACATGCATGTTCAACCCAACAGAAATAACCTGATATCCTCACATTTACTGCAACAGATTTTTCGGCTCTACACTATTAATTTTTGAAAAAGAAACAAGCACGCTGGCGCCTGATATCCCACATACAAAAAGCGCTGCAAAACCCATTGACTTCACATCAACCGAGCCGTCCAGCAATACTTCGTCCGATGATGTTTTCTTAATCTGCGGCAAAAAATACTGGTCAACTTCTACTACATATGTCTCCTGCTTCTCTTTCGGCGCTGCCAGCCGTTTTGCCGCGTCTGCGCACCCGGCTGCCGCAGAACCTGCCAAAAGAAACGCCAAAGCCAGCGCGGCAAACGATACGGCAAAGCATTCTATCAGCATCTGCCCTAAAATTTCCCTCTTTTTCATTCCCACAGAACGGTAAATTCCCACTTCATGTCTTCTCCCCTGCATCCAAAGATGGATTAACAGATACAGGATCACTCCCATCCCGCACAGCCCCAGCGCCAGAAGCGCCATGGAAAAAATGCGGATCCCGCGGTAAGGCCCGGCGGACGCTTCATATGCGCTGCTGTCTGTCTCAAGCTCGATATTCTCAAGATCAATATCGTCGCGGTCCCTGATCTGCTGCATAATGGAATCGATCTGCGCCGGATCTTTTACCAGAAATTCCACTTCATGATGCTCCTCATAAGATTCTGCAATGTCCTGATACATTGCGTGCTCCTTTAAATTATCCTGCAGTTTGAAATAGGCGTCCTCGTCCACATAAATTATATTTTCTACATAACACTGTTCCAACGTCATATCAGAGGACGGCTGGCTGAAGTTCGCATGAAACAGCCCCGCAATCTCCACTGTGACAGCTTCGCCCAGTCTCTTTAACGGCTTTTCGGTAAAATCATAATTTCCCTCCTTCGTTTCCAGCGTGATCGTATCCCCGACCGAAAGACGGTTCTTTTCCGCCAGCCAGTCAGAAACCACTGCTTTAAAATGATCTTCCGTTTCCAGATTTCTCCCCTCTGTAATCGAAAGCGCCCCCGTCCGGAAATTTTTATGACAGTTTCCGTTTCTACAGGCGTACACACGCGTGCTATGACGGTCCAGTTCCAACGTTTCTTCCGTACACGGAATCAAATCATTGGGATCCGGATTGGGATCCGGTTCCATGCCTGCATACATTCCCGGCCTTAATGTTAAATTCGTCCATGCCAGGTGTATTTCATCTATCACCGAATAATCCTCCACGCCATCTAAGGAAAGCACTTTCTCTATCATTTCATCCGTAATCATAGGTCCTGCATAGTATGTTGAAGTCGCGCCGTTTCCATAATCCGTTACTTCCTTGTACATTTCATTATCCGCATTTGCCTTCAGGATAAACCCAGACGCCATACTCAGCCGCAGTCTGTCCAGTTCCTGATCCGCGCTTTCTTTCAAAGAAAGACCTATCAGAACACTAATAGACATCAGAAACAGAAGGGACATCAGAAACAGCATCCTTCCTTTTTTCCGTTTCAGATATAAAATCGCTCTTTTTTTTATATTCATAAACAGTTCACCGTCTCTCTCATAAACTTTATTCCATCAAGGAAACCTAAAAACTGACCTTCTGGTTTCACTATACCATAGGTATAAACATACAAAGTTTTAAGTGTGCTGTATTCAACCGAAACCATTCTGTAATAAAAACTGCCGCAAATTCCTCCCGCGGCAGTTTTTCTATTATTATAAAATTCTTTTCACTTGTCAGCAAATCTCCGCCCCTGCAGGCATCTCTTTATCCGGAACCATAAGCGCAAGCTCACCGTTCTCATCCTCTGCGCAAAGAAGCATTCCCTCGGAAAGCACTCCCGCCAGCTTTGCCGGTTTCAGATTCACCAGTACCATAACCTTTTTTCCTACCATATCTTCCGGCGCATAATGCTTGCGGATACCTGATACAATCTGTTTCACCTGACTTCCGATTTTCACCTGGGAACAAAGCAGTTTCTTGGATTTCTCCACTGCCTTGCATTCGATAATCTCACCTACCTGGAACTGCATCTTCATAAAGTCGTCAAAGGTAATTTCTGCTTTTGGCTCCAGATCAATCACGCCTTCAGCCTCAGACGCCTCCTCCTTTGGTTCTTCTTCCTCAGACGGATATCGCTCTTCTACCTTTTTCAGAATCTCATCCAAATCCAGTCTCGCAAACAAGATTTCCGGTTTCTCGGTTACTTTGGCTCCGCTTTCGTAATGACCGAAAACGGAAAGCTCTTCAAAAGAAATCTCTTTTGCATTCAGTTGGGACAAGACTTTTTCTGCAGTTTCCGGCATAAAGCTTTTTAGAAGAGTCGCCCCAATGCTGATACTCTCCACCAGATTATACAAAACCGTTTCCAACCTTGGCAGTGTCGCCTCATCCTTTGCCAGAATCCATGGCGTTGTCTCATCAATATATTTATTGCAGCGTTTAAACAGGTGAAACACTTCCGTCATCGCGTCCGCCACCCGAAGCTCTTCCATTTTGGCTTCTACTTTGGCAGCCGTACCTGTAACGATCCCCTTTAAATCCTCATCTACCGCCTCGGATACGCCGCTGTTTTTCACAACGCCGCCGAAATATTTATTGCTCATGGAAATCGTGCGGTTGACAAGATTGCCCAGCGTATTGGCAAGGTCGGAATTTAACCGCTCTACCATAAGTTCCCAGGTAATCACACCGTCATTGTCAAAGGGCATTTCGTGCAGTACAAAATAACGTACCGCGTCTACACCGAAAAATTCCACCAGCTCATCGGCATAGAGCACGTTTCCCTTGGATTTGCTCATTTTTCCATTCCCCTGCAAAAGCCACGGATGTCCAAACACCTGCTTTGGAAGGGGGAGATCCAACGCCATTAAGAAAATCGGCCAGTAAATCGTATGGAACCGGATAATGTCTTTTCCAATCAAATGCAGCTCCGCCGGCCAGTTTTTCAAAAACAGTTCACTGGAATTTCCGTCTGCGTCATACCCAATCTTCGTGATGTAGTTGGTCAGTGCATCCAGCCATACATACACCACATGCTTCGGATCAAAATCCACCGGTATTCCCCAGCTGAACGACGTTCTGGAAACGCAAAGATCCTGCAGTCCCGGAAGCAGGAAATTATTCATCATCTCGTTTTTCCGGGAAACGGGCTGAATAAATTCCGGATGTGTGTTGATGTGCTCAATCAGGCGATCCGCATATTTGCTCATTTTAAAGAAATAAGCCTCTTCCTTTGCCGGTTTTACTTCCCGTCCGCAATCCGGACACTTACCGTCTGCCAGCTGAGACTCCGTCCAGAAGGATTCGCAGGGCGTACAGTAAAGACCTTCATAAGCGCCCTTATAAATATCTCCCTTATCGTATAACTTCTTAAAAATCTTCTGTACCTGCCTCTCATGATCTTCATCTGTTGTACGGACAAAGCTGTCATAGGAAGAGTTCATCAAATCCCAAATGCGTTTCACTTCTCCCGCAATTTTATCTACATGCTCTTTTGGCGTAATTCCTGCTGCCTCTGCTTTTTCCTGAATCTTCTGTCCGTGTTCATCCGTTCCTGTCTGGAAATAAACGTCATACCCTTCCTGACGTTTAAACCGCGCAATTGCATCTGCAAGCACAATCTCATAGGTATTGCCGATGTGAGGCTTGCCGGATGTGTAGGCAATTGCCGTTGTCATATAATATTTTCCTTTACTGCTCATAGTTTCCTCCTTTATGCTAATCCTTCTGCACAAAAAAGTCCCGTCTCCAAACCAATTGAAGACGAGACATCATTCCCGTGTTACCACTTCGATTCATCCATGCCTCACGGCACAGACCTCAATGCGTACGGCAAAACATCTGCTATACGCTTCCGCTGTAACAGGCGGACCTGTCTGAACTTATCCGCACAATGCCTGCGGTTCATTTCATCTGCTCCAAAGCCATCTTCCATAAAACTTCCGTTATCTCCTCTCAGCCCTGTTATTCGTGGAGAATTCTCTGTAAACTTCCCTTTCATGTACTCTCTTTTTCTTCGCATTTATCTTGTTTAGATTAACATGCCTGGCTTTTTCTGTCAAGAAACTGCCTTACACCTCTTTTTCTTCCTCTATTTCGATATCTATATCTGCTGTTTTTTCAGAAACATTCTCTTCCATAACAACCGTAAGCTTTGCTCCACAGACACTGCAGTACTCCGCTGTATCCGCTGCCTCTGCTCCGCAGTCCGGACATTTTCTTGCACCCTTTAATTCCAAAATCTGCAGTTTCATCCGTTCAATTTCTTCTAATGCCTCTTTGATCTGGCCGAAATGCGCCTGTTCTTCTGTGGGTTCATCCTTGTGCATTTCATAATATATCTTTCCAAGCTCTATATACTGTTCTTTAATAAAATCCTCTTTTGATTTGATATCCAATTTTAATTTTGCAATTCCGGATACATCTTTTGCTTTCTGGGTTACATCCTTACCTACATTTACAATCGTATCTCCTAGTTTTTCAAAAAATTCCATTCTCTGCTCTCCTTTCCTGATCATTCGGCTCCGCTTATCGAACATACAAGCATGTTCTCCTCACCGAAGTGTATTTCAAATACACTCTGGTGTTCATTATATCATACATTCGAGATTTTTTATGCAGCTTTTTAAAATTATTCTGCTTTTTTCCTGTCCGCTTTTCTGATACTGTATTTCTCTTCTAATTCTTTCACCTGTTTCTCAAATGAGGAATCTTCCTCCTTTAACTCATTGACATAACTGTGAGCCTCCAATGCCGTATCCTGCTCCTGAATCAAATAAACTGCAATATTGGAACAATGATCCGCCACCCTTTCATAGTTCATTGCAATGTCAGCCAAAATCAACCCCAGTTCTATTGTACATTTTCCTTTGCGCAAACGCTTAATATGATGTTTTTTGATGTCTCTATTCAATTCATCAATTACTTCCTCCAGAGGTTCCACTGTAAGCGCTTTCTTTTCATCGTCTTCCGTAAATGCACTGATAGTACGATTCAGAATATCTTCTACCGCGGCTTTATATAGATGCATTTCCTCCTCTGCCTTTTTTGAAAAAGTAAGTTTTCGTTTGTGCATCTCTTTTGCAGACTCCGCCACATTGACAGCATGATCGGAAATACGCTCAAGATCCGTAATGCAGTGGAGCAGCATAGAAGCATTCTGGCTATCCTGATACGCAAGATTCCGGCTGTTTAATTTGGTCAGATAAATGCCCAGCTTATCCTGATAAAGATCAATCTTTTCCTCCAATGCAATGACATTTTGCACCGATTCCATGGAATAACCGTTGAAAGATTCCATTGCTGTCAGAAAACATTTCTTTGTCATCTCTGCCATTTTATTTGCAAGACTTCTGCATTGCTCAATTGCAAATCCCGGCGTCTGCAAAAACCGTTCATCCAGAATCTGAAACTCTTTATCCTCAATCGGCAGTTTTTCTTCCTCGGAAACAGGAATCGTCAGATATGCCAGCTTTTCCAACCCATGTATAAAGGGAAGCAAAATAACGGTGGTCGCTATATTGAACACGCTGTGAATCAGTGCAATTCCTGCCGTACCTACTGTTCTGCCAGAAAAACCAAAATCAACAAACAAATCCAGTCCAAAATAAACTACCATAAAAACAGCCGCACCAATCAAATTAAAATACAGATGTACAAAAGCTGTCCGTTTTGCATTTTTATTTGCCCCTATGGAAGAAAGCATTGCCGTTACACAGGTTCCAATGTTCTGCCCCATAATAATCGGTATGACAGAGCTGTAAGTGAAAGCTCCCGTTACCGACAATGCCTGCAGAATACCCACTGATGCAGAAGAGGATTGAATGACAGCCGTCAAAACCGCTCCCACTACTATCCCTAAAAGAGGATTTTGAAATACCGTAAGCAGATTTGTAAACTCCGGCACATCTGCCAAAGGTTTTACTGCATCGCTCATCGTCTCCATTCCAAACATCAAAACAGCAAATCCCAGTAAAATTTCTCCAATATCCTTTTTCTTGTTGTTTTTGCCAGACAGAAACAAGATAATGCCGATCAAAGCCAATACCGGTGAAAACGAAGACGGTTTCAACAGACGTACCAAAATATTGCCGCTTTGAATCCCTGTCAAACTTAAAATCCAGGATGTAATTGTTGTACCTACGTTAGCTCCCATAATAATTCCAATTGCCTGGGATAATTTCATAATACCGGAATTTACAAACCCGACTACCATAACAGTCGTTGCCGAAGACGACTGAATCACTGCAGTAACCAAAGCTCCAAGAGACACTGCTTTGATAGGATTTGATGTCAGCCGTTCCAAAAATAATTCCAGCTTTCCTCCGGATATTTTTTCCAAGCCGCCGCCCATTACACTCATCCCATACAAAAACAGCGCCAATCCTCCCACCAGCGTTAATACTCCAAAAAGATCCATACTCCATCCTCCTTGTGTATTTTTCATAAACTGTTTTCTTTTTCGATTATACCAAAAATAATTCTTATTGTACTCATTATTTTCAAATTTCTGCATAAATATAATAGTGGGGCTAAATTTTCATATTTCTAAAGAGACTTCTCCCCAGGAACTGTCATATCCGAATAGCATATATATTTCAGCAGCAAAATTAAGAAAAGGAAAGGAAGAGGACCTATAGATACCATAAATCACGCATTATCCGAACCGGAATTTCTGTTAAAGAAAAATTGGGCTATTCAATACGTTTCATTTAAACTTAAAATGATTGATTTCAAGCTGTCTTCCAAATACAATCGAACCGTCATGCAAAAAGTAGAGCACCGCATCAAACATGCAGACAGTATAGCTCGAAAATTAATAAAAAAAGGCTATACACCTACATTTGAAAATGCTATATCCAAATTAAATGATATTATCGGAATCCGTATTGTATGCCTTTACAGCGACGATGTCTATAAAATTGCAGAAATTTTAAAACAGCAGAAAGATCTTCTGTTAATCAAAGAAAAAGATTATATCAAAACTCCCAAAAAAAGCGGATATCAAAGCCTGCATTTAATTATGGACATTCCTCTCATTTATAATACTGATACCGAATACCAGCGGGTGGAAATTCAAATTCGCACCGTTGCAATGGATTTCTGGGCTGGTGTGGATAATCATATCTGTTATAAAAAAGATCCCGAAGAGATAAAACGGGCAGAAACAGATTTAAAAAATTATTCAGCTGTAATCAGCAAAATGGATGAGCAAATGTTAGAACTGCGAAAAAAGGTTGAAAAAATGTAATATTTTTTCAACCTTTCCTGTATCCCAATATGATATACCCCTGAAAATCAGTCTTTTGATTTTCAAACATGATCCTGACGATCAGAAATGAAAATCCACATGTGAAAACATATTGCCCTGAATATATATATTGGTTTTTCTATTTGCAGAAAAATTACCTGGAGCTGCTGCCGGATTCACAAACTCGGCCTGTTTCTTTTTCTTGAAAGTACGATCTGCTTCTTTCTCCGTCTCTGCAGCCCGTTTCATCTCCCTAGAAGCACTGGCAAGATAGCTCATCTTCGCTCCCTTAACTTTCACCGCTTTCTTTTCCAGCTTTTCTAACTCTTTTTGCTTTTGCTCTGTATTCTTACCATATTGGATATCCTGTTTGATTTCATTTTGAAGGACGCGCACCCGGCCTTCCATTTCCAGATTCATATTCCCATGTTTCCTGGCATGGTCAATCGCTGTATTTGCAGAAAGAATTGCTTTCACAGAAGTTTGGGCATTAACCGACGTCTCTTTCGTCTCTTCTTTTATTCCGCTCCCTTGTTTTTCATCTGTAACTGCTGCATTTGCCCTTTTCTCCCGCTCCTCTTTCTGCATCTGGATCTGATGCTGTCTGAGCCGGCTATTTAATTCCTTAATTTGCTGCTGGATTTCTTTTCGTTTCTTTTCTTTTTCGTCTTCCCCCAGCTCCTTGTCAGCCGCCAAATCCTTCAACTGATTCTGGGCATCGGCAATCTGATTCTGAAATTCCTTGCTCTTAGAATCTGTCTGCCGGTCCGCATTGGCTCTGCCGACTTCTGCATAACTTCTGTCTCTATCATATATTTTCATCCGGTTCCCTCCTGATTCCTTACGTCCCTGTAAATATAATTATATGTTGTATTTCGGCATTTGTCAGCATTGAATAAAGAGTTTTTTGGTTAAAAATAGTAAATTTTTATAAAATACGAGTTAAATTTTGGTTATTCTGCAAAAATAATCTTACAAAATTTCTTCTTTCCCCGTTTCAACACAAAATCATCCGCCAGAATCTCTTCCGGCGTATAAGTCTTGCGGACATCCGTTATTTTTTCTCCATTCACAGCAACACCGCCCTGTTCCACGTTCCGTCTGGCCTCTGCTCTTGACGCTGCAAGCCCGGAACTTACCAGAAGCCCTAAAATATCAATCGCGCCGTCTCTCAAATTCTCTTTGCCAATCGTTACCATCGGCATGTCCGCTGCATTTCCACCGGAAAATAACGCTTTTGCGCCTTCTTCTGCTTTTTTCGCCTCTTCTTCTCCATGCACCAGATTCGTCAATTCAAATGCCAGAATCTCCTTTGCCCGGTTCAGCTGGCTTCCCTCCCAAGATTCCATTGCCTCAATTTCTTCTAACGGAAGGAATGTAAGCATTTTGATGCATTTTAATACATCTGCATCTGATACATTTCTCCAATACTGATAAAATTCAAAAGGCGATGTTTTATTGGGATCTAACCATACGGCTCCTGACTGAGTTTTACCCATTTTCTTACCTTCGGAATTCAACAGCAGATTAATCGTCATGGCATAAGCATCTTTCCCCAGCTTACGGCGGATCAATTCCGTTCCACCTAACATATTGCTCCACTGATCGTCTCCGCCGAACTGCATATTACAGCCGTATTTCTGATATAAGGTATAGAAATCATAACTCTGCATGATCATGTAGTTAAATTCCAAAAAACTCAATCCCTTTTCCATACGCTGTTTATAACACTCTGCTGTCAGCATACGGTTTACAGAAAAATGTGCTCCCACTTCTCTTAATACATCCACATAATTCAAATCTAACAGCCAGTCTGCATTATTGACCATCAATGCCTTATCATCCCCAAAATCAATAAAACGGCTCATCTGTTTTTTGAAACAATCACAATTGTGCTGAATCGTCTCTGTCGTCATCATCTGCCGCATATCACTCCGACCCGATGGATCTCCGATCATTGCCGTACCGCCGCCGATTAATGCAATCGGCTTATTCCCTGCCATCTGAAGGCGTTTCATCAAACAAAGAGCCATAAAATGTCCTACATGAAGACTGTCTGCTGTCGGATCGAATCCGATATAAAATACAGCTTTTCCTTCATTGATCAGTTCTTTAATCTCTTCTTCATCCGTCACCTGGGCAATCAATCCTCTAGCAACTAATTCATCATACAGTTTCATATAAATCTCCATTCCGCCGCCTTTCAGTTGGCGGCACAAATAGTAATGA
>CAJUEY010000033.1 GCA_910585825.1 uncultured Lachnospiraceae bacterium | reverse complement strand
CGGAGCACGAGGAATTCCGCAGGGCGATGGAGGCGGAAAACCAAAGGCTGGCAGAAATCGTTAATCAGTTCTATGGAAAATGAGACTCTGCAGGAATGGATTCATAGATTGAAAATTAAATAAAAATAGGGTAGTCGAGATTTACTTCTCTTCTACCCTATTTTTTTACAATTCATTATTAAATTGATACTTCATTTCTTCCAAAACAAGTGAATAAACAAGCAAACTTTTCATGAATGACTTTGGTAAAATTCCTTACCAAAATCAGTACCAAATCTTTACCAAAATTAAAGTGATATTTTGCAATAATTTACGATAGCTTATAATACCCTCTTTATATTCATAAAACATACTCTAGTGCTTGATTTTCCTATGTTTTCAGGGATTTTTAATTGGAAACTTTTCTTATTAGTTTCCTCCCATCTGCGCCGCAACCTCAGCCGCAAAGTCTTCGTTCTTCTTCTCAAGACCTTCTCCTGTCTCGAAACGAATAAATTTCTTCACGGAAACCTTTGCACCAACTTCTTTAGAAACAGCCTCCAGATATTTATCAACCGTCTGTTTGCCGTCTTCTGCCTTAACATAAACCTGATCTACCAGACAGATTTCCTTTAACTCTTTATTAACACGTCCCTCAATCATTCCATTGATAACCTTCTCCGGTTTCTGGGATTCTTTCGGATCATTCATGATCTGAGCCAGAAGAATTTCTTTCTCATGTGCAATGTATTCTGCACTTACTTCACTTCTGTCAATGTATTTCGGATTCAATGCTGCAATCTGCATAGCAATATTTTTCATTGCCTCTTTGACGGTATCGTTTACTGTATCAGACTCTGCAACAACAACAACGCCGATACGTCCGCCGCCATGGATATAATCTACAATACATCCGTTTTCAGCAGTAACTTTCTCAAATCTTCTGATTTTCAAATTCTCTCCGATGACTGCAACCTGCTCAACCAATACATCTTTTACTGTCTTAGAAGTATCTTCTGCCCATGCTTCGTCCATAAATGCATCAATATCTGCTGCATTTGTCACAAGCGCCTGCTCTGCAACCTTTCCAACATAAGTCTGGAATTTTTCGTTCTTTGCAACAAAGTCTGTTTCAGAATTTACTTCTACGATTGCAGCTGTGTTATCCTTTACTGCAACTTTTACAATACCTTCTGCAGCAATACGTGAGGCTTTCTTCTCAGCTTTTGCCTGTCCGTTCTTTCTTAAGAACTCCATTGCCTCATCCATATTTCCGTCTGTTTCATTTAATGCTTTTTTACAATCCATCATACCTGCGCCGGATAATTCACGCAGTTCTTTTACCATTGCTGCTGTAATAGCCATTTTATCTAACCTCCAAATCTTATGCTTCTACTGTCTCTTCTGCATTTTCGATTTCTGTTTCTGCATTTTCTGTTTCCATTGCTCCCTGATTTGCCTCTACAACAGCATCTGCCATTTTAGAAACAATTAATTTTACTGCGCGGATCGCATCGTCATTACCAGGAATTACATAATCCAGTTCTTCCGGATCACAGTTTGTGTCAGCAATACCGATCAACGGAATTCCAAGCGTATGAGCTTCCTGAATACAAATTCTTTCTTTTTTCGGATCTACAACAAAAATTGCATCCGGAAGTTTCTTCATATTCTTGATTCCACCAAGGTTTCTCTCTAATTTATCCCATTCTTTTTTCAGAGCAATGACTTCTTTTTTCGGCAGTACATCAAATGTTCCGTCTTCTGCCATAGCCTCGATAGCTTTTAATCTTTCTACACGGCTGCGGATTGTTTTGAAGTTTGTCAACATACCGCCTAACCATCTTTCATTCACATAGTACATGCCGCATCTTTCTGCCTCTGCTTTGATTGCATCCTGAGCCTGTTTTTTGGTTCCTACAAAAAGGATTGTACCGCCTTCTGCAACAACATCTGCAACTGCTTTGTAAGCCTCATCTACTTTTCCTACTGATTTCTGGAGATCAATGATATAGATGCTGTTTCTCTCTGTGTAGATGTATGGAGCCATTTTCGGGTTCCATCTTCTTGTCTGATGTCCAAAGTGAACACCTGCTTCCAGTAACTGTTTCATTGTAATAACGCTCATTTTTCTACCTCCTGTGGTTATTATCTTCCATATGCTTCTTCTCCTGAAACACCGTTTCCGGCACCCGTTTCATCATCCGCATATGTGCTTGCTGCTTTGGTTCTTCGCTGAACCTGTAAAATTATATCATAACAAATTTTACTTTGCAAGCATTTTCCATCCGTTTCCCAGGACAATCGCAGCTGTTCGTTATTCTTCACTCCTTAACCCGTCAAGATGCATAAATCCATTTAAAGCAGCCTTCAGCAATATTTTTGCAGTAAATACACAAACATGTGTGAACAATAACAACTATTCCGCTTTCAGTCTCATGATTGCCGGAATCCTCCCATTTAAATTTATCTTTGACAGAATAACCGACTCCCATTTAGCAGAAAATACATATTTTTATGGACAATATAAGATAGTGCAAAATCCTCCACCAAACTATTACAGATAAAATTTTCTCTTCATCCAAATGCGCCAAATACCCCTCATTATTTTTCATTATATTTTTATTGACAAACGAAAGGCGAAAATGTATAAATCATCCATGCTGCAAATGTAACACGCTTATGAAAGAAGTGAAATTATGAATCCGATAAGTTTTAAGATTTCAAATGCTGAGCTTGAAGTAATGCAGCTACTCTGGCGGGAAAATCGAGCTGTGTCATTTACTGAAATCCTTACAGAGCTGAACAGCAAAATGGATTGGGAAAAATCTACAATCGCAACGTTTCTAAGAAGGTTTCAGAAAAAGGAGCCGTTTCGATTCTGAAGAAAAAGATCCATTACTACATGCCAAACATTTCAAAGGAAGAGTATATTAAACACAGAGAAAAGAATTTAATCAATCAACTATACAAAGGCAGTGCAAAGAAATTTATTACCGACTTTTTCCAAAGCGGAGAACTCATAAAAACCGATATTGATGATTTGATTATGCATTTCCAAACAGAAGACAAGAATACATGATTTTTGAAAAATATGTTTTAGAAATTGTAAAGTATATCCTTATGATGACATTTACCGGTAATATCCTGTCAATTTTTTTATTTGCAATAAAGCCAATGATCAAACAGAAACTGCCAAAGTCATTTCAATATTACATGTGGTTTCCGTTCGTCATAGCTTTGCTGCTGCCGCTATCCAATTTGATAGACAGCAGACCCACTATTCCGAATTATTATAAACAGTAAAGAGCAGGACAAACACGAATTGTTTTCGCTGCTTTTTCTTATGCCCTATTGACAATAAAGCCATTCTGTTTTACACTGTACTTGTAACAACATAACAGTATAAAACAGAATGGTGGTGAAAAGTTGGAAATTGTAGTGAGCAATAAGGCAAGTCGCCCATTATATGAGCAGATTGCTACACAGATTAAAACATCAATTATGAGCGGAGAATTAAAAGCCGGCGAAGCAATTCCTTCTGTACGAGCGCTGGCAAAATCTTTGCACATTAGCATTTTAACTGTTCAAAAAGCATATTCCACGTTGCAGGAGGACGGTTTTATTGAAACCACGGCAGGAAAAGGCTGCTATGTATCAGCACAAAATCAGGACTTTTATCTGGAAGAACAGCAAAAGAAAATTGAGGAAAGATTTTCTGAAGCAATAGAAATCGCCCGCGTAAGTGGAATTTCTTTTGATAAATTGATTGAGTTGTTAACAATTTTATACGAAGAGGAGGATTAAATGACCGAAAATATTTTAGAGATTGACAATCTGTCAAAGGATTATGGCGACTTTGTTCTTGACAGGGTTAGCTTTTTACTCCCGAGAGGCGTTATCATGGGACTAATCGGAGAAAATGGAGCTGGAAAGTCAACCACGATTAACTGCATTTTGAATGAAATTCAGAAAAACAGCGGAAAAGTCTTGATTT
The DNA here is from genome assembly GCA_910585825.1 of uncultured Lachnospiraceae bacterium. Classification (GTDB taxonomy): domain Bacteria; phylum Bacillota; class Clostridia; order Lachnospirales; family Lachnospiraceae; genus Roseburia_B. The sequence goes on along the minus strand of CAJUEY010000033.1, from coordinate 25,659 downwards.
TTGGGAAAGACCATATTTCTGATGAAATAGAGATTAAGAGCAAATTAGGCGTTGTTTTTGATGAAAACCATTTCCCGGATATTTTTACCCCTATGGAAATCAGTAAATATATGTCGGGCATTTATCCCGGCTGGGAATGGGTGGCTTATCGCCAATTTCTTGAAAAATTTGAACTGCCAAAAGATAAGAAAATCAAAGATTTTTCAAAGGGAATGAAAGTAAAACTTGCTTTTGCGGTTGCTCTTTCACATAAAGCGGAGCTATTGATTTTAGATGAAGCTACAAGCGGTCTTGACCCGATTATCCGGGATGATGTTTTGGATATGCTAATTGACTTTGTGCAGGACGAAAGCCATTCTGTTCTTGTATCTTCCCATATCATAAGCGATTTAGAAAAAGTGGCAGATTATATTACGTTTCTGCACAAAGGGAAAGTGATTTTCAGCCATGAAAAAGACGATTTAGTTGATAACTATGGTATTGTAAGTTGTGGAGCCGCTATCTTTGATACGCTTGACAAGACAGAAATTATAGCTTATCGAAAAGAGGATTACCAGTACAAGGTCTTAGTAAAAAATCGAGATAAGGCGGCTAAAAATTACTCCAAAGCGATTGTAAGTCCAGCAACGATTGAAGAAATCATGTTGTTTTATGTAAAGGGGGAAATACAATGAAAGGACTTTTAACAAAAGACCTCTTAACCATTCAGAAAAAATATGGAATGAAAAGATTCTTCATGGACATTGCGATTATCATTGCGCTGATGATTGTTTTAGAGGGAACAGGCGCAATTTACATCAGCTTTCTATTGATACCTCTTGAAGCGTCTTCTATGGTTATTTCATTGACAACGTGTGATGAGCAATGGAAATGGGGGAAATATGCTATTTCCTATTTCTGTTTTCCCGCATACCGTTTTGGCTTTTATTTGTTTATAGCGATAGCGTCATTTTGTGTTACATTGATATTTCTATCGTTCACACTTCCGTCCAATTATTCGTTGGGAGTAAACACCGGATTTGCGGCAATGATTATTTTGGTAGTACTGCTTGTTGTTTTGGGTATCTGGTCAAAGCTAACGGATAATGCAATCATGTGGTTTATTGTTGAACATTTTGAAACCAGCATGGGGATAGCATTTGTTTCAACAATTTTGCTTTTTGCTTTATCTTATGCGCTATCTACTACCTTCTTCATAAGGAAATACGTCTAAATCCTGATGCGCAAGATATCCGCATAGATTATTTGGATGTCGAAACCTTTGCTTCACCTGACACGCAGGATATATGTCCCCAATAAACTGTCCGGACACAGGGCGGCCATAGTTTGTACCACTGTAACCACCACTTCTTTCAACATATTACTTAAAATCGGGAGATACGCCATACAGCCGCAGAACATGAAGAGCCCTTGTAGCATTGATATAAAGAGCCTGCTTATGCAAAGGCGTCACATAATCCTGCAGATCCGGTAGAAATACAGCATCAAACTCCAGACCTTTTGCCAGATAAAAAGGCATCACCGAAATACCTTTATGAAACCGCATACTATCTTTTTTCAACAATGACAGTTCCAATTCCAAACTCATTTGTTTTAATCTATCAAATGTTTGCTTTGCATGATCAGCATTCAGACAGAGTACAGCTATCGTATCAGCACCTGATTCATTTTCTATCCTTTCCGGATATTCCGGAATGGCACGATCCTTGGGATCAGCCGCATAGCAGATATCCTTCCCCATTTTTTCATACATCTCCTCCTGGGTTTCTGCATGAAACACAACCGGCTCTTCTCCATGGCGTTCCACTGTCTGTAATTCCTCTTCTCCCACGAGGCGGTTTGCAAACTCCATAATTTCCGAAGTGGAGCGATAGCTTTTATTCAAATACATGCAATGCACATTTTTTCCGAAAATTTTCGGCAAGAACGAAAGAACATCCTGCTTTTTTTCTGCCATTGTCTGTACTTTATCTCCCAAGATCGTCATCGGGCAGTCAAAAAGCCGATCTATGAGAACATACTGCAGATACGTATAATCCTGCATTTCATCTACCACCAAATGTTTTACTTCCCCGCGTTTTGGCATTTCTAAAACTGCATATTTCAAATACAAAAGAGGATAAACATCTTCATACCGCAGTATACCGTCAGTAACATCCAACGATTTCCGGCCTGATTCCTCTAAAAAACGATTATAAATCTCCAAAATATTTTTGGTTTCATACATTCGATGAAACCGGTCAAAAATTTCCTGTTTTTCCTCTTCCTTTATATTTTTATTTCGAAGAGTTTCCTCTGCATCAATCAGATATTCTCCAATTTTTTCCATACGGCTTAAGATTGGCGTCTCTGCAAATTTTTCATAAAATAAATCCGATATCTCGGATGCTTTTAACCGCATATTTTTATAATAAAAATCCTTTATATTCACAAGCTCCCATTCCAGCTTAAGGATAAATGCATTTAATTCTTCAATATACTCTTTCGTCTGTTTATAATCCGCTTCTTTTGTAGACGGCTGAAGCCCATTTACTGTGAAATATTCCTCCGACTCCTGATCATGCAGTAATTTTTCCATTTCGTCATAGCGGTCCTCTGCCTCTCCATATTCTTTCAAACTGTGATAGGCAAAATCATCAAATGTCATTTCACAGATATTTTCTTCTCCAAGCTCAGGCAGAATTCTGGATATATAATCTGCAAATATACTGTTGGGAGACAGAATCAAAATCTGAGAAGCATTCAAATTCTTCCGATTATGATACAAAAGATAAGCAATACGGTGCAGCGCCACAGAAGTTTTTCCGCTTCCGGCACAGCCCTGTACTGCTAAAATCCGATGACTCTGATCTCTTATAATCGTATTCTGTTCTTTTTGAATAGTAGTGACAATATTTTTTAAACTTGCATTCGCATGCTCCAACAGCGCCTGCTGCAAAATCTCATCATCAATATTCATCTCGCTTTCCAGAACATAGAGAATTTTTCCGTTTTTGATTTTATACTGCTTTTTCTTTGTAATTTCTCCCTTTAAAATACCGGCAGGCGCTTCAAACTGTGCTTCTCCTTTGTCATAATCGTAAAACAATCCGGAAACCGGAGCTCTCCAGTCAAATACATAGGGGTCTTCCGCTCTGTTCCTGGCAAGATTTCCAATTCCAATGTAATAAACTTCAGAAGCCTCTTCTCCTTCATAACAAAAATCCACTCTTCCAAAATAAGGCGAATCCAGCATCCGCTCATACCTCATTTTTTCTTTTTGATAGGATTCCTGCTCTCTGAAACGACTGTTTAAAGCATTGTTGTTATCGTAAATTTCATAACCATATTCATCAAATTCCGCATAATTTTCCCAAAAATAATCATGCATGGTTTCGATATCTTTTTCGTTTCCTTCTATTTTTGTCCGAATTTCATCTATCTTTTGATGAAGTGTTTCAAGCACCAAATCCAGATATACTTTTTCCTTCATAGGGACAACGCTCCTTTGATCTTTCTCGTTCAGATGATTGTAGCAAGGGAGCAGTCTTTTTTCAAGAAGATTTTGCATATCTCTTTTTTCTATGATAAAAACAAACCGGAAATGCATCCCCCTTCCTGTCAGTTTCCATATCTGAAGGCGGCTGCATATTTTCTTCCTTAAAATCCCTGCCGTCTTTCTGAAATTCTCCCATCACCGACAGATCAATTTCAGATGCATCCACCAAGGCGTCCGGATTTCCCCGCTGCTCTTCCGAAGTGGAAGGAATGGTTCCCGCAAGCTGTTGGTCCGAACATCAAAATCAAACGTAACGCGTACATTTCCAGCTTCATAGAGATAGGGTTCCCTGATATAAGATACCAGTACTCTTGGTTTTAAAAGCTGCTGTTTAAGCTTTATATAAAATTCCTGAATCAAAGGATCAAAATGATCAGGCATCCAGGCAATATCACCGGATAATATACTTTCACATTCGGCTTTCGTCAAAACAGCGGCATCTTTTTTACAGAGGTGATCATATTTTTGCTTTTTCTCCAGAGTAATATGGGAAAAATCATCATTATAATACCGAATCCGAAATTTTTCCCGTTTTAAAATGCCATCTGTTTTTTCACGCAGCGCCTTATCTTTGTAATTATCAAAATAAATACTGCGGATTCTGTAACGGCCGCCTGCATCTGCATGAGAATCTGTCTGCATCACTGTCCTAAGCCGCTGCCGCAGCGACAAGTACTGACCGTAGCCAATACCATATTTTAATTCATGACGATAACGGCCCATCATCTCCATTTTATCCACTCCTTTCATTTTCTTGCTTGATATCTTCACACATAAAAGATACCCAACAGGACATTTCTTCGCAGAAAAAAGTATAAATCAGGAACCTGAAATGAGCCTGAAAAAAAGCCGTATTATTAAAATACGACTTTAAAACATATTCTTTTTCCATTTTCACATTTTACTGAAATTTTTCCTTTATGAGCTTTCACGGCAGCCTCTGCAATAGACAATCCAATTCCCGTACCTCCCGTATCTGAATTTCTGGATTGGTCAGGACGGTAAAATCGTTCAAATAAGCGGTTCATATCCGACTCCGGATCGATATCACAGCTATTGGACAGTTCAAGCACAATATTGTGATGTCTGCGGTAAAAATCCAGCTGCACGCATCCGCCGGGATTGGAGTATTTGACTGCATTATCCAATAAAATAGAAACCATCCGGTGAATCAGCATTTCATCTCCATCAAAAAACACGTCATCTTCAATATGATATACAAACTCTTTACCGCCTGCCTGCATTCGGGAAAGAAACGGCTCAGCTGCCTCCCATACCAGATCGCTGAAAGAAAAACGGCTTTGATTTGGAAGAAAATCTGCCTCATCCAGTCTGGAAAGGATCACAAGATCCCCCACCAATCTGGAAAGTCTTACTGTCTGCTTTTGGATATTTTTAATCCAATCATTATCCTCATACTCCATTGCAAGTACATCTGCACTGGCTGAAACAGAGGCCAACGGCGTCTTTAGCTCATGACTGGCATCTGTGATAAACTGTTTTTGCTTTTCCATATTATAAATATATGGTCTTGCCGCCCGTCCGGAAAACAGATATACCAGAAGAAAAACAATCCCCAGACTGATCAGGCCCACAAGACAGGATACCAGTAACAGTGTCTTTATAAACTGCTGTTCGTTTGCAGCATTTAGAAAAATAATCCGGCTCCCATGTTCCGACTGATCTTTGATATAACGGTACTCTCCGAAAAAACCGCTCTTTCTGTTTTTTTTCCATACTTCTCCGGCATATTCAGCGGCGTCTTCTTCTGAGATGGAAGAAATAAAATCCCTGCTGATCCAAAACACGCTGCCTCTCTCATCCAGATATACGGAAAAATAACGCATCATATATCTGGATTCTTTGGAAGGCGCGTCTCGAAAGTCCACCGGCGGAACATCCGGCTTTTCTTTTCGCGGAGGCTCCTGAGCAAGCTCAAAAAAATGCTCCATTAAAATCTGCTGCAGATTGGCATCCAGCCGTCTTGTTGTAACAGAATAATTCCAGTAATTAATACCGGCAATCAACAGAATCATAACTGCAGAAAATGCAGACATTGCCGCCACAATAAAACGCCACTTCATTTTTTGCAGCATGATACATCCTCCTCCAAAGAATAACCGGCTCCCCGTATGGTTTTGATTTGTATACTGGCGCAGAGTAATTTCAGTTTTTTCCTTAAAAATCCAATGTTTGTCCAAACTACATCAATTTCTGTTTCCGATTCCATCCCCCAAATCCGCTCCATCAAATGCTCCGTGGAAAAGATGTGATTGGGATTGCGCATAAACAGCTCCATAATCTGAAATTCTTTGTTGTTCAAACGAAATGTATCTGTCGGCGACGAAATCATATACTGATCCCGATCAAGAGAAATATTTCCAAAGGATAATACAGACGGAACATAAGCATCTCTTCGTCTTGTCAATGCTTTTACACGGGCTGCCAGTTCTTTGGCTGCAAAAGGCTTTGGCAGATAATCGTCTGCGCCCGCGTCTAATCCGGCTACCCGGTCGTCTAAGTCTCCCCTTGCTGTCAGAAAAAGCGTCGGTGTAAAAATGCCTTCTCTGCGAATCTGTTTCAATACCTCCAGTCCGTCCATAACAGGCATCATAATATCCAGAATCAGGGCGTCATATTCAATCTGATCAATATAATCAATTGCATCTCTGCCATTGTAGACAACATCCACCGCATATCTTTCTTTTTCCAGAATCTTTTTCAGCGCGTTTGCAATTTCCTGCTCATCCTCGGCAACTAAAATACGCATAAACACACTCCATATCTGATTTAATTCGTAAACAGCTGTGTATAATACACTTCATTTTTCTTTGTAACTGCAATTCCAATGCCGATTTTTCCAAAATCAGAGTTCAGCATATTTTCACGATGTCCTGTAGAATTATACCACATCTGTGCTGCCTGGCCGGCATTGACGCCATATCCCATAGTATATGCAATGTTTTCTCCTGCAGTATAATAACTGATCCCATATTCCTTCATCAAATCAAAAGGCGTGCTGCCATCCGGCCTCTCATGAGACAGCACTCCTGCGTCTGCCATTTCCAGCGAACGGTGGCAGGCTGCTCTGGTCAGTGTAGTGTCTAATATCAGTTTCGGCAGTCCCTGTCTTGTGCGGTACTGATTCGTATACTTTAAAATATCTTTGATCTGCTTTGAATATGTTTTTGCATTTTTCTTTGCAGTCTCTTTTAGTCCCGCACTTTTTTTGACTGTAATTTTACACTTGACCTTGTTTGCTTTTATTTTGGCTGTGATAACGGCTGTTCCCGCTTTCTTTGCTTTTACCCTGCCTTTGTTGGAAACAGACGCCACTTTTTTGTTAGAGGATTTCCATGTGATTTTCCCTTTCAACGAAGTTGTGGCTTTTAATGTTTTGGCATCCCCGGTATACATCGTCAGCGATTTGTGATTTAATTTTAGGGTTGCTGCCTGTGTCTGAATTGGGAAACACAGTACTGCTGCCAAGAGCAAACCCCCCAATACTCCCGATCTCATTTTTTTGTGTTCTTTCATAACTCTTCTCCTTCCTGTCCAAAGAAACAAAATTTGTCCTATGACAAAATAAGACAAATGTTATTTCAGATATACTCATTATAACATTTGCCCTGTTTTGATACAATTATTTTATTTCTTTTTATAAACCGCTTTCTTTCCGGCGCCATTCATTTTCATTCTTCAATGATTTCTTTTACGCTGCACGCAATGCCTCCACCGCCATACAGTACTCATACATTCGGGTATAAGACTGTTCTTTAGAACTCAACATATAATTTGTTCTGTTTCCTACGATCATTGCATCAATAGGAATCTGAAAAAGTTCTGCTAATGCATACAGATTGTCAACCGCCGGCATACTCTGCCCCTTAAACCAGTGATAGATACTCTGTACGCTGGATAAATTTAAATACTTCTGCACGTCTTTCACGGTAAGTTTTCGTTGATGCATAATCTGACGGATACGCATTCCAGTGGCCTTCATATTAATTGTCGGATACATTCTCTTCCTCACTGTGTTCTGTTCTAAAACTTAAAAATTTCATACCTGTGCTTATGATTTACAAGCAATGACTGAAATGCACTCATTGCTATAAACTCAAATTTATGTGGATTGTTTCTACCTGCCCATCGAATTATTTTCTTCTCCATCCATTTCAGAAAGCGCCTTCCCGGCATCTCTTTCTCCATTGGAAAACGTACAGAATTCAGGAAATGTCTGGCATACTCATCCATAAGCTCCCTGTAGAGCAATAATGCCTTTTTATAATTGTCATCCTTCCTATGCTCCATAAATTCTGTAATCCATTCCAGATCCACCAGGCGGCATCCCCAATCCTGATACAAATCTGTGACAATCTGCATCAGAAAAGTTTCCATATCAAACTCTTCTTTTAGATTTATCTTAGAAAAACGCATATTCCAATCCAAAAGGCACTTTTTCATATCTTCTGAAAAATGAAAATTCCCGTCTTTCCAGAATTCGATAAATTCATCTTCGCAGTCCCTTTGAATCGCTTTATAAAACGGAAGAAACTTTTTGTCTTCTTTCGATCCCGCAATGCCTGCACCGCTGCCTTCTGTTATGACTTCCGAATATCCTTTTACTCCCAGCTCTTTCCACACATCCCAGAAAGTTCGATGAACTGCCAATGCATATCCAAGGACAATGACAGGAGGCAGTACATAAAGAGAGGCAGCGGCAATTCTTCCATACTTCTCATCTTCTGCTAATTCCTGTCTTTTTTGCAAATCTGCGTCAAGCAGTTTCCGCAGAAAAATCTTCAAGCATTCCCTTTCCTTCTGCTCTGTAAATTTGGCTGCATTCTGATAGACATAGTATAAAAATTTCTCTTTGGGCATCTTTTTTCTTTCTGATTCCGATCCTCCAAACGAATCTTTCAAAATGCCGGCCGACTCTAAATCCATATGAAAGACGGCAAAAAACTGTTCCGGAATAAAATCGCAGAAATCAACAGAAAAAGCATCCCATATCATCTCTGATGTAATATTCTGATATGCTCCTGTATTTTTTAAAAAAAGAAACATGTCCCATATCTTTGACCGATTGGGAAATCTCAGGCTGATTCCAAGAACTTCTCTGATCACCAAAGCATATGCTTCCACGCTGCAGGGCCTGTCTTTATACATAAAATAGCATGGTTCTTCTGAGTAGGATTCCTGCATTACCATAATCATATTCATCACAACTCCAAACTCATCACTGCCTCTGTCAGGCGTCATAAGCTCACAGGTGTTCATATAATAAGATGCCGTTTTTCTTTTCTTCTTTTCAAATATGGAATAATCAAAACATACCATTCCCTTTTCATCCGGCTCCGGCTTTCTGACAACGGTGATCTTCTGTCCTCCCAACGCTATCCTCTCTGTTTTACGAATCCCGCATACATCTAATATCCGCAGAATATGCCGGTTAAATTCTGCTTTTTTATCTTCCGGAATTCTAACAATTCCCTCCAGTTTATAAATATCATCACGCATCCGCCCATACCCCTGTCCATTCCACATGCATCAATCTTTTATCGCATATAATCTTAATGATTTCAAACACGCTCTAATATTATTTTAAGGGGATTCTCTGTGATTTGTCATTGAATTTGTAGTTTAATTAAGAACATTTTTTCGCCGCACATAAAAAACTCCCACAGCGGCAATCAATGCCAAGACAATTGTCATCATAACCTGCACTGCCGGGCTCCTGTCCATAAAGGCAAATACCCGAGTCTCTGCCCGAAGCACAGAAGTCAGATTCGCTGCCATATGCGCCGCTATGGCCCCTGTCAGATTTCCGGCAGTTTCTGCAAAATATGCCAGCAGCAATCCAAACAAAGACGCATAAATAAATTGAACCAAATTCATATGTATCAATCCAAAAATCACTGCCGATACAACAATGGCACAGCGTATGCCAAGCCAGTCCGCAGCTCTTTTATAAACAATTCCCCGGTAAAGCAATTCTTCCACAATCGGTATCACAACGCATAGCGCCAGAAACTCAAGCGCAAGCCTGCCTGTATAGAAAGTCTTTGTAATTTCTGTATAGGAAGCAGAATAATCGCTCAAATGCATCATCCCAAACAGATTGTTCAGTGCCACCGCAAAACATGCTCCGGTCAAAAACATCCATAAAAAATCCGCCGGCTTTATCCGGATCATATGAAAATATTCCCGTTTTTTCCACTTCCCCCGGCTTTTCTGATCTTCTCTGTAATAAGAAAACAAAAAAGGAAACGCCGCAAGGGAAGTCAAAAGCTGTCGAAACAACTTGGAATTCGCTGTTTCCGGCAATAGATAGTCCAATATTATAATAGAAACACTTGTTACGACAAAATAAATACAGACCGGATACAATAAACTCCAAATCTTCATCGCTTTCGACTCTTTCATACGATTTCATCCCCCGTTCATTCATAAAAAATTTCCCGCATTCTCACGGCAATATAATCTGACTGATACTTTTCCCGAATCTGATTGGCATAACGCCTGTCCGGGTTCAAAATCTTTTGTCTTTGAAATTCTATGACTTCTGCAATCGCATCATACTCCGGAAAAAATACTGCTTTTTTTCCATATTCCATATAAAAACATTTCATATCTTCAAGCAGGCGCAATGCCTTAGATTTGGCATCCGGATTCTCCTCCCAGAAATGGATTCTGGCTGCCTGGCGATGCCAAATAAGCCGTTCCCGCTCCGACATTTCTTCTTTTATATTTCCTGTACCTTCCCATAAATCCAATAATTCTGCCGCCCGGAATACAATCAGATAACGGATAAAAGAAAGATCCCTTCTTGCTACTCCGGCACAGCACATAGGATTTAAATCCAGCATACGCAATTCTATATGATTGACTCCGTTTTTTCTAAGATTTTCCAATGTATTTTCCCCGGCAGGTTTTAAGCGAATCGGATAATACAGCTCCTGAACCGACTGAATGGAACCGTCTTTGATATAACCGTCAATGCTGTTTACATAACTGTCAAAATCTGCATAAGATAATTCGGGAAGGAACAAATTCCAGTAACCATAAGGACTGTTGCGAAAAGAAGCATAGGATTCCCACTCTTCTTCCGGTACTCCAATCCCTTTTAAAAATTCCGGATCTGCCGTCGGACTTGCAGAAGTGAATGCCACAATCAGCCAGCTGTCTGACATCAATATATCTGCAAGCTTTACATACCATTCACTTTTCAGCTTAGGAAGGCTCTGCTCCGGAAATTTTTTCAAAAGCAGCTCAAAAAACGTCTCCGGCATGGAATAATTGAAATGCACGCCGGAAAAAAGCATCTTAATCTTTCCGTATTTTTCGGCAAGATATTCCCGGTATGTTGTTTTTTCTTTCTTTCCTTCCGAAAACTCTGCAATCCTGATATTTCCTTCTTTTTTAAATAACGGCGGATTGGAGTAAGTCCAGATATATTCTCCGCCGCCCGGACGGTTTAAAACCGCTCCTTCTATGATACATTGAAGGTCGCAAATCTCATCACAGGCATCTTCCAAATTATCGTATACGCCGCTGATAAACTCCACCTGTCCTTCACTGAAATCCCGGCTGATTTTATCGCTCAACCCTTCCGGATGCGCAGTATCCGCCAGGTATCCGTCTGCATTCACCCGGAGAGATTCTTTTTCAATGCCGAATTCTCCGTTTAACAAACACTGATATAATTTGCTTTCCATTTCCTTATTATTTTTTGATTTCATATAATGCACATTTTACCTCTTTCAGATAATATAAAGAACCAAAGGCGATAACCACAGCAGCTTCGCCGTCTGCCTCCGCCTCATCATAAGCAGCTTTTACAGCATCCTGCACGCTTTCTTTGGCAATGGCTCCCACGCCCTGCCGCCTCCATTCTTCCGCAAGTTTTTCTGCAGACAATGACCTTTTGTTATCCGGCGTCACCGTATAAATGGTTTCAAATTCGGGCTCTAAAATATGTATCATCTCCCGGTAAGGTTTATCTGCCATTACACCCATAATTCCGATTCGCTTCAAATTCGGAAAATGCTGCATCAGGCTTACGCTTAATTCTTCTGCCGCCGCTGTATTATGGGCTCCATCTATATAGAATAAAGGATTCTTTGACAGACATTCAAATCTGCCGCTCCACTTTGCTTTTTCTACTCCTTTTAATATCTGCATTTTTGTAACAAAATAACCGCGTTTTCCCAATATCTGAAGGGTTCTTATGGCAAGCGCGGCATTTTCTGTTTGATAGCTTCCGGTCATAGACAGCTTTACCTCGCCCAGCCCCGGATAAATAAACGTCAGCCGGCCGTCTTTGATCTTACTTTCTGCAATCGCTGGCGCAATATGATAATCAGCATGTAATTCTTCCGCTTTCTTCCGTAAAATCTGCTCTACGCCCGGCTGCTGCTTTATTGTAACGACGGGACAGTTTTTTTTGATGATTCCCGATTTTACTTCTGCAATCTTCTCGATGGAATCACCAAGAAACGCCATATGATCCAGGCTGATAGACGCAAATACGCTGCACAGCGGCTGTTCCATCAAATTTGTGGCATCTGTTTCCCCTCCCATACCGGTTTCCAGTAAAACAATATCACACTTTCTGCGGAAAAACCAGAGAAACGCAAGGGCTGTTTCTACTTCAAAAACCGTTGGATGAGAAAAACCTTTCTGCACCATCTTCTCACAGGCAGCCGAAACTTCTTTCATGCAGGATGCGTATTCTTCTTTCTCAATCCATTCTCCACCGATCTGATAAACCTCTCGCAAATCAAACACTTCCGGAGAATAAAACTGTCCGGTCAGATATCCCGCCTCTTTGAAAGCCGATGCCAGAAAACAGCAGACAGAACCTTTTCCATTGGTTCCTGCAATATGCACGATGTTTAATTCCTTCCAGACGTCTCCCAGTTCATGCATCAGTGCACGAATACTGGAAAGACCTAAGATGCTGCCATATTTTTTGATCTCTTCGTGAAATTGTACTGCCTCTGCATAATTCATATTTTATCCCGTTCTGTCCTTTCCGATTTTTTCTTTCCAAATATTCTTCCAAACATCCCAGTATGACACGCTCCTTCAGAGCGGTCGCTTAATGTATACCCTCCGGGCATCCCAATTTGACACGCTCTTTCAGAGCGGTCGCTTAATGTATACCCTCCGGGCATCCCAGTATGACACGCTCTTTCAGAGCGGTCGCTTAATGTATAAGATACCAGATACGGTAAAAAATGTCTAATTATTGAGAAAATTTCTTTTCTTGTAAAAATAAGAAAAATAACGTTGTCTTCCTTAAAAAGGCAAAAATAATGCAGGATATAGCAGCCTAAACGTTTTGGATGCTATATCCTGCAGATTTTATCTGTTTTTCAACAGCTCTGTTTTCTTTATGTTAATATCATACACTCCATTGGAATGTTTATTATACATTAGTTGAGAGTCAATTCTACTACCATCGGATTGTGGTCAGACAGATCGTTATCAACCATTTTCACACTTTCAATCGTAATGTTTTTGGAAACAATGACATTATCTACGCTTTTCACCTGCATGGAATCATCTTCTTCCGTGTAAGTATCCAGCCATTCTCCGTCTTTTCCGTTTGAAATGCTGTAGTTTTCTGTGAAGGCATCGAATTCTTCCGTAGCCTGGTCTGCGTTAAAATCTCCAACGATGATTTTATACTCGCAGGAATCTCCACCCAATGCAGCTATCAGCTCGTCCATCTGCTGTGCCCGAAGCTCCATATCTTCCCAGCTTAAATGCGTGTTATAGAAAGCGATCTCTTTTCCTACCTCTTTTTATTTTTGAAAAATGAATCCATCGTATGAGCGTAAAACTCCCACCCTATCATACTTAAAACCCGTTATGACTGCTCACGCCAAATATATAAATACATATCTGAAGAAAGCAGTCATAAAGTCCGTCTTACGATCATACTTGTTTTTACAATCAAAACGATAACATGGCCATAGCCAAAAGTCAATTAAGGTTTATTTTTACAGTATCTATCCCATTCGGGCAGTGAGCATAATTCTTTTATGCTCAAAACAACCCCCATCCTGTCTTATCCACGTTTCACACCTTTTGTATCCCGATTCCCAATCCGAAGCCGGTTCAGCTCCAGTTCCTTATCTTTTAACAAAATCTTTTTGCTCTCTCCAGGCGCCATCAGATATGCCGCCTCCAGTTCATCTTCTCCGGAAAGTTTCATTCCCCGAACGCCGACGGCTCCCTTTTTCTTCTCTGGTATCGTGGATGCCTCCAATCGAAGAAACATACTCTTTTTTGACTGCAGAACCAGATGCTGCCCTTCTTCATAAAATCCAATCAAAAGCACTTCATCTCCACTGCTTAACTTCGTCGCTGCCGTCGTCCGTTTTGCAACGTCAAATTCTGCGCCCCCGACAATTTTGAGCATTCCTGTTTTCGTAACAAATAATAATTTCTGTTCCTTCATCTGCATCAGAGAAACCACAAAAATCAGGTTTTCTTCACTGCTGTTATAATTGCTGACATTATCAATGGGCTGTCCCTTATCCCGGAACTTTCCGTGGGGAAGATCTGACACCTTTAGCAGATGCATCTGTCCCAGATTTGTAAAAATTCCAATCTTATCTGTATTTTTGCAGAGAATCACATATCGGTTTTCACTGTCTGCCGCCTCTTTGTTTCGTTCGTAAGCAGTTACATCTATGGTTTTGGCATAACCGAACCGATCCATCAAAAAGACGACTTCCATCTCTTCTATTTTAGGCTCCTCCAGGACAATTTCCCTGCCGTTTTCAATGGTCGTCTTCCTTGGAATGGCATACTCTTTTTTGAAAGCGTCCAGCTCTTTGATAATGACTTTCGCCATTGCGGCGCGGCTTCCTAAAATAGTTTCGTATTTTTCTATATTTTTTAAAGTCTCCTCGTGTTCTTTTAAAAGAGCTTCTATTTCCAGGCCGATCAGCTTATACAGACGCATTTCCAGAATTGCTGTCGCCTGCCGCTCTGTAAAACGAAGTTTTGCCGCCTGCTTTTTGGACTTTTCGCTCTTAAATTTGATCGTCCCGGTAGCGCCTTCTATCAGACAGGCTTTTGCCTCTTTGATATTTTTACTGCCCCGCAGGATCTCAATAATCAAATCAATTACGTCACAGGCTTTGATTAATCCCTCCTGAATTTCTTGTTTTTCCAACTCCTTTTGAAGAAGCGTCTTATATTTTCTGGTGGCAGTCTCATACTGAAAGTTGACATGATGACGAATCATGGGCACTAATCCCATTGTCTCTGGCTTGCCGTCTGCTACTGCAAGCATATTTACGCCAAAGGTATCCTCCAGTCTTGTCTTTTTATACAAAAGATTGCAAATCCGTTCTGCATCTGCGCCCCGTTTCACTTCAATGACAATGCGGATGCCTTCTTTGGAAGACTGATTGGAAATATCCACAATATCCGTGGTTTTCTTTGTCTCCACCAGATTGTAAACGTCATTTAAAAATTTGCCGATGCCGAGCCCTATCATCGTATAGGGAATTTCTGTGATAACGATTTTTTCTTTTCCGCCTTTGCCTTTTTCAATTTCCACTCTTCCCCGGATTTTTATTTTTCCTGTTCCGGTGGAATAGATTGAAAGCAGATCATCTTTGTTGACTACGATTCCGCCGGTGGGAAAATCCGGCCCTTGGATGTATTCTAACATCTGCTCTGTATTGATATCCGGATTTTTCATGTAGGCTTTTACGCCTTCGATAACCTCTCCGAAATTATGGGGCGGAATACTGGTGGCCATACCGACGGCAATCCCCTCCGCTCCGTTGATTAAGATATTCGGCACTTTAACCGGAAGCACTACAGGTTCTTTTTCCGTTTCATCAAAATTTGGTCCGAAATCCACTACGTTTTTGTCCAGATCAGAAAGATAAGCCTCCTGCGTGATTTTCTGCAGACGCGCTTCTGTATAACGCATGGCTGCAGCGCCGTCGCCTTCAATGGAGCCAAAATTGCCGTGTCCGTCTACAAGCGGCATTCCTTTTTTAAAATCCTGCGCCATGACAACCAATGCATCATAAATAGAGCTGTCGCCGTGGGGGTGATATTTACCCATGGTATCTCCCACGATACGGGCGCATTTCCGGTAAGGCTTGTCATACCGGATGCCCAGTTCATGCATATCGTAAAGCGTCCTGCGCTGCACCGGCTTTAATCCGTCCCGTACATCCGGCAGCGCTCTTGCAATAATTACGCTCATAGCATAATCAATATAAGATTTCTGCATCAGCTCCGAATATTCTGTCCGAATAATCTGTTCCGTCTCATTCATGTCTTATAATCTCACTTTCATTAATATTGTGCATCTTTTTAGCACATAAAGGGATACCCGGAGGGTGTTTCATTAATATTGTGCATCTTTTTAGCACATAAAGGGATACCCCTCTCTACACATCAAGCTCCGCATCCCTCGCATGTTCATATATAAAGGCTTTTCTCGGCGGCACATCCGTCCCCATCAGCATTTCCGTCACATCGGAAGCCATTCTGGCGTCTTCAATCTCCACTCTTTTTAAAATCCGGGTCTTAGGGTCTAATGTCGTCTCCCACAACTGCCCCGCATCCATTTCGCCCAAACCTTTATATCTCTGCAAAGTAAAACTGCCCTTATGCCGTTTTCTGTATTTTTCCAAAGCAGCATCATCATAGAGATATTCCTCTTCTCCTCTGGAGGGAATCGCTTTATACAGCGGCGGCATTGCGATATAGACATGTCCCTCAAAAATCAGCTCCGGCATAAAACGGTAAAACAAGGTGAGAAGCAGGGTGGAAATATGCGCTCCGTCTACATCGGCGTCAGCCATAATGATAATCTTGTCATACCGCAATTTTGTAATATCAAAATCATTGCCGTAACCCTCGGAAAATCCGCAGCCAAAAGCATTGATCATGGTCTTGATCTCTGCATTTGCCAACACCTTGTCAATACTTGCTTTTTCTACATTTAAAATTTTCCCCCGGATGGGCAGAATTGCCTGAAAACTCCGGTCTCTTGCCGTTTTTGCAGACCCGCCTGCAGAATCTCCCTCCACAATAAAAATTTCACAAATAGAGGCGTCTCTGCTCTCGCAGTTTGCCAGCTTTCCATTGGAATCAAAGGAAAATTTCTGTTTCGTCAAAAGATTCGTTCTGGCTTTTTCTTCGCTTTTACGGATTTTTGCCGCTTTTTCCGCACATCCAATCACAGCCTTTAAGGTTTCTAAGTTTTTGTCAAAATAGAGCTGTATTTCATCTCCGGTAACTTTTCCTACTGCTCTCGACGCATCCTGATTATCCAGTTTGGTTTTGGTCTGCCCTTCAAACCGGGGAGCAGGGTGCTTGATGGAAACCACTGCCGTCATTCCGTTTCTGATATCTGTTCCGGTGAAATTCGCATCTTTCTCTTTTAAAATATTAAGCTCTCTTGCATATTGGTTGATTACGGTTGTGAAAGTCGTTTTAAATCCGGTGAGATGAGTTCCACCCTCTGCGTTGTATATGTTATTGCAGAAACCAAGTACATTTTCATGAAACTCATTGGTATACTGGAACGCTGCCTCTACCGTAATTCCCTCTGTTTCTCCTTTTAAATAAATAATATCACAAATCACATCTGCCTTTTTATTCAAATCCTTTACAAAGCCGCGGATGCCTTCCTCTTCGTGATATTCAATATGTTCCGTTTCCTCTCCCCGTTTGTCCTCATAAATAATCGTGAGTTTCGGGTTCAAATAAGCGGTTTCATGCATTCTGCTTTTTACTTCATCTTCTTTAAATTTTGTTTTTTCA
This sequence comes from uncultured Lachnospiraceae bacterium, assembly GCA_910585825.1. Classification (GTDB taxonomy): domain Bacteria; phylum Bacillota; class Clostridia; order Lachnospirales; family Lachnospiraceae; genus Roseburia_B. The sequence goes on along the minus strand of CAJUEY010000033.1, from coordinate 8,306 downwards.
AAAATTTCATCATCCGGCAGAAAATTGATTTTTGTACCTGTCTTTTTCGTCTTTCCCAGTTTCGGCAAAAGACCATTCTCCAGCTCTACCACAGGAATGCCCCTCTCATACCGGTCATGATGCACATATCCTTCTCTGCTGATTTCCACGTCCATATAAACAGAAAGGGCATTGACCACAGAAGAACCTACGCCGTGCAGTCCGCCGCTTGTCTTATACACAGAATCGTCAAATTTACCTCCTGCATGCAGAGTAGAAAATACCAGACGCGCCGCAGACATCCCCTTTTCATGCATCCCCACCGGGATTCCGCGTCCGTTATCTTCAACCGTACAGGAACCGTTTTTTTCCAGAGTAACAAATATCGTATCACAGAAACCCGCCAGATGCTCATCCACAGCATTATCTACGATTTCATATATCAAATGATTTAAGCCTTTTCTCGAAACACTGCCAATATACATTCCCGGCCGTTTCCGGACAGCCTCAAGGCCTTCCAATACAGCAATGCTGCTGGCATCATATGCATTATTCTTTGCCATTTTTCTCTTCCTCTCATGATTATTGTGCATCATTTCAGCACATAAGGGGTACATTTTCCCAATATTTTCCTATTATACTTGAGATAAAAAAAATTGTAAAGTTACAGTAATATCCCCCGAATACACTCAATTCCTTCTTTCATCTCCTCTTCTGTAAGCGCACCGTATCCCAAAAGCAGTGTAGCGTAAGCGCCTTCTGACGGTTTTGTTCCGGAAATCATATATTCTTCTAAAGCATATACCCGTATCCCTTTTTCTTTTGCCTGTTCTACTACCCATAATGCACTTTTTTCCGTATTTAATTCTGCTAAAAGATGCATTCCCGCATAATCGCCGTAAATTTTATGTATCCAGTTTTCTTTTTTCAGCAGAGAAAGAAACACATCATGTTTCCCTTTATAAACTCTGCGCATTTTATTTAAATAACGTTCAAAATATCCGCCGTTTAAAAAGGCGGTCAGCATTTTCTGCTGCTCTTTTGGAACCGTAGAGGCATAAAATCCACAGTTTTTATAATAATTCTCAAGCAGTTTCTCTGGGAGGACCATATAACTGACACGGATTGCGGGACTGATGCTTTTGGAAAACGTACCGATATAGATTACCGTTCCATGGGTATCATTTCCCTGAAGCGAGGGAATGGGCTTCCCTTTATAACGAAATTCACTATCGTGGTCGTCTTCGATAATATAACGATGATCCTTCTCAGACGCCCAGTGCAAAAGCTCCAGTCTGCGTTTCATCGGCATAACCGTTCCCATTGGAAATTGATGGGAAGGCATGATGTAGATAATATCCGGATTGTCTGTTCTTATCTCTTCCATACGAATCCCGCTTTTATCCATTCCTGTAGGCAGCATTTCATAATTCAAATTGGTAAGGGTTGCATATGCTTTCAGATAAGTCGGATTTTCGATTGCCACTCTTTTTCCACCGCCCAAGACCTGAGACAGCAATATCAAAAGATATTCATTTCCGGCTCCGATAATGATCTGGCCCGGACTGCAGTTCACACCTCTTGCATGATATAAATATTTACAGACAGCCTCCCGCAGTTCCATTTCCCCCGCCGCCTCCCCTGCACAGAATAAAGAAGGATCATCCGCTGCAAGTAATTCTTTTGAAATCTTCCTCCATGCATTATAAGGAAAATACCGATACTCATTTTCATCAGAAGAAAAATCGATCCGGTATCTGCATACGGACTGACTGGATGGAATTCCTTCCAAGGCAGATATTTTTCTCTCTTTTTGATTTTGTTTTTCTGCCTGGCCAGTTAAATACAGGTCGGATATGTCTCCTGCATAATATCCCCGTCCGGGCTGTGATTCAATATATCCTTCGGAAAGGAGCTGCTCATAAGCAAGTTCAACCGTACTTCGGGAAACCTGCAGATATCCGGATAACAAACGAGTAGACGGTAATTTTTCCCCACGGGAAATCTTACCGTCCGCAATATGAATCCTTATATAATCATAAATCTGCTCGTAGAGTGGTTTTCCTGAATCACTGTCTAAATGTATCATCAATTCAAGCATAACAAACTCCTGACTGTTCTTACTTTTCTTACTGTTCTGATTCTTCTTTGTTTCCTTTCACAATCATTTCTTTTAAATCCAACGCTTTATCTTTCATTCTGCGGTCTACTGTCCGGGAAGCTAAAATATTGCTGACCGCTTTCGAAGCGTAAGCGTATTCTTTAAAATGACATGCCAATGCCGCCAGAAGATAATCCATGGTATAGCTGTCCATGCCGCAGATCGGAAATTCTTCCTCTGAAATCACTTGTTGAAATGCTTCAAACGCTTTTTTATAAAATGCCTCCTGCGACTTTAATATCTCTGCTTTTTTCGCTTTTTCTTCGGCTGTTCCTTCCGGCATCTCTTCTGTCATAGAACGGTACAGCCAGGAGATTTTCAGACAGGTGTATGCCTTCTCGCTCAGCTTAGCCTGTTTGACATCTGCATTATACAATGCCAGCTTATAACGATTGACCGCCGTATCATAATCAATTGTCTCCGCAACCTGATCTCCCGCAGATCGGAAATTATTACAAACTTTTTCCTGAACCTGCTGAATCTGCCACTTTGCCAGTCCGTCAAAATAACGGCTCATTGCAGAATATCCGCAGTGGGGACAGGAATACACTTCGTATTTCAATGTATCAATATTCCGAAATCTGGGGCGAAGATCAAAATCCGGCTCTAAACGCCTTAAACTTCCGCTTTTTACTACCCGGGTTCCAAAACTTCCGCTGCAGACGGGACATTTGATTTGTTTGGTAAACAGAAAATCTTTTTCCTGATTGTTATTTTCCATGGTTCCCCCTTGTTTTTCATATTATATCTGTTTTCTACTTGGTATTCGGCAGTTTATAAGAACTCTTCAGAGAAACAATTCGGTTAAATACCAGATGATCCTCTGTGGAATCTTTTGCATCTACACAAAAATATCCCTGTCTTACAAACTGGAAACTGTCGTATTTCTCCGCGTCTTTGACACAGGGTTCTATATAACAGTTTTTCAGAACGGTCAAAGAATTCGGATTCAGATTCAGGCTGCCGTCTTCGTTATATACGCCGGCCTCTTCATCAATGATATTTTCATACAGACGAACCTCCGCCTGCACGGCGCAGTCTGCCGGAACCCAGTGAATCGTTCCCTTTACTTTTCTGCCGTCCGGGCTGTTGCCTCCTTTGCTTGCAGGATCATAGGTACAGTGGATTTCCGTCACCTTTCCGTTCTCGTCTTTGACAAAGCTGTTACAGGTAACGAAATATGCCTGCATCAGTCGCACTTCATTCCCCGGAAACATGCGGAAATATTTTCTGGGAGGCTCTTCCATAAAATCTTCTCTGTCAATATAAAGTTCTCTGCCAAAGGATACTGTGTGCGTTCCAAGCTCTTCATTTTCCATATTATTGACAACGGTAAGCTCTTCTGTCTGTCCCTCGGGATAATTGTCAATGATCACTTTAATGGGATCTAAAACTGCCATTACACGGGATTTTTTCAATTTCAAATCCTCTCGGATACAATATTCCAGCATCGCATAATCTACAGAACTGTTGCTCTTTGACACGCCGCAGAGCTCTACAAATTTCTGAATGGATTCCGGCGTAAATCCTCTTCTGCGTAAAGCGGCGATAGACACCAGACGAGGATCATCCCAGCCGTCTACGATCTTTTCCTCCACCAAACGCTTGATATACCGCTTGCCTGTTACGACGTTGGTCAGATATAATTTGGCGAATTCAATCTGTTTGGGCGGATTCTCATACTCCGCCTCCCGGACTACCCAGTCGTACAGTGGTCTGTGATCCTCAAATTCCAACGTGCAGATGGAATGGGTAACGCCTTCGATGGCGTCTTCAATGGGATGGGCAAAATCATACATAGGATAGATGCACCATTTATCTCCCGTATTGTGATGCGTCATATGCGCCACACGGTAAATCACCGGATCCCTCATATTCATATTCGGAGACGCCATATCGATTCTTGCCCGAAGAACCTTTTCTCCGTCCTGATATTTTCCTTCCTTCATCTCTTCAAACAAACGCAGATTCTCCTCTACGCTTCTGCCTGCAGAAGGATCTTCTTTTCCCGCTTCTGTCAGTGTTCCTCTATATTCACGAATCTCTTCCGCGCTCAGATCAGATACATATGCCTTTTTCTTCTTGATCAATTTGACAGCCGTTTCATACATCTCTTCAAAATAATCCGATGCAAAAAACAGACGGTCCTCCCAGTCTGCGCCAAGCCATTTCACATCTGCTTTGATTGACTCTACAAATTCCACTTTTTCTTTGGTAGGATTGGTATCGTCAAAACGCAGATTAAATTTACCGTCATACTCTTTTGCCAATCCTGAATTTAAAAGGATTGACTTTGCATGTCCGATGTGGAGATAGCCATTTGGTTCCGGCGGAAATCTGGTGCATACGGCTTTGCAATGTCCCTCTGAAAGATCTTTTTCAATGATCTGTTCAATAAAATTTTTGGATTCTGTTTCACGTTCCATATCATTTGTCCTTCCATATTAGATATTGTCGCTATTTCTGCGCTTTTTCCGCGCATAAAGGGATACCCGAAGGCCCTTCCCCATTATACTTGAAAGGGGTAAAAATGTAAAGTTATCCAAAAAATTTGACCAAAAGATTCATTTTCGCTATACTTAACTGAAAACAGAAATATCAATAAACAAAGAATCTGCCGCCGGCAGTTTCTTTCAGATGCATGGCGAAAAAATCCAAATTAGGAGGTATGCACGATGGCTCTTGACGGAATTGTCGTAGCGAATCTTGTCTGGGAATTAAATCAGACAATATTAAACAGCAGAATAAGTAAGATTGCTCAGCCAGAAAAGGATGAGCTGCTTTTTACATTAAAAGGACAGAACGGGCAGCGGCGCCTTGCCATGTCTGCAAGCGCCTCCCTGCCCTTTCTCTATCTGACCGATCAGAACAAACCAAGCCCCTTAACGGCTCCCAATTTCTGTATGCTCCTTCGCAAGCATATAGCCAACGGTAGGATCACAAAAATCCATCAGCCGGGTTTGGAGCGGATCATCCATTTTGAAATCGAACATTTAGACGATCTGGGAGATCTCTGCCATAAAATTCTTACGATAGAATTAATGGGCAAGCACAGTAATATTATTTTCTGTAAAGAAGACGGCACAATCATCGACAGTATCAAGCACATTTCCGCCCAGGTAAGTTCTATACGGGAAGTGCTTCCCGGAAGAACTTATTTTATTCCGGAAACGATGCAGAAAGAAAATCCTCTTCTTTCCACGAAAGAATCTTTTTTTCATTCCGTTTTCCACAAACCGGAGTCCATTTGTAAGGCCATTTATGATTCTTATACCGGTATCAGTCCTTCCATCGCCAACGAAATCTGTTTTCGCACCGGTATAGACGGCGATTATTCCACGGATTCTCTGAACGAAGAGGAAAAGCTGCATCTTTACCACAATTTTGACTGGTTTATGTCAGACATCAAAGACGCTAAATTTGCTCCGAATATTATATATAAAGGAAAGGAACCCATTGAATTTGCATCGGTTTCTCTTCTTTCCTATTCGGATTATGCCGGCATGCCAGACAGACATGACAATCCATCCTTACAGAGCAATCCCCCCATATACACAACCGAAGAATACGATTCCGTTTCCAGGGTTTTAGAAACCTACTATGCAAGCCGCAATGCCTATACCAGAATCCGTCAGAAATCCTCGGATCTGCGGCGGATTGTAACAACGGCTCTGGAACGCAGCCGCAAAAAATATCTTCTGCAGCAAAAACAGTTAAAAGATACGGACAAACGGGAAAAATACAGAATTTACGGTGAACTTCTAAACACCTACGGATACGGCGCAGAAGATGGGGCAAAAAGCCTTGAGGTTTTGAATTACTACACGAATGAAATGATCCTGATTCCTTTAGACGACCAATTATCTCCTACGGAAAATGCAAAAAAATATTTTGACCGGTACGGCAAGCTGAAACGTACCTTTGAAGCACTGACAAAGCTGATCGAAGAGACAAAATCAGAAGTTGACCATCTGGAAAGCATTGCGACTGCACTGGATATTGCTGTTTTGGAAGAAGATCTGGTACAGATCCGGGAAGAGCTGACGGAATTCGGATATATCCGGAAAAGACGCGGAGACAAAAAAGCCAAAACAAAGAGCAAGCCCTTCCACTATGTTTCCTCCGACGGTTTTCATATGTATGTCGGAAAAAATAATTTTCAGAATGATGAATTGACGTTCCAGTTCGCCACAGGAGGCGACTGGTGGTTCCATGCCAAGGGAATGCCCGGCTCCCATGTGATTGTAAAAACCGAAGGAAAAGAATTGCCGGATGCTACCTTTGAAGAGGCCGGAAAGCTCGCAGGATTCTATTCCAAAGGCCGGGAAAATGAAAAAGTGGAAATTGATTATCTGCAGCGGAAAAACGTGAAAAAGCCAAATGGAAGCGCGCCGGGGTTTGTCGTCTATTATACGAATTATTCTTTGACGATTCATCCGGATATTTCGGGGATTGAACAGATTTTCTGATGAGTTTTAGGCTGATGACTGTTTCTCTTCATCATACTCAAATATACTCATCTCAATCGCCTCCGCACGACTTTTTAACAGGGATTATTGGAATAAAAGCACGAATTTTCTGATTCATATTTCTTCAATATATGATTTGTCACATCTGGCAGCGCTGCAATATATTGTGAGTAAATTTTATTTCCCAATAACCCCTGTATCTGTTTTTATGTTTCTCCCCGACCTTTATTTTTTAAACTTAACTTTTGTACCTGCTCCTTTTGATTGAAATAACTTTTGATATGCCTTTAACTTTTGTTTCGGAACTTTAATCGCTGCTTTTTCTGAAATGCCTTTAAAAGCCTTTTTCCCAATGCTTTTTTTTGTAAGCATCGTTGTTTTGACTGTAATATTTTTCAGTTTTTTACAATTTCCAAATGCCTGGCTCCCGATTTCGCTGACACTGGCGGGAATTGTGATTTTTTTCAGTTTTTTACAACTGTAAAAAGCCTTTGTTCCGATGCTTTGAATGCCGGACGGCATTGTTACGCTTTTTATATCTGTCTTTTGAAACGCCTGATCTTTCACTTCCGTTACTTTAAATTCTTTTCCTTCTATTGTCACTTTATCCGGGATCTTAACGCTCTTGCTGTCTTTCTTTGCCAGTCCGGCAAAAGCAACTGTATTTGCACTTATAATTTCATATGCATAATCTTTTACCGTGTGTAATTCTCCTGTTTTTACCGGTGCATTCCCATTGTCTCCGGTATTTTGACTCGGCTTTTTGATCTCCTGTCCGTTTTCATCTAACAAAGTAACGGACAGCGCATTTTCGACTGCATATTGATGTGCTTTTGAATCCGGATAACAGCGCATGGTCAGCAGCGGATTATTTTTTACAACAGCATTGCCCGTATAGAAAGAACTGTAATACCCAAAAGCTTTTTCACCTATGGAAACAACGCTTTTCGGAATGGTTGCCTCTGTCAGATTTCTGTCATTTACAAAGGCATGATCTTCAATTTGTTTCAATCCTTCTTTTATCGTAAGAGTTTTCAACGCGCTGCATCCTGCAAAGGCGTGGTGTCCGATATTTTTCGTTCCTTCGTTGATCACAGCGCTTTCCAATGCCGTACATTCTGAAAAAGCATGATATGCAATATCAGATACGTTTCCCGGTATATTGATCTCCTTTAAATTTTTACATCCGGAGACGCCGTATTCCCAGATTTTGACTAACTGTTTTGGCAATACAATTTTTTGTGCATTCACATTTGTAAGGCCTTTGGGAGCAATCTCACGAATGGCGTCCGGAACGACAATTTCCTGCGCACCTCCCTGATAATCCAGATCTTCGTCATGCAGATATAAAGAAACCCGGCCTCCCGTTACATGAAAAGTATAGGAACCGGATTCTTCCGGCGTAAACTTATAATACGCATTTCCTTCCGCCGCCAATGTAACATCATATTTTTCTTCCGGCTGCATTGCAACTGCCGAAGCAAAGCTGTCTCCCGCCGCCCCAACGGCATCTGCCGCCCTGTCTGTCTGAGCCATAACTGAAATTCCCGTCATACTTTCAAATACCATAACCAATGCCAGCAAACACGCCAGCGCTTTTTTGTTTACAGATTTCATAAAACTTTTCCTCCTGTTATTTTTCATAATCTCTCGGAATCTTTAAGCCAATAAACACAAGACTTTCAGATGCCTTTTTT
>CAJUEY010000032.1 GCA_910585825.1 uncultured Lachnospiraceae bacterium | reverse complement strand
ATAGAAGCAGAAAAGAGCGAGGCAGAAGAGGCAGAGACTGCGAAGACAGAAACAGGAAAGAGCGAGGCAGAAGAGGCAGAGACTGCGAAGACAGAAATAGAGAAGAGCGGGGCAGAAGAGGCAGAGACTGCGAAGACAGAAACAGAAAAGAACGGGGCAGAAGAGGCAGAGACTGCGAAGACAGAAATAGAGAAGAGCGAGGCAGAAGAGGCAGAGACTGCGAAGACAGAAACAGAAAAGAACGAGGCAGAAGAGGCAGAGACTGCGAAGACAGAAACAGAAAAGAACGGGGCAGAAGAGGCAGAGACTGCGAAAGCAGATGCAGCAAAACAGGAAACAGAGACGGCAGAGATTGCAAAGATAGAAACAGAGAAGAGTGAGCCAGAAAAAGCAGAGACTGGAAAGATAGAGAGTGGAATCACAAAAACTGAGAATGCAGAAGTAGTAAGGCGCGAGACAGAAAACGAAAAGACGGAGATTAAAAGCGTAGAAACAGAGCAAGCAGAAACCGAAGAGAATATGCGTCATAAACCGGCTAGGGGGATGAAACTGCAGCCCTTAGATCAGATTGAAGGCTTTTCTGTCCGGCCGGGTTTTTATAACAGAGACGGAGCAACAGCAGTTTCCAACGGAGTCAGCTTTACCATTCATTCCGCCGGTGCATCCAGTTGTACATTGCTGTTATTTCATCCTCAGGAGAAAGAGCCTTATGCAAAATTAAAATATCCGGATTCCTATCACATCGGCAATACCTATTCCATGTTGGTCTTTGGTCTTCAAATAGAAGAATTTGAATATGCATTTCAATTAGACGGTCCATATGATAAAGAGAAAGGACTGCTTTTTGATAAGAAACATATTCTGCTGGACCCATATGCAAGGGCAGTGACAGGACAGCGGCACTGGGGAGAGAGGCCGGAAGGCGGAGGAGACTTTGTCTATCACGCCAGAGTCGTGGAGAACAATTTTGACTGGGGGAATATCAGGCAGTTAGAATATCCTCTGGAGGATCTTGTCATTTATGAAATGCATGTGAGAGGATTTACGAAGGATGAATCCTCAGGCGTAAGGGCAAAGGGAACCTATGAGGGTTTGCGGGAAAAGATTCCTTATTTGAAGGATTTGGGCGTCAATGCAGTGGAATTGATGCCGATCTTTGAGTTTGACGAAATGGAAAGCGCTCGTGTGGTAGACGGAGAGCAGCTTTATAATTACTGGGGCTATAATACAGTATGTTTTTTTGCACCAAATACGGGTTACTCTTCTGTGGTGGAGCACAATCATGAAGGCGAAGAGTTGAAACGGATGATTTATGAATTAAAGGAAAACGGAATTGAAGTGATTTTAGATGTTGTATTCAACCATACGGCGGAAGGAAATGAAGACGGTCCGTGTTTTTCCTTTAAAGGTATTGATAATAACATATACTATATTTTGACGCCGGAGGGATATTATTATAATTTCAGCGGCTGCGGCAATGTTTTAAACAGTAATCATCCGGTGACGCGCAGATTTATCATTGACTGTCTGCGTTATTGGGTAACAGAATACCGGGTAGACGGATTCCGGTTTGATCTGGCATCGATTCTGACGAGGGACCAAAACGGCGCACCTATGAAAGAACCGCCGATTTTACAGGAAATTGCCAATGATTCCATATTGGGAAAAGTCAAACTGATTGCAGAAGCATGGGATGCGGGCGGCCTGTATCAGGTGGGTAATTTCCCTGCTTTTTCCAGGTGGTCAGAATGGAACGGCAGATACCGGGATGATATGCGAAGGTTCTTAAAAGGCGATGAGGGAATGGCAGGAACAGCGATTACAAGAATTACCGGTTCCAGAGATCTGTACGATCTTTCTGAGAGAGGAAAGAGCGCATCTGTGAATTTCCTGACCTGTCACGATGGGTTTACACTTTATGATCTTTATTCTTACAATACAAAACATAATGAGAAAAACGGCTGGAACAATACAGACGGAGATAACAACGGTAACAGCTGGAACTGCGGTGTGGAAGGAAATACGGAGAATCCGGAAGTAGAAGGACTGCGCCGCCGTATGATAAAGAATGCTTTTGCCACTTTGATGTGCAGCAGGGGACCTGCTATGTTTTATGCCGGAGATGAGTTCTGCAATACCCAGTTTGGAAATAATAATGCATACTGCCAGGATAATCAGATTTCCTGGCTGGACTGGAACCGATTGAATGAATACCAGGAAATTCATGATTTCTTCCAGTATATGATTGCATTCCGCAAGAAATACGCTATTTTAAGAAAGCCGACGAAACCGGCCTCCTGCGGACTGCCGGAAATCAGTATTCACAACGGATATCCATGGAACAGCGGTACCGATTACACCAGCAGATTAATCGGCGTTATGTATGCCGGCAGAGATGAGGCGGATACGAAAGATGATATTGTATTTTATGGAATGAATGCATATTGGGAGCCGTTGGATATGCAGCTGCCGAAACTGCCGGAGAATTTGCACTGGAAAATTTGTGTGAACACGTCAGAGAAATATGAGGATGGAAAAGCGATTGGAGCTGCTGCAGAGTTTCAGTTTAACAGCAAGCTGAAAGTTTTGCCGCGTTCGGTTGTAGTGCTGGTGGCAGAGCAGTAGATTTTGTTATGAGGAACAATCTAATAAGACTGTTCCTCTGCCATAAGTCCTCGTTTCCGCAAAATTCGATGCTCTACAGCCGTAAAAATTCCCTTATCAATCAAAATCCCAATTAAGATAATCACCAGCATAACCGTCATCACCTGATTGATATCCGCAAGATCCCTGCCCACCATTAACGTATAGCCAAGCCCTACAGAAGCAGACATCACTTCACCGGACATCAGGGCGCGCCAGGCAAAGGACCAGCCTTGTTTTAATCCGCCGATAAAGGCCGGGAGGGCAGCGGGAAAAATCACATAGCGGTAGAGATGGTAAGAATCTACGCCCATGGTTTTTGCGGCTTTGATATAAATAGGCGGAATATTTTGGATACTGCTTTCAATCGCAAGGGCAATACCGAAAGCCGAGCCCATAACTACGACAAAAATAATCGCACTCTCTGATAATCCGAACCAGAGTATGGCGAAGGGAACCCAGCAGATGCTGGGAAGTGTCTGGACGCCAAGTATCAGAGGCTTTAAATTCTGTGCCAGGCAGCTTGAATTTATAATGCCGATTCCCAGCAGAACTCCAAGGAAAATAGAAATGAGAAATCCGGTCACAACCCGAAGCAGGCTGCCGAAGATGGCAGCAGGCAGAGTGCCGTCAGAGAGTAGAAGAAGAAAGCAGCGGATGACGCCGGCGGGGTTTGGAATCGCATAGGGTTTGGCCCAGAAAAACCAGTCGCAGGCAGCTGTATAAAGAAACTGCCAGAGCAGAATCAGTCCTACAAAAAACAAAACATTTCCTGCTAATTTTTTTCGTTTCATAAAACGGCCTCCTCCTTGTCAAATTCATCCGCAGAGATTTTCCGTGCAGAAAGCTGTACTTTGGAAAGTATTTCTTTGCGCAGAGCGACAAAGGCGGCATCTTCGATGTTCCGGGGACGCAGAAAGGAGACGGGAACGATTTCTTTGATACGTCCTGGATTTTCTGCCATTACAACAATTCTGTCTGCAAAATAAACAGCTTCTTCCACGCTGTGAGTGACATATAGAATTGTTTTTTTATGCTTTTCCCAGATTTCCTCCAGTTCTGCCCGTAGAATGTGGATCGTCTGTTTGTCCAGGGCGGAAAAAGGCTCGTCCATTAACAGAAGCTTACTGTCTAAGGCAAGGGCTCTTGCAAGGGCAGTACGCTGCCGCATGCCGCCGGAAATCTGATGAATGGGATAGTCTCTGTAATGCCAGAGCTGAACCATTTTCAGATAGGTTTCCGCAATTTCCCGCTGACTGTCTTTAGGTAATCCCGCTGCTTTTAAACCGAACATGACATTTTCTATCACATTCAGCCAGGGATAAAGAGCCGCTTCCTGAAACATGACGACGCGGTCCGGACCGGGACCTGTGACGGCGGCTCCGTCTAATGTAATCGTTCCGGAGGTTGGCGCATCCAGTCCGGCAACCAGATTTAACAGCGTGGATTTGCCGCAGCCGGAAGGACCTACGATACAGATAAATTCGCCTCTTTCCACAGTAAGGGAAATATCCTTCAGCGTTTCTTTTTTTGTATCAGTAAAAAATTTATGGATTGAATTCAGTGTCAAATACATCGCTTTCCTCCGGTACGTTTTGGATAAATCCTTCTTCTTTGCTGATGTCTGCAAAGTTCATAACAGCATCGGTGTTTAATGTGCTGTCTGCTTTGATGCGGGAAAAGGCGTTTTGGATGATGTCAGAATCCAAAGATTTTCCGGTAGCGTCTTTGATTTCTGTATTAACAATTTCCAGCATATCTTCCGGATGTTCATTAATAAACAAAGTAGCTTCTTCATGCATTTCTAAAAAATCTAAAACCAGATCAGGATGTTTTTCCATAAAATCTCTGCTGGCGATAACAAGGGCAGAAGGGTAGTCCCCATTTAAAAAAAGTTCGTCATAATCTAAAATCACTTCGGCATTTCCGTTTTTTTCTATGGTAGTTCCCCATGGCTCCGGTACAACGGCGGCATCTACACGGCCGGAATCTATAAGGTTTACAATATCTGCATTAGAGCTTGCGGCAATCGTCACATCGGAAACGCTTAAGCCGTGTTCCGTCAGAAGGCTAAGCAGACACAGATGCTGTGTATTTCCGATCTGAGGAACGGCAATTTTTTTGCCTGCCAGATCTTTTACGGAAGAGATGCCGGCGTCTTTGCGCGCCAGAAGGATTGCGCCGGCATTTGTGGCATTGGAGATGATCTTTACGTCTCCGTTTGATTTGGCGTTAGCGTTGACGGCGGGAACAGGCCCCATATAGCCGATGTCGATTTCTCCTGCAAAAACAGCTTCTGTTTCGGCAGGTCCCGCGTTAAAAGAAGTCCATGTGACATTACAGACATCCTTCCATTTTTCCTCCAGAGTGCCCTGGTTTTTCATTACAAGAGCCTGGGTGTGGATGATATTCGGGAAATAGGCAATTCTGACATTGATTTTGCCGGAAGAGATTTCTTTGGAACCACAGGAGGAGAGGCTGCAGGTAAAAAGAGCAGCCAGAAAAAGAAAAGAAATACGGCGTATGATTTTTTTGGTCATGGAAAAACCTCCCTGATAACTGCCGAATGGCAGAAAATATCATTTGGGAGGTATGATTTCCGGTTTTTATGAATTTTATTCGTTACTGTTTATCGAATCATCCGATGTTTTTTCTTCTGCTTTTCTTCGCAGTATTTGCAACGGTAGATTTCCTTTTCTTTATCAGTCAAAATAAAGATCTGTTCCAGTTCCTGTTCTATGGAGGTGATGCATCTTGGATTTTTGCATTTGATGACATTTACAATCTGTTTTGGCAGGTGCAGTTCTTTTTTTTCTGCAATTTTATTGTCCTGAATCACGTTGACAGTGATGTTGTGGTCAATAAAGCCCAAAATATCAAGATCTAAGGTGTCCACTGGGCATTCTACTTTGATCATGTCTTTTTTTCCCATTTTATTGCTTTTGGCATTTTTAATGATGGCAACCTGACAGTCTAACTGATCTAATTTTAAATCTCTGTAAATGGACATGCTCATGCCCGCCTGGATATGGTCGAGAACAAATCCTTCATAAATTCCACTGATGTTTAACATACTGCTACCTCCATTTCAATAATGTAAGGATCAATGCCATGCGGACATATACTCCATATTGTGCCTGCTTAAAGTAAACAGCTCTCGGATCATCATCCACTTCTACAGATATTTCATTCACGCGGGGAAGGGGATGTAAAATCAACATGTCCTCTTTGGCCAGAGAGAGCTTGTCCTTTGTCAGAATATAGAAATCTTTCATACGGACATAGTCCTCTTCGTTGAAAAAACGCTCCTTTTGTACGCGTGTCATATATAAAATATCCAGATCCGGCATGGCGTCTTCTAAGCGTTCCAGTTCCGTGAAGGGAACGTTATGTTTCTTTAAAACATCTTCACGGATGTAATCGGGGATTTTTAATTCTTCCGGAGAAATCAGTACAAATTTGATGCCTGGGTAACGGATCAATGCATGAATCAGCGAATGAACGGTGCGTCCGAATTTCAGATCGCCGCAAAGACCGATTGTAAGATTGTCGAAGCCTTGTTTCAGAGAATATATGGTGAGAAGATCGGTAAGAGTTTGTGTCGGATGCTGGTGACCTCCGTCGCCGGCATTGATAACGGGAATAGAAGATTTTAAAGAAGCGACTAAAGCGGCGCCTTCCTTTGGATGACGTATGGCACAGATATCTGCGTAACAGGAAATGACGCGTATCGTATCGGAAACACTTTCACCTTTGGCAGCAGAGCTGCTGTCGGCGCTGGAGAAACCTAAAACGGAGCCGCCGAGATTCAGCATGGCAGCCTCAAAACTAAGTCTTGTACGGGTGCTTGGTTCATAGAAACAGGTGGCAAGTTTTTTGCCCTCGCATGTATGGGCATATTTGCCGGGATTGTGTTCAATATCGTTAGCCAGAGAGAGAAGGTCGTAGAGCTCTTCTACCGAAAGGTCTAACGGACTCATTAAATGGCGCATGAAAGTCCTCCTTAATTGATTAGATTTCCTTAAATTGCCGTAAGGCATAAGGAGTCCCACAGGGATTTTTACTATCATATAATGGATAAAGAAAAAATACAAGAGAAAAATTGTAAAACACTTCCGGCAGCGTAATGATCTGTTACGGTTTACTCTGCGATAGTCAGAATTCCAAATTTTACCGGACAGCAGACACTGTATTGTATATAAGATTACCATAGAAATTATCTTTTCGTTCTTTTCTTTGTGCAATCTTTACAATAATACGGCAGATGTGTTAGAATGAAATAATGAAAATACTGAAACGGAGAAGTTTCAAAAGCGGATATCAGATCCGGTACAGAAAGGAGACGGTAGAAGAAATGTATGGGAAAATCAGAAAGTGGAGCAGGCGTTTTATTCCGATTCTGACAGTATCTTTGCTGTGTCAGAGTCTCGGCATTCTTACAAATGCGGAAACGGTAAAGGCTGTTGACAGCAAAATCAGTATATCAGCGGAGAAAGTGAAAGCAAAAAATGCAAACAACCATGAGGCGGCTCTCATAGTAGATGGAAATCTGGAGACATACTGGCAGTCGATTCCAAGTGACGGAGAAGGCGATAACCTCAAAAGAATGTATGACCATAATCATTATATCGATATTGAGCTGGACGGTACATACAGTTTATCTCAGATTAAGATTTTTAACCGTGTAGACGGCTCTTTTAATAATTATTATGTTTATGCATCTGCAGACGGAGATAATTATAACAAGATTATTTCAAAAACTTCCGATGATGGGGCGACGGCAGATGGAGACAGTTATACCCTGAGCAATATCACGGCATCTTATCTAAGGCTGAATATGGCATATAATTCTAATGCATTTGCAACAAATTTGTCTGAAATTGAAGTCTATGGAACAAAAATCAATGACACGGCTGCTGAGCCGTCGCCGATAGAAATAGAAGATTGGAAAGACAGCAAATGGAAAACAGAATGGGATAGATTTGAAGCAAATGAAAACGGTTATGCCGATCAGAAAGTGCTGAACGAAATGAGCAGCATGGTAGGCCGTGTTCTTGGCGATAAATGGAAAAAGAGTTTTCGGTTTGAAATGAGAAACAGTTTGGAAGAGGGTAAAGATGTTTTTGAAATCAAAGACGGTGCAGATTCTACTATTGTCATTAGAGGAAACAGCGGAATCGCAATGGCGTCCGGATTCAATTATTACCTGAAGAATTATGTCAACATAGATTATAATCCATTGTATGCATCCAACACAAATTTAGATGAGCTGAAGCCGGTGGGAGGCAAAATCGTAAAAGAAGCGCAGTATGACCTGCGTTATGCGTTGAACTTCTGTACCTATTCTTATACCATGGCATTCTGGAACTGGGATGAATATGAAGAATTTCTGGACTGGTGCGCGATGAACGGAATTAATCTGGTTCTGGATATTGTGGGACAGGAAGAGGTTTTGCGACAGACGCTTTTGGAATTCAATTATACCGATGAAGAAATCAAAGATTATATCTGTGGTCCCGCATATTTTGCATGGTTTTACATGCAGAATCTCTACAGTGTGGGAGGTCCTCTGCCAAATGCCTGGTTTGAGCAGCGCACGGAACTTGGACGAAAGATACATGACCGTATGCAGACTTACGGAATTTCTCCGGTAATTCAGGGATTTGCGGGGCAGGTGCCGGAAACATTTGCAGAAAAAAATGAAGGAGCGGTACTGATTTCCACAGGCGACTGGTCCGGTTTTACACGGCCCACTATGATTCGGACATATCTGACGGAAGCAGAGATGGAAGCCGGCAAAGTGAATTATTTTTCAAATGTGGCAGAAGTTTTTTATGAAAAACAACAGAATGTATTTGGAAATGTTTCTCATTACTATGCAACCGATCCTTTCCATGAGGGCGGCAATACAGGCGGCTTGGATACAAAAACAATTTTCCGGGAAGTACAGAGCGAGATGTTAAAGAGCGATGAAGACGCGGTTTGGGTGATGCAGCAGTGGCAGGGGAACTTAAATGCAAATAAAATGTCACAGCTTGACAAATCGAAAACACTGGCGCTGGTTTTACAGGCAGATATGAAAGCGGATTTGGAGGCGAAGGCAGACCGGGATGAGAAAATATTTTTCGAGCAGCAGGGATCGCCATGGATTTTTTGTATGCTGCATGATTTTGGCGGCCGTATGGGACTTGACGGCGAAGTGCCTGTAATTGCCACAGATCCAATTGAAATATCGAATACGACGAACCATATGAAAGGAATCGGTATAACGGCTGAAGCGTTGGAAAACAGTCCTGTCGTTTATGAGCTGATGTTTGATACAAACTGGTCAGAAGATCCGATTGACTATTATGCTTGGCTGAAAAAGTATAGCGAGCGCCGGGCGGGAGGAGAAAGCGAAAGTTTATGGAAAG
Organism: uncultured Lachnospiraceae bacterium; assembly: GCA_910585825.1. Classification (GTDB taxonomy): domain Bacteria; phylum Bacillota; class Clostridia; order Lachnospirales; family Lachnospiraceae; genus Roseburia_B. The sequence goes on along the minus strand of CAJUEY010000032.1, from coordinate 21,248 downwards.
CATGGAAGATTCTGCTGAATACTGCCTATGCGAACAAACATGATACTTATCAGGGTGCGGCAGAGACTGTGATCAATGCCCGTCCGACAGATAATTTCAGCGCTGCTTCGACGTGGGGAAACAGTACGATTCGTTACGATAAAGCAGAACTGGATCAGGCGCTTTTGCTTTTGGCGGAGAATTACGAAGCGTTTCAGGCGTCTCCGGCATTCCAATATGATTTGGCAGATGTGGCAGAACAGGTATTGTGCAATGCGGCAGTGGAGTATCACAAACTGATGGTACAGGCAAAGAATGAGGGGAATCTGAAAGAATTTGAAAAATTGTCTACAGCATTTTTAAATTTAATTGAGTTATCTGATCAGATTCTTTCGGCAACAGATGAATTTATGCTGGGTACATGGATTGAGGCGTCCCGTAAGATGATTACAGATGCAGATGACTGGACAAAAGACCTCTTTGAATTCAATGCCCGTTCTTTAGTAACTACCTGGGCGGGCGAACGGCCATGCGGCAGAGGCCAGCTGAAAGACTATTCCAACCGGAAGTGGTCAGGTCTTACAAGTAGTTTTTATAAAGAACGCTGGGAAATCTGGATTCGCAACCGCATAGCGGATTTAAAAGGCGAGGCGAAAGATGCGGCAGACGCCAAAGCAGAAAATAATTGGTTCTTATGGGAATATCAGTGGGTAAACCGTAAATCAGATGACGATAATGGAAAATATGCTTTTTCGGCAGAGCCTTCCGGTGTAGATTTGGCTGCATTGGCACAACAGGCATATGAGAAATTTTCTTATACGAATCTGGAGAAAAATACAGGAGGAACGGCACAGGAAACTGTAAATGTTGCAGAAGGAAAGAATGTCACAACAACTTCGTCCACACAGTCAGGCAGTCTGCAGAATATTACAGACGGGGATTCCGGTACAAGCTGGATTGCAGCAGGAGCGGGGCCTCATACAGTAGAAATTGATTTAGAAGAAACTTGTGATGTGAACAGAATTATATTATCAGGTCCGCAGCGGGCAGGAGATATTCCTTTTACATGGAAAGTGGAGTATTATAATCCAAATACTGCAGAATGGATTCTTTTAAAGGAAAACACAGATTACGATATGGCAAGCAATACAGAGATTGATACCCCGCCGAATTGTACGGCAAGTAAGATCAGGGTAACCATGGCAACCGCCGATGCTCAGAGCTATCCTCTTGAGATTGCAGAAATTACGGTAAACAGTACAGATACAGAAGGAGAAAAACTGCAAAATCTGGCGCAGAAAATGACGGTGACGGCAACCCTTGGAGACGGAAGCAGCGGTGGAGGGGATTTGACTAAACTGACAGACGGAAATACAAGCAGCTTGTGGGGTGCAAATTGGCAGAACAACGGCACAAATTATCCGGTTACGGTAAATATGCAATTGCCAAAGAGCGCTTATGCAGATTCCGTAGAGATATATTTTGAATCTGCAGGACGACCATTTACATTTTATGCCGTGGTGACAGACGAAGAAGGACAGGAGATAGAAATTACTCCGGAAAGCTGCAGAACACAGGAGGTTACAGAGCAGTCCTATCATCTGGATGTGGAAAAGAACATCACGGAAGTGAAAGTTTGTATTACCGGAAATACCGGGAAAGGAAACTGGCCCGGCTCCTGGCCGGCGCTGGCAGAAATAAAAGTGCCGGGAATCATGCCGGAAACACAGGGCAGCGATCTTTCTGAACGGATCAATGAAATAAGAGAGATTTTAGACAGTGTTACTTATGGTGCAAAGAAAGGACAGTACAAAACGGAAGCAAAAGAGACGGCAGAAGCAATTCTGACACAGGCAGAAGATGCGATAGGAGATACCTCTCAGACAATTGATGAATGGCTGGATATCGTTAATGAGGCTTTGGAGAATTTTTATGAAACCGGAAAGGTGTTCCTTGATCGAAACGGCCTTCTTTTAGCCATGGCAGAAGCAAAAGATCTGATAGAAAAACAGACGAAATATGATCTGACAGCAGGTCAGGAAACTTTGCGGGCTGCGTATGAGACTGCAAGAGGCATTTACGAAACTTATGATCTGGCACAGACAGAACTGGATGCAGCAGCAGCAGCGTTGAACAGCAAAGTGGATGAAATTAATGCTGTTCATGGAGAGGTTATAGATCAAAAAGAAGTTGCGGAAGCAAAAGAAGATCTGAGCGGTCTGACAGAACAGGAAGAGAGTGAGAACCGGGAGAAAAAGGATTATACGATTGGCAGTTGGAAAGAATATGAGCAGGCATTAGCCGCTGCCAATGAAGTCATGGGGAATGCGAACGCTACCCAGGAAGAGATTGCTGCCGTCAAATTCCGGCTGCAGCAGGCAATCCTGGATCTGGAGAGTTCTGACGGTATGGTTTTTGTGGACGGTATTACATTAAAGGCTGCAAAGACAAATCTCACGGTGGGAGAAAGCGTACAGATTACAGCCGATATAAATCCGGCAGAAGCAGACAATCAAACATTGAAATGGGAGTCCGATAATGAGAAAGCCGCATCTGTAAACAATTCCGGTCTGGTTACGGCAAAGGCAGAGGGTACCGTTAAGATTACGGCACAGGCTCAGGATGGGAGCGATACAGTTGGAGCAATTACTTTAAAAATTACAAAAACAATATCATCCATAGTCCTTCCGCCAGTTGGAACAATTCATAGAACATCGACGCTTGAATATAAGATTACGGCCTCCAGCGAATCATTGAAAACAGTAATCGTACAGAAATCCTTGCAGAATAAGGCAAAGAAAATAGTAATTCCTCCAACCGTAAATATTGACGGTTTTGACTATAAGGTAACTGAGATTAAATCAAAAGCGTTTCATAAGAATAAGAAGATTACGCAGGTTACCATTGGGGCAAATATGGAGACAATTGGAAAACAGGCATTTAACGGCTGTAAGAATCTGAAAAAAGTAACGATTACATCATCAGCGATCAAGAGTATTGGCAAAAAAGCATTTGCAGGTATTAAGAAAAATGCAAAAATTACCGTACCGAAAGCAAAATGGAAAGATTATAAGAGTCTTTTCAAGAAGGCGAAGACAGCAAAAACTGTAAAAATAAAAAAGAAATAAAACAAATCACAGGGTTTTTTGAAGATTTGCCGAATGAAATATTTTCTGCAGGGTAACTGCTGCGGCAATGGATAATACAACTTCTGTAATGAATTGGGCGTAGGCAAGTCCGTATAAAGGAAAGATTTTATTTAACAGCACAAGAGCCGGAATTTCCAATACTATTTTTCGGAGCAGTGCAAAAATAAATGCTTTCTTGCCCATGCCGCAGGCCTGAAAAACGCCTACAGCAAGAAAATCTATACACAGAAAGGTCAGAGACAGACAAAGACCGTGCAAAAAAGCAGCGCCATAAGAAACAATGGCGCTGTTTTTCATAAACAGCGAAATCAGAGGTCTGGATCCGATATAATAGAAACAGGAAATTGCCGCCATAAATCCAGCAGAAATTTTTAGGGAAAAGGTAATGGCCTCTTTCATGCGTTTGTGGTTTCCACTGGCATAGTTGTAGCTGACAAGAGGCATAATGCCCTGAGAAAGCCCCAGTGCGACATAGAGGGGAATCATATTGATCTTCTGTGCAATTCCCATTGCTGCAACGGCATCCGAACCGTAGAAAGAAGTAAGATTGTTTAACAGCGTCATCCCTGTAACATTTAAAAGATTTTGTATGGAAGAGGGAACGCCTACGCTGCAGATTCCCATGACAATCGGTTTTTTCAGTCCAAACATGGCAGGACGGATGCAGACACAGGTATTTCCCCGTTTGACAAAAAGAAAAATGAAAAAGTAGATGCATGCCGCGCAATTGGAGAGAAAAGTAGCAAGTCCTGCTCCGGCAGCGCCCATATTCAGACCCTGCGGAAGGATAAAGACAGGATCTAACAGGATATTGAGCAGGCAGCCGCTCATAGTGCCGATGCTGGCATGTAGGGATGCGCCTTCAGAGCGCACCATATACGCCATAACAACATTTAGGATTGCAGGCGCCGCACCGAAAGTTACAGTCCATTTTAAATATTCTGCAGTGGCAGCCGCCGTTGCTGTATCTGCACCCAGCAGAGTAAGCAGAGGACTGCTGAAAACAGTATATAGAAGAGAAAATAAAAGTCCGCAGAGGATGGAGCAGTAAAATCCAAAAGAGGAGCTGCGGGCTACCGTGTCAAAATCTTTTTTGCCCAAAGCACGGCTCATCATACTGGATGTTCCAACACCAAACAGATTGTTGACAGCATTGAATGCCAAAAGTACAGGAGCTGCCAGCGTTACAGCCGCATTTTGAATAGGATTATTTAACATACCTACAAAATAGGTGTCAGCAATATTGTAAAGCACCATGACAAGAGAACTTAAAATTGTCGGAATGCCCAGTGTCATAATTGCTTTTGGGACAGGCGTCTGTTCAAACAGAACTGTTTTCTGCATATCTTTCATTGTATGGCCTTCTTTCTCGGTTTCTTGGAGGAAAAAATAAATAGGGTAAATTTGAAATGGAAAATGTCGGGCAGAGATCAGAGAGACAAAAATACAGATCTCTGCCTGAGCTTTGTTGAGTTGACAAATCTTTGACTTTCAGAATTCAATAGACTTTATACTCTGACAGATGATAAATTTTGTAAATTGGTCAGCTCTTATTGTGGTATTAATGCATTCTGTTTTAGGATTTCAATAATGGTTTCTGTCTGGTCTTTGAGGGAATGAATGTCTTTCCGAATGTCTCTTTCAGCAACTGCAACATCCAGTTTTAAATCATTCAGTTTCCTTGCAGTGCGATCTTGTTTATACTCGATAATTTCCAGTCTGTTGTCAATCTGATCGAATCTGCTGTCGGCCTTGTCCAGTCTGTTGTCAATCTGGACAAACTTATGATCGATTTGATCAAATCTGCTGTCAATCTGGACGAACTTCTTGTCAATCTGATCGAATCTGCTGTCGGCTTTATCCAGCCTGCTGTCAATTTGATCAAGTCTCCCGTAGACAGGGGTAAATAATTCTTTGATTGCTTCTAAATCTTCATTAGTAAGTGCCATTTTATCACGCTCCATTATATGACTGGCTTTGTTGATGAGTGGATTGTTATAAATATATCATAGTCAGAGTATAAAGTCTATTGAATTATAAGTTTAAAAGAGGTTTAAGGGGAGTTTCGATGAATAGCAAAGTTATATTGAAAGTTGTTGAAAATGTAATAGAAAATCAAGAAATGAAAATTAAAGCAGATGAAGATATTAGTAATTTATAATTCGCAAACAGGATTTGCAAAGAGATATGCAGAGCGGATAGTAGCAGCAGGGGCTGATTGTCACGGATTATCAGTGGCAAACAGAGCGGGAAATGGTAAAGATGATTTCTGCATCTTATGATAACACGATTCTTCCCTTGGTTAAGATAAAAAGCTGCCTTAAAAAAGCAGCTTTTTCGCATTTTCAGAAAAAATCATCTCTTTTTCCAAATCCGAGAAAGGCACTTGATTGACACGTTCTACATAATCTTTCTGGGATTCCCAGGGAGAGTCAGTGGCAAACAGGATTTTTTCTATGCCGTGTTTTCGGATAATGCGGAGAAAATCTTCGTTATTAAGATTATTGGTCAGATAAGGCGTTCCCGTTTCGGCGTCATCCGGCGTTACCGCTCCTATGGCAAAAGCCGTATCGAACCAGACCGGCGCTCCTGCAAGGTCTCGTTCCACATCCTCCCAGCAGCCCCAGCCGCCCATATGGGCCAAAACAAATTTTTCGGGATGAATTTCATCTATAATTTTTAAAATCTGTGGAACAGAAGTGTAATTGTGGTCATAAATGCCGATGTCAATTCCTGCATGAGTGATTATGATCAAACCCAATTCGCAGGCACAGTCGATGATGCGCATCATTTTGATATCGTCAATATCTGTATTCTGGTAAGCCGGGTGAATTTTGATTCCCAGAATGCCATGTTCTTGCAGTCGTTTTAATTCTTTTTTGTAATTTTCATAATCCGGATGCATACCGCCGAAGGTAATGACGCCCTGTTTGAAAAGCGTATCACGCTCTGCCATAAGAGAGCTGTTTACTTTTTCTACCTGAGCTGCAGTTGTCATGACCGGAAGATTGATGGAATAATCAATCTCAGATTCTTTCATGGAAGAGAGCAGATGGTTGACAGAGCCGTTTGTGAAATATTTTGTATGGGACAGTTTGCTGAGTTTTGTCAAAACTCTTTCTGAAATAGCTGCCGGAAATGTATGTGTGTGAAAATCAATGATCATAAAAACCTCCTTGTGCTGGTCAGGGTGTAACTGTTCAGCCGTTACTGTTCACATCAGAATTTTGCATTCACTGCAAAGTCCGTAAGAAAGCGTATATTAAGCCAAGAGGGAATTCAGCCTTCGGCCTCATAGTTACTACAGGATAAACTTTTTTTGGTAGAAATCTTTATTATATATAGATTATATGATAGAATAAAAAGGCAGCGTTTGTCAAATGATTCGTTTGACGCTTTTGCTTTAGCAATTTAAACTTTAGAAGTGCAAAAGGAAAGAGAAGACTTCGTTTTGACGGAGATATCAAAAAGAGAAAGGAAGTACTATAACATGCCCGTAACAGATTTACTGGAGAGAAATCACAAACTATACAGCGATGAGGTGGCTTTGGTAGAGCTGAATCCTCTGGTGACGGACACAAGAAAAACAACATGGAAGGAATATGATCTGGTTCAGCAGACTTCGTCTCTTCCTTACCGCAGGGAGATCACATGGAGTATTTTTGATGAAAAAGCAAACCGGGTAGCGAATATGCTGCTTAGCCGTGGAATTCAAAAGGGAGACCGGGTGGCAATACTGATGTTCAACTGCCTGGAGTGGCTTCCCATTTATTTTGGAATTTTAAAAACAGGAGCCATTGCAGTACCTTTTAATTTCCGCTTTTCTGCAGAAGAGATTCAGTATTGTGCAGATCTGGCAGAGGTGCATATCCTATTTTTTGGACCGGAATTTATCGGAAGAATTGAATCTATAGGAGATGAGCTTGATAAAGGCAGGCTTTTGATTTATGTAGGCGACGGGTGTCCAACCTTTGCGGAAAGTTATCCGGAGCTGGTGGCAGATTGTTCCAGCCAGGCGCCTCTGGTTCGTCTGGAGGATGAAGACGATGCGGCAATTTATTTTTCTTCCGGAACAACGGGATTTCCCAAAGCAATTTTACATAATCATGAAAGTCTTATGCAGGCGGCGCAAATGGAGCAGAAACATCATTTGACAGACAGAGACGATGTGTTTTTGTGCATTCCCCCTCTTTATCATACAGGCGCGAAATTCCACTGGATGGGGAGCCTGTGCGCGGGCAGCAAGGCTGTTTTGTTAAAGGGAACTACGCCGGAAATTATTCTGGATGCCGTATCGAAAGAGCATTGTACGATTGTATGGCTTTTGGTTCCTTGGGCACAGGATATTCTTGTGGCGCTGGATAAGGGCGATTTGAAATTAGAGGATTATGAATTGAGTCAGTGGAGGCTGATGCATATTGGAGCACAGCCGGTGCCGCCGTCTTTAATTAAACACTGGAAGGATTATTTTCCTGATCATTTATATGACACAAATTATGGTTTGTCTGAATCTACGGGTCCAGGCTGTGTGCATCTTGGAATTGAAAACATCCACAAGGTAGGCGCAATCGGTATTCCGGGATACCGTTGGAAATGTAAGATTGTAGATGAAAATGGAAATGAACTTCCCCAGGGAGAAGTGGGTGAGCTCTGTGTAAAGGGTCCCGGCGTTATGACTTGTTATTACAATGATCCAAAGGCAACGGAAGAGACATTAAAAGACGGCTGGCTGTATACCGGAGATATGGCCAAAATGGATGAAGACGGTTTTTATTTTCTGGTAGACCGCAAGAAGGATGTCATTGTAAGCGGCGGTGAAAATATTTATCCGGTTCAGATTGAAAATTTCCTGAGCGCTTATGAAAAAGTGAAGGATGTGGCTGTGATCGGTCTGCCGGATGTACGTTTGGGAGAAATTACAGGAGCCATTATTTCTGTTAAAGAAGGCGTGGAATGCAGCGAAGAAGAAATTGATGAATTTTGCAGACAGCTGCCAAGATACAAGAGGCCGAAAAAGATTATTTTTGCAGAGGTGCCCAGAAATGCCACAGGCAAAATCGAAAAACCTGCCCTCCGTAAGAAATACGGCGCAGACGAGCTGGTAGCAAAACAAAATATGGGTTAACCGTAATAAAGAGACTGTTATGTTAAAAAAACATATCAGTTTCTTCTATTTTCAGGAATCCGCAGGGTTTGTGCATTTACTGCACAAACTGTGGGAAAATGATATAAGAGTGCAAAAATCCCATTGCCGAAGGCTGAATAGTTACTTGCAATTATAGGGGAATAAGGGTATGATAAGTTGTGAGTGTATATGGGAAAGTGTGAGGGGGCAGGGGGATTATTGTCATGCAGAAAGCAGAAGCGATAAAAGAGCTGAACAGTGAATATGAAAAGCAGGGAAACCAGATCGTTGTTTTATATGGACGGGAGGGCTGTGAAAAGGAAATCTGCATTCGGCGTTTTCTGGAGGGAAAAGAATGCTTTTATTATAGAGCGAGAGAAATTTCAGATGCTGAGCAGGAAAAATGTTTTGCAGAAAGAATCGACAGTCGTTATCATCTGGACCCGGAAGAAAGAGATTATGAATTATATGCCGAAAAAATGAAAAGCAGCGACGGCAGCAAGCTGGTAGTTGTAATTGACGAGTTTGAGCATTTGATCCGTAAAAATTCTGTTTTTATAGATCATATGATGAAATTAAAAAAGAATGCAAATGGTTCTGTGATGATTCTGCTCTGCAGTTCTTCTCTTGTTTTTGTAGAACATAAGATGTCTTCCACTCTTGGAAAATTGATGCATCAGATTGATCATATTTATAAATTGACAGAGCTTAATTTTATTGATATTGTACGTATTTTTCCAGACAATTCCATTAGCGACTGTGTGGAAATATTTGGTGTGATCGGAGGGATTCCGGCTTATTTAAAGCATTGGAATCCAAAGAAAAGCGTAAAAGAAAATATTTGTAAGCATATTCTTTCTCCCGGGGGAAGTCTGTTTTTGGAGGCGGAACGGTATCTTAGAATGGAACTGCGGGAGCTGTCGGTTTATAATACAATCTTAACAGCGTTGGCGGCGGATTACCAGAAGTTAAATGATCTTCACAAATATACGGGATTTTCCAGAGCCAAGATCAGTGTGTATATCAAAAACCTCATGGAATTTGAAGTGATTGAAAAAGTGGTTTCTTTTGAAACCGGAGGGTGGGAAAATGCCAGAAAAGGAATGTATCAGATCAAAAATACCTTTATTCATTTCTGGTTTAAATTTGTTTATCCAAATCTTTCGGATTTGTATATGGACACGCCGCAGGCATTTTATGAGCGGTATATGGAAGGCAGGCTGGAAAAATATCTGAACCGTTACTTTGTTCAGGTATGTATGGAATATATGAATTTAATGAATAAGGCCGGCAGACTGCCGATACAGATCAGTAAGACCGGAACCTGGGTAGGGAAAAATGGAACGATTGATATTATTGCCCAGAATTCTGTCCGGGAAAATATTATAGGACTTTGCAACTGGTCAGAAGAAGAGATGACATACGAAAGCTATCAGAAATTAGAAGATCTTTTGAAAGAGGCTCATATCCATGCCGGCCATTATTTCTTTTTTTCGGGAAAAGCTTTTGAGCCTGATCTGGTTCAAATGGCCAGATCGGACAAACGCTTTACACTGATTGATATGACGGATTTATAGAAAAGCTTTTAAGCATCCCTTTATGCGCTGAAAAATGCGCAATATAATAGAAAGAGGACTTTATTTATGTCAAAATCATTGTTTATAGCAGAAAAACCCAGCGTAGCGCAGGAATTTGCAAAAGCGCTGAAAATGGAGATGAGAAGCTATAACGGATATAAAGAAGGGGATCGGGCAGTTGTGACCTGGTGTGTCGGGCATCTTGTTACCATGAGTTATCCTGATGCATATGATATGAAATATAAAAAATGGAGTTTGAATACACTGCCTTTTATTCCTGAGCGGTTTCAATATGAGATAATCGGAAGCGCGGCAAAACAGTATCAGATTGTGGCGGGACTTTTAAACAGAGAAGATATTGAAACCATATATGTCTGTACTGACTCCGGACGGGAGGGAGAATATATTTACCGTCTGGTAGAGCAAATGGCGGGGGTGCAGAATAAAATAAGAAGACGAGTCTGGATTGATTCTCAGACAGAAGAAGAAATTTTACGGGGTATACGGGAGGCAAAAGACCTTTCGGAATATGACAATCTAGCAAAAAGCGCTTATCTTCGGGCAAAAGAAGATTACCTTATGGGAATTAATTTTTCCAGACTCCTGACTTTAAAATACGGCAATACCATAGCATCGTATCTTCATGAAAAATATGTAGTCATTTCCGTAGGACGTGTTATGACCTGTGTGCTTGGCATGGTGGTGCGAAGAGAACGGGAGATTCGGGATTTTGTCAAAACACCTTTTTATAAAGTAATCGCCAAGTTAGATTTAAAGGGAGAAAAAGCAGATGCCGAGTGGCGGGTAACGCCCAAATCCCGCTATGCCGAATCCAAGGAACTCTACAAAGAAAACGGATTTTTGAAAAAAGAACTGGCAGAAGAATTAAAAGAATCCCTTCTGGGAGTCTCCATGACAGTGGAAAAAGCAGAGAAGAAAAAAGAAAAAAAGAATCCGCCTCTGTTATATAATTTGGCAGAACTGCAGAATGATTGTTCCAGATTTTTTAAGATCAGTCCGGATGAAACTCTCGCGGTTGTTCAGGAATTGTATGAAAAAAAGCTGGTCACTTATCCCAGAACAGATGCCAGAGTTCTTTCCACGGCAGTGGCAAAAGAAATAGACAAAAATATCCGGGGGCTCTGTAATATTCCCGGCATGCGGCCTTTTGCAGAAGAGATTTTAAAAACGGGAACTTATCGCCAGATTGCCAAAACCAGATACGTAAACGATAAGCAGATTACAGATCACTATGCAATCATTCCTACCGGACAGGGGATTGCCAGTCTGAAATCCTGTAATGAGAGAGCGGTTTTTGTTTATGAAGTAATTGTAAGACGTTTTTTGGCTGTTTTTTATCCGCCTGCAGTTTATCAAAAAGTAAATCTGACCACAACTGCGGGAGAGGAACAGTTTTTTGCAGGCTTTAAAGTTTTGGTGGAGGAAGGGTATCTGAAATTGATGCATTATTCTTTCCAAAAGAAAAAGACAAAGGAAAAAGACGGTGAGATTTGTGATAAAAATCTGCCGGAGCACATTTTGTCTCTGAAAAAAAAGGATGTCGTTGAAGTTGACGATTACGAGATCAAAGAAGGTGAAACAACACCGCCGAAACGGTATAATTCCGGTTCCATGATCCTGGCTATGGAAAATGCGGGACAGCTGATTGAAGACGAAGAACTCCGTGCGCAGATCAAAGGAAGCGGAATCGGTACCAGCGCCACCAGAGCAGAGATTTTAAAAAAGTTAGCAGGCAATGGTTATCTGATTTTGAACAAAAAAACGCAGGTGATTACCCCGTCCTTTATGGGAGAAATGATTTACGATGTAGTCAATGCCTCGATTAAATCTCTGTTGAATCCGGAATTGACTGCGAGTTGGGAAAAAGGCCTGACCTATGTGGCAGAAGGGAGCATCACGGAAGAAGAATACATGGATAAACTGACGAAGTTTATTGAGAGCCGTACTGACGGCGTCTTGAAACTGAATAACCAGTATATTTTAAGAGAATATTTTGATAAATCTGCCGGTTATTATAAATAAGAAATACATATTATTTTAAGAGGGAAAGGAAACGAAGGATATGAAATTTAAAGGCAAAATAGCGGCATGGTATTGGATTGTTTTAATCATTGTAAACTGCATGTGCTTTTTTAATTTTGATTACCTAAAAGGAAGAGAGATGGAAGTGGCGGTTTACATTATTATTGCTGATTTTGTATTGCTGCCTCCGGCGATTCGGAATTATGTTATGCTGACCCAAAATACGCTGACGATATACTTTGGTTTTGGCAAAGATGAAATCAAAATAAAAGATATTATAGAAATCAAAGAAAAGCGAGGTCCTGCAGCAGCAACATCTTTTGACAGACTTGTGATTGCAACCAAGGAAAAGGATTCTGCATTTACAGTGAAAAACAAAGAAGAATTTTTAAAAGAAGTGAAAAATATCAGACGCAAAATTATTATAACCCGAAAAGCAAAAAAAGAAAAATCCGCCGGACCTTCTGCTATATCTAAAAAGAAGACGAACAATAAGGAAAAGAAAAAGTAAAAGTAAAAGGAGATTTTTTCATGGAACAATGTAAAGTAAAAAACATGTATGATTTGCAGGAAACGATTGCAGCAGAATTGTTAGAGGGCGTCGCATATCCCTGGGAGGCTTTAAAAGAGATTTCTGATTTTATCCGAAGGATTGGACCAACATTAGATTCTGCCGTTTATGAAAAAAAGGGAGAAGACATCTGGGTAGCTAAAAATGCAAAGGTAGCGCCTACAGCTTATTTGAACGGACCTCTGATTATTGATGAAGAGGCGGAAATCCGTCACTGCGCTTTTATCAGAGGAAGCGCAATTGTAGGAAAGGGCTCTGTCGTGGGAAATTCCACAGAGCTGAAAAACGTGATTATTTTTAATTCCGTGCAGGTGCCCCATTACAATTATGTGGGAGATTCCATTCTCGGTTTTAAATCACATATGGGAGCGGGTTCTATTACTTCCAATGTCAAATCAGATAAGACCTTAGTTGTTGTGAAGGATGGCGCAGAGCAGATAGAAACGAGATTAAAGAAATTCGGCGCAATGCTTGGAGATTATGTAGAAGTCGGCTGCAATTCCGTACTGAATCCGGGAACTGTGGTAGGACGGCATACCAATATTTATCCATTATCTATGGTTCGCGGCGTAGTGCCTGCAAATTCTATTTATAAGAATAAAAATGAAGTGGTGACAAAAGCGTAGTATTTGCTGTAAAGACGGTATTTATCATTTTTTTGCATAAAGAGGGACAGTCCTGTCATATATTAATAAAAAGAGCTTATGATTCCGCTCTCGATATTGCACTAATGGAATTTAATTCTAATTACTGTAGCATCAAGAGCGGAATCGTTATAAAACAGGGGGAGATATTTATGCGCATGGAAGATGTCAACGCACGTAAGGCTTACGTAGAAAACATTCGGAAATCCTTTGATTCTCCGAACCGCAGATATGAATTTGAAAAAGAAGCAGATACAAAAGGAGAAGCAGAAGACGGCTCCTCCTTTTTTAAGTTTCGTTTGCTTATTGCAGCGCTTCTTTTTGCGGCCTATATTTTCTGTGACAGGACAAATACCGTGTTTTATCATATTTCAACCGAGGAGGTTGCAGAAACAATTGCCAGAGATTTTAATTACAGCAATGTGCAGGAAGAACTGCAGCAGGTATTCTATGTCATACAGGAAAAGACCAAGAAGGATTAATGGCCATACTCTTCTTCCCGGTTGAGGACGGCGACATCTGTGGCGTCAATTTCATATTGACCAAGCTTTATGGGAGAGCCTCTGCTGCGGGAAGTCCATGTTCAATATCATGAATCATACTCCCAATAATTTTGGGATTGCAGAGGTTGTTGAACAGAGAATTGGCGCCAGTGTAATGGTAATAACGTTTGTCAGGAGTATGAAGAGATTCATCAATCAAAAAGATTTTAATTGTTCTAAAAAGATTAAAACATAAAGATATAGAAACTACTCTGGCTGTATACCAATATATAACAGAAGAAATGTCAGAGAGAAATAAAATATGAAATAGCTTATAAAAAACTGGCATGCTGTATATTTGTGTATCTGCTATATTAAAGGTACACAAATCGTACAAGACATGCCGGTTTTTATAAAATTTTTAATTTGGTTTAAAAACTCAGAAACTTAAAACTTACCAGCTTTGTGTGCTTCTTCAATGGAAACAGCTACAGCAACAGTAGCGCCTACCATTGGGTTGTTGCCCATTCCGATTAAGCCCATCATCTCTACGTGAGCCGGAACAGAAGAGGAACCTGCGAACTGTGCATCAGAGTGCATACGTCCCATGGTATCTGTCATGCCGTAAGAAGCAGGACCTGCAGCCATGTTGTCCGGATGAAGGGTACGTCCTGTACCGCCGCCGGAAGCTACGGAAAAATATTTCTTACCCTGCTCGTTGCATTCTTTTTTGTATGTACCTGCAACCGGATGCTGGAAACGTGTCGGGTTGGTGGAGTTGCCGGTAATGGATACGCCGACGTTCTCCATATGCATAATTGCAACGCCTTCCTGAACATCGTCAGCGCCGTAGCATTTTACAGTTGCGCGAAGTCCGTCGGAATAAGCTTTTTCATAGATTACGTTTACTTTGTTCTCCTGATAATCGAATTTTGTCTCAACAAATGTAAAGCCGTTGATACGGGAAATGATCTGTGCAGCATCTTTGCCAAGTCCGTTTAAGATAACGCGTAATGGTTTCTGGCGAACTTTGTTTGCTTTTTCAGCGATGCCGATTGCGCCTTCTGCAGCAGCGAAAGATTCGTGTCCTGCCAGGAAACAGAAACATTCGGTTTCTTCCTCCAGCAGCATTTTTCCAAGATTTCCATGTCCCAAACCTACTTTTCTGTGGTCTGCAACAGAACCAGGGATACAGAATGCCTGAAGTCCTTCACCGATTGCAGCAGCAGCGTCAGCAGCTCTTGTTGCACCTTTTTTGATTGCGATTGCAGCGCCTACTGTGTAAGCCCAGCATGCATTTTCAAAACAGATCGGCTGGATTTTTTTCACCTGCTCGTATACGTCAAGTCCAGCGTCTTTTGTAATTTTTTCAGCTTCTTCTACAGAGCTGATGCCATAACTGTTTAATATAGCGTTGATCTGGTCAATTCTTCTTTCATATGATTCAAATAAAGCCATTATCTTCGTCTCTCCTTTCCTTATTCTACTCGTGGATCGATAATCTTAACAGCGTCTGCTACACGGCCGTACTGACCCTGTGCTTTTTCCCATGCAGTGTTAGGATCATCGCCTTTTTTGATGAAGTCAGTCATTTTTCCGAGAGAAACGAACTGATATCCGATAACTTCGTTGTCAGCGTCAAGAGCAATGCCTGTTACATATCCTTCTGCCATTTCCAGATAACGAACGCCCTTTTCTTTTGTTGCATACATAGTACCAACCTGGGAACGAAGTCCTTTTCCCAAATCCTCAAGACCAGCGCCTACTGCAAGTCCATCATCAGAGAAGGCACTCTGGGTACGTCCATAAACGATCTGTAAGAATAATTCTCTCATGGCTGTGTTGATGGCATCACAGACAAGGTCTGTATTCAATGCTTCTAAGATGGTCTTGCCCTGTAAAATTTCTGCCGCCATAGCTGCAGAATGAGTCATTCCTGAACATCCGATGGTCTCAACTAATGCTTCTTCAATCACGCCGTTTTTGACATTTAAGGACAGTTTGCAGGCGCCCTGCTGGGGAGCACACCAGCCTACACCATGTGTAAATCCTGAAATATCTTCAATTTTCTTGGAATGGACCCATTTGCCTTCTTCCGGAATGGGAGCGGGTTCATGTTTTGCGCCCTTTGCTACAGGACACATATTTTCGACTTCCTTAGTGTAAATCATTGTAAGACTCCTTTCGATTAAACATTATATAGCTGCAGATAACGACATATTCTGCATACTGATTATATTCTCGCATATTTTTTAATATTCGTAAAGTACTTTTCCGGATTTTCTCAGGACAAACGCATGAATGCTCATTCTCTTTTTTATACTTTATTATCAAGTCTTACAGAGATCATATCTGTTCCAAATGCTTTCTGGCATTCGCACTGATACAATATTATTTTTTTCAGCGGCATTTTCTTTCCAAGGCAAAGACCGGCCATGTCACACTATGCGGAAACAATATGGTTTGCTGTCTGTCCGTTTGCTTTATTGCCCTCATGTTTTTTCCGTTGATGCAAATGATTTTTATGAGTGGTTCCCCTTCGTTGCTGTTTACGAGGCAAAAAGTTCAAACTCCTTCTAGTCATCGGCATTCACCGGTTTTGCAAACAGCACTATCACCACAATATCAAGCATTTGATACCTAAATTGATGTAAAGGCAAATGCGTTGTGTATGCCGCAGTTTTTGGAGAAGAATTGCAACCGTGCATTGTGTTTTTTCAATGGAGGCAGTAAAATAGTCGAAAGGTCATAGGGCGGGAGGCTGAATACTTACCTTGCCGATATTGACAGGCAGGCGCAGAAACGCTCCCACAGGCTTATAGAGGGAATGAAACAGGAACAGGGCATAATGGAGCAGCTAAAGGAAGAAAATACCTTAGAATGGACAGGACAGCCAGGCAACATAAGGGCTTGTGCGAGGGAGATTGTGGATAGGGAAATCATATACGCATAGGTGTAACGTATAAAGCATTAAAATTGGAGGGCAGGGATTTAACACCTTGCCCTCTATTTTACTTTGAAAAATATCAGAGATATAGGGAATACAGTAACAAAAGCGTTACTTATTATCCCTTATCCCTGCTTTAAGCAGAATAAAATTCATTTATGCTTAGTCAGTTGATAACCAGTAAAGACATGATTATAATTAATGATGACATACGGTGTCAGGTTTTTGGCGGTATTCTATTATCAAAGGAGGAGTTGGCAATGCAGGAAAGCAGATTATTTAAGATTGTGTATCATTTACTTGATAAAGGACAGGCTACTGCTCCAGAATTAGCAGAAAAATTTGAAGTATCTGTAAGGACAATTTACAGAGATATTGACGCTTTGAGTGGTGCAGGTATTCCTGTTTATGCAGAAGCAGGGCGAAACGGCGGCATTCATTTAATGAATGACTTTGTTTTAGATAAAGCGGTGCTGTCTGAAGAAGAAAAGCGGGAAATTCTAACAGCCCTGCAAAGCATCAATTTTACTAACAATATTGGCAGCAATCAAACACTGCAAAAGCTTTCTGCAATCTTTCATATTAGTTCAGAAAACTGGCTTGAAGTAGATTTTTCCAGATGGGGCAACAAGGGAACTGACAATGAGAAATTTGAATTGCTAAAATCAGCGATAATTCATCAAAAGTGCGTAAAAATAACTTATGCAAATTCCTGCGGAACAATTAGCGAAAGAATTGTCAGGCCGCTAAAAATGTCATATAAGTCTATGTCATGGTACTTAAAAGCATATTGTACGGAAAAACAGGATTATCGTATTTTTAAGCTGACCCGTATCATAAATTATGAAGTTCTCACGGAAGGCTTTTGCAAAAGCCCCTTTCCAGAATTAGATGATACATTGGAGCAATCCTACAACACAATCGTACTGCGTTTCCCGAAAAATATGTCATACCGTGTTTACGATGAGTTTGACAAAACGATGGTAAGCAAAAAAGAAAATGGGGATTTAATCGTATCCGCTCAAATGCCGGAAGATGAATGGCTCATAGGGTATTTATTGTCATTTGGAACGCAGGTAGATATTATAGAGCCTGTATATCTGAAAGACATCGTGGCAGAACAGGCACAGAAAATCTATGAAAAATATACCTTGTGAAACGGCCGGATGGCCATAATGGGATGCCCTGAGGGTATAAAACTTGACATAGGGTGTCAGCATAAGCGTGATATAATTTGCGTGTAAATTTTATTTGAGAAAGTGAGGGCTGAAAATGAAACATGAATGGAAAAAGCATGAGAAAGAAATATATGGTGTAAAAACAAAACCTTGTGTGCTTGATATTCCTATTCAGAAATATATCATTCTTTCTGGCAGCGGAAATCCTAATGATGAAATCTTTTCAGATAAGATTGCCGACCTGTTTTCGGTAGCTTATAAAATTAAGATGGCATATAAAGCATCTGCCCCAAAAGGCAGCGAAATAACAGATTATACCGTATATCCTTTAGAGGGAATATGGAGCATGGATTCTGAAAAAGAATATTTGGTAAAAGAAGAATTGCAGTACCGCATCATGATACGGCAACCGGATTTTATTTCCAGAGAAATGTTTGATCATGCGTTAGAGACAGTAAAGGCGAGGAAAAATATTCCGTATCTGACAGATATTTCTTTTGAAACAATCTGCGATGGCAGATGCATTCAAATATTGCATAAAGGAGCGTTTGATGATGAGCCTGCGTCATTTGAGATTATGGACGGATATTGTATGGAACACGGATATACGCGTATGGGAAAAGAACACCGTGAAATATATTTGAATCATGCTAACCGTACAGATAAAGCCAATTTGAAAACTATCTTGAGATATAAAGTTACAGATACAGAGAAACAGCAGCATAGTATTATAAAAACGAAAGGAAAATAAATATGGGCAGACCAACAACAAAAACAGATTTACTAACAGCCGCAGCCGCTAATTATGAAAAGTTAAACACTCTTGTTTCTGGATTAACAGAAAAAGAATTATCAACGCCTTTTGATTTTTCGGGTGATGAAAAAAAGAAAGAAGCTCACTGGAAAAGAGATAAAAATCTTCGTGATATTTTCATCCATCTCTATGAGTGGCATCAGCTTTTGTTAAACTGGGTGTATTCCAATCAGAACGGTGATAATAAACCGTTTCTTCCAGAACCGTATAATTGGAAAACCTATGGAGATATGAATGTGGAATTTTGGAAAAAGCATCAGTCTACATCATTAGAGGACGCAAAGAATATGTTCCAGAAATCCCATAACGAAGTAATAAAACTGGCGGAAACTTTTTCAAACGAGGAATTATTTTCGAAAGGCGTTTATAAATGGGTAGGCGGAAGCACTCTGGGTTCTTATTTTGTCAGCGTTACAGCAAGCCATTATGATTGGGCAATGAAAAAACTGAAAGCACATAGGAAAAATTGTGCCTAAATGCAGGGAGGACATACGATGCACTTCGTGAAAGCGAAAGGGATATTATCTGCTAAAAATGGAATGAATTTATATCGAGGCTGCTCACACGGGTGCATTTATTGTGACTCCAGAAGCAAATGCTATCACATGGAACACGCTTTTGAGGATATTGAAGTCAAGGAAAATGCGATTGACTTGTTGGAATATGCTCTAATTCATAAGCGTAAAAAGTGTATGATAGGCACAGGTTCTATGACAGACCCCTATATTCCGCTGGAAATGGAAATAGGGAATGTCAGAAAGGCTCTGCACTTAATATATGAGCATGGTTTTGGATTTACGGTCATAACAAAATCAAACCGCATTTTGAGAGATTTAGACCTTTTACAGAAAATAAATGAAAAGACCAAGTGCGTTGTGCAAATGACTTTAACTACTTGCAACGAAGATTTGTGCAAAAAGATTGAGCCGAATGTAAGTACGACAAGGGAGCGTTTTGAAGTATTGAAAAAGTTAAGGAACGCAGGGATACCGACAGTTGTATGGCTGACGCCAATTTTGCCGTTTATTAACGATACTAAAGATAATATTTCAGGTATTTTGGATATGTGTATTGAGGCAAAGGTTTATGGCGTTATTTGCTTTGGAATGGGGCTGACTCTCCGAGAAGGAAATCGAGAGTATTTTTATGAACAATTAGACCGATTATTTCCTGAACTGAAAGAAAAATATATCCGTACATACGGAAATCAGTATATGATAGAAAGCGGCAACAGCAAAAATTTAATGCGGTTTTTTCACCGAAAATGCGAAAAAAATGGAATTTTGCATGACAACGGGCAAATATTTAACTATTTGCATTTCTTTGAAGAAAAGGACGACAGTAGGCAATTAAGTATTTGGGATTGGAAAGCGGATAAAATATGAGTGTCATTTATGGAACAGAATGGATACGTTGTCCTGTTTGCGGCAGTAAAACCCGTGATAAAATCCGAGAAGATACGGTATTAAAAAATTATCCTCTCTATTGTCCAAAATGTAAGCAGGAAGCCAGTTAAAAAATCCCTGCCTATGCAACGCTACTTCTCACCATGAAACCAGAAGTAGAATCTTCGCTTAACAGAATGTGTATCTCCTATAACCGTAGAGGTCACAGAGCCTTTGCTGTTTTTCTTTTGTCGTTTTTTATCGGAATGTGCCGCAGGGCTATTCCACAAAGGAAATTGCCCCGCTTGTGGGATTGACAACAGGGGCTATCTATGCAAGGCTAGACCATCTGCGGAAAAAACTGCGGAAGATTTTATAATCATCTAAGATCGACGGTTTTTCAATGGGCTATTGGGTGGGGGATAAAATTCTCCCATCCAATTTAAAATTATATGAATAAAATTTCTGTCCGCAGGGAATACTAAAAAGTTTTCCCAAAATCTTGACACAGATATAGCCGCTATGATATTTTGAAATTCTCATGAGAGAATTAGAAGCAAGTCAGAAATGGAGCTGTTAGAATGACACCAGATAAAATATTGAATTACTGCCTTCAAAACCTTGAGGGAACAGTCCTAGTTGAAAGTTGGGGCGAAAAAGGGATTTTCTATAACCCAGACCATGAACTGAAGCGTGGCGTTTATATATTGACGGTTAAGGAAAAGGACGGTGATAATGACAAAGGCTCTGATTTAAACAGAGAGAATGTCTACCGTGTGAATCTGGGAATACGGAAAAACACTTTTGCGGAATTGTTTGGGGCAGTCCCAAAACGTCCGCCAGCAGGTGGCGTTGTAGATATGGATTACGATTTTACTGTATTGGATGAGATACTTCCCCATCCTGTCTATGCATGGATGGCGTGGATATGTGCATTGAACCCCTCTGAAAAGATATTCGAGGAACTGAAGCCATATATACAAGAATCCTATGAGTATGCAAAGGAGAAATTTAAGAAACGCAGGAAGTAATCTTGAAGGTTGAAAATGAAATAAGCACATAGATGGAAGAATAAACTGTCAGCCGATGGATAAGGCTGACTGTCGCCGAAAGTATGCTGCTTTTTTCGGCTGGCGTATGGCAGCATGGTTTTGAATCTCAAAGCCGTTACATAGCATTGCGAATCCGAGCAGGAGAAAATACTCCTGTCGTTCGTGGTGCAGTGTAGCGGCTTTTTCATTTATCCAAAAGTCAAGAAAAAACGAATCCAGACGGAGGTGGAAAGGGCATAGGATTTTCGTAAGCGCCAAATATTAATGCGGTCAGATATAAAATTACCCCAGCCCTTTGTGAG
>CAJUEY010000031.1:7910-30934 GCA_910585825.1 uncultured Lachnospiraceae bacterium | reverse complement strand
GTTTGTGGTGATTTTTGTAATTTACACTTGACAAAGGTCACTTCATAACAGGTAATAATTTATGACAGAAAGAGAATTGCAGATATATGGACAGACCGATCCGATTCCTATCAAACCATATGAACATCACGCAAAATATTACGAGACAGACCAAATGGGAATTATTCATCATTCCAATTATGTCCGCTGGATGGAAGAGGCCAGAATGGATTTGATGGAACAGATCGGATTATCTTACAAAGGAATGGAGGAAATGGAGATTATCAGTCCGGTGCTTTCTATTTCCTGTGAATATAAGAGTATGGTGCATTTTGATGATATCGTTGTCATAGAGACCAAAATTGCCGAGTATAACGGCATCAAAATGAAAGTGGAATATCGTATGACAGACAAAAAAACGGGAGAACTGCGGACGCTGGCTGTCAGCGAACACTGCTTTTTAAACCGCAGCGGCAAACCGATTTCCCTGAAACGGTCCTATCCGGAATTGGATACGAAGTTTTTTGAATTTTATGAGGAGAAGGAGAATGGCTAATCCGGTTACTGAACGTCTTTTGGCATTTCAAAAAGAGATGAGCCTGAGAGGGATCGATCTGTATATCCTTTTTGCATCGGATTTTCATGGTTCCGAATATATCGGGGATTATTTTAAAACAAGAGAATATCTGACCGGTTTTACCGGTTCTGCGGGAACAGCAGTTATTTTACAGCAAGAGGCATATCTTTGGACAGACGGAAGATATTTTATTCAGGCGAAAAACCAGCTTGCAGGCAGCGGAATTCAGCTGCAGCGTATGGGTGAAGAGGGAGTGCCTACAGTAGAAGATTTTGTAAGAGAGCATCTAAAACAGGGCGGCTGTATCGGATTTGACGGACGCATGGTCAGCGCTAAGACGGGAGAAGCTTATCAAAAGATTGCAGAAGAAAAAGAAGGCAGGCTTTTGATAGAAGAAGATCTGGCGGGAAACATTTGGAAGGACCGCCCGGAGTTGTCAAAAGAACCGTTTTTTCTGTTAGAAGAGAAATATACGGGCTTGGGTGTGGAGGCCAAACAAAACCTTGTCAGAGACAAGTTAAAAGAAGAAGGGGCAGACGCCCATATTCTGACTTCTCTTTACGATATTGCGTGGCTTTTTAATATAAGGGGAAATGACATTCCCCACGTGCCGGTCGTTTTATCCTATCTGGTGATCACCATGGAGGAATGCATCTGGTTTTTACAGGAAGATGTGATAAAAGAAGAGCAGAAGAGTTATCTGAAGGAGCATCATATACAGACGCGCTCTTATGAAGAAATTTATTCCTATGCAGCATCTATGCGGGCGGATGCCGTGCTTTATGACGATAGAACCGTCAATTACAGGATTGCGGCAGTCCTTCCCGAAAAGGTTCATAAAGTAATAAAAGACAATCCCACAGAGCTTTTGAAAGCCGTGAAAAATCCGGTGGAGATTGCCAATACGCGAAAGGCCCATATCAAAGACGGGGCGGCATTTACAAAGTTTATGTATTGGCTTAAGACAGGAATCCAACAAGAAGAGATTACGGAACTTTCTGCCGCAGAATATCTTTTGGAAAAGAGAAAGGAACAGGAGCATTTTCTGGACGTCAGCTTCGATACCATCTGCGCCTATGGGGAACATGCGGCAATGATGCACTATGCAGCGACAGAAGAGACCAATGTTCGTTTAAAACCAGAGGGATTTTTGCTGGTGGATTCCGGCGGTCATTATTTGGAAGGGACGACAGATATCACAAGGACTATAGCGCTGGGGCCGGTTACAAAAGAAATGCGGCAGCATTATACTGCCGTGGTACGCGCCAATTTTAATCTGGCGTCTGCAAAATTTCTGCACGGCTGCAGAGGCGCAAATCTGGATATTCTGGCAAGAGAACCTCTGTGGAGCCTTGGAATTGATTATAAATGCGGAACAGGACATGGAGTAGGGCATATTTTAAATGTGCATGAGGGACCCAATGCATTTCGTTATAAGCTGCAGCCGGATCTTAAGGACAATGCCGTATTGGAAGAGGGGATGATCACTACAGACGAACCCGGAGTTTATATCGAAGGGGCTTACGGCATCCGTATTGAAAATGAACTGGTGTGCAAAAAGACCGAAAAGAATGAATACGGTCAGTTTATGTGTTTTGATACGATCACCTGGGCGCCGGTAGATTTAGATGCGATTGATCCGGAGGCTATGAATGAAAAAGAAAGGGAAGTCTTAAACACCTATCACAGGAAGGTGTATGATACGATCTCTCCTTATCTGACGGAAAAAGAGCGGGACTGGTTAAAAGAATATACGAGGGCAATATGAAAAAAATAGTATTAATTGACGGACACAGTATTTTAAACAGAGCATTTTTTGGTATTCCGGATCTGACTAATGCAGAGGGAATCCATACAAATGCCGTATATGGATTTTTAAATATTTTATTTAAGATATTAGACGAAGAACAACCGGAGTATCTGACGGTTGCCTTTGATGTGCATGCGCCCACTTTCCGGCACAAAATGTATGCAGAATATAAGGGAACCAGGAAGCCAATGGCGCAGGAGCTGCGGGAGCAGGTGCCTCTTATAAAGGAAATGTTAAAGGCTATGGGAGTCGCTATTGTGGAAAAAGAGGGCTATGAGGCGGATGATATTTTAGGAACGATTGCAAAACGGGCAGAGGCAGAAGGGTTTCAGGTTTCCCTTGTTTCCGGAGACAGAGATCTGCTGCAGCTTGCCACAGAGCAGATTCAGATCCGGATTCCCAAGACAAAGCGGACAGGAACAGAAATTGAAAATTATTATGCCGAAGATGTACAAAACCGCTATCAGGTGACGCCCACACAGTTTATCGATGTAAAGGCCCTTATGGGGGATACGGCTGATAATATTCCGGGAGTGCCGGGAATTGGGGAAAAGACGGCTACCAATTTGATTAAAGCTTACGACAGCATTGAAAATGCCTATGCCCATATCGAAGAGATCAAGCCAAACCGTGCCAAAGAAAATTTAAGAGAGCACTATGATCTGGCTCAGTTATCCAAAAAACTGGCAGTCATTGATGTCAATGCGCCTGTGGAATATGACTTTAACGCAGCAGAGCTGAAAAATCTGTATACCGAGGAAGCATATCTGCTATGTAAACGTCTGGAATTTAAAAATATGCTGAGCCGTTTTGAAATCGATGCGCCAAAGAATCGTATGGAAGAGTATTTCTGTAAGATAGAAGATTTTGCCCAGGCAGAACATTTTCTTGCAAAAGCAGAAAAAAGAGGAATGTTTGGCCTGGTTCCTGTGCTATCCCGGGACAGGCTTTTGGGCGCGGCCATTTGTTTTGGTGAGAGGGAGACGGCGTTTATCCCGGTAACCGGCTTTTTGACGGAAGAGTACTTAAAAGACCGTTTGAGAGAACGTATCCTGAAAAACGAGGTTTCTTTTCTCAGCCTGAAAGAGCAGATTAAGATATTTTCTCTTCCTACAACAGATGCAAATCTCAGAAAACGGCTTTTCGACTGTGGGATTGCCGCATATCTGCTGAATCCGCTGCAGAACAATTATGACTGTGAAGATATTGCAAAGGACTATTTGGAATTACTGGTTCCCTCCCAGGCGGATCTTCTCGGAAAACTGAGTCTTGCAGAAGGCATGGAGCAAAAGCCGGAGGAATTTTTAACCTGTATTTGTTATATGGCGTATACAGCGTTTTTTGCAAAAGAAGTCTTGCAAAAGAAATTAAAAGAAGATCAAATGGATCAGCTGTATAAGGAAATTGAGCTTCCGCTGGCTTATGTTTTGGCAGATATGGAACAGGAAGGCATCGGGGCGGATAAAGAGGCTTTAGCCGCTTATGGAGCAGATCTGATCGGGCGGATCCATGAACTGGAACAGAGCATTTATGAGAAAGCGGGAGAAAAGTTCAACATTAACTCTCCCAAACAGCTGGGGGCAATCCTCTTTGAAAAATTAAAAATGCCTTATGGGAAAAAGACCAAAACCGGATATTCTACGGCAGCCGACGTACTGGATAAACTGGCGCCGGAGTATCCTCTGGTAGCGGAAATTTTAGAGTACCGTCAGCTGGCCAAGTTAAAATCCACCTATGCAGACGGACTGGCGAATTTTATTGACGATACCGGGAGAATTCACAGTACCTTCCACCAGACGATAACAGCTACCGGAAGAATCAGCAGTACAGATCCGAATCTGCAGAATATCCCCATTCGCATGGAGCTTGGAAGAAAGATCCGCAAGGTATTTCTGCCGAAAGAGGGCTGTGTTTTTGCAGATGCGGATTATTCTCAGATTGAGCTTAGAGTGTTAGCCCATATGTCAGGAGACGAACAGTTGATTCAGGCATACAGGCAGGCAGAAGATATCCATAGAATCACGGCCTCCCAGGTATTTCATATTCCGTTTAAGGAGGTGACGGATCTGCAGAGGCGTAATGCAAAGGCAGTAAATTTCGGTATTGTTTACGGCATCAGTTCTTTTGGCCTCAGCCAGGATCTCAGCATCAGCAAAAAAGAAGCGGCAGAATACATTGAACGGTATTTTGAAACGTATCCAAAGATCAAAGAGTTTTTAGACGGCCTTGTGAAAGATGCAAAAGAGAAAGGGTATTCCCTGACCATGTTTCAGAGAAAAAGGCCTGTGCCGGAGCTTTCTTCCAGCAATTTCATGCAGCGCTCTTTTGGAGAACGGGTGGCTATGAATGCGCCCATTCAGGGAACGGCGGCAGATATTATCAAAATTGCCATGATACGGGTGCATGACCGTCTGGCAGAAGAAGGGATGCAGTCAAAACTGATTTTACAGGTGCATGACGAATTGCTGATTGAGACAAAAGAAGAAGAAACCGAACACGTAAAACAGATCCTGGAAGAAGAAATGAAAAAAGCGGCGGATTTATCTGTAGATCTGGAAGTGGATATGCATACCGGAAACAACTGGTATGAGGCGAAATAGGTGGCAGTATGAAATTTATAGGAATTACAGGAGGGGTAGGAGCCGGAAAATCTGAAATTCTGCATTATATTCAGGAGCGGTATCCGGCAAAGATTCTTCTGGCAGACGAACTGGCCCATGAGCTGATGATGCCGGGTACAGAATGCTATGCGCAGATCAGACAGACCTTTGGCAAAGAGGATATATTTCTGCCGCAGGGGGAAATCGAGGCAGGAAAACTTTCGTCAGTGATTTTTTCCGATTCCGGGAAACGGATGCAGCTAAATGAAATTGTGCATCCCGCCGTCAAAAAAGAAATTATAAAAATGGCAGATCAGGAACGAAAAAAAGGAGAGGTTTCTTATTTTATTTTGGAGGCGGCGCTGTTAATTGAAGAAGGATATGATAAAATATGTGATGAGTTGTGGTATATTTATACCTCGAAAGCAATCAGGCGGAAACGGTTAAAAGAGAGCAGAGGATATTCTGATGCCAAGATAGATGCGATCTTTTGCAGCCAGATTTCCGAGGAGGAATATAGAAGATATTGTAAAGTAATCATTGATAACAATGGCCCTTTGCAAAAGACGTTTGATCAGATCAACGAGGCTTTTGCAAAAGAGCATACAAAACAAAAACAAGATGTTTAAGGAGATGAAGAAATGGAGAAGAGAGAACTAGGGGGCGAATTGGTATTTGGATTAGATATCGGAACCCGAAATGTAGTGGGAACAGTGGGATATAAGCTGGACAAAGAATTTATCGTTAAGGCACAGTATTCCAGGGAGCATGAGACACGGGCGATGATAGACGGACAGATTCATGATATCGGGAGAGTTGGAAATACAATTCGCATCGTAAAAGAAGCGTTGGAAGAGCAGGTTGGACAGACATTGACTTCTGTATGCATTGCGGCTGCGGGAAGAGTTTTAAAAACAGTCACAACGAATATTGAGCATATTTATGATACAGAGAGCGTTGTTTCGGCAGAAGATGTACATACGATGGATTTACTTGGAATAGAAAAAGCCCAGTCCATTTTAAAGGAAGAAAACGATACGAATTATAAGTTTTACTGCGTGGGATATTCTGTTGTAAAATATCATCTGAATGATGAGATTTTTTCCAGTTTGGAAGGACATAAAGCAGATAAAATATCCGAAGAGATTATTGTGACATTTTTGCCGGAAGATGTCGTCGACGGATTGTATGCGGCAGTTGCTCTTGCAGATTTAACGGTATCGAATCTGACGCTGGAGCCGATTGCCGCCATTGATATTGCGATTCCGGAAAATTTCCGTATGCTAAACATAGCTCTTGTGGATGTGGGAGCCGGAACATCGGATATTTCCGTAACAAAGGACGGGAGTATTATTGCATATGGAATGATTCCTCTGGCTGGAGACGAGATTACAGAACTGATTGCCCAGAATTATCTGGTGGATTTTCAGACGGCGGAGCGCATGAAACTGGCCTCTACCACAGAAGAAGAGATTGAATATACAGATATTATGCAGATCCGCCATACCATTCCGGTAGAAGAGATATGGGATTTGATTAAAGATATGGTAAATACCATTTCTACAGATATTGCAGATAAAATTATGGAATTAAACGGAAATCAGAGTGTCAAAGCTGTCTTTATTGTGGGCGGCGGCGGCAAGATACATGAATTTGACAAAATGCTTGCAGAGAAGTTGAAACTCCCCTATGAGCGCGTGGCTCTGCGGGGAGAAGAGGTGCTGCAGACAGTTGTTTTTGAGCAGACGGAGATTCGGAAAGATCCATTGCTGGTTACGCCTATCGGCATCTGTATGCATTATTATGAGCAGAAGAACAGCTTTGTCATGGTACATTTTAACGGAGAGCGGATCAAACTCTACGACAATAATAAACTGACTGTTGTAGACGCCGCACTGCAGGCAGGATTTCCAAATGAATCTCTGTTTCCCAAGAGAGGAAAAGAGATTAACTTTACAGTAAACGGAAATTCACGGATTGCAAGAGGAGAGGCGGGAGAATCTGCTGTTGTAAAAGTGAATGACAAGCCTTCCAACATCAATGCGCCGTTGATTGCCAACAGTTATATTACGGTGGAGCCTTCTACAGAAGGAAAAGCAGCCCAAATTACCATTGCAGATATTGCAGATTATCTTGAAGATACGGTGCAGTTTATTGTCAACGGAGAGACGATCCACTGTCCGAAACTGGTAGAGGCAAACGGAGATCTTGTTTCGTTTTCCTATGAGATAGGAGAAGGCGACGTTATAGAGACGAGGAATTTCTATACGGTGGCTCAGCTGGCGGAATTTATGAATGCCCAGATTGAGACAGGATATAGAATTGTAGTGAATAACCGGCCGGCAGATCTTGCTACGCCGATATATGAGAATTTTACCGTGGACTGGGAAACGGAGCGTCGATATCAGGAGGAACCGCACCATTTAACGGAAGGAAGTCCGGAGATATCAGAAATGCCAGAAGAGAATCTGCAGCAGGATGTAAGCGATGCGGCATTGGATCTGGACCAGACAGAAGAGGCAGACAGTTTGGATGCGCTGGAGGATGAAATATTATTTCACGATTTAGATGCGTTAAAAGAGGAAGATGCCGCAGACGGTTTTGATGCATTGAAAGAGGAAAATAAATCCGGCGATGCAGACATATCAAAAGAGACAGACAGTTTAGATGTATTGCAGGATGAAAATAAATCCAACGACTTAGATGCATTAAAAGAGGAAAATGTGTTTGATGATTTGGATGAATTAAGTTATGAAAGACAGTCCAAGGCTTCTTTAGCGCCGGAAGAAGAACAGGAAGAGTTGAATTTCGCAGAAGAAAGCAATCTGTCAGAAAAGAGAGATTTACAGCCTGAAATTACTCATATTACAGCAAATGACGAATCCTTAAAGGATGAAGATGCAGAACCTGCCACAGAAGTGTGGGTAAACGGATCAACGGTAAAATTGACAGGAAAAGAGAATTATATTTTTGTAGATATATTTGATTTTATTGACTTTGATCTGACGGCATCTAAGGGAAGACTGATTGTGATTAAAGTAAACGGAGAGTATGCAGAATATACCCGGCCGTTAAACAATGGCGATGTCATTGAAATTTATTGGGAAGAGAAGTAGAAAAATGGAATTATGCAGTATCGCCAGCGGAAGCAGCGGCAATTGTATTATGGCGGGAGATGGAAACTGTCATCTGCTGATTGATGCGGGTATCAGTGGAAAGAGAATTGAACAGGGATTAAATACGTTAGGTTATAAAACCTCCGAAATGAAAGGGATTTTAGTCACTCATGAACATATGGACCACATCAGCGGTTTGGGAGTAGTTGCCAGAAAATACGGCATCCCCATTTATGCAACAGAAGGTACGATACAGGCGGTTTTACATACGAGGACAGTGGGAGAGATTGACGCATCCCTGTTTCATCCAATCGTTTTGGATGAGAAATTTATGATAGGAGATCTGCAGGTAGAGCCGATTCGTATTTCCCATGACGCTGCAGATCCCACTGCCTATATTATCCGAAAAGGAGACAAGGCGGCAGGAGTTGTCACAGATCTTGGAACCTATGACGATTATATTGTGGATCGGTTGAGAGGGCTTCATCTGTTGATATTAGAGGCTAATCATGATATTAATATGCTGCAGACCGGGCCGTATCCGTATTTTCTGAAACAGAGAATTTTTGGAGAACGGGGGCATCTGTCGAATGAGCTTTGCGGACAGCTGCTTGGCAAAATTCTCCATGACCGATTTCATGCAGTTATGCTGGGTCATTTGAGCAAAGAGAATAATTTTCCGGAGCTTGCCTATGAGACAGTCCGGCTGGAGGTTACCATGGGGGACTGCCCCTATACAGGGAATGATTTTCCGATATACATAGCGGAAAAAGATTGTGTGTCGCAACGGTTAGTATATTGATCCGGATTGCACCGGAGTGTGTCAGGAAATGTAAGACATGCTCTGGTGCAATGTATTTAATAATAAATTTTACTTATAAATAAAATAAGATATATTAATTATACTGATTAGTATAAAGCTGTTATAATAGAATTGTCAGAAGGCCGATATACTGGCAGAAAAATGGAGGAAGCGCTTATGAGTAATGTAAGACGGATTTATGTGGAGAAGAAACCGTCTTTTGCCGTACAGGCAAAAGAATTAAAATCGGAGATTAAAAGTTATCTCGGAATGAAAAACGTAGAGGATGTGCGGGTATTGATTCGTTATGATGTGGAAAATATTTCCGACGGGACTTATGCAAAAGCAGTCCGCACAGTATTTTCCGAGCCTCCGGTAGATGACGTATATGAAGAAGAGTTTGACTTAAAAGGGGGTCAGGCATTCAGCGTAGAATATCTTCCGGGACAATTTGACCAGAGGGCAGATTCTGCAGAGCAGTGCGTAAAGCTTTTAAATGAAGAGGAGGAACCGATTATTCGCTCCGCAATGACATATGTGATTTATGGAGAACTGACCCAGGAGCAGCTTTTGGCGGTGAAATCCCACTGCATCAATCCGGTGGATTCCCGTGAAACAGATATGAAGAAACCGGAAACGTTGATTACGGAATTTGAAGAACCAAAAGACGTTTTGATTTTTGACGGGTTTATTGATATGGAGGAAGATGCATTAGAGACACTTTATGCCTCTTTGAGTCTTGCTATGACATTTAAGGATTTCCTTCATATTCAAAACTATTTTAAAAATGAAGAAAAACGAAATCCCACTATGACGGAAATCCGTGTATTGGATACTTATTGGTCGGATCATTGTCGTCACACGACATTTTCTACCGAGCTTACGGATGTGGCGTTTCAGGAGGGGGATTATAAAAAGCCAATGGAAGAAACCTATGCAGATTATCTGGATGCCCACAAGAAACTTTACGCAGGCAGAGAGGATAAATTTGTATGTTTTATGGACATTGCAACTATGGCGATGAAACGTTTGAAGGCAGAAGGAAAGTTAGAAGATCAGGAAGAATCCGATGAAATCAATGCATGTTCTATTGTGGTTCCGGTGGAAGTAGACGGAGAAACAGAAGAATGGCTTGTGAATTTTAAAAATGAAACACACAATCATCCTACGGAAATCGAGCCTTTTGGAGGTGCGGCTACCTGTCTTGGCGGAGCCATTCGAGATCCGCTGTCCGGACGTACTTACGTTTATCAGGCAATGCGCGTAACAGGAGCGGCAGATCCTACCGTATCGGTCAAAGATACTATGGAAGGCAAGCTGCCACAGAAGAAAATCGTACGAAGCGCAGCCCATGGATACAGCTCTTACGGCAATCAGATCGGACTTCCTACCGGATATGTCAAAGAAATTTATCATCCAAATTATGCAGCAAAACGTATGGAAATCGGCGCTGTTATGGGAGCAGCCCCCAGGCGTGCCGTACAGAGACTGACTTCTGATCCGGGAGACGTTATCATACTTCTTGGCGGACGTACCGGAAGAGACGGCTGCGGAGGCGCTACCGGTTCTTCCAAAGCCCATAATACGGCTTCCATTGATACCTGCGGCGCGGAAGTACAAAAGGGAAATCCGCCTACAGAACGAAAGATTCAGAGGCTGTTCCGCAGAGAAGAGGTCAGCTATATCATTAAGAAATGCAACGACTTTGGAGCGGGCGGCGTATCCGTGGCTATAGGAGAGCTTGCGCCGGGTCTTAGAGTGGATTTAGATAAAGTACCAAAAAAATATGCCGGATTAGACGGAACAGAAATTGCCATTTCCGAATCCCAGGAGCGTATGGCGGTTGTAGTGGCGCCGGAGGATGTAGAGCAATTTTTAACTTATGCGAAAGAAGAAAACTTAGAGGCCGTTTCCGTTGCTGTTGTAACTGAAGAGCCAAGACTGGTATTGAGCTGGAGAGGAAAAGAAATCGTAAATATTTCCCGTGCCTTTCTGGATACCAATGGGGCGCATCAGGAGACCTCCGTCACTGTGGATATTCCTTCCAGAGAGGAAAGCTATTTTGACCGCATGCCTCTTTCTGCCGTAAAGGAAGCAGTGGACAAGAAGGACAGAAAAGCTGCCTGGCTGGCTGAGCTGGCTGATTTGAACGTATGCTCTCAGAAGGGTCTGGTGGAGATGTTTGACGGCTCCATCGGAGCGGGCAGTGTATATATGCCCTATGGAGGACGGTATCAGCTTACCGAAACCCAGAGCATGGTAGCGAAACTGCCGGTTGCAAAAGGAAAAACCGATGTTGTTACCATGATGAGTTATGGATTTGATCCCTATCTGTCTTCCTGGAGCCCTTATCACGGAGCTGTTTATGCCGTACTGGAATCCGTTGCACGCATTGTGTCTGCCGGAGGAGATTATAAGAAAATTCGTTTTACATTCCAGGAATATTTCCGCAGGATGTCCCAGGAGCCTTCCCGCTGGAGCCAGCCCTTTGCTGCATTATTGGGAGCGTACAGCGCCCAGATTGGTTTTGGCCTGCCTTCCATAGGCGGAAAAGACAGTATGTCCGGCAGCTTTAATGAGATTGACGTGCCGCCGACACTTGTTTCCTTTGCGGTGGATATTGCAAAGGAAAAGGAAATCAAAACACCGGAGCTGAAAAAAGCAGGCAGCCGGATAATACTGTTTTCCATAAAAAGAGATGCCTATGAACTTCCTGTTTATAAACAGGTGATGAAAGTCTACGACATTATACACAAATTTATGGGTGAAGGAGCAATCCTGTCGGCTTATGCATTAGACGGCAAAGGACTTGCGGCTGCCGTAAGTAAAATGGCATTCGGCAATAAGCTCGGCGTTGCCATCAAAGACAGTATCAGCGATTCTCTTATGTTTATGCCGGGTTTTGGAAATATCGCTGCAGAGGTAAACGAGGGAAAAGCTGAAGAAATTCTGACAGCATTTGAAAAAGACGGACTGGCAGAATATGCAGAACTTGTAGGAGAGGTGAACGACAGCCAGACCTTTACCTGGGGCAATGTGCAGATCTCTATGGAAGAGGCGCTTGCGGCATGGACCGGCACGTTAGAACCTGTATTCCCTACCCGTGCATCAAAAGATATGCAGACCGTAGATACTGGTGTATATAAAACAGATAAGGTTTATATCTGTAAAAATAAAGTGGCAAAACCAACCGTATTCATTCCGGTATTTCCGGGCACAAACTGTGAATACGACAGTGCAAAAGCTTTTGAGGCTGCAGGCGCAGGCGTGATTACAAAAGTATTTAAGAATTTAAACGCTGTAGATATCAGAGATTCCGTTGAAGAATTTGAAAAAGCAATTAATCAGTCTCAGATGATTATGTTCCCGGGAGGATTTTCCGCCGGTGACGAACCGGAAGGTTCGGCGAAATTCTTTGCTACGGCATTCCGCAATGCAAAGCTAAAAGAGGCAGTCAATCGTCTTTTGCAGAACAGAGACGGCCTGATGCTTGGCATCTGCAACGGATTTCAGGCGCTGATCAAACTGGGGCTTGTGCCGTATGGAGAAATTACCGAACAGAAAGCAGATTCTCCTACATTGACTTATAATACGATTGGACGCCATATCAGCAAAATGGTCTATACCAAAGTAGTGACCAATAAATCTCCCTGGCTGAAAGAAGCAAAACCGGGAGAGACTTACTGCAATCCGGCTTCTCATGGGGAGGGACGATTTGTAGCTCCGAAAGAATGGATCGACACATTATTTGCAAACGGACAGGTAGCGACTCAGTATGTGAATGAGTCAGGGCAGCCGACCATGGACGAAGAATGGAATGTAAACGGTTCCTATGCAGCGATTGAGGGAATTACCAGTCCAGATGGACGTATCCTCGGAAAAATGGCGCATGTAGAACGCCGCGGAGAGTCTGTGGCGGTGAATATATACGGTGAGCAGGATATGAAGATTTTTGAATCCGGAGTGAAATATTTTCAGTAGCAGATAAGAGATATTCAAAGGTACAGCGGAATATCCTGTAAAGACAATCTGGATCAGACTACAAAAGAAAAAGAGGAAAAGAAAATAAACAACCTTGTAGAGAGGAAGAATCCTTTCTATGAGGTTGCGTTTATTTTTCTTTGATTTCCAGTAAGTCACTGATGGAACAGTTAAAGTAATCGCACAGTTTCAGAATTAAACCGGCATCAATCCGTTGGAATTCATCACGGCAGTACCTGTTAAAATTTCCTCGCTGCAGATCAAGTTCTTTGCAAATTGTTGTTTTCGATATTTTGTTTTCCTGTAAAAGCTCCATTATTCTGATGTGCAAATATTTCATCTATATACCTCTTTCTATTTAGATACATTATATCCCGATATTTCAAAAATAATAACTTAATATATAGACAGTATATGTATATATACTGTATAATTAGTATTGATATAGGAAGAAGAATAGGGGGATAAAAAATATGATGAATAATTTAATAGACAGATTAAAAAAATGGTTTTCCCAGTTGCTGGAGTGCATGCAAACAAGGAGAAAAACAGAAGAAGAAGATATGGAGGAGCTGTATCAAATGCTGGAAGATTATAAAAAGAAACATGGGCTCTAAAAAACGAATGTTTTATGAAGTGTTTGGCATGAATGATTCAATATAATTCAAAAGCGTGCCGGATGCAGTCCGGCACGCTTTTGAAAGATTGTTTATTGTCATTTTCTTTTCAAGAATACGTTTAACATTCCAATAACGGCGGGGAACAGGATGCCTGCAACCACCCAGATGATCCAACTGTGTTCCCAATTGTTTGAACTCAGGCTATATGCTGTATAAATGGAAGCGGCAATTAGCCAATAAGCAGTGGAAATGGCGGTTGTTACAGACTGTTTCTCCTTCTTTGCTTTTGAATAATCGCCTTCCTGCAAAAGTATTTCATAGCTTGCCCAGATGATGCCGCTGCGAACAAAGAATATGACGCCGATACCTACAAGGACAAAGGAAACAGAAAGCATAATCACCAATAGCAGGTCATTGTCTTCATTAAGAATGACGCCTGTAAAAAGCGGAATAAAAGCCATAATGCATAAGCAGGCTCCGATTACATTGTTTTTTGTATAGGTGCTTTTGTATCGTTCCCTGCGTTCTTTTACCATTCCGTAAATACCGTATTCCATTTCAAATATTTCCTTTTCCAGGTATGCAAAAGAATCGGTTTTACTGTTGTTTAACATAAATAAAGCAACTGCTGCTGCAACAAAAATAAGCAAAAGAATCATTCCGATTCCTCCGGCGGTATTTTCAGATAAGCCATATGCAGGAACTTCACTCATTGCTCCCAGGATGAGCAGGCATATTGGAGATAGAATGCATAAAAAGACGGCATAAGCGAAGGATTTCGATGTACTGGCTTTTACAGAAAGAAAAGCATTCGCTTCTTCCATAGATACACGTTTTATGGAAGGGGTGTCTTTGGAAAAGTTTGGATGTTCTGTATGTTCTATTTCATCTTTGAGCAGATAATCCGTACTTACACCGAATAATTCCGAAAGCCGTACTATTTTTTCCAGATCCGGAACAGATTGCGAACCTTCCCATTTGGAAACGGATTGTCTTGTTACATTCATTTGTTCTGCCAGTTCTTCCTGTGACCAGCCGCTCTTTTTGCGTAGTTGTATGAGTTTGTCAGCAAAAATCATAAGCATTTCTCCTTTATTTGGTTTGTATGTTTTTGAGTGTTTTCATATAAGGCAGTTCCAAGGAACAGACTCATGAGTGATGCCTTTATTTGTTTGTATTTTAGCAGTTTTTCCGGTTGCATACAATCAATCAGCGAGATTCAATGTGTCAACCAGCAGTTGCAAGTTGTTTCAAATAGTAAAACCCAAAGATATTCACATTCATTTGTCAATAAAATATAATTGAAAAAGAAGAAAAGACGTAGGTGTTGGACAGATTGCCAAGACGAAAGAAGGAGCGTT
The DNA here is from genome assembly GCA_910585825.1 of uncultured Lachnospiraceae bacterium. Classification (GTDB taxonomy): domain Bacteria; phylum Bacillota; class Clostridia; order Lachnospirales; family Lachnospiraceae; genus Roseburia_B. The sequence continues at coordinate 16,088 of CAJUEY010000031.1, read as the reverse complement.
ACATGAGTGATGTAATGAAATTTGCAGACAGAGAGGAATTTAGAAAATGGCTGTCTGATCATTGCCTGTCAAATGTAAAGTTTTTTCAAACACGCTCTAGGGGCAGGGCAAACCGAAATGGTCTGCTCTGCCTTTCATTTTGTTATGGAATGCCGCTCTTATGCCGGCTTTTTTTTATGGATTTTTGCAATTTTCTGGTCATGGAGTGAACGGTACCGATTAAGCGGCAGTAAAACCGGTGGATGGACAGTAACAGTTGCACAGCTTGTAACAAATATGCTAAACTAAAAAAAGACTTTAATAAAGTGGCAAGGAGAATTTATGAAAACAAACAGAATAACAAATATAGAAGTCAAAAAAATAACAGAAACCGCATTTTCCGGTATACAATAAAACGTAAAACCGTATCCAATCCGGAAATTGCTTATGAGCTTAAGATCAGCCTGCCTACAGTCACACAGAACACGAAAGAGCTGATGAACCAGGGACTGATCTGGGAAACGGGAGAGTTGAAATCTACAGGAGGAAGAAAAGCTAAAGTACCAGAGGGGAGACCTTGCTACTGCGGCAAATTGGGATGTCTGGATGCCTATTGTTCAGTGAAACGATTATCTGATCCGACAGGTGATAAGCTGCAGGATTAAAGCAGGGAAAAGAAACCTATGTAACAGCATGGGAGGAATATACGAAATATTTGGCAATTGCCATTAACAACATTCATATGGTCTTGGACTGTGATACTATTCTCGGAGGGTATGTGGGCAGCTATACGGAAGACTACATACAGGAAATCTGGAGTAAAGTATCAGAACGAAATACATTTTCAGAAGAAAGCGGATTTGTAAAAGCCTGCAGATATAAAATAGGAGCTGCAGCCCATGGTGCAGCGCTGCAGGTGATGGAAACATTTATTGAGCAGGTATAATCAAGGCGGGGGTGATAGAATGTTAAGAAAAATCGGAAAAATGACCATTAAAATTGCAGCTCTTTTTTTCGTCGTTGTACTGGGATATGTTATTTATATGCAGGTTCAGTATTACAGAATCGCAGATTTTACAGAGATTGATACGCAAAATCCACAGCAGGAACAGTTAAAGACAGAGACTCCTTACCGGATTATGACATACAACATTGGATTTGGGGCATATTCTGCTGATTATTCTTTTTTTATGGATACCGGAGAAATGAAAGACGGTACAAAGACCGCAGGAAAGCATGCAAGAGCGGTTTCGGCATCCGAGGAAGTGGACAATACAATGGGAAGTCTTGAAATTATAAAAGATCAGGAGGCGGATTTTCTGTTTGTACAGGAGGTAGACGAGAAAGCCACCAGAAGCTATCAGGTGAATCAGAGAGAGATTTTAGAAGAAGGGCTTGAAGGATATGCTTCCGTATTTGCAAAAAATTTTCACAGCGCATATCTGTGCTATCCCTTTACAGAGCCTCATGGTTCTGTTGAGGCCGGGATGATGACATTTGGAAAATATCAGATTTCGGAAAATGTCAGACGGCAATTTCCGGTAAGCGATGCGTTTATTACAAAGTTTACAGATTTGGACCGTTGTTTTCTGGTGAGCAGACTTTTGGTGGAGGATGAGAAGGAACTGGTGTTAATCCAAGTACATTTAAGCGCTTATGACGAGGGTGGGAAAATTCGTGCAGAACAGCTTGCGCTTTTAAATGAGGTATTAAAGGAAGAGTGGGAAAAAGGAAATTATGTGATTGTGGGCGGAGATTTTAACCATGATATTGCAGATTCTATTGACAGTTTTCCTACAGAGCAGAAAACGCCGGAATGGGTGTATCAGCTGCAGGATGCAGATTTGGCAGAGGGATTTCGCTTTGTAAAAGCAGAAAATGCAGAAGAGGTTCCGACTTGCCGGGGTGCGGATATTCCTTATGAGAAGGGCGTAACGTATACAGTGATTGTGGATGGATTTATTGTTTCGGATAATATCAGAGCATCGGCTCAGAATCTGGACGAAGGATTTTTGTATTCCGACCATAATCCGGTTGTCATGGAGTTTACATTGTCAAAAGAGTAAACAGTTCCAGCGTCTGTAGTTTTTACAGATGTATATACAATGACGGAAATGGAGGGATGAAATGTCATTTACAATTTATGCGAGAATGAAGAAATTGGGAAAGCAAAAAAACGAGGATTTGAAATCCGTTCCTTTTCTGCTTGACCAAAAGCCAAAAACACTGAAAGATCTGCTGACCAGTCTGACGGAGCTTTTGGTAAAAGAATACACTGAAAGAAAAGATGAGGGACAAATATTATCCTTTTTGACAAAGGAAGAAATCAAAGATCAGGCCTCACGGGGGAAAATATCCTTTGGGCTGCGGGGCGGAGGGGATGCTGATATAAAAGAGGCAGTTAAAAATACAATTCAGTGTTTTGAAGACGGAATTTACCGTGTATTTGCAGGAGAGGAAGAGCTGACCGAATTGACAGACGAAATACCATGGACCAATGATTTGGTGTTTACATTTATCAGGCTTACGATGCTTTCAGGATGGTAAAACGATTTTGAAGGGAGAAGAGAAGAATGCCGGAATTTACATATGAGACAAGAAAAAAAATAACGGAAACATGGGTAAACGGAATTAAGGAACAGGGAAAACACCTTTCCAGACGAGAAAAAGATATGCTGCCGGATGTTTATTATTATACGATTCCTCAGGAGGCTTGTCGTTTTATCCGTCAGCTTTTGGAAAATGGAACGTACAAAACATTAAGCGAATTATACAAAGGAGAATTTCAAAATCTGGTAAAAGTCTGTGTGCAGAGAGAATGCCGGGAGGAATTTTATTTTGCTTTGGACCAGATGAACCGCTATCAAATGACAGCGGGCTGGTATCGGAGGAGCCTTCGCTCCGACAGCTATGCGCCCTTTGCAGAACAGAGCGTAAAATTGATTTGGGCATATGCAAGGCTGAAATTTTACCGGGTCAGCCTTTCGGATCTTTTGACGGGGAATGCGGAACCGGAAATTTATGATCATGCCAGAAACATATATTTTGCATATGCGGAGGTGCTGGCGGCCCAGATTGATATGGAAAACGAAAAAACAATTCAGGCAGTGAAAGATATTCTTTTAGGAGAGGGAAACACGGCAATGATCAGTCATGAGCTGATTAGAGGAATTGTGATGTGCAGAAACGAAAGTCTTTATGAGGTTCTGGGAAAATTCCTTTTGGCGGCAAGGCTGCAGGAGGGGGCAAGGCAGGCAGTCTGCGAGAACATGGACGCGGGACGGCCGGAAGCTTTTCTGCATCTCTTTTCTGTAATTGAGGAGAACAATTTAATTCGCTATTCCTCTGTAAAACGTGCTGTCAGTACCTGGATTGGGATTTTTGACGAAAAAAGCGTAGACCGGATTACAGAAAAACTGCTGCATCTGATGGGGCAGTGTCTTAGAGACTTGGATTTTTGCGAGAGACAGCTTGCTGCGGAAGATTCTGTTGCGATCAGCTGCGCCCTTTGGGCAAAAGGCTTTTATAATGCAAAAGATGCTGTCGAAGCAGTTTTAAAACTGGTTTTCCATGGGACAAAACATCAAAAAATGACCGCTTCTTATTTTGTTCGTTCGCTGGAAAGTGAAAAACAGAAAATGCAGGCATCGAAAGAAATTATTTTGCATGATTCTGATGATCTTGAGCTTGCTGCATGTTTTCTGCCCAGCTTTATAGAGTCAGTAAATTCGCATTTTTACCGGCTTGCCAAAGATGAAAACAACGGATATGTTTCCCTTCGGAATGCGAAGTTGACGAAACCAAAGAAAATGGCTATAGAGGAAGTGTTTTCAGACAGAAAAGAAGCTGAAAAGAGCTATGAAATTTTAAAAGAGATTCTTAAAAAGATTCCAAAAAAAGGTCTGACGCTTTCTCCCTGTATTTTTCCCTGGTATCAGGTGACGATGAGCCAGTCGGCTGTTGCCGCGCGTTTATGTCTGATTGCATGGATGCTGCAGGATGAGGAAGTATTGGATGAAGCGGCGGGCTTTATTCCTCTGGTGGGACAGGGAGAGGGATATTCTTATTATGGCGCGTCCCGGCCGGCTGTTGCACGGGTGCTGCTTTACCGGCCGGAAAGTGAGGCAAGAAAAAAAGTTTTATTTGAGCTTTTACACAATGCGGAAGAGGCGTCCAATGAAGAAGCATATCGTCTGGTCAATGATATGGAGCTTTCTAAGGATGATTTTGTACAAATAGAAAAGAATTTGAAATATAAAAAAGGACGAAAAGGCGTACTTTCCCTTTTACAGAGGCAGAGCAAAGAGGGTTTGGCGGGATGTATTGAAAGACTTCTCCTTACAAAATCCGAAGAGTGTCATATGGGAGCCCTTGATCTGGCTCTGCAGCTGAAAAAAGAGGACGAGGAATATTTTGCAAATGTGATTCCGCATCTTCATATTTTAACAGAGCCCACCGGAAAGGAGCAGGTGCTGCTAAAGGAACTTTTAGGAAAAGAGAGTGCGGCTCAGGATATTTTAAATACGCCGGGTTTTGGATTATATGATGTAGACAAAAAATGGGTTCTGCCTCCCATAGAAATAGAAACGGATCAGGCAGAAAAGTTGTTTGTCCATGGAGAAACTGCGTGTATTCATGTATGTAAGAAATTAGATGAGCTGATTAGAACAAATGCTGAGCTGGCTTATAAAACGGCATGGGATAGCGATGAACTGTTGGGAAACCGGCTGGAAAAAAGCCGTTACATTCATAATGATCCAGATGCAGAGCCTTTGGACGCATATCCATTTCGAACAATGTGGGAAGCATTTTATGAAAAGGAAATAAAGTCGCCGCAGCTTTTGCTTGAGTCGGAGCTTTATCTTCATTGCTGCAGACAGAGGGGATTTTATGATTACAATAAAAAACTGTATCAGAAAGTATTTGGAAAGGGTATGTTGAAAAAACCGCCTTTCCAGAATCTTCTGCCGGGGCTTTCTTATATGAATCAGGTGGAGACAGTAGTTTCTACATTGTCCAGCCAGTATGTGCCAGACCATTTAAAAGCACATTTTGCCCTGTGCACAGCGGCAAGATATTTATCTGTACTGGATACTTCCAACGATATTTTTACTGTTTCCGAAAAAGGATGGAACAACGAAACCGTTACTTATACAAAACGAACAGCAGAACTGCCGGTTTTTACAGAGATGATGCAGTGGCTTTTCCTTGGAGGGGAAAAAGAATGGGGAAGCGCTTTTTCCTTAAAGTTTAAATTGCAGCAGCATTATCTGGAGCAGAAAGGACGGGAGAAGGACCGCTATTCTTCTTATCAAAACAGCGAACATCATTATTTGGATCTTTCCAGTTACGTCAAATGTTATGTGAAAGGAATCTGGGATAAAGATTTATTTTATAAGGCTGTCTTTACCTTTTCGGATTTGGGAAGTTTATTGGAGCCGGTCAGCACTGTGGAGCAAAAGGGTGCAGTGTCATCAAGAAATGCCAGAATTTATGGACTGAATTCGTTTTTTGGATGGAATGGGATCAAACCTGTAGACGGAAAATATCGTTTCGATGAAATCAGAGAGATGCCGGAAATGGCATTTGCCCATGAGCTGTATCAGGAATTGATACCTCTTGTCTTAAGCGTAGAGCTAAAACGGGGTGAGCAGCCGACGCCTTTTTCCCAGGCGACCCATAAGATTTGGATGATTTATGGAATTGATTATATGATACAGATTTTAACGGCGCTGGGCAAAGACCCGCTGCAGCGGGGATATAGCTATTATTCTTCCGACAGTGACCGGAAATCCGTCTTAAGTCATCTGTTGAAAGTCTGTGTGCCAAAACCAAAGGAAACGGCAGAAGATCTGAAAAAAGCCTTAAAAGGTACGGATATTACGAAAAAACGTCTTGTGGAGTTGGCCATGTATGCACAGCAGTGGATTCCGATGATAGAGGAATATCTCAAGCTGCCGGGATTTGCAAGTACCTGCTATTATTTTATGGCGCATACCAGCGAACAGTTTGACGAACAGGTGACTTCTACCATTGCAAAATATACACCTCTTTCTCCGGAGGAATTAAAAGACGGAGCATTTGATATTCACTGGTTTTTTGAGGCTCATCAAAGTGTAGGAGAAAAGAATTTTAAACTGCTCTATGACGCAGCGAAATATTCATCTACCGGAACCGCTCACGGAAGGGCAAGGAAATATGCAGATGCTGCTCTTGGAAATGTGGAAAAAGAAGCATTAAAGGCAGAAATTAATGCAAAGCGAAACAAAGATCTTCTGATGAGCATGGGGCTTCTTCCTCTTCCCACAGGGAAAAGGAAACAGGAGGAAGAACTTTTGGACCGTTATCAGTTCATTCAGAAATACAAAAAAGAAAGCAGGCAGTTTGGCGCCCAAAGAAGAGCCAGCGAAGGACGGGCGGCAGAAATTGCCCTCGGCAATTTAAGCGTAAATGCAGGATTTACAGACGTAACCAGATTGACTCTTCGAATGGAAGGAAAGCTTATGGAGCAGTCGAAGGAATATTTTGACTGGCAGCCGGTAGAAGAAATCGAGCTTATGGTGTTTGTAGATGAAAACGGAAAAAGTATATTGAAGTGCAGAAAAGGAGAAAAGATTCTAAAGTCCGTTCCTGCAAAATACAAAAAGCATGAAACCGTACAGAACTTCCAACAGGTCAATAAAAAATTAAAAGAGCAGTACAGCCGGACCAAACAGATGATGGAGCAGGCAATGGAAGATCAAACATCCTTTGAAGTCTGGGAATTTTTAGAACTGTATCAAAATCCGGTGGCCCGGCCGATTACGGAAACACTGATCGTAAAAGGGAATATAAACGGGAAGACTGTTCTTGGATTTTTGACAAAAGAGGGAATTGAGGATGTGTCCGGCGCTGTTACGCCGGTAAAGCCGGGAGATCAGATATTGATTGCGCATCCTTGTGATTTATACGAAAGCGGACACTGGCATGAATATCAAAAGCTGTTGTTTGAAAAGCAGATCAAACAGCCCTTTAAGCAGGTCTTTCGAGAGCTTTATGTGAAATTGGAGGAGGAGTTGGAAAAAGAAGAATCCATGTTATTTTCAGGCAATCAGATTCAGCCCCGGAAAACGGTGGGAGTTCTTAGAGGACGCCGCTGGGTAGCAGATTATGACGACGGTCTGCAGAAGATTTATTACAAGGAAAATATCGTTGCCCGTATCTATGCTATGGCAGACTGGTTTTCACCGAGCGATGTGGAGGCGCCGACATTGGAATGGGTGGTATTTTTGAATCGGAGAACAGGAAAACTGCTTAAGATAAAAGAAATTCCGGATGTGATATACAGCGAAGTCATGCGAGATGTGGATCTGGCTGTCAGTGCTGCGCATGCAGGCGGTGTAGATCCGGAAACAAGTCATTCCACTATTGAAATGCGCAAGGCAATTGCAGAATGCAGCCTTTCCCTGTTTCAGACGAAAAATGTCCGTTTGGAGGGAAATCATGCAATTATCGACGGAAAGTTTGGACAGTACACGGTGCATCTTGGAAGCGGAGTAGTACATCAGATTGGAAATTCCATGCTTTTTGTGGTGCCTGTACATTCTCAGCACAGGGGGCGAATTTTCCTTCCCTTTGTAGACGACGATCCGAAAACAGCGGAGATTATGTCGAAAATTCTTTTGTTTGCGGAGGATGGAAAGATAAAAGATCCCAATATTTTGGCGCAGATTCGGTAATGCTATGGGTTGTGAAACGTATTTGTAAATGGGAAAATGGCTTATCTGTTTTTTCATACTGCATATGGCGGGAGCGTGTTTGAAAATTGCTTTCTGCCGGATGTGTGACCCGCTAGTGGGAGATTGCACTAAAAGAGTATGATATGCTAAATGAGTGAGCCGTAGGGGCTGCATTGAGCGAATTTGGCGCTAATATATTGCAAGGTGGGGAACGCAGATGGGGGAATGAATTTTAAACACGCTCTGGGAGCAGCTTTGATTTAGCCGTAAGCTGCAGTGATTTTCTATGAAGTGATTTGTAATTTTGCCAGTTGACTCTTTAAGAAGGAAATTTCTTCATCCTTTTGAGCTAACGTATCTTTGGTTGCGCAAAGATCAAGGTTGGCTTGGGAGAGCTCATCTTTGGTTGTGCAAAGATCAAGGTTAGCTTGGGAGAGCTCATCTTTGGTTGTGCAAAGATCAAGGTTAGCTTGGGAGAGCT
>CAJUEY010000031.1:0-7810 GCA_910585825.1 uncultured Lachnospiraceae bacterium | reverse complement strand
CATCTTTGGTTGCGCAAAGATCAAGGTTAGCTTGGGAGAGTGCATCTTTTGTCTGGCTAAGTTCGAGGTCTGTTTCGGCCAGTTTTTCACTCAGCAAATTTAGTTCATTTATTTTTTCATCTACGGCATGGATGTATTTTTCGATTTCCAATTCTAAAATAGGTTCCGTCATAGTGACAACCTCCCCTAACAAAGATTTATCCGGATAGAAAACACGGATTAAGGATTTATTCAGCAGGTTTAAGATTACATTCCGGTTATTCTCGCTCAGGTAATGATCCTGAACTTCTTTATCTAAAATCAGTATAAGTTGCTGATAAAAGGAAGTCAACTCTTCTTTGGTAAATTTTCTTTTGTTTTTAGACGGACGGATAAATTTGCGAAAACGAAGGGGAAGAAAGGGAATCAGGATAGAGAGATGTTTTTCTCTGATATCTTCCAGGGAGTATGTCTGAACTTTTATGGTTGGAATTTTATATTCATAAGTTCCGCCATCCTGAAAATGAATCTGACAGGACAGCGTGTCTGGTATGTTTCCATTATCCTGAAGATAGAGGACTGCAGAATGGGGAAACTGCAGTGATAATGGGGAAGTATGGTAGCTGAGTGCAATATGAACGTCATATTCAAACATGCGGATGACCATAGTTTTATCATTTTTGCTTTCACACTCAAAGTGGTAAATATCATGTATTCCGATCAGTACTGTTACGTCTGCACGTACAGATGTAATTTCCTTTGTATCAGAGCGTTCTACGGAATATTCGGTGGCAAGCGGTTTTACAGGCGTATCTTTTGGGTAGGATTTTCCATAAATTTCTTTGATTAGCGGAAAAAGCTGTTCAGGCATGAGGAAGGTTTCTTTTTTCAGAATTTCATCCCATAGCTGTGCTTCTGTTGAAAGGTTTTCCGGAAGACCTTCAGAGGCTTTCAGTTCTTCTAAAATTTGTTTTAGATTATATATAGTTTCTTTTTGGGACATAAGTACATCCTTTCTTTGATTTTCCACTGTTTTCAGTGTATCAGGGGATACCCGGAGGGTGTTTCTTTGTGAAATAAAGATCTTGCAGATATAAATTGTTTGAAAAAATTCGGCGAAATGCCGTTGAAATATAAGATAATTTCAAGCAGAGAAAGAAATCTGCTGAATAAGAAGACTGTAGCATAGTATTGGTTCAGATACAAATAAAATTTTCATAAACTTAGAAGTGAATGGTTTCTGTTATAATTACAAATAAAAAAGTGAGAAGTCAGAAGATATGACATATGCGAAAATATACAAGAGGGGGAAGTAAAATGGCTAAAAAGAAAGAAGACAAGCTGACTGTCAGTGATTTACAGAAGATACCGGGCATTGGAGCAAATATGGAGAGACATTTGCACAACATCGGAATCCACTGCATTGCAGATTTAAAGGGAAAAGATCCGGAAGAATTGTATCAGAAGGACTGCCTGCAAAAGGGATTTCAGGATGACAGATGTGTATTGTATGTATTCCGCTGCGCCGTATATTATGCAGAGAATGAATCTCATGAGCCGGAAAAACTGAAATGGTGGTATTGGAAGGACAAAGAATAAAATTCAAGGAATATGGACAGAGCCGATGAACCAGTGAGATGGGGGCGTTACCGTCCCTGGCTGCTGATTGCAGCGCCATTGACGGCTAGAAGGCTTAATATACATACAACATATGATGTAGTGGCTTTGGGAGAGTTGTTAATTGATTTTATACAAAACTGGGCTGTCGAACTGCTTTTGCTGCCAAAATTCAAAACAATTCTCGCATAAACCGCTTGAATATTACTCTTGGAGAAGAAGGGAGCCTTGCATATTATCATGGAAAAAAGTATTTGGAAAACCTTTTCAAAACGATGCGTTTGCAGATGCCACAGGAGCGGGAGATACATTTTGCGCCTGTGCGCCGGGATACCTGTTGGAGCATGGAATAATAACTTAATGGAAGAGGATTTAACAAAGATGCTGTTATTTGCAAATGCTGCCGCTTCCATTATAACAACAAGAAAAGGCAGCATTTGTTCTATGCCGGACAGATCTGAAATACTTTCCGGATATCCCTTTATGCAGGAAAATACACAGAAGTTCTGAAATTGTATGGCAGCTATATAGGGCTTAAACAAAATCAGACAGGTTTGATATAACGGGAAGATACATATCCCTGAATGCTTTTTCCTTTCTGTTTCACTTGGATCAGATACCAGACTGAAAAATCAGCAGCTTTTTTTTGTCCCAGAAGGATGACTTTTTTTCCTTTTTTCAGAGAGGCAATCACAGGATAGTTCGTTCCGGCATTTGTGCGGACATTCAGACGAAGGGCGGTTACTTTTCCGTATTGTCTCACGGATGCCTGCTGTTTCTGCAGCAGATTGCTGTAAATATAGCCTTTTACGGTACGATTGTTGATGAAACAGGATATATAATTCCATGCGCCGCCCTCTTTATCCTGAGCAGAAGCAAGAACAGTTACAGAAGCGCCTTCATCCAGAGTAGTGATTACAGGATGGTTTGTTCCGGCATGTTTTCGAAGGTTAGCGCGTTTGCAGACAATGGCATTTTGAGAAAAGGGCTTTTTGGTAGAAGTTCGTCTGATCTTTGAAAATTTTCCGTAGGCAATACCTTCCGGGGAAGAAATATAGGAGCGTACCTTATAATAATATTCCTGTCCCTCCAAAAGCTTTTTGTTGCAGAATGCATTCATAGAAGGGTTGATGTTTTTGACTCTTGTGTATTGACCGTCGTAGGCCATAGAACGGTAGATCTGATAACCGGAAATGCCGGACTGTCCCTGCCAGGAAAGATTGACGCTGTTTTTGGTCGTGATACCGCATTTTAGGCCCTGTATCCTTCCGGGCGCCGTGGCTGCCGAAGTTTTGACCGTACCGCACAGCAGGAAGAACAGACTGAATACAAGCAGGAACCTGCCGGAAATATGTTGTTTTGTTTTCATGGTAAATTCACTCCTTTATTTTATGATAAGTTCAGTCTATGACTTATGAAATAAGGAGTCAAGAAATCGCAGAATATTCATAATATATTAAGAGAAAATGCAGGGCGAATTTAATATTTAAAAGGCTCCGCATATCACAATCGTTATGCGGAGCCTTTGATCCTTTAAAAATACAATTGTAAAATTTTATGAAACAACTACTCCATGGGAAATGACTTTCTTCAATGCCAGATCGTCTTTGTCAAGCAGCAGAAGGTCTGCATATTTTCCGACTTTGATGCTGCCGTATTCTTTGTCTTCGCCAATGGCTTTTGCCGGGTTGATGGATGCGCATTTGATTGCGCTTTCCAACGGAATTTCCATTTTCTGTACAGCTGTTCTCACACAGTCCATAAGATTAGTTGCAGATCCGGCAATCGTACCATCTTCTAAAGTGGCAAGACGGCCGGTTACTTTTACAGCAAGTCCGCCAAGAGAGTAATCGCCGTTTTCCATTCCGGTTGCCATCATACTGTCGCTGATTAAGATCAGACGGTCGTCGCCGAATATGGAAAAAGCAACTCTCACAGAAGAAGGATCGATGTGAATTCCGTCGCAGATGATTTCCGGTGTCACTTTCTCTGTGTCAAAGCCCGCGCCGATCAAAGCCGGTTTCCGGTGTGTAAATGGCGGCATAGCGTTAAACAGATGTGTAATATGGCTTGCACCTGCAAGAAAAGCTTCTTTTGCAGTGTCGTAATCACAATCTGTGTGTCCAATGGAAATTCTGATTTCTTTGGAAAAATGACGGATGAAATCCATGGCTCCTTCTGTTTCCGGTGCGATGGTAGTAAGTTTTACAAGTCCGTCTCCGGCATCGATGAGATGCTGGAACATATCTATATTCGGAGGCGTTACATATTTGGGATTCTGCGCGCCCTTTTTGCTCATGGCAATAAACGGTCCTTCCAAATTGATGCCGCAGAGTCTTGCTTTTGTTCCTGGCGTCCAGGAATCACGGTAATCTTTTGCATTTTCACAGATGTGAACCAGAGATTCTTCAGAAAGAGTCATGGATGCCGGGCAGATCGAAGTAATACCGTTTTTCAATTCATATTCTGCCATAGCGTCTAATGCTTCCGGTGTTGCATCGCAGAAATCATGTCCCATGCAGCCATGGAAGTGGATATCCATAAGTCCCGGGATCAGATAACAGCCGGTGCCGTCGATTACATCAGAATCTGAAGCAGTATCGGCAATGCGTTCGCCGTCTACGTAAACGTCTTTCTCCACAAACTTGCCTTCTTCTGTAAATACGAGAGCATTTTTGATGACCATGATTATTTCGCCTCCATTTCACTCTTCTGTTTTACATATGCAGATAAAGCAGCCTCATCAGCCACCAGTGTAACATCCGGATGCATCTGAAGGATGGATGCAGGAACTTCCGGTGTAACCGGTCCTAAAAATGCTTTTGCGATAATTTCGGCTTTGTTGGCGCCGCTTGCGATAATCAGAATCTTTTTCGCCAGCATAATCGACTGAATGCCCATGGTGTATGCCTGAGTAGGAACTTCGTCAATGGATGCAAAGAATCTGGAATTTGCCTCAATGGTGCTCTGCGTCAGATCTACACAGTGGGTTCCCTTCGGAAATTCATCCGCCGGCTCGTTAAATCCGATATGGCCGTTTAATCCTAGTCCCAGCAGCTGCAGATCAATGCCGCCCAATTCGTTGATGATATTATCATGATCGCGGCAGGCTTTGTCGCTGTCCGGTTCCATTCCGTTTGGAACATAAGTCCTGCTCTGGTCAATGTTTACCTGATCGAATAAATTGGTTTTCATAAAATAACGGTAGCTCTGATCGTTGTCTGCGGGAAGTCCTCTGTATTCATCCAGATTTACGGAAGAAACCTGTGAAAAATCAAGATCGCCTTTTTTGTACCAGTCAATCAGATTGGAATAAGTGCCAAGGGGTGTAGAGCCTGTTGCCAGACCAAGTACACAGTTCGGTTTCAGGATCACCTGAGCAGAAATAATATTCGCCGCTTTGCGGCTCATGTCATCGTAGTCTTTTGCCTGAATTAATTGCATAACAATCATCCTCCTTAATAAAATAATATATTTATATTATAGTACATTTTCCAAAATTCACAATCCTAAGTTCCATTTTTTTATTCATATTTTATAATTAAAAAAGACTTGCATTCAATCTGTCAGACAGATATACTATAACAAGCATATACAAAGAATGAAAAACAAAACAGGAGGGTACTATGGAACAAAGTGGAAGATTGACTCTGCCAACCGATGTGGATATGGTAGATGAAACCATACGGTTAAAAGAATTATTAGGCGCTGATGCATTAAGGGATTGTGACGGAACGACATTTCCGGATGCATTGCTTTCTCAGGATGCAAAGAAATATGCCACTTATTATACAACGAGAAAGGATAATGAATGGGCGGAAGCGAATCCGGATGAGGTTCAGCAGGAATATCTGATTAGCGACCGCGTGACGGCCCGGGGAGAGACGCTTAGAATTGAACTGATGAAGGGATTTCACAGAGAGCAGTTGAAGGTGAATACGATTCACGATCCGAAACGCTGGTGGGAAGTCATTGACCGTACAACGGGAGAGGTTGTGCCGACCGATCAATGGGATTATGATGAGGCGACGGGAGAAGTGGAGATTCAGACGGTTCCCTATCATCAGTATACCGTCAGCTTTCTGGCGTTTTTAATCTGGGACCCGGTTCATATGTTTAATTTCATCACAAATGACTGGAAAGATGCGCCGCATCAGATCACCTTTGACGTGCGTCTGCCAAAAACGCAGCAGCATGTGAAGGAGAAACTGAAAAAATGGTGTGAGGACAATCCTGAGATCAACGTCGTAAGGTTTACGACATTTTTCCATCAGTTTACGCTGACGTTTGATGATCAAAAGAGAGAAAAATTCGTAGACTGGTTTGGCTACAGCGCAAGCGTAAGTCCCTATATTTTGGAGCAGTTTGAAAAGTGGGCAGGCTATAAATTCCGTCCGGAATTCATCGTGGATCAGGGCTATCACAATTCCATATTCCGTGTGCCCAGCAAAGAATTCCGGGATTATATTGAATTTCAGCAGATTGAAGTCAGCAAGCTGGCAAAAGAAATTGTAGACATCGTGCATTCCTATGGGAAAGAAGCGATGATGTTCGTGGGAGACCACTGGATCGGAACAGAGCCGTTCGGCAAATATTTTGCCAATATCGGACTGGACGCCGTAGTCGGTTCTGTAGGAGATGGCGTTACCATGCGTATGGTTTCCGACATCAAAGGCGTGAAGTACACGGAAGGAAGGCTTCTTCCGTATTTCTTCCCGGATGTATTCTGTGAGGGCGGCGATCCGATAGGAGAGGCGAAGGAGAACTGGTTAAAAGTAAGACGTTCCATTTTGCGCTCCCCGTTAGACAGAATCGGATACGGCGGATATTTAAAGCTTGCGGCTCAGTGGGACGGATTTATTGACGCGATTAAATTTGTCGTTGGAGAGTTCCGCCTGATTCATGAAAACATGCAGGGGGAAAGCGCATATACGGCTCCGTTTAAAGTTGCCGTTTTAAGCGCCTGGGGACCGCTTCGCGGATGGATGTCTTATCAGGTGCACCATTCCATCTGGCACAGGGAGATTTATTCCTACAACGGCGTACTGGAATGCTTAAGCGGCATGCCGTTTGATGTGGAATTTATTGGTTTTGACGATATTAAGAACGGCATTTCCGATGATATCAAAGTCATCATTAATTTTGGCGATGCGGAAACCGCCTTCAGCGGCGGCGAGAACTGGATTGATGCGGAAGTCGTAACGAAGATACGTGAATTTGTGGATAACGGCGGCGGTTTTATCGGCGTGGGAGAACCGACGGCATATCAGTTTGAAGGACGTTATTTCCAGCTGAGCGACGTGCTTGGTGTAGATCGTGAGATGATGTATTCTTTGAGTACGGACAAGTATAACGAATTAAATCCGAATCACTTTATTTTGGAGGATATCGAAGGAGAGGTTGATTTCGGCGAAGGCATGAGCCGGATTTACGCTCAGGGAGAAGATTATCAGATTCTTTCCATGGACGGCGAATACAGCCAGCTTGTGGTAAATGATTATGGAAAAGGCCATGGCGTATATTTTGCGGGACTGCCGTATTCTCCGCAGAACTGCCGTATTTTGATGCGAGCGATTTACTATGCTGCCGGCATGGAAGAAGAAATGAAGAAATTCTATGTCACAGACGTGGATACGGAGCTTGCCGTATTTGAAAAGACCGGAAAAATCGCCGTAATCAACAATTCAAAAGAAGCGAAGCGCACCGATCTTTACGTCAACGGTGAATTGGCTGAGAAACTGGAATTAGAACCCATGGAAATGCGCTGGGTGGATTATAATGCAAACATTTAAATTTATGCAGACGAAGCCAAAGCAAAACGCTTTTTTAACTTGTGCTGCGTTGTTTGCCCGGATGAAATTCCAAAGCAGGTTTTCGTTCGTTTTTGATTCGATTTTATAAAAAAATTGCGTCATACCATGATCTTCATAGATTGAGAAAGATTTGTCAAAAAAGATATGCCCGGGAGTGATTGGGTTGAATTGTCTGGGAAATGTGTTCCTTTTGGTCGCAAGGTTTCCGCTGCAATATCATCCAATCGCTCCCGGGCTGTTTTTGTATACTTCTCCATATGCCTGATCAGAGTATTAGTTTCCCTGCCTATGGCAAATAACATTTACGAGATCATACAGGCGGCTCTTTTTGTGTACGTGTGTCCGGCATCTGTTGGATAGTTGGAATAGGTGACTTAGAAAATATCCATTATTCAAGGGTT
>CAJUEY010000030.1 GCA_910585825.1 uncultured Lachnospiraceae bacterium | reverse complement strand
TATGTCAGAAAATAATTTACAGCATACCACTACCACAGAAGAGCCATTCTGTGGTTTTTATATGATCAGTTTCATCTGATTTAAAATTTTCTCATGGGTGCTAATGCTTGCCGCTACATAAATCCGAGTCGTCTCAATGCGGCTGTGTCCCAGAACGTCGGCCAGATATGCCAGATTTTTTTCTACTGCGTAAAAAACGCGGGCAAACAAATGCCTCAGATTATGCGGAAAAATTTTTCCGGCATCTACTTTTGCTTCATCGCTCAGTTTTTTCATATCATGGCAAATATTTGACCGGTCCAGAGGCTTTCCGCTTTTTGTACGGAAAATATGACCACTTTTAATTCCCTGTTCTTTTGCGTATTTTAAAAGTTTTTTCTTCAGATCATTTTGCAGAATGATTGTTCTGTTTTTCCCTTTCATACAGATTTCCGCTCGTCCGTTTTTCAATGTTTCTACGGTAATATACACAAGTTCGCTGATTCGAATGCCGGTGCCGCCCATTGTCAGCATAAGCAGATACAGCCGTTTCTTCTTTTTTGTTAACGCCGCATGCAAAAGGCGTTCATATTCTTTTCTGGACAACTCGCGAGATTCCTGTAAAAACGCCTGTCTCTGCACCTTTAATAACTTTACCCTGCACTCCCGCCATCCGCAAAAATTAAGAAATGCGTTAATGGCTGACAGCTCTCCATTTACCGTCTGCGCTTTATTTTTTGTCTGCAGGTACTCCCTGTATTCCAAAAGACATTGTTTGGTAAGTTCTACGCCTTCTGTAAATTCAGCCAGTTTCTGCACTGCCTTCACATATTTTTTTACCGTTGCTTTTGACTTTTCATTTAAGTACAGGCTATTTTCAAACGCCCGTATTTCCGATTCTGTAATGTAATTCAAAACATATTCCTCCTCATGATTTTTGTCAGAATAAAAAACTTATAAATCTATTTTCACTTTCCTGCTTTTATTTTCAATCAATTCACTGCTTTTTATTCTGAAAAAAACACATGCTGCACCCTTAGCGCATGCCTGTCAGAGAAACGTTCTTGTTGTTCCAACACTTTTTCCTGACTTATTTTTGAACACAAAAAGACGCATGGTTTCAAAAAAATTTCTCTTCCATGCGCCTTTGCGCCGCTATGTTCTATATGTTAAATCATTTCATCACCGAATCGAAATCACAAAATCCTCATCCGACAGCCGAATACTGTCGCCGTCCGATAATTTTATCTGCGTTCCTGACTGCACGATTTGTTCATTCACATAGGTATGGTTCAGTGAATGATTATCCCGAATATAAACTCCATCCGGCATAAGAAGAATATCTGCATGGCTGCGGCTAACCGTGCCGTTATCGGAAATGCAGAAATCGTTAAAATTATTTGATTTTCCAATACGAAACACTTCTTTATTAATTTCTGCCGTCATTCCATTTCTCATACGGGTGATCATCACGTTTCTTTGTACATTTGATTTTACGAAAACCGCAGCTCTTGTTTCTTCATTTTTCAGTCCCATACTCCCATACGGCTCCTGCGGCGGTAACACTGCCTCTCTCATGGGTTCCGCTGTCCTGACCTGTTTTTTTGGCGCCGAGTCTTTTGGAATACAGCTCATTTTTGACGAAGAATCTAATTCCGTATCTTTCGGCGTCACATATGGCTGTCCTGGAATCGCAAAAGAAGGCTGCTTTACTTCTTCTTTCTTTTTTCTTCCGAAAGACAGAGAAAACCACTTTTCTTTCTTTTCCTTTTTTCTTTCTTCTCTTTTTTCTTTCTTCTCTTTTCTCTTACTTTTTTTCTTTTCTGTTTCTTTCTCTTCTTCCGCCAGAACCGGCGGTACTGGTATCGGAGAAGCTGCCACTGCTGCTTGTATGATATTTCCCTGGTCAGAAATCATTCTTCCAGCTGGCGCTGTTTCCCTTATGCTCCGCCTTTCTTCTTTCATCTGAATTTCCAGTTCTATTTTTCTTAACGTTTCCAAAAAACTGCGAAATGTAAAGCTTTCTTTTTTATTGATAAAATTAATTAGAGTCGCCACATAGACGCAGTTCTCCGACTCGTCGAATTTTAACTGATAGATCATCTTATGAATCAGCTCATAATAACTGATCCGTTCCCTCTCTTCCTTTTCAATGGGAAAACAGAGCAGGTATGCGTCAGCGCTGCTCGCATTTACATAAATATGCTCCCAGTCCAGCAAAAAACTTTCTTCTCCCAAAAGAAATTTTTCCGCCTGTATGAAAATCTCCGTCAGACTGCGGAATATGCCGATTACCTGTTTCTTTTTTACCGTTCCGGAAAAATACTTTTTTAATGTAATTTTAGAAGATATATTATATTTTAACTGGCGCATCATATTATTCTGTACAAATCCAGGCGATAAAATACCCTCTATTCTGTTATTTGCCACCATTCCCGCCGCCAGTGTATCTATGTTTTCATTCATATCCAGGGAATAAACCAATATCGTATTCGCTCCCTGTTTTTCACAGGTAAATGTTCCCATATTTTCCTCCTATTGCAATGCATACAGCTGAATTAAAAACCAGTTCTTTTCTTTTACCGGCGCTGTGCCGTTTTGATTAAACGCATATGCATCCTCAAATTGCGGTTTGATCACAATTTCCCCCACCGTGTCGATATATCCCCACTTTCCTTTTTTTTTGACAGGAGCCAGCGTGTACGCAAACGCTCTTGCATCCTCAAACTCACACGGGATCACGAGCTCGCCGTCCACATTAATAAATCCCCATTTACCATCCATGCAGACTGCCGTCATCTCATCTTCCCCAAACGGCCTTGCGTCTTCAAACACAAGCTCGCCCACCTGTTCTCCATCTGTATCCAGAAGCCGATAGACGCCTTTTTGTCTGGCAAAAATACGTTCCTGCCCGGAACAAAATCCGGCTTCGTCAACCAGAATATCCTCATACGTCTCATCTGTTTTCTGCTTAAGATCACTTCCCAGCAGTTTCCATGCATCTCCTTTTTTCACCGCTGCCACACCGTGATATAAATTACTGGCAAAATCCCATTCACATTTGGCAAGCAGATTCATGTCCGTATCTGCATAACCGAATTTCTGATTCTTTCCCACTACCGCCATCTCTTCTGATATGATTCCAAGGAAATCATATGAGTCGTCTGGCACGATCTTTTTGTGATTTTTTTCATTCATGTAGTACCACAATCCGTTTTCGGATACGGCCGCCATTCTTTTTTCTTTGGAGAAATCTGTAATGCCGTCATACTCCTGTGCAAATATATTTTCTCCCTGCGTATTGATCAGGCCGTATTTTCCCTCGTTTTTTACGACGGCGGCTGTACCGTAAAAAGGTTTCATTTCTTCATATGTATAGTAAAGCTCCATATAACTGCCCCGGTATTTTGTCCACAGTTTCTGAATATTCTTATCTTTCCCATGCTCGTCTCTTAGTTCTTTCAAAAGAGAAACGATTTTATCTTGTTCCCCGCTTTTATCATAATAATCCACCAGCAGCTCCAGCGCCTCCTGATTGACGGTATCCCGCCGGATGAATGACTCGCAGATCAGCACAAATTCAGCTTTATTATTCAGAGCAAGCTGCATTCTGGCTATATTTAATTTGATCTTAGCAGATTCTGGCTTTAATTCCAGAGCTGCTTGATATTCCGTCAGAGCATCTTCATAAATTTCTTTTTCTGCATATGTTTCCGCTGCTTTTACATGCGCGTCATATTTTGACAATCTGCCGAATACAGCATCTACAGTCTGATACCACCCCAGGCAGAGCAAAACTACAGACAGAACTGTAATTGCTTTTTTCATATTTACTCACTCCTTTGTTTCTCAATCTACCAAACTAACTGTCCCGCGTTAAACCCCAAGCAGACCGGCAATCGCAAAACCGGCAGCCGCAAACGGAACAAAGGGAATTTCATCCTTCGCTTTTATTTTTTTCATAAGCATAAAAACGATGCTGTAAGCAGCTGCAAATATCAGCGAAAAAAACAACACGCCAAGCACTGTCTGAGGACCGGTATAAAAACCGATGACGCCAAACAGCTTAATATCTCCATATCCCATGCCCTGTCTGCATATGAAATTTCCCACTATAAGAATCAGCATTGCCGCCCCGGCTCCGAACAGCGACGCTGTCAGAAATCCGCCTAGGTATCCCGGATACAACACTGCCTCCGGCAGGAAACACAGAATCCGGACTGCAGCTAAGATCAGCAAAAACCGATTTGGAACAATCCTGCTCTTAATATCCAGAACTGCCAGATAAAACAGGGCCGCTGCCAGAATTTCATAACGAAAAATCTTCACCGGGCCGTATTCCAGCAAATTAGCTACGAATAAGAATGCCGCCGCGTAACAAAATATCCCGAATGCCGCCGCCACTTTTTTTCCTGTCGCTTTCATCTTCATCCTCGCTTTATTTCCTTTACCAGATTCTTGTAGAAGAGCTTACTTTCATCTTTTTTGTTCCAAAGCTCATCCATGGAAACATCTGATTTTCCACACTGAATTCCACCACAATGCAGATATCCTTTGTTCCTCCCGCGATACATTTTGATTCCTGAAAATGCAGCCCTTCTATGCCTCCTGCAATGCCAAGTCCCTCCAGATATGCATCCGGATCGTCTGAAATCCGGCTTAAATACAGTTCGACTTGGCTCTCCGCTATCTTTGATACAAGCGCCGTTGCGGCATACTCTTCCAGACTGTTTTTCCCAAGAGCGATTAATCCGTTCATCAATCCTTTCGGATTTTGAAAATAGCTTTTTGCAATCTGATATGCTCCGCCGGAATCAGACACTGCATCTATAAGATGATTGACGCTTTCCTCTGTCACTCCGCTTGTGGCAACGCCGCCCAATGCGTCTGACAGATTACTGACTGCACTTCCCACTTCACTGATATCCGATTTGATCTGCTTTGCCTCGTTCGCTGTCTGTGTCAGTTCTTTTGCGATTCCGGTTTTTGTCAGCAGATATCCGTACTGGGAAATCTGCATTGACGTTCCATTAATCGCATGACGCATAGCCACCTCTGCCCTGACTAGTCTTGCAAAATTGATAATTGTCAGAAATCCCATTAAAAATATCACAAGAAACAAAGCCGCTTCTACGGTCATGGATCCCTTTTCCCGCTGCCTTTTCATTCTGCATTCCCCCCTCCATTAATATCCCAACACACTCTGATAAGGAATCGTATGCCAGTCATTTGACGCCGCTCCCAAACCGCTGCCCGGAAGATTGGCTGCTTTGCTCATAAACGTTGTGCGGGACTGCACTTTTGCATTAACAGAAACCATGGTATAGCATTTTTCCGTAATATCAATTCCTGTATTCAGTTGAATACAGTCCGCAATTCTGGCAAGCGTCTTTGTTTCCTTACTGCCAAATGTATTGATTAGAAGAAATGCCGTCATGTATTCTCTGTAATTCATTTTTACGGAAGAATCACTGCCATTTACGACGCGTTTTCCAAATGTTTCAAGCGAAATCCAGGCATTAGAATATTTCTTAAACAGAACGACCGACTTTCCGTTCATCAGCTCCGTTACATCCATGACCGTTTCCGCTCCCGCCAGCGCCACTTTCAAAATAACTTCAAAGACGGGAACCAGATAGACATGTCCGCAGGACATTATGGTTGCGAGACTTCTTGCCGTGGCTCCTACGGTACTGTCGCTGAACGCATAAACAAAGTTAAACAGAGCACGGATGCCATACAGAAGAAGTTTTGTATTTTTTACATTTTCCTGCGCGTTTTTCTTTCCCCACAGCATGTACTCCACTTCTGATTTATACAGAGCGTCGTCTTTTAAATTCCGGTTGCTTATGGAACGTACATCGTTAATTTCTTTTCCACCGTCATCCTTATCTACAGTATAATAGGAAAACATCTGCATTCCATACTCCATAATACAAATATTTTCAATTCCCTTTTCCAGAATCTCGCTTAACGATCCCAACAGATCTGCTGTCGCCGAAATACTGTTTTTGGCATTTGTCATAGCCTTTTTCCTGCCGCCTTTGTCTGTGCTTCCATCTTTCATAACCGCATTTTCTGCACTGTCTTCTTGAGCCTGGCTTAATACATCAGACGGCAATGTAACACTGTTCCAATCTGCATCAGTCAATCCCGAAATACCCTCTGATTCATCCATATCAGAGTCACTAAGCAGCTGATCGGTTTTCTTTTTCTTATCTTTGCTGTCTTCGCTTTCTTCTTTTTCTTTGCAGATCTCCGCCATTTCTTTATAGATCTCTTCACTTTTCAGAGTAAACAGTTCGCATCCTGTGGGTATCTCTGTTTTCACAAACTCAACAGATATAAAATGTTCTGCCTGCGCATCTGTTTCTGCCATAATCTTCTCATTTGAGGACGGAAAAAATGCATACTGCTGCACTTTCTGCTGTATGGTTAAAAAAGAAGGAGCTCCCGCCGTCATACCCAGGCCGCAGAATTTTAAATCTTTCAGGCAGTTCTTCATCTGATCTAAGTTCGCGATATTCGTTTCAATTTTTTGATAAAACGCCTCTACTTTATCTTCTTTCAAAAGCTCATTATAGCTGTCCTGCTTTAAGCTCTCCTGCATACTCTGCTTCATTTCCGAATCGGAAAGCGCATTTACCTTTCCTTCCCAGTTATCATGGCTTTTTCTGACATCTTTTAATTTCTCCATTAATTTATCCAGCTGTTTTTTAGCCTCCTTGGCATAATCTTCGGCCTGATAAATTTTCACATACCAGGAGGAAATCGCATTCCAGGCATCCTGTACGCAGGATTTTGCCCTGATTTCCAACTTTTTACGATAATCACTCACCAAAGTTTGCTTTGTCATATAATTGTTATAGATCACTCTCTGGTTATTATCCAGCTCCAAAAAATTGGGAAGTCCCATTTCTTCCACCGTTTTCCGGTCATACAGACAGGCAAGACAGATTTCCATAAAATCTTTTGCATTTCCCTCTGTGCAGCTCGAAAGTGTTTCCGCCTGCGTCACAAAGTCCTCCATAAAACCAATTGTTTCTCCTTCTTTGGCGCTGCTTCCTTTTTCTTTATACTGATCAATCACATCCATCAGCAAATAATGTTTCGCTCCTTCTTTTAAGGATGCTTCTGCAGCATTTATAGCTCCATTTACTGACATAACGGTAATCGGGGTATTTTCCTCTGCTTCATTTACATATTTTTTTAATTTATCA
Organism: uncultured Lachnospiraceae bacterium; assembly: GCA_910585825.1. Classification (GTDB taxonomy): domain Bacteria; phylum Bacillota; class Clostridia; order Lachnospirales; family Lachnospiraceae; genus Roseburia_B. The sequence goes on along the minus strand of CAJUEY010000030.1, from coordinate 24,580 downwards.
TATGCTTTCTCACAGCAGTCCTGCAGCTCATCCATATTCTCCGCATATTCCACCTGCGCTTTCATCGCTTCCGCCTGTTGTTTGGATTCTTTGATCTGTTTCAACTTTCCCAAAAGTTCTTCTCCCAGACACACCGGAGCGCGGTATTTCATATATTCTAAAATCTGCTGCTTTTCTACTTCCGTCTGATAAATTTCCGAACCGATAACGCCGCAGGCCTTAAAATCATCACATTTTAAATCCAGCATGCTTGCCGCGTTCTCTGCTCCTTCCAGACCGGAAGCTCGAATGGAATTTACAAAATATTGTTCCAGTGTTTTTGTCATATCATTCTTTGATATATCCATAACAAAAAGACCGTAATCGTCTTTTAACTTCATATCATAATGGGATAACCCCGCATTCATTGCCAGCTCTCCCGCTTCTGATACCAGGCTTCTGGAATGATAAATTCGGACAGCGTCTGTAACAAGTCCTCCAAATACAACGGTCGGAAGTAAAATCAATGTCAGAAAGACGGAAATTGCCCCTCTGTGACGATAGCACACTTTCATAAATCCACCTCTTTTCTCTACAGTAGCTCAATTACTTTTTTTGCTTTTTCCACTAACTTTTTCACATCATTGCCAAGTCCCAGTTTTTCCAGAAGATATTCCGTCGCATCTACCGCCAGATCCACATTTCGAACAAATTCTCCCGCATTGACAATGCTTTTTGTCGCTGTCGTCTTTAATGCATACTGCGTTTCATCAATTCCCAGATAACGGATCACTCCTGGCACGGGAAACTGATGTGTGATAGATACCGTTACAGTAGAAGAAAACATCCCTTTTTTAATTTGAATGTCCGGTTCACTGACGGTTCCTGGCGCAATGATTTTTACGGTATTCGCCGTATTGGCATATTTCGCACGATACGCAGACTCCGCAGTCCCGCTTCCGCCAAAAACAGCTTCCAGTCCGCCAAACTCCCTGTATAAGCTTCCGATATTTTTATGATGCGCCTTATAATAAGACGTTACTGTATCCTGCGGCGGCATTTCGCCCGCCCAGGAAAAATCCACTGCATGTCCTTCATTCATATTAAATTCCATGTATCCCGGATACGCTTCTTCTCTGGATACTTCCAGGACGATGCGCTCGGCTGCATAGCCAAGCGCACTTTCCTCCATTTGGAATAAGCCCAGATAAAGCATTGTCATAACAGTGCAGATCACCAGTGGAAAATAAATGGACGCTTCCACCATGACTGCGCCGCGGTTTTGTTGTTCTGTTCTTTTCATAAAGCTTTTCTCAGACACCGCCGTGCTCTGATCCATTAATAAAGCTGGTCAAATTACCAAATATTGCCTCAATTGCACCCTGTAATTGCTCACGGAATACGCCTGCAATCGCAATTACAATTACAATCACAACAATAATCTCTACCAGATGGGAAGCGCCCTCTTCCCCTCTGGCAAATTCCTTCACTGCCTCCGCTGCTTTCATCTGTCTGACTTTTCCTTTTACCAGCCACTCTCTCATTTTTCCCTTCATTTCTTATGTACCTCCTTTAAATTTTTTATCTGAATCATTTTCATGACAGATTACGCTGTTACATCTCTACATACCGGAAAATGCCGGAACCATAATCATCACTAAAATTCCAATAAAAATCAATCCCGTCGGAATCATCAATTTAGAATTGGCCGCCTCTCCCTTCCGTTTCGCCAAATGCTTTTTCTCCTCCCACATTTCTGTAGATAACTCTCTTAAAAAATAAGCAATCTCTTCATTTCCTTTATTTAAATTCTGAATCATGGTAGAAGAAAACCTGCGTATTTCTTTTAACCCACACCTTTCTGCAAAATTCCGGTATGCCATAAGTTCTGATACGCCATTGTGAAATTCTTCCATGGTAATCTTCATCTCCTGATACAGAATACCATCTCCTGTTTTTGATACTTTTTCCCATGCATCCCTCATCACCATACCGCAGTTGACTAACAATGCAAGTTTGGAAAGTACCTGAGGAAATTCTGACAACAGTGCGTCTCGCCTATCAGAAAGCTGGTTTCCCAACATCTGCTCGTAATACATCACAACCATAACGGCCAGAAACATACCGATTCCGGCTATGAGAACGTTGACGGATACTGCTGCAAACAGGAAAAAGAAAAGCAAAACCAAATACGCATAGGTAAATTGCGCCCCCGTCGTCACATAAAAATAATATTCTGCATATTTCTTCCCATTAATTTCTCCGATTTCATGTATCTTCTTTCTGGCCCGTTTGGAATGCATATTAAAATGCACCAGATCCATAATTCCAAATCCTACATAAAAGAGCTCTGGCATACGGTAAATTTCCCTGTCAATCCCGGCAATTAATTCCGTATATCCCTCTCCATACCGCGTCAAAATCCAAATCCAGCCCAACACTAACGCCGTAGCTGATGCTGCAACAACAATCTGTATCATCCTTTTTCTCCTCCGTGTATATTCCTACAGTTTAATATCCACAATTTTTCTTCCCATAAAATAAGCTGCACCAAATACGCCGATACAAATCAGTTTCAATACAACGTTAAAAGGTGTATTGTTTGCAATAGTCATTGTCCCAAGGCCGCTGACGCTTGCTACAATCACCAGAGGCATTACAATCATAATATTCAATTCATTCTTATTTCCCTGCAGCATTGTTTCAATTTCCATTTCAATTTCAATCTTGTCATTGATAATCTCCCTGCTGTCAGAAATAACGTCCTTTAAATTGCTGCCCTGACGGTTGACCACCTCAAACACATTTGCAAAGATCTCCACATCTTCTAAACCGCTTCTTGCCGCAAAATTAGACAACAGCGTCTCCGGCGTAATATTATTTGCAATTCCATTTGCAATCAATTCTACTTCTGCCGTAATATCCGCCTTTTCTCCATAAATGGAAACCATATCCGCTTTTGCATCCCCAAACGCCCCCTGCGTATTCTGTCCTGACGAGTAGGAGGTTGCCAGAGATTCCAACAGATCCTTAAACTGAAGCAAAAGTTCTTTCTGTCTCTTTTTTATTTTATAATTTCGGTAAAGGTTCTGGGCAGGGAAAATCAGAATGATTCCAGCTGCCGCTGCAGCCGGCAGAATGCGAAAAAAAACAAATACCACAACCATTCCGATGACGGCAGCAATACATCCGGCAGCGATGCGGTCCTGTATTTTCATATCATACACATGATAATCACAGGCTTCTCCCAATACTCCTTCTATTGGCTCATACGCATGTTTTCTCTGCTTTTTTTGCTTTTGTTCTTTTTCCGGCTTTTTTGTCTTTTCTTTTTTCACAGACACACTCTCCTATCTATTAAATTTTTCCTGTATATCCTGACAGCAGCAGCTTAAAATCATTTTTCAGCGGATTTTCTGTACGTTCCAAAACACCCTCCACTCTTGTTAAGGTACTCTCGCTGCTTTCTTTAAACTGAAACAGCGGATTTAACAAAATTTTGCTGTCCTCATATCCCACAACTTCTGTGATTTCCATAGTTTTTCTGCTTTTATCACGCATCCTGGAAAGATGAATAATAATATCGACTGCAGATGCAATCTGCTGGCGGATTGCTTCCAAAGGCAGTCCCTCCGTTCCCTGAAGCACCATAGTTTCCAGACGACTTAACATATCATGGGTAGAATTAGCATGTCCGGTGCTTAAGGAACCGTCATGCCCTGTATTCATTGCCTGAAGCATATCTAGCGCTTCTGCGCCCCGGACTTCCCCCACAACAATTCTCTCCGGACGCATTCTAAGCGATGATTTAATCAAATCGCGTATGGTAATCGCTCCCTTTCCTGCTGCATTAGCATTTCTTGTCTCCAGGCTGACCAGGTTTTCCACGCCTTCAATCTGTAGTTCCGCGGAATCCTCTATGGTAATGACACGCTCATCTTTTGGAATATAGTTGGACAGGGCGTTTAAAAACGTTGTCTTTCCGGAACCCGTTCCCCCGCTGATAAAGATATTATATTTTGCCTTCACAAGTATTTTTAAAAATTCTGCCGCCTCCGACGTAATGGAGCCATAGCTTAACAGTTTCGCAATTGTCATGGGGGTTTTTGAAAATTTACGAATTGTAACAATGGCTCCTTTTAAAGAAACAGGCGGCAAAACCACATTTACACGGGAACCATCGGGCAGCCTGGTGTCTACAATTGGATTCGCCTGATTTACTTCCCTTCCTGCCTGTCCTACCATTCTCTGAATCACATCTTCTAATTTCTGTTCGTTTTCAAAAGCTTCCTCTATTTTTTTTACATGCCCTTCCTGCTCGATAAAAATCTCATCCGGGCCGTTCACCATAACCTCTGTAATACTGTCGTCATTCATAATAACGTCCAGTATTCCGAACCCACGGATTGCCCCAAACACCTGATCTGCAATATGTACCCGTTCTTCAATGGAAATATAAATTCCCTTCTGTTCCCGTTCCAGCAAAACGTCAATCGCATCCTGCACGGCCTCGTCTGACATCGTATTTAACGAATATTCGTTCATCAAACAGCTTCGTATACGTGCTGCAAATTCTGACAACTCTGTTTTTTTCATCTTCTGCGCCCACCTTTATAACAATTTCCGAAAAATATCTTCTGCTGCAAAACGTTCCAGTATCTGTTTTTCTGTAGCGCCTTCTGTTTTCGGCAGTCTTCCCAAAGCCGGAATAGCTATCTTATTATCCGCCCTGAAACCGATCTCTGCAGCATATCCGTTATAAAGGATCTGTAATTTATCACAAATCTTCAGCTGCAGTTTTTCTTCTTCCAGCTTTATAGCCTGCATTAATTTCTGAATTTTTTCATTCTGCATTCTCTGTTCCGCCGCTACAAGAACAATGTCATCCGCAATTTCCCGCAATTTGTAACTCATAGAATCCAGCCTGCTGTTTCTGTCTATGATGACGGCGTCAAAGTCCTCTTCTTCCGACAGAATTTTCAGAAAGCGCCTTGCCTCTTCCTCCGTAAAGCTCTGCAAATCTACAGGCTGGCTGCATGGCTCAATAAAAAAAACGCCGGTATCGTCTTCTCTTATAATACTTTCCAGCTTTAAATGGAGATTCGTCTTTCTGGACTTTAAGGCATAAACCGCGTCTCTAAACTCAAATCTCCCATCTCCCTGAAAAATTCCTTTTACCGAACCAAATTCCTCTAAATTCAAATACAACGTTTTTTTCCCTTGTCCTGTAAAATAATATGCACAGGCAGCCGCCGTTAACGTTGTTCCGACGCCTCCCACAGGGGACTCAAATAAAATAACTTTTCCGTTCCCATTCGTATGTTTTCCCGGATAAACTTCTGAAACCTGCTCAGAACACAGAGCGATCATTTCTTTTACAAGGGCGTCCGCACTCTGATATTTCACAAATATCATGGTATCTTCATAGTTTTCTGTTTCAATTCCTTCCGACAGATAAGCAAAACAAGCGGCAGAGGCAACATATTTCCTGACTTCCATGAAACCTTTTCCGACAAATACGCCATTGGCCTTGTGCTCCGTAAGAAAAGAGTTTAACAGCTGTTTCTCCGTAAATGTATAAAGCTCAATTTTATCTCCATATCGGAAAGTAATATAATCTGAAAGCCTCTTCAAATATCTATCATCTTTATCTCCAAGTACAAATCGAAGTTTTGTCATACCGATCCATCCTTTTCATTTTGTTGTTTCTGATTTCCCTGCGTTTTTCGAATCAGAGAAAACGCAGGAAATTCCTTTTACTCCGTCAATTTCTTCATCTCTTCCTCGAATTCCTCCACAGACTGCATGCGCTCTCTGATTTCCAAAGCCATTGCATGATTAATCATGTTCATCCACTGTTTTTTCTTCTTGAATCTGCGTCCTTTCGGAAATGCCACCTCTGTCTTTATCCCCTTTAATCTCTGTATGACATCCGGAGGTTTCTGCCCTGTAAGCAGATAATATGCGGTAGCTCCCAGAGCATAAAGGTCTGTCCACGGCCCTTCGTTTTTGGGAATTCCCTCTTTTGCCGTCTGGTATTGTTCCGGCGCCGCATAATTCGGTTTCAGAAAGGAAGCACTTAAAACGGGCCGGGAACCTGATGTATATTTCGCCGCACCCATATCAACCAGAAAAGGCTCTCCTTCCCACGACCGTATAATATTTCCGGGACTGATATCGCTGTGAATGATTCTTTTCTCATGAATTATACTAAGGGTCTCTAATACCGGAAACAGAATCTCTTTTACCTCTTTTGGATGGTATGGCCGGTAATCCCTTCTGCGCATTTCCCTTCCTATGCTGATTCCTGAAATATATTCCATGACAAGGTATGCCGTATCATTTGCTTCCATAACGTCATAAATTGTCGCAATATGAGGCGCATGAATAAACTTTGCCATAATCTTTGCTTCTTGATAAAAAGACTTAAGTCCAAACTGATAAGATACCAGAAACTGTGATTTTTTTACCGTCACATACTGTTGCTCCTCACGATTTACCCATTCTGCAGGAAAGTATTCCTTTACCGCTGCAAACCGCTGCAGATACATATCTCTGCAGAGATATACGATCCCAAAACCGCCTATGCCAATACAGTCCAGAATCAAATATCTGTCATTTAAACTCGTTCCCGTCGGAAGCGTCTGCTCCTTTTGAGGTGTATCTTTAGGTTTAGACCAGACGTTCCACTCATCCTGCGACTGCGTTTTTTCACTTAAAATATGTTCAAGCGCATCCACGTTTTTTGCAGATTCTAATACAGAAAAAAGTAAAACCATTTTTTCTCCGATTCTCTTAACTGCCATAACACAGATTTGATTATCAAGCAGTAAATCTGATTTGTTCATCTGTTCTGCCAGAAGATATAAACGCTTTTCATCTTCAGGCGCTGTCCGCAATGCGAAATAAGAAATTCCAAGCGCCGTATCATAAATTCTCCAAATCGCTGCATCCGGGCTTTGGCAATACAACATACCCAGCATATATCTTTTTTCAAACAAATCTCCGATTGTCCATTCCAAAACGGCTTCATACTTTTGTTCCGGTTCCCAGCCACAGTGGGAGCACGCCGTATCTTCCTTCACCCATTCTTTGAAACATCCCCGGCAAATCTTTGACAATCCCATCATATTAATTCTCCATAAAGACTCTGATATAACTCTGCCATCGACTGATATCTTTGCTCCGGTTTTATCTGAAGTCCTCTCCAGATCACATAATCCTGTTTTTCCGAAACCGGAATTCCCATCGCGCGAAGTCCCTTAACCGTATCGCATTCCATGCGTTTCACCGAAGGCGGAAGCCGATGCCCCGTCAACAGATAATAAATGCTGGCGCACATACTGTATACATCTGTCCATGGTCCCTGTTGTGCACCCCGTTTGTACTGTTCAACCGGAGCATATCCATGCTTGAGCAGAACCGGAGCATTCTTTCCATTTCCATAATCTCTGGCAGCTCCAAAATCAATCAGGATTGCCTGCAGCTTATTTGTAAGCATAATATTATCGGGACTAATATCTCTGTGAATGATATTATCCTTATGTATCACATCCAATGCTTTTAAAACGTCTTTTAACAGCGCAAATACCTCTTCCGGCATCATCCTTCCGCCGCGAAGTTTCGCATATCTTTTCATATCTATACCATCTATGTATTCCATTACAATATATGCCGTATTATTTCCGTAGAAAAAATCCCGAATTGATACAATCCCCGGCATCAAATAATATTTAGACAGGTTTTCTGCTTCTTTTATATAGGATTCCAAGCCTTTCCGGTAAGCAGACTGCATTCTGTCCGGATTTTGCGTACCGGTTTCCACACTGTAATTAACCGAAATAGAAATCTGCTCGGAATACGTATGTCCATGAAAATTCCGGACTGCAATTTCTCGTGGAAAATATTCCTTTACGCATACGCGCTTTCCCTGATAAAAATCCCACGCAATGTAGGTGATTCCAAATCCTCCGATACCAATTACCCGCCCTATCAGATATTTTCCGTTTACAATTTCATATAAAGGCAGACTGTTTTCCGGTCTTTGATACCGCCGCACATCAAATCCGCACTTTTTACAGGGACACCCTGCCTGCTCCAGTTTTTCCATACAACCCATACACAGCATGTTCGGATCAATTATTTTTTTTCGCATTTGTATCTACCCCTTCTTCTGGGATTTCTGATGTGCCGTTTTCAGCCCCAGCCTGAAACTGATTCCCTGATCTTGATAACGGTTCACAGTTTTTCCTGCCTCAATACTCTGCTTTGCCACATAGACGGCATCTGATTCCCTCTCCCTGTCTTCCTCTTCATAATATAATTCTAATTTCACGATTTTCTCTAACCCTGAAGCTTTCAGCCGTTCCTCCGCTTCCTCCAATGTCGCGTCGATAAGATCCGGCACAGCAACATCAAAGTCTTTCAACTCCCCGCCCACAGAAACCGACAATATTATTATTGTATCCACCTCACATGTTTCCTCCGGCTCTATAGACTGGTCAAAGCAGATTCCGGCTCTGTAATTTTCGGAAAAACATCTTTTTACAATAATTTTTCCTTTCTTTTTGGCCAGACTTTCATTTTCCCCGGTTTCCGTATGTACCTCCCTCTCTTTGTCACAGGGATTTTCATACACTTGTACGTCAAAATTTTTTTCTGTAAAAGAGCGAATCACATCTTCCTCTTTTTCGCCCATAAAATCCGGCATCGTATAGTACCGATCGCCGCCGCTGACGGTAAAGAAAATTTCATCCTCTTTTAAAACAGAATCGGAGGGTTTTATATTCTGCTGTAAAATCTCCCCTTCCTGCCTGCTGTCCAAGACATATTCCGGCGCGGCGATATTTACAAATCCTTTCTGTTCTAATTTTGCAACCGCTTCTTCATAAGACTGTCCGCTGTAATCCTCCATAGTAAGCATGCCATCCCTGTCCGCATCCGCCAGATTTGCCGCCGCTTTTGCGTTATGCATTATTGTCGATGCACCAAAAGCAGCCAGTCCCATCATGCTGATACAGGCAAAACACAAGGCAGCTTTTGCCATAGCCGGAAGCATTGTTATCTTTTCCCATAAACCTTTTTTTTCTTCCGCCGGAGGTAAAATCCATTCCGGCTCATAGACAGGAATAAAATTTTTCCCATCCAAAGCCTCCATAAAATCAACAGCGCTCTGCAGCCGATACTTGGGCATAACATTTAAACATACCATGATCGCCAGTTCTGCCTGCTCTGGCAATATAACTCCCATTTGTGACGGCGGAATCAATCCGTCCTGTTTGACGCGTTCATTGGCAGGAATCGGTTTCTGTCCTGTCAGCATCCGATAAAATAATGCCGCTGCTGCATACAAATCAGTGTAGGATCCCTGTTTCGCCATCCTGCTGTATTGCTCTATCGGAGCATATCCAGTCTTCAGCGTAATCTCTGCTGCATTCTCTGCCGAAGCGTATTTGGCCGCCCCGAAATCAATGAGCTTAATGATTCCCTCTTCTGTGACAAATATATTATCCGGCGCGATGTCCCTGTGAATGACCCCTCTTTTATGAACTTCATTTAAGGTATAAAGCACAGACAGAATGACACGCCTGCTCCATGCATAGTCTTTTTTGTCTCCGGATTTTTTTAAAATGGTTCTTATGTCCATTCCTTCCAGATATTCCATTACAATATAACCTGTGCCGTTTTCTTCAAAAAAATTAGAAATTTCCACCACACCCTGCACTTCATGCAGCGCCGCAACTCTCCTGGCCTCTTCTAAAAACTCCTGCCGCCCTCTGATAAATCTGGCTCTCATTTTTACATCCGTCACGGTTACCGTTTTGCCATCCTGCCCGCGGATACAGTATTGTTCCGGATAAAATTCTTTGATCGCAACCTTGCGAAACAGAAGATTGTCCCAACCGATGTAGGTATTCCCGAAACCTCCGGCTCCTAACGGATCGCCTGCAAGAAACTTGCCTCCTAAAACCGTTCCCGGCTCCAGAAACCGTTCTGCCTTACGCACGGCTTTTAATCTTTGTCCGCATTTTGGACAGGTATCTTCTTTTTCATTTGAAATCTGCTGCATGCAATGATAACAAATTCTCATCGGCGTTCTCTCCCTGTATCGTCTTTTTCCGTTTCTACTGCCTGAGTGTATCCAGACGGATCATACTGTCTGTCTGACGGAGGGCAGTTGTCAGATACGCTCTATGCATCGTGATCATCCTTCGATGGTTTTTCCTGCTTTGGCGAAGTTGCAGGAGCGGGCGTCGGTTCTGGCGCAGGCTTTTGTTGCTCTGATGCCGGTTTCTGCTGCCTTGGAGGTGTTTTCGGCTGCTTTGGAGGCTCTTTTACCGTAATGTAAAAAAATACATTCACACCATCCTCATCAGGTTTAAAAAAATCCAGTTCGCTTTTTGTGTTTGAATCACGTACTTCCACGCTCACGATATTCCATCCGTAGTTATCTGTCTTTTCACCGGTATTTATAACCACATCAAAATTTTCTTTGAATCCATATTTCTTAATTTCTTTGATAAACTGTTCCGCCGTCTTTCCCTGATAGTCAAAAATTCCGTCAATCACCTTGATTTTTAAAGGATTTTTCCCTGGTTGACTCTCATCATACTCTTCACCGGGAGCTATCGTCTGCTCTATCATTTCTCCTGCGACATGTCCCTTTGATTTTAAAGCAAAATAGCCCCTGTCCACCAGATTACTGTTCTCCAGCCTCTTTACTTCTGTTTCCTCTCTGGCATTTTCATCGGCATACCGGTATAGCTGTTGTTCGGGCACATCAGAAATCAGCCTGTATTCTCCGATAAAATCCGGCAATTCCTGCCAGTAAAAGAAATCCGAAGCGCAGTAGTGAATTTTCATATCAGGACTGTAGCCGATTACTTTATCCGGATTATTTTCCAGTTCTTCGGATGTAATTTCTGTTCCAGCCACTTCTAAAGAAACCAGATCAAAATAATTACTGCCTTCCCTTTCTTCCTCAATAAAACATTTTTTATTATTTGTGTCTATTTTTAACTTCTGTGCAAGTACGTAAGCATTATTCATTTCCTGAATCTCACTGTAATGTATTTTTTCCTGACTATAGAGCGTAAAGGAAACAGTACCAGTGACGTTGCCTTCCCTGTCATAAGAGAGTCCTTCCGCCGTTTCCTCCTGAACTGTCTTATCCGGATCGTACAATACAGTACCCGGAGTGATATTCTGATCAGCTATGGTATCGCTGTTTTTTGTCAGATCAAACACAAACTCCTGTGTATCAATCCGAATATTCCATCCGCTGTGTTCCTGATTCAGCTTATCAATATAAGCGATTGCGTCATCTTTGGATTTGTTTCGAAAATCCTGCATAACAATTGCCCTGCTGTCTAACGTTTCCTGATTCTCTTCAGACATTTTCCGGATGACATAGGCGCCTCCCGCCAGAACTACGCAGGCAAAAACCGCTACCAGTGCTTTTGCCCAGACAGGAAACTTTCCGGTTTTATTTTTTCTCTGTTTTACCTTAATCCGTTTTACGTCATCGCTGTTCAATTCCTCCAGAAATATTTCTGCCGACGGCGTCCGCTCTTCCTGGTACACATTCAAAGCATTCATCAATGCATTTTCTATATTTTTTGGAATGGATATCCCAAGCTTTGACGGTTCTTTTAAATCATCTGACAACGCGCGTTCCACAGACTCCTGCGGAACCACGCCAGTAATCATCTGGTACAAAACGGCTCCTACGGCATATACGTCTGTCCACGGTCCTCTCTGTCCTTTGCTACGGTATTGTTCTTCTGGCGCATAGCCTCTTTTTAAAATGATCGATAAACTTTTGGAATTGGCTGTAGTCACATAACGTGTCGCTCCAAAATCCATAAGTTTGATGTCGCCCTCTTTAGTAACCATAATCGTTTCGGTTGAAATGTCGCAATGCACAACGTCTTCTTTATGGGCTTCTGATAATCCCTGAAGGATCTTTTTGATAAACTCTGCGGCTTCTTCCACACTGTATTTTCTGCCTTCCGCTAAAATCTCTTTTAGCGTCTTTCCTTCCACATATTCGGAAATCACATATCCTGTTTCATTTTCCGCCAGACAGTCATACACCTCCGCGATTCCCGGCGCATTTTTCAGATGCTGAATATGATTCATTTCATTTAAGAAATTGGTCAGTCCCTGTTCAAACTGTATCTGGCCGTCGCCGGAATAAATGGTAACATCCTTTTCTCCTTCCGATCTGGTAGAAAAATCACTGGGAAGATACTCTTTTACAATTACTTTCAAATCCTTCTCCGCATCCATTCCCAGATAGGAGACGGTATGCCCTCCATAACTTAATACCCTTCCGACTATGTATTTGCCGCCTACAATACTTCCTGGATCCAGATAATAGGATTCCTGTCTGAGCGTATGCTCATTGAAACCGCAATAAGGGCAGTCTGATAGGTGATCTTCGATCTTCTCCATGCATCCCATACATAATTTCATATCTGCTTTTATCCTTCCTTTACTCTGCTTCTTTTAATTTCTGTTTTATTTTTACAAATGTTTTTTCTGTTTTCTGCGAAGCAATTTTTCCTTTTTTTCCGTAGTACGCCGTAATCGTAAATGTAACTTTTTTATTTTTGCCTAGATATAAATTAACATACGAATCTTTGTTGCTTTTTGGGCTGCTTAAATACCGTTGAAAGACATCCTTTTTTAAACCTTTTAAATTACAGACGACCTTTATTTTACCTGCTCCGAGTTTTTTGACATTGTATTTGAATGTGAAACGGTAACGGTCTCCTACTTTCTTTGTTTTAATTTTGACAGCAGGAGCGGGAATTTGAATGGACGCTTTTACGGTATAGGTCATTCCTGCTGTTTTTACCTGGATATCCGCAGATTTATCTATTTTTTTTAAATTTTTTAATTTTTTTGTATCTGTTCTGATTTCTCCAGTCCCAGAATCCAACGTCAGATAATTCTGATAGTTTTCTGCATTTACCAGGGCAAAGGTGCATTTTGAGGCGTCACTGATTACAGTTGCAGTTTGTCCCAGTTTGATTTCCATTGTCTTTCTGGGAAGCACAAATCTTTCTTGTACATATTTGCAGACATCGCAGTTGTATGTCAGAATGCCTTCCTCCGTGTCGGTAGGCGGCTGCATGTGGGTGGTTATGCTGTGGCCTGTAGAAGAAATATTTTCATCTTGAATGATTTTATTTGAATATATTTTGCCATTAAACTCTACGCTTGCAGTATATTTTTTTGTTCCATTTGTTGTACAGGTAGGTTTTTTTGTAACAGCTTCATCTATCTTAATGTCTTCCCTCTCAAATTCTATGGTATTATCACAATTGTTGCACGGAGAAGCAGCCGTTATTGCATAACTATCTCCTTCTTTTATCCACTCACTCCAGATCACCTTTTCAATATTATGACCTGTTGCCGGAATCTCCTCTATCTTTGGATCCGGTTTCTGATATGTTTTCTCTCCTTTCTGCACGCTTGCAATATATTCCATCTTTCCAGTCTCGGTACAAGTTGGATCCTGTGATGTTATGGCAGTTATTTCAGCATTCTGTTCTTCAACTTTATCATCACATTTGCTGCACATAAATGCAACTGTCACTGTGTAACTCCCTTCTTTTTCTATCCAATCTCCCCAAATTGGTTCATAGCTATGACCTGTTGGTGGAACTATTTCCTGATTTTGAATTACTTTATTACACACGCTGCAATGACTCCCCTGCGTTCTTCCTTCCTTCTCACAGGTTGCTTCTTCAGCAGGATCTACCACCTCTGTATGTCCTTTCTTCTGTATCGTTTTTTGTTCTACAATCACTGTATTGCACACGCTGCAATGACTCCCCTGCGTTCTTCCTTCCTTCTCACAGGTTGCTTCTTCAGCAGGATCTACCACCTCTGTATGTCCTTTTGGGGGAATACGTACACTTCCTGTAAAACTTGTTTCTATCTCATTAATAATTACTTTTGTACTGCATATCTGTATACCATCGCTTTCACATTGAGCATCTGCGCTACCTTGTTCTATCAGTTCTACTTCTACTGGTCCAAATATCTCATTGCCTCCACACCCTTCATTTTGACATGTTACACTCACTTTACAGCGCCTGTCAGAATTTTCCAGCCATGCTCTCATTGCCTCATTATCTGCATCATTAATTTTTTCCCATGTTTCATCTGTATCACCATAACCGCATAAAAACACCACTTCACTTTCCCAATTGGGATTTTCGCAGTTACATTCCGTATCTCCCACATCTCCTCCAGCCCCCACATCAGCCCCAACAACCGACACCGGCAGCATCGCCAGCGCCATGACATAACACATAGCATAAGCAATGATCCTTTTTCTTACGTTCATCTCATTTCTCCTCCTCATTCCGAAATATATTTTTCACAATACTCCCGTATCTCTTCTTTTTCCGCCTTACCTTCCAGTCCAGATACAAAAATCTGCGCCATACGGCTGTCGTTGCCTGTCAGAACGCATTCCTGATAATCATTTACCAGACGGATAAATCCGTCATAACCGGCATTGTAATCCGGAAACTCTTCAAATACGCTGCAAAGAATCGGGTATGTCGTCTGTCCCGGAGCATTCTTTTTCGCCTGGCCGATTTCACTTAACATTACCCACAGCAGACGCATGCACGCAATCCTTTGCCCTTCGCTGGATTCTCCTGTAATAGCATACCGCTCTGAAAAACTCACCAGCATTTTATGATCCTGCATAACCACATACGTTTTATATCCACTCAAGGGATTTGCGCCTTTTTCCTCATCCTGATTTGCCGCTTCATTCATCCGGGAGCGATATGCCACTCCGGATACAAGATTGCTCCCGTATAATTCACCATCCTGCGCTCTATTAATCTGAAATGCTTTCTCTTCATTGTCATTTTTCTCTTCCGCTTTCCGGCGAAACGCCTGTATGCCCGACAGACTGCTTAACGTATCCTCTGTTGGAACAGAATTCTTTTTAAACACTGATTTCCATACATCCTCATCAGAAAGCAGAAGTGCATTTCCAAGCGCGCTGAAATCAAAATATGCCGTCTTCTGATTCAGCTTATCTTCTGTCACATATTCTTCTTCCTGATCTGAGATCAGTTCGGAAAGCTCAACCGTACTGCCTTCACGCTCTGTATAGCAGGAATTTTCCAATGCATTATCCTTATGATAATCAAACTGACACGCATATAGTAACAGCGTATCAATGCCTGTCGGCATCTCTTTCATCTCTTCAAACAAGCCCTCATACTCCGACATAAACAAATAGTCGTCCGTATTCAAAGAAGCATATACATTATCTTTCATCGAAACAGTTCCGTATTCTTCCGGGTCCGATACATGGTCTGATAAAAACATATTTGGCATTGCATTCTCATTTTCCTGTTTTAACGCAGATTCCATGTCTTCTTTCACTTCAACCGTAACTGTAATATGCTCATTTTCTTCCTGCATCCGCCTGACTCTTTCATCCTGTGTATCCGACTCTCCTTTTTTAAATCCGTTTTCCACCAGTGATTCCAACTGCGCTTTCTGATCCTCATTTTCCACCCATACCACAATTTCCGTCTCTTCTGTAATTGATGTGTCAAAAATTTCATTCTGAGGCTTTAACACCGTTGCATACAATCCAATTCCGACTACCACCGCTAACGCCGCCACTACAGACAGAATAATCGTCCAGTTTCTCATCCGTTTTCTTTTTCGTATCTTTTCTTCCGGATATTCGGCAATCCGCTTATTCTGCAAAGCCTCCTGAAATTGCAAAATTCCCTGAAAACGAAATTCCGTCCTGACGCTTAAGGCTTCCATAACCGCTCGGTCCATATTTGCGCTGATCTGCACTCCAAGTTCTCTCGGAGATTTCAACTCGTCCTTAAATTCACGTTCCGTAGATTCCATGGGTTTGACTCCGGTCAGCATCTGATACAGGATTGCTCCCACAGCATATACATCTGTATAAAACCCCTTTTTGCTTTTATCCCGGTATTGTTCCAATGGAGAATAACCAACTTTAATCACAGGCTCTGCGGCCATGCCTTCTTTGCTTTCATTTAACTGAGCCGCTCCAAAATCAAACACTTTAATCGTATTTTCATTGGTAATAAAAATATTATCCGGACTGATATCTCTATGGATAATCCCTTTGCTGTGAATCTTTTTGACCGCTTCCATGATCGGCATAATAATGCTTATTGCGGTTTCCGGTTCAATGATTCCCTGTTTTTCCAAATAATCTTTCAAAAGCACGCCATCAATATATTCCATAATGATATATGCCGTGCCGTTTTCTTCAAAGAAATCAAAAACATTTACAATATCCTTTGCTTTCCCAAATTGGGCCACGCTCTGTGCTTCCATCAGAAAACGCTGTAGCCGTTCCTTATATTGTCCTTCTTTTTCTCCGGACAATAGGCCGACTCTACGCTCCCCGGGCGCACGGTTTACAAGTCCCGCCGGATAAAATTCCTTTGCCGCCACCGTTACCCCAAGCGTCGTATCAAAACATTTATATGTAATTCCAAAACCACCTGCTCCGATCACGGTACCTACAAGGAACCGATTCCATAAGATTGTTCCCTGCGTCAGATAATGCGGCTGTTTTGGTAAAGTTCCCTCCGCATATCCGCAAAAAGGACATACTTCATACTGTCCTTTGACGCTAAAACAATTCATACACAATTCATTAGCCATATTTTCCTCCCAGAGCGCATTCTGCGCTACATCTTCGTATCACAGACAGTCCTCTTCTATCTCAGATAAAACGTATTGTTTTCATCACCAATTGCGACTACAGTTCCTGGATCCAGATCCACGTCCAGATTTTGCGGAAGACAGTCTGTAGATCCATTGGCAAAGCTTCCATTACTGGAATAATCGCGAAAAACATATTTCCGACGCCCGGCATCCCATTTAATCTGACAGTGATTACGGCTGACGTTTAGCTGATCGGCAAAAACCAGATGATTATCGGGATGCCTGCCCAAACGGATCCATTCTCCGTCCGCCATATTGATTTCTGCTCCCGCATAGATCCCTATCCGTCCCACAAGCACCCCCTGCGTCTGTTCTGTTTGCACTTCCTGCTTTTCTTCTGTCCGGATATTGTATTTTTTCTCTGTCTGCTCCTGCCGGATTTCCTCTGCCTGTGGAATATAAGCCTCAGCGATTTTGACATTTTTCGGCGTAAATGCCAGCGCAGCAGCAGCCCAGGCCGCACTGCACCCGGAAAAAATCAGCGTCAGCATACACGCTGACCCACGGCAGTACTCCTGCCCTGCTGCTGCTTCCGGCCAAATATAACTGATATTTGCCATCATACCGATATAAATTGCCAGCACACCGAATGACAGTATACTGCTGACTTTTTGTCTGTAACTTCCTGTCAGGCCCCAGATCCCTGCAATCAATGACATCACAAGCGGCAAAACCATAAAAAACAGAATCCATCCAGGAGGAACGGACCGTAACTCCTCCGCATGCTCCCGGAAAACCGGAATATATGCTGCAAACGCGCTCTGAATATAATCCGTCTGTTTCCATGTAAGATCTGCATAATTTTCCTGAATACGTTTTGTGACAGGAAATAATATGGTAATCAGATTTAACAGGATGCATAAACTGCTCAACACTCGAAATTTTTTTGCAAAACGACTCATAACCATTCCTCTTATCCGTTTTTATCCTTCATTTTTTTCAGTACATCTTCCCAGTTGAAACGTTCACCGCATAACGGCATAAACATCAAATCCACTTCACCAACAGTAATCACGTCATATGTTTCCAGCTTCATCGGCGTTAAGAGCAGTTCATTATTGCGGTATACCAGACTGCTGGATTCTCCAGGCTGTACCAGATAAATATGCGCTTTTGGCTCATAGATTAAGATTGCATGACTTTCCCTCGACACGCTTTTATCCTCGGTCAAAGCCACATCCATTTGCAGGCTGCGCCCAATAAAATTCTTTCCAACTTTCAAACGGAAATCGGTTCCGATATGCGCTCCGCTCAGAGCGATCAGCCAGCCCACGCAGGGTGTGTCCACCTTGTTTGACATAGATTGTCCCACAGTTTTCGGAACAGGCTGTCCTGCGGAAGATTTTTCTGCTGCAGCCAGACTGCCGGGAAAGATTTCATCAAAAAAACCGACCGTATGATCATCCGCTTCCTCATGGATTCCGGATACATCCATGCGTTCTCGGGAAAATATGCCGTCTAAAGGTTCTGTCGGCGTATCCGGTTTAAAACCGGAAAATGCCGATGAAACCTGATTTTGCATAACATCCCTATCTGCCCCTGATAACGGAATCGTCACATCGTCTTTTAAATTCCCAGCTGATTGCTCTAACGGAATTGTAAAATCTTCTTTCAAATCTTCCACAAACGCTTCTGTCCTTTTTTCATCGGAAGCGCTTCCTCCCACGCAATGCGGACAGGAGACATACTTCTCTTTATCAAAAAAATGGCCTCTCTCACATCTGCATAAATTCATAATCTTTCTCCCTTTCACGTTGCAATATCTTTTGCATTTTTATATTTTTTCAGTAATGCGTTTTTTTCATATCCACTTCTTCATAGTGGATTAAAACGACGGACGTATTATCCTGAGAATGAGAATTCTCATGCGTGGCGGCTTCCACCAGGGCTTCTGCTTTTTGTTCCGGCCTTACGGCGTCCGCAAGAATGATTTTACGAATCCGCTCATCCGACAAAGTCTTAGTTATTCCGTCGCTGCACAGCATAACCATATCGCCAAACTGCATTTCAAAAGGCTCCGTGTTAATGTCCATCAAAGATACATTTCCAATGCCAAGGAAACTGATCAGCGCTTCCTTTTTTCGATCTGCTCTGGCCTCTTCTTCCGTTATCTCCCCTGCTGCCACTTTTTCCTGCAGCTTAAGCCAATAATTATGATCTCTTGTCACCTGCCTCATCTGATTTCCCCGGATAATATAAATCCGGCTGTCTCCGACCGATGCCCAGTACAGTTTGTTATCCTCTGCAATACAGGCGACCATTGTTGTACCGGAACCTTTTCCGTCCTCTTTTGGAAATCCGGCGATTGCATGGTCCGCGGCACGGATGCCATGCTGAAAGAAAAGCGGAATGTTTAATGAAGGATCTTTTTCCGCCTTCCGAAATCCCTGAACGATGATCTGTATTGCAGTTCTGCTGGCTTTTCCTCCATCTGCCATACCGCCCATGCCATCACATACAAGAGCCAGTACTCTTGTTTTCTTATTTGATGCCAAAATTTTACTCGGCGTAACATACACGGCATCCTGTTGGTAGTCGCGATTTCCCACTGCACTGCGCGTCAGTGTCGTTAATTGAGGCGCTTTTCGAATCACCGGTTCAGATGACGCCGGTCTTTTTGTGGCAGCGTTAACTGACGCTGCCGAATTCTCCTGTTCTCTTTTCTTTTTCCTGCCAAACATCTCTGCTTTCTTCACCTTTCCATTTACTTACTTAACCCGTTTCCCTGCTCCGTCTGATTCTGATCCGGTATGTGGAAAACTATCTTTTCCCTTCCAGCAGTAATCACATCTCCATCCAGCAGCATTCTCCGGCTGGTGATCTTTACTCCGTTGACAAACGTTCCATTGGTGGATTCCAAATCTTCCATATAGCAGCCCATTTTATTAACTTCTATTACAAAATGCTGTTTGGAAAGTCTGTCGTCATCAAAATAAATATTGCAGATATCCGAACGGCCCACAAACAGACTTCCTTCCACATTCCACTCCACATCTTTGATAATCCCGGCGCGGTCTGTTATCGTCAGACGGATTTTTTTGCTATCTGCTTTTTTCAGTTCACCGGGATCAATCTGAATCACTTCGACTTTCCTTTTACGCACTGCAAGCATCAAAATGATGCCTATTAAGATTATGGACAAAACGAGTCCGATCCACCAATAGGACTGCACGGTTTCTTTCATTTCTGCAGTCCCGGCATCCATCCCTCGCTCAATTGTAAACTCCGCCGCTGCATTCATTTCATTTACATCCTGTGATTGATCCCTGATATTACTGCAACGCAGTATGTAATCGCCGTTATAAAAATCTTCTGTCATGGTCAGCGTAACGGTGATTTCATTTACCCTGGACACAACGTTTACCGCATTGATTGTCCAGATTTTACCATCTTCTTTTTCCGTTGCGCTCTGAATAATATAATTGGACGATTCATTTACATCCGACAAGTTGATTCCGTTTTTGTCCTGTAAAGTAAACGTAATGGAATTGCTTCCTACTTCTTCCACAATACCCGCAATCACCGGAGCGTCTTTATCCTCTTCATAATCCGAATAATCCGCCGTCACTTCCGGCACTGCCGAATTGTCTGCCGTCAGAATAAGCTTTCCTTTTCCCACAGTTCGATTAGTAGGAGCCCTCAAAGGTACTGCATACGTCTCCTGCTGCCAGATTCTCTGCAGATCCTCAAAGGCCTGTTTTACGCTTTCTTCTGTCGCGTCCACACTGCAGTCGCAGTAATAGCCCCGGCAGTTCTTTTCCGCCAGAATTTCATTTCTGGTATAAGACGTCTTCTCTTCCCACTCCTCCTGTGTCAGAATTTTAGACGGCTTTCGGTTAAGCAGGATGCCGTACACCGGAACGGAAGCCTCCTGCACCGTTTTTACCGTGGATACGTTGTCCATATCTTTTCCCTGTGAATCATCTTCGCCGTCTGTAATCAAAAGAACGATAGTTCGTATTTTGGGAGATGTCTGTTCCTTCAGAATCTGATTGAGGGATCGGTACAATACCGTTTTACTGTCTGCTCCGCTCATATATCCGATCTGATCAATCTGTCCACAATCGCTTTTTTTGTCCTTCTTATCTTTGCCGCTTACGGTTCTGGTAAAAATCAGCGTTTTCTCTCCTCCGGCGTCATTTGTCCCCACCGTATATAAGGTCATCTCATCGCCTTCCTTTAAGGACTTCCGGAGGTTTTTCAGCTGCTCTTTGCTTTCCGCAAACTGGGCCTCATTAACAGATGCGGAATTGTCCATAAGAATAATGTAGGAAATTCCTTTCCCGCTTTCTTCAAAGGTCTTAATCTCTCCATCTAAGGTAAAATCAATTTCCTCCATCGTTCCGCTGACCTGCGCGGATAAACCCATTTTTGAACCGATCATATAAACGTCTGCATTTGGCGCTTTTCCGATTGCCTGCTCCGCCAGATAGGGAGCATTTACACCGGCGGCGGATACCGGCAAGCAACCCCACACAGACCATACCAAAATAAGCGCCGCCGTAATCGTTCTTACTTTTCTTCCCACTTTCTCTCCCCCCTGCAGAATGGTATAAATATAAATGTTGTGTCTCCCACCGTGATCCTGTCCCCTTCGTTTAACTGCCTGGATGACTCCGCCAGCGTATCGTTTAAATACACCAGATTGCCGCCCTCCGCCGACAGATAGAACAGATTTCTTTTCGGTTCATAGATCACGGCGCAGTGTTTCTCTCTTGAAATCTTTTTATCGTCTGTTAATATCACATCCATAGACGGGCTGCGTCCAATAAAATTTTTCCCCACATGCAGACGGTAATCCTGTCCGCGTTCTTCTCCTGTTATACAGACAAGCCATCCTGTCACAGGCTGTACGGCTGCTATGTCGAAAAAACCAAAGGAAATCGTTTTATCATCGTCTGATTCCCCTCCTGAAATGAAAGGATCTGCAATCCCCGCCGCGCTCCCGATCACAGCATTTAATTCCTCTCCTAAGGACAGCCCCGCCTCTGCAATGGATATGGTATGATCGTCCTCCTCCACATCATTTAACCCGATCTTCAGCTTTTCGCTCTCCTGCTTACAGTGTGGACATGTTCTATATACATCCGTATCATACCAGTGCCCGTTCTTACATTTTTTTATCATCTTCTCTTCCCTTTTTACCTGTTATCTTACAAAAACTGCAATTGCCGAATAATTATCCATATTGGTTCCTTTTCCGTTTTCCAGTACAATCCGTTCCATATCCGAAAGCCATTTTTCCGGGCTGTCTGCTTTTTTTAGGGTTTTACACATCATTTTTTCATCGATAAGCTCCCAGAATCCATCGCTGCACAAAAGAAAACTGCTCCGTTTTGTCAGCGTTATTCCATCCACGACCTGATACTTCGGCGCATCCCATGCGGTTCCCATAACACGCAAAAGACGGCTTCTGTCTTCATGATGCCGGATATCCTTTTCTCTTATATCTCCGCGGTTTACCAACATCTGCGGTATGCTGTGATCCTGGCTTCTCATTACGTATTTCACTTTTTCAAAATAATAAATTCGAGAATCTCCCACATGGGCAAATCTGGCCGAATTCCCGGAGATCGTCAGACAGGTTGCCGTTGTCTTCATCGAATCCCCCGCATCTTCCTCTATCTGCTTTTGCAGCAGTTTCTGCTGTGCTTCCATAATGCTTTCCTCTATAGTCAAAGATCGTTCCAACGCGTTTTTCATCTGCTCTGTAACAAAACGCGAAGCAATATCCCCGTTTCCGTGGCCGCCTAAGCCGTCGCACAGAAGAAACGCCAGCCGCTCCGGCGCAACGGAGACGTCCAAAAAGTCCTCATTCACCAAACGGTCTCCCGGCTTTGACAGCATGCTATACGCAATATTCAACATCTTTATGGATCCCTCCCCGGTCTGCTCCATACCACAGAATAATCCTTCTGCGGTAAACCACGCTTTAACAAACTACTCAAAAAGGAAAAATCGAAAACAAAAAACACCTGGCTGTTACATCAGATGTTTTTCTCAGGCACAACAAAAAGACCTGACGACAAAAACAAGGTTCAGGCTTTTTTGTTATGCAGAAATCCCGTTCTTTATGTAATATTCAAAAAAAATGTTGAAATGCAAAGTCGAATAATGTTATAATATAGAAGTTCATAATATGTTAAAAGGATTTTAAAATTATTCGTTTACCACAGAAGGATTATTCTGTGGTTTTTATATGACCAATTTCATCTGATTCAGTATTTTCTCATGGGAGGACACACTTGCCGCCACATAAATCCGTGTTGTTTCAATTCGGCTGTGTCCCAGCACATCAGCCAGATATGCAAGATTTTTTTCTACCGCGTAAAAGGTCCGGGCGAACAAATGCCTGAGATTGTGCGGAAATATCTTACTGGCATCCACATTTGCTGCACTGCTCAGCTTTTTCATATCATGACAGATATTGGACCGGTCCAGAGGCTTACCGCTTTTCGTCCGGAAAATGTGGCCGCTTTCAATTCCCTGCTCTTTTGCATATTTTAAAAGTTTTTTTCTCAATTCCTTTTGCAGAATAATCACTCTGTTTTTTCCTTTCATGCAAATTTCCGCACGCCCGTTTTTCAGGTTTTCCACCGTAATATATACAAGTTCACTGATCCGAATACCGGTACTGCCTACTGTCAGCATAAGCAGATACAGCCTCTCATTTTTCTTTGCGGATGCCGCCGCCAAAAGCCGTTCGTATTCTTTTTTTGTCAACTCACGGTCTTCCTGCAGAAATGCCTGCCGCTGTACTTTTAGAAATTTTACCCTGCATTCCTGCCAGCTGCAAAAATCAAGAAAAGCGTTGATAGCTGACAATGCGCCGTTGACAGTCTGCACCTTATTCCGCGTCTGCAGATATTCTCTGTACTTCAGAAGGCGCTGTTTGGTGAGTTCTGTATGATCTAAATAATCTGCCAGTTTTCGCACTGCATTTACATATTTTTTTACAGTTGCCCGGGACTTTTCATTTAAATACAGGTCGTCTTCAAATTCCTGTATTTCTAATTCTGTGATTTTTTTCACAATATATTCCTCCTATACGTTATTCAGCACTATATCAACTATTATGCATGATTTTCTGCATTTTTATTATAGCAATTCCAAAAATTGTCAATTTTTTGGGTTATAACTTTTTAAGTTGTATATTCAAATACTCCTTCCGTTGTGCTTCATCGTACTTACAAGGTTATTTTTATGACTACGGGAATTAACTATAATAAACGAAAGACATTACAAGGAGCTCGGCTATGAACATTTACGACTATATTATCAATGATTACAAACCGGATATGGGAAAACGTATACGCGCCTGCCGTCTGGAATCTAACCTCACTCAGGAAAACATGGCAGAAATCTTAGATATTTCCGTGAAACATTACAGCGAAGTAGAGCGCGGCATCACCGGTCTTTCCGTAGAAAAATTAATTTATCTGTCTCATCTTTTTGATACCAGTCTGGATTATCTTTTAAAAGGAAATGGCGAGGCTGCATCGCTTCCCTACATATTAGCTGAAGTTTACAGATCCTGCCCGAATGAAAAAAAGGACCATTTAATAGAACTTGTCAAAAATCTGGCTGAATTATTAAAAAATTAAAACAAATGAAAGTATTTTTCCATAAAAATACCTCCCTGCTTTATTGGAGCCGCTGAAAAACATCCTGTTTTTTAATATTGAATTTTTGATGCACGCAAAAAATCCACCAGTTTTGAATGGACGGATGGATTTTTTGTGATTCAGGTAAAGATTTCCTTTATTTCAAGGGATATAGTCTCTTATTTTTCATTTATCAGCTTAATGATCCGCTTAAGGTTTACCGCAAATAT
>CAJUEY010000029.1 GCA_910585825.1 uncultured Lachnospiraceae bacterium | reverse complement strand
TTTTTTGCATAGAAAAGGAGCTTCGCACTAATTACTTAGTGCGACAGCCCCTTTTTCTATTATAGTATATGCTTTTCAAAAATATCACTGCTATTTCTCTGTCTGCTCTTCTTTGGCTTTTAAAATTGCCTCATTTAAACTCATCATCTTCTCATCCAGCATAGATACCAGTCCGGAACACTCCCGCAAATCTCTACTGATATATCCCGGCGCATTTCCCTCAAATTTATAATAAATTTTATGCTCCAGACTTGCCCAAAAATCCATTGCGATCGTGCGGATCTGTATTTCTACTTTTGCGTCTACAACACGGTCGGATAAAAAAATCGGAATGGTCACTAACATATGATAACTCTTGTAGCCGCTTTTCTTCGGATGCTTAATATAGTCCTTGATGGAGACTACCGTCAAATCATTCTGCCTCCCTATCATTTCTGCCAGACGGTAAATATCCGGCAGAAAAGAACATACGATACGAATTCCTGCAATATCATTGATATACTGCGTCATATTGGAAATCGTACTCTCATGTCCGTTTCGCTTTAATTTCTTTACAATGCTCTCCGGCGACTTAATTCTGGACTTGATATATTCAATCGGATTGTATTGATGTACATGCTGGAATTCATCATTTAGAATTTCCAGTTTCGTCCCCACTTCTTTCAATGCACTGTTGTAAATAAGGATCATCGTTTTCCAACTGTCCACATCTTCTCCAATGGTAATAGTTTGTGTATGATGATTCATATATAAAACCTCCAACACTGTTATTTCATGACGCCCTGCAGTTCCAGACCGACATATATAATTATAACACATCTACGCTTATTTTTGTCGATAAACTGTCAGGATTTTACAAATTCTTAAGAATCACAGAAAAGATTGTCCTTGACTTCTTAACGGAAAAAATGCAAAATAAACGATAGAAACCATACATAAGGAGCTGTTATTATGAAACAATTTATCATTCCAACCGATTATGAACCTGCACTGAATCTGCATGATACACAGATTGCCATTAAAACCGTAAAAGATTTCTTTCAGAACCTCTTGTCTGCCCGTTTGAATCTGTCCCGGGTATCCGCGCCTCTTTTTGTAGATCCGGACACCGGATTAAACGACAATTTAAACGGCGTAGAGCGTCCGGTTTCCTTCGGCATCAAAGAACAGAATGACAAAGAAGCCGAAGTCGTCCATTCCCTTGCCAAATGGAAACGCTATGCGCTGCAGAAATACGGCTTTTCTGTTGGAGAAGGTCTTTATACAGATATGAATGCAATTCGCCGGGACGAAGAAACCGACAATATCCATTCCGTTTTTGTAGACCAGTGGGACTGGGAGAAAATCATCCAAAAAGAAGACAGGACGCTGGATTTTCTGCAGGATACCGTACGCACGGTTTATAAGTGCCTCCGCAAAACAGAGAAATATATGTCGATTCAGTATGACTATATCGAAGAGATTCTTCCTCATGATATTTTCTTCATTACCACCAGAGAACTGGAAAAAATGTTCCCGGAATCTTCTCCAAAAGAACGGGAATATCTGATTTCAAAAGAAAAAGGCGCCGTATGCATTATGCAGATCGGCGATGCACTGGAAAACGGCGAACCTCATGACGGACGTGCGCCGGACTATGACGACTGGGCATTAAATGCCGACATTGTTGTATATTATCCGGTTCTTGACATTGCCCTGGAATTATCTTCCATGGGAATCCGTGTAGACAAAGACGCACTGCTTTCCCAGCTTGAGAAAGCCGGCTGCCCGGAACGAGCAGCCCTGCCGTTCCAGAAAGCAGTGATTGACGGCGCCCTTCCTTTTACCATCGGCGGCGGCATCGGACAGTCACGGATTTGTATGTTCTTCTTAAGAAAAGCCCATATCGGAGAAGTTCAGTCTTCTCTCTGGCCGAAAGAAGACGCAGACGCATGTGCAGAAAACGGAATATCATTGCTGTAAGCTAAAATGCATCCTGCACCACAAAGCCCGCGTTCTCTAAAAGTCCGCGGGCTTTTTCCATATTTTTATGCCCATGTATCTCCATAAATCCGCCTGCCGTATGTAAACAACTCCCGAATACTTCTTTCAGCTGAATTTGATCCATACATACTTTATCTTCCGGCTGAGATAAAATACCGCAGATTTTTGCCTTTCTCTCCTGTCCGTCTGCATCTGTCACCGTCAAATCCAGTGTGTCATACTGTTTCAGCCATTTCTCTACCTGGCTTTTGGACGGAGGATAGCCGCCTGCATCGGCAAAAGATGAAAACGTCTCTGCTCCGAAAAAAAGCACCGGCATATTTCCCACAGCAATTGTAGTCTGTGTTATTTTCGCTTTTTTTATATCAGTTTCCGACATACCGGAAATCTGCTTCCATTTCAAAGAATATTCCTTCAAATCAAGACCGGCTATTTCTGTATCCAGTGTATAACTGCCAAGCCGTATGGTCACCGGCACCGTATCAACAGATGCAAAGCTTAAGATGCCGGACAGCTTGCGAAATTCCTCTATGATATCTGCTGTTAAATCCTGCTCTGTCTGGATATGAAAGCTATAGTTTTTCTGCTCCTTTACATACTCTTTTCCCCAGCCGATTCCTTTTGTTATGAAAATACAAAAAACTGCAAACCATACAATATCTTTATAAATATTTCTTTTTTTCATAGAATTCCCATCCCGTTCTCTGATGATGTGCTACTGTCTGCTCTGTGCGCAGCAACGATAATGCCTCATCCGCAGATACAGCCAGCAAATGATAAACAGCAGCACAAGAAACGTCATGACAATAACCGTGATCCACCATTGATTTGTCTCCTGATCCTCTTCCTCTTCGATTTTCAGCTCCACAATCTCCGGCTTTTTAATTGCCGTGGAAAAAGTCTGTTCCTGTTCAATGACTTCTCCCTGTTCGCTTTCATAGGAAAAAACCACACGTCCCAAGACATCTCCGTACTTTTCTGCGTCCACATCTGTGATTTCACCTTGTTCATTCATATTAAGCGTTCCGGCATAAATCTGCATTTCCCCGTCCAAAGACTGCCCCGCCTCTATATTTCCCAGAAAAACCTCAGAAGCAAATAATCCCTTCCCCTCCAGACGGACTCTCGCATTGTAAATCACTGCAAGTCCGGTATTCTGAACCTGAAATGCCACGGAATCGGCATCGGATTCATAAAAGCTTTCCGGCATCGCAAAATTGACAAGCTTTGCCTGCTGCGTCTGGCTGACTGACAAATATACCGTTTCCGATGCAGTATACGCCGTTCCTGTTTTACCTTCATACTCAAACTGCATCTGAATCGGCACAGATTCCGCCAGAGCCTTTTTTCCTACTATAATATTCTGGGAAAGGGCAATTTCTTTTCCCGCCTCTATCCGCTCAAAATACCAGGAATTTTTCTCGAAAGAAATATCCTTATTTTCAGAGAGCATCGTTACCTTCATATTTTCCATTGCCTGACTGCTGCTGCAGTTTCTGGCAGTCAGCGTCCAGAAAACACTGCTCCCTGCAGAAACATCCTTTCCCTGCAGATCGTTTTGGGCAATCATTATTTTTGGCTGCCTGATGATTTCTTCTTTTGTATCAGAAGACAAAGACTGCGCCTCCTGCTGTAAATCGGAAGACGTTTCTTCCATCAGCTCCTCATCGGAAGGAAATGCTGCTTTTCCATCTGAAATATCCACATAAATGGTAAATTCCTCCCGTATTGTTCCTTCTGCCGTTTTTGCCAGCACAAACAAATGCAGCGGATATTGTCCGTTTACCCGATCCCTCCGCAGCCTGATTTTGCACTTATAAAGATAGACGCCGTTTTTGGAAGGAGTTACCTGTTTCTGATAATTTTTAAAATAAAAAGGACTGTTTTCTACCTGTTCAAAGGCCACGCCAATCAATAAACGTTCCTGTTCCACTGCTGCATCTGCCAGAAATGGTATGACAAGCTGCATCGTATTCTTCTTTATCGCGGGCACATATCCTTTGGCAAAAGAAGCGTTCATTCCTTTGTATTTTTTGTTGGCATCAATTCTCACCAATCCCTCTGCCCGTACCGGAACAGATGCAAAAAGAAAAAAAGCAATCCAAAAGACCGCCGGCACAAACAGCAGCCATTTCTTTTTTCGTTTCATAGCTCTTTTATCCTCCCTCCGTCCATTTCAAAAACCTTGTCGCACAAAATTCGGATGTCCTCACTGTTATGGCTGGCCAGAAGAATCGTCTTCTCCTGCTTTTTCAATTCCAGAATCAAATCCCGGATATCTGCTACTCCATGTTTATCCAATCCGTTAAATGGTTCATCCAAAATCAGAAACTCCGGATCTTCCATAATCGCCTGGGCGATGCCCAGACGCTGACGCATGCCCAGAGAATATTTTGCAACAGATTTTTTTAAATCCGGATCTAATCCCGCTTTTCTTATGGCAGAGCGGATTTCATTCTTGGAAATGTTTCCCCGAAGCCCGGCTAAAATTTCCAGATTCCGCATTCCGGTCAGATTTGTCAGAAATCCCGGCGTCTCTATAATAACGCCAATGCTTTCCGGAAAATCAATTTCCGTTCCGATTACTTTTTCTCCTACACGGATTTTTCCTGTCGTTACCGGAAGAAATCCGCAGATACATTTCATCAACACTGTTTTTCCGGAGCCATTGTTCCCGGAAATTCCGTAGACTTTTCCCTTTTTCATGGTAATGTGAATATCGCAAAGCACAGTGTCGTCTCCGAATTTTTTTGTTACATGGCAAATTTCCACATATTCCATTTCTTTCTCCTATCCTTATATCTCCTTTAACCGGTGGTAAAGCAGCAGTCCATGCAGCAAACACACACCCACAGAAAATACGAAAAAAAACATCCATATTCCCATTCCATTTGTCCCCCAGTCCTGCTGCGGCACAATCCATTCTCCAGGATACATCGCATACAAATCCGGCAGATATCGGTCTTTCAGAATGATCAAAAGATAATAACAGACAAAAGGCAGTCCATACGCCATATAATAATTCCGAAAAACGGCTGCAAATACTCCTGAAATTTCCGCCATAATTCCTCCCACAAGACAAATGCGAGACAATAAAAACAGGACTTCCAAAACTCCCTCTTTTTCAATTACACCCTTCAGCTCCAATGGATAAAATAGCAGAAAGTGAAACAAAAACGACAAAACCCCAGCCACGAAAAAAGGCAGAAATCCTCCCGCGTAAACCAGTAAAATTTTTCTCTTGATATAATCCATCCGGCTGATTCTTATAATATATAGTTTCAAAAACCCATTTGAAGTTTCTTTTACATAGGAAGCTCCTGCCGGAAGCACTGATATAATCGGAATGAGGAACAAAATTCCCCGGGAAGAAAGCGCCGTTTTGTAATACTGTAAAAAGGTTCCCGCCCTAAGAGGCAGCTCCATTTTGGAAAAAGGAACGGCAGCTGTCATTGCCGCAAAACAAAAAGCAGATAAAAGCCACAGGCTTTTTTCTTTTCCTATTTCTCCCATAGCTTATTCTCCTGTAAACGAACTGAAATTGTATTTTTTTAACGTCCAAAATGAAAGCGTTTCCAAAACCAGAAGAATTCCAAGAAACACCAGACAAGACTGTCCAATAGAGGGCAGCACATCATAGCCGAAATCATGCATCCCATAGGTTGCATGGTTCAAAGGACTGATCCAGCCTGTAATTCTCCGCATCAGAAACATCTGATAATCCTCCTTATGCAGGATGTCAGCCAGCACTTCCGGATCCAGCAAAAATCCAAACAAACTATAGGAAAGTCCTGCGGCAATTGCCGCTTGTTTTCCGATTTTCATTTGGAAAAACAACATCAGAAAGCTCAATGTAAGCGCATAGCAGACCAACAGCAGCATAATCTGCAGGCTGCATTCCACAGGACTTGTGCTTTCCATAACTTTTACTGTAGAAGGCACCGAAAGCGCTCTCCCCATATTCGAATAAGCAAGCAGCGCCGCCGTTTTGCTCCAGATATTTCCAATATAGGTTTTCCGCATACAAAGAAGTCCCGTGACGCAGAAAACATACAGCATATATAATATCGTAACAAAAAAGATATAGAAAAACTGTGCCAAAAGCCACTGCCGCTTTTTCATCCGGAGCAGCATATAGGGCGTAAAGGGACTTAATTTCGGCAGATCAATAAACAAAAGTATCAAAAGCAATGCACACAAAAGGATCGACCCGGCATCCCCGAATGTCCAGATAAACGGCTCAAACGCCTGCATAGGGGCATCGTAATAGTCTGCCACCATCATCGCCCGGTCGCTTAGAAAAAAGCAGAGAATGAACGCGAACAAAAAGGTGATGATAATTCTGGGATTTTTATAAAATCCCAGAAAATTCCACCGTAGCACAGCAAATATCTGTTTCATACTCTAATACCCCAATTCCCTGTCTATCAGACTTCCGTCTATGGCATTGATTGTCATCATGCTTCTGACGGAATGCTCCCCTGATCTTTTTTCTGTTTCCTCATCCGTTTCCGAATCAAATTCTCCAAAAAAATCCCATACCGGAACAAGAATGCCGGATGTGCTGTCTGCCTCAGGATTGTAAATTCTGGTATAACCAAATGTAATTTTCCGGATATGATAGGTTCTGATCTTCTCCCATTCTGTAAGGTCTGCATTGGAAATCTCCATCATCTGTTCATAAATATTTATAACACTGTCAAAATCCATCAGTTTCACATGCTCCGTCTGCACATCTCCGATTTCATAAGAAACCAAATTGCTGTAATGCTGCGGCGCCTCTAATTGTTCTGCAAGACTTCCCCCGGCAGATTCTCCGCTTTCATATTTTTGAATGCTCTGTTTTCCTTTTTCCCGTACTATTACATTTTCCGGCGTCTTTTCACAGCCGGAAAAAAGAACTGCACAGACGCACATCACCGCTAAAACTGTTTTTTTCCTCATTAAACCTCCCTTTTCAGTATCCAAGACTTCTGTCAATCACGGATCCGTCTATGGCATTAATTGTCATAAAACTCTGCGTCGAAAGCTCTCCGGAATTTTTATGCGAAAAATTTCCATCTAAATCTGTCGCATCAAATCCTCCAAAAAAATCCCATACCGGAACGAGGAGCCCTGCATCATTATCCGACGAAGGATCATAAATTCTGGTATAGCCAAACTTAATATTTCGGATATGATAAGTCCGTTTCGCCTCGTAATTTACAATATCCGCATTGGATACTTCCATCATCTGCTCGTAAATTTTTATGATACTTTCAAAGTCCATCAGTTTTACATTCTCTGTCTGAATTTCTCCAACGTCATAGGGATTGTACAGCTCAAATTTCTGAATTCCGTCATCTCCCACAATCACAACGCAGCGCTCGTAACTCCATGGCACAAGCGTACTGTCCATATCCTCAAGACCTCCTCCCAAAGATATTTCATGCGTAACCGGCACGCCGCCCAGCTCTCTGGAAAAAGCAAACAAATATCCGGCATCCAGCATACGATCCTCGCTCGCCCCGCCTTCTCCATGACAGAACACACTGTAATCCCAATGGGAAAGGGAAAGAGACATTCCCAGATTTTCTACTGTTTCTTCTGCAATCTTTTTCGCATCTTCATAGGAAATGCCCAGCATCTCCTTTATAGTTTCTTCCGGAATGTAATTTTCGCTTTCTCCATCTAAAATGAACTCCCCTTCTGTCCAGTAGGAAAACTCCATCGGATCTGCCAGCAAATCATCTTTGCTTTTGGAAATCACAAAGTTGATATCCGGTTTCAACTGATAGCTAATCTCATAATCATAAATGCCGTTTTCTGTTTCCGCTACTCCGGAAAAATGATCCACATCAATCTCCTTGGTCCGCTCTTCCCCTTTTCCATACCAGCATTCCAAATTCAGAGCGGGCGTCACCTCTTCCTTTTCCCGTTCATCGGGAGCCGTCTTTAATTCCTCTTCATATCTTGCAATTAATCCCTCCAGATCAAACTGCAGGTTTCCGTTCTCATCTTTTCCGTATTCATAAGGATCAAAATTGCCTTCTGCTTTATACTTTTTCAGTGTTGTAATCTTGTTTTGGATATCTTTTTTTGTTTCGATGTAATAGCTGGTGCCCTGATAAATCTTATCTCCCTCAAAAAACGCTTTGGTCACCATATCAATCAAATCCTGATTCGCTTCTTTTGCAGATACGGCATAAGTATCCACCGAATCCACTTTTGGCACATAAATATCTGCATCCGTATCAATGACAAGCTTTCCATCCTCGTAAACACTTTCATTTTTATAATGCTCCGGCACCCCAAGACTTTTTGCCAGTGTGCCTTCCGCATTTTCTCCGCTTTCATACTGCTTAATGCTGTCTGCGCCTTTTTCTCTTACAATTGTCTCTTCCGGTGTTTTTTCACAGCCGGAAAGAATCATACATCCCATGCCAAAACATACAAAAACCGCAATTATTTTTTTCTTCATCATATCCTCCTGTCGCTTCTTCCTTTTGTTCCGATGCCTTTTGAATTTCCTTATCATTGCCCTATGGCAAACAGGCATCCTTTAAGGATTATTTTAAAGAAATATTTTTTGCAAATCCTCATTTGACTGTAAACGTTTTGTAAAGAATCCCATACATGAAAATAAAAAAGAACACAGGATTCAAATGTTTAGATTTCAATCTAAAGCCTAATCAGAATTTTCGTCCCTTTCCCCACTTTGCTTTCAATCTCCATTTTCCCATGATGCACAACCGCAATCTGTTCACACAATGCAAGTCCAAGTCCCATGTTTCCGCTTTTTCTGGAACGGGATTTGTCCACCCGGTAAAACGCCTTCCTGACCTTATCCACTTCCTCCGGCGGAATGCCGCTGCCCTCATCCCGCACCCAAAGGGAATGTTCATCCGCACCCATAAAAATCCGGCTGCCCTCATCCGATGCCATAATACTGTTATTGATCAGATTAATGAAAAAACTGGTCATCAAATCTTCATCCATTTTTTTTATCTTTTCCTGATAGTCTCCCTCAAACACAAGCGTCATTTTCTTTTCCAAAAGCCTGTGATTTATGCTCTCTTCTACTGTTTTAAAAAGGGTTTCCACTGAAACTTCCGTCAGCATAATACTGCATTCCGGCTCATAAAGCCTTGTCAGCTCCATCATTTTTTCCGAAAGCCGGGAAAGCCTTCCACTTTCCCGATTGATATATAAAAGCGCTTTTTCCTTCTGTTCTTCTGACAGCTTTACCCCAAGCAGCGTCTCCGAATAACCTTTGATCGCCGTCAAAGGCGTCTTTAATTCATGTGACATGCTGCCGATTAACTGTCGCTGCGTTTCATTGACAGCCTGAAGGGGCTTTGTAATTTTTTTTATCAGATAAGTCAAAAGAACCGCCATTCCCACAGATGAAAAAAAGGAAAGGATAAGTTCTTTCACAATAAGCGAAAAGCTTTTCTCATAAAAAGAAGTAATATCCAGTGCATAGTAGAAATGATACATATCTTTTCCGTTCTGATCCCTATCAGTTTCTGTCAGCTCCTCTTGCAGATAAAATATCAGCAAATGCCGTCCGTTGATCTTTTCTGTCACAGAAGCCGTGGGATATCCTTGCTTTTCCCAATCCGTATGATTTACGTCAAATTCATAGGGACTGTTATTAAACATCTCCACGGTTCCTTTATACAAAGCTGTGTTCTGCATCAGATTTTTTCGGAAACAAAAGGTAATCACATAATCTTTTCCGCCAATTTCTTTATCTACACTCTGCAGTTCAATCAAGCCCCTTCTCACCGCCTCAGAAAAAAATTTTCCCTCTTTTTCCTGAAGCAGACCGATTTTCTCCTGATGACTGATATATATCACATAAAACGAAAAAATCTGCGCCAATACAAATAACAGAATTGACGCAGTTAAGGCTATTTTCTTTATCATGTTCATTCCGAAACCTCCATACGGTATCCGACTCTCGGCACTGTAATAATGACGTCAAAAAAATCCAGTTTTTTACGGATATTTGCTACATGCACGTCAATTGTCCGGCTTTCTCCCTCAAAATCCACGCCCCAAAGCAGATTTAAAAGCTGATCCCTTGTCATAACCCTGTTTCTGTATTTCCAGAACACCAGCAGACAGTCATATTCCATAGGCTGCAGAGAAATTTCCACACCGTTTTTTGTCACCATTCTCTTTTTTTCATGAATGACGACATCTTTAATGTGTATTTCCTCCGGCTCTTCTCTGCCATAACGTTTGAGCACATTATCCATGCGGACAAGAAGCTCCAGCATCTCAAAAGGCTTTACAATGTAGTCTTCCGCTCCGCTCTTTAACCCTTTCACTTTGCTGGACAAATCTCCTTTTGCCGTCAGATAAATCACTGGGATCTTATGGGCTTTTAACTCCTCCAGCAATTCAAATCCGTCTTTGCCGGGAAGCATAATGTCAAGCAGAGCCAGATCATAATCATCCGTTTCTTTTAAATGACGGCTAAATTCTGCTCCGTCAAAAAATGCCGCCGGCTCATAGCCTGCGATTTCCAAATTCATACAGATTAAATCATTAATTGCAGTTTCATCTTCGATTACAAGTATTTTTTTCATGACAGTCTCCGTAATTTTGCAGCAGTTTTGCCTTCAGCCAAACTGTTGCTGATTTTTACTGTATTTATTATTATAAATGAACAAATTAAAATCAATAGGATTTTGTAAATGTTTTGTAAAATTTGAAAAAAGCGCACGGTTTTTATTGTCACCATCTCCCCTCTCCTTCATAAATTATATAGAACAAAAAAAGGAGCATTGCCATGGCAATTGGTTACATCATCCTACAGGCAAGAACAGCCCAGGATGCCCTTCCTTTAAGCGATGTAAAAATCCGCATCCTGGATCAACTCGGAAACCTTGTCTACGAACTGACAACCGACGAAAGCGGAGAAACAGCAAAAGTCCCGTTAGAAACGATCAGCAGAGATTTCTCCCAAAATCCCTATTATACCGAAACACCCTATATCAGCTATTTTGTCACTGCACAAAAATCAGGCTTTCAGACACTTTCTGTCTCAGATATCCCCATTTACGAAGGAGAAACGGCAATTCTGCCTCTTGCTCTTCTTCCCATGGAAGACATGCAGCGCACACCTTCAGTGACAGAAATTTATATCGGAAAACCTGCTGTCGCTATGGCAGCGCCCCGCAGCCAGGAAGGACCCTCCGGCAGCACCTATGTACTACGGCAAGTCGTAATCCCAAATCCCATTACCGTACATCTTGGCTCCCCGTCTTCTTCTGCGGCAAACGTATCCGTATCCTTTTCGGACTATATAAAAAATGCAGCCAGCAGTGAAATCTATCCCACCTGGCCGGATGCTGCACTGCGGGCAAATATTTATGCCATTATCACATTTGCATTAAATCGGGTATATACCGAATGGTACCGCAGCAAAGGTTATTCTTTTGATATTACAAATAGCACTGCTTATGACCAGTATTTTGTACAGGGGCGGCCCATTTATGAATCCATCAGCCGGATCGTAGATGAAATTTTCAATGAATATGTCCGCAGAAAGGGACAGAATAATCCCTATTTTACCTCATTCTGCAACGGTACCACGGCAACCTGCCAGGGATTGTCCCAATGGGGAACCGTAACCTTGGCAAATCAGGGAAAAACGCCTCTTCAAATTCTGCGTTCCTATTATCCAAATGACATTGAAATCGCAGAAACCAATATTATCACCGGCGTTCTCTCTTCTTATCCCGGCACAGCATTGAAATCCGGCAGCAGAGGATTAGATATTCAGACAATTCAAACTTATCTGAACAGAATACGAAAAAATTATCCTGCCATTCCTGCTATTACAGACGAATCAGGCTACTTCGGAAACACCACAACCGCCGCCGTCAAAAAATTTCAAAGCATTTTCAATTTGACCTCTGACGGAATCGTAGGAAAAAGCACCTGGTATAAAATATCAAGCATCTATGCCGCAGTTACAAAGCTTGCAGAATTAAACGGCGAAGGAGATACCCTCGGCATCGGAACCGTGCCGCCTGGCTCTGTTCTCCGTCAGGGCTCCAGAGGACAGGACGTCATTACTCTGCAGTATCTTTTAAATGTCATTTCCGAATATTATCCCGGCATTCCCTCTCTTGCACAAGACGGTATTTTCGGAAGCGGCACAACACAGGCGGTTATGGCATTCCAACAGATGATGCGGTTAAATGCCGACGGTATTGTAGGCGTACAGACATGGAAAAAGCTGTATGACGTTTATCTTGGAATTGACCAAAATGTACCTGTACCCAAACCGGAACCCGGAACCATCCAATATATCGTCCAACCAGGAGATACGCTGTGGGACATTGCCAGAAGATACGGCACAACCGTAGATGCCATAAAAAATTTAAACGGGCTGAAAAGTGACAGAATCAATATCGGCCAGGTTTTAAATATACCGGTTTCTCAAACAGAATCTTACATAGAATACACTGTTCTGCCCGGCGATACTCTCTGGGCGATTGCCGGAAAATACAACACAACCGTAGCGGCCATTCAAAACCTGAATCATCTGACCGGCACTCTGATCAACATTGGACAGATTCTGCGGATTCCAAAAAGCTAATTGTAAAAATTAATAATGGTACTTATCCCTCATCTTAAAAAGAAAGCATATGGTAATCAAAACTGCCATAAATTCCGCTGCCGAAATCGAAATCCAAATGCCGTCAATAGCAAGGAACATCGGAAAAATCAGCACCGCCGCCACCTGAAAGACAAGGGTTCGCAAAAACGAGATAAGCGCCGAAATAAGTCCGTTGCTAAGCGCCGTAAAAAATGAAGAGCCAAAAATCGGAACTCCCGCCAAAAGAAAAGAGAAGGAAAAAATCCGAAATCCCCGGAGTGTTATGTTCAGCAGTTCTCCATCATATCCCACAAAAATTTTTGCCAGCGGCATCGCCAAAAATTCAGAAGCCGCAAACATACACACGGAAAAACCTCCGATAACCACAAAACTCTTTCTCAGCAGGCTTTTTAATTCTGCATGATTTCCCGCACCATAATGGAAGCCAATGACAGGCGCCGTTCCCACTGAATAACCAATAAACGCCGAGAAAAAAATCATACCTACATACATCAGCACCCCATATGCCGCAACACCGCTTTCCCCCGCATATTTCATCAACTGCAAATTATACAGCATACTGACAAGGGACATGGAAATACTGGACATCAGCTCCGAAGAACCGTTAATCGAAGCCTTGAGCAAAGCGTTTCCGTCAAATTTTGTCCCTGTCAGCTGCAGCAGACTCGTATTCGGACGAATGAAATAAACAAGTGCAAGGATTGCTCCGGCAGACTGGCTGATTGCCGTTGCAGCCGCAGCTCCCACAAGCCCCCAGGCGAAAATTTTCATAAAAAGAGCATCCAATATCATATTCATTACACCTGACGCAACGGTTACAAAAAGCCCAAGCTGTGGTTTCTCTGCTGTGGCAAAAAAACTTTGAAATTCAAATTGAAGCATGAAGAACGGCAATGCAAGAAGCACCCATCTCCCATATATAATACAATTTTCCAACATTTCTCCTTCCGCTCCCAAAACAGAAGCAATCGGACGAATACACAAAATTCCAATGATGGCAATTACAATCCCACAGACAACCGTTACATAAATAAACAGCGAAAACAGCTCTTTTGCCTTTTTCTTATTCCCCTCTCCCAGCGTTTTTGCAATCAATGCGCTGCCGCCGGTACCAAACATAAATCCCAGCGTACCCAAAATCTGCAAAAAAGGCATGATAAAATTAATCGCGGCAAAAGGCGTTTTCCCTACAAAATTAGAAACAAACAGACCATCCACCACTCCATAAATTGATGTAAAAATCATCATAGCAATGGAAGGCAATGTAAAACAGAACAACTTTTGATAAGAAAAATGTTCCGAAAGCTGTATCTTTTTCATTTAAAAATTCCTCCTAATCCATCCGGCAAAAACACCTTCCTGGTATACCTGCCGAAACTGTGATTGACAATTTCTATATAACGCATCACGACAAAAAACTGCCGAAGTCTCCCTCGGCAGTTATCTTTTATTCTTATCACTTATGACACCATGCTATTAATTTGCAGGATCTGCAATCTTATTCTTACCAATCTTACGTTTGAATACAAACCACAGCTGAGCTGCAACACAAATGGAAGAATAGGCGCCGCTGATCAAACCTACCATAAGCGGCAGTGAAAAATCACGAATGGTCGCAACACCTAATAACCACAGAATAAATACCATAATAAACGTGGTAATGGAAGTGTTGATGCTGCGGCTCAGCGTCTGTGTCAGACTGTCATTGGCAACTTCACACAGAGCGTCAGCATCCTTCACCTTCTTCAATTTCATATTCTCACGAATTCGGTCGAAAATAACAATCGTATCATTAATCGAATAACCGATAATCGTCAGCATACAGGCAATAAATGTACTGCCCACAGAAATGCGCATTACTGCATAGCAGGTGAGCACAACTAATACGTCATGTCCCAAAGCTGCAATTGCGCTGACTGCAAATCTGGCATCACTGAACCGGAACCAGATGTAAATCAACATACATACAACAGCAATCAAAACAGCTTTTACTGCGTCTGCACGCATTTCCGAGCTGATCGCAGAGCTTATACTCTCTGACTGGATTTCATCTTCGTTTACTTTATAATTATCTACAAATACTTTATTCAAAGCTTCACGCTCATCTAAAGAAAGGGTGCGTGTCTTAAATATAATCTGATTGGTTCCCTGCACCTGGGTCGTCTGGACATCGCTGTCTCCCGTTACGCCTTCTACCAGCGGAACCAGTTCAGAATCAATTTCCTCAATCGTATAATCCTTTTCAAAAGGTACGGTTGTAGAAGTACCTCCTATAAAATCAAGACTGTAATTCAATGCATTGCCATTGGACCCATAAACGCCCATGGAAATAAATCCGGCTGCAATAATAACAATAGAAATGCCGAATAAAATCATTCTTTTTTCCACAAGATGCAGTGTATTTAAGACTTTTCCCTTTCCAAAATACTTCACATCCTGCAAGCCCAGTGCAAATAATGCATTTAAAATCAATCTTGTAATCACCAGCGCTGTAAACATGGAAAGAATGATACCAATTGCCAATGTGCTGGCAAAGCCCTTTACTGAGCCGGAGCCAAACAGATATAACACAGCCGCCGCAATCAGGGTTGTAACGTTTCCGTCAACAATCGCAGAAAGGGCTTTCTTAAATCCCATATTAATAGAAGAGCCTACCGATTTACCGCTGCTAATTTCCTCACGGATACGGGCAAAGATAATAACATTTGCATCTACCGCCATACCAATAGAAAGAATAATACCTGCAATACCCGGCAATGTCAATGTAATCTCAAACAGATATAAGGTTGCGATTACCAGACAGGTATAAATTGCAAGAGCAACAGAAGCTGCAACACCCGGTACAAAATATACAATCATCATAAACAGCATCACAATGATCAGACCAATTGCTGCTGCTTTTAAGCTGGAGGAAATCGCATCACTTCCCAGCTGTGCGCCTACGACGTTAGATCGCAGCTCGCTTAACTGCAGGGAAAGAGAACCAATACGGATATTGGATGCCAGAATCTCCGCCTCTTCAAAAGAACCGATCTTTGTAATCTGCGCAGTTCCTCCGGTAATTGCCTGCTGCACTTCAGGCTTGCTAATCACTTCACCATCGTATACGATAGGCAGGGTATTTCCTACATTTGCAGAAGTAACTTCGCCGAATATTTCTGCACCCTCTGACGTAAACGTCAGATCTACTACGAATTCATTGTTGCCCATATCGTTGCTGTAAGAACCCGCCTGAGCATCTTCAATCATATCACCCGTCAAAAAAGCTTCTCCATCCGGCGTCTGGAACTCCAAGGACCCCGGCTTTCCAAGCTCTTCCAAAATAGCGTTCGCATCTGTTACACCGGGTATTTCAACGGTAATACGGTCATCGCCTTCTCTGTAAACGACAGCTTCCGTACTGTACGCCTCTACACGCTGCTGCAGCTTGTAAATCGTATCGCTGACTTCTTC
Organism: uncultured Lachnospiraceae bacterium; assembly: GCA_910585825.1. Taxonomy (GTDB): domain Bacteria; phylum Bacillota; class Clostridia; order Lachnospirales; family Lachnospiraceae; genus Roseburia_B. The sequence continues at coordinate 19,851 of CAJUEY010000029.1, read as the reverse complement.
ATCTGTGAAATCATCTTCATCCACCTGATAAGTGATGCTGACGCCGCCCGCCAGATCCAGGCCCAGTTTAATACTCATATCTTCACCGATTCCGGTAGAAGAAAGAATAATGGATGCATAATATGCAAGTCCCCCAAGGATCAGGACAATCACTAAAAGCATTGCACAGCCCTGACCTTTACTGAATTTGTTCTTCATCTCTTTTCTTCCTTTCTTTTACTCTGTTCCACACGTTTCTGCTGCTTTTATCATAATAGCGCATTCCACACGTTTCTTCTGTAACGCACACCCGATATCATAGGCATCGCGAATGTTTCCATGGAAATTATAAGAATTAGCTGCACAGCCGCCGCTGCAGTAAAATTTTGCGAAACAGTTCTGGCACTTTTCTTTGGAATAGACGTTACAGCTGCTAAATTCTTCCCTTAAGTCAATATTCTTAACGCCCTCCATAACATTTCCCATACAAAACTTCTCATTACCTACAAACTGATGGCATGGGTAGAGGTCTCCCCAGGGGGTGACTGCAAGATACTCCGTTCCCGAACCACAGCCCGATAGCCGCTTGATCACACAGGGACCTCCCTCTAAATCTATCATAAAATGGAAAAATTGAAAATCATCTCCATGTTTATGCCGTTTCACCATTTCTTCGGCCAGCTTGTCATATTCCTCAAACAACCGGGGCAGATCTTCTTCCCGGATTGCATAATCATCTTCCGGCTGGGCTACCACCGGTTCTACCGAAATCTGTTTGAACCCAAGATCCGCAAGATGCAGCACATCTTTGGAAAAATCCAGATTATGGCGGGTAAATGTACCTCTGACGTAATAGTCTGTCTGATTTCTGCTCTCTGCAAATTTCTGAAATTTCGGCACAATCAGATCATAGCTTCCGCTGCCGTTTGCAAAAGGCCGCATTTTGTCGTTGACCTCTTTACGTCCGTCAATACTAAGCACCACGTTTGCCATTTCCCGATTGGCAAATTCCATAATCTCATCATTTAAAAGAACTCCGTTGGTCGTCAGTGTAAAGCGGAACCTCTTATCGAAAACCTTCTCCTGCTCTCTTCCGTATGCCACAAGATCCTTTACCACCTGGAAATTCATCGTCGGCTCGCCGCCGAAAAAGTCCACTTCCAGGTTTCTTCGATTTCCGGAATTGGCAATCAAAAAGTCCAACGCCGCTTTTCCCGTTTCATAAGACATCAGCGCCCTTTTTCCATGATATTCTCCTTCATCTGCAAAACAATACCGGCATCTTAAATTGCAGTCATGGGCAATGTGCAGACACAGCGCCTTCACTACCGTCTGCTGTTTCTTCGGCAGAATATTCTCATATACATCTTTTGTAAAAAGAATGCCTTCTGTTTCCAGAGAAGCCGTCTCCTCAATTGCCTCTTTGATCTGTTCGACCTCATAATCAGACTGCAGCTTTTCCAGAATTTCATCCTTTGTATGGGATTCCCACAAAGCAATTACGTCATATGCCGCATCATCTACTATATGGACCGCACCGCTGTTTACATCCAGAACAATATTGTAGCCGTTATTTTTGTACTGATGAACCACTGCAATACTTCCTCACTTCCTAGTTTTATCTTTTCATGCGCGTTTTCCCCGCATAAAGGACTGCCCGAAGGCATATCTTCTTATCGTATATAACGAACAAATGACCGCACGCTGTGCGCGCGGCCCGTATATGTAATCATAGTCAATCGTTTTATTTGCTATGCTCACAAGTCTGGTTCCCTACGGTACAGGAAGTCTTGCATGCTGACTGACAGGAAGTCTGGCACTCGCCGCAGCCGCCTTTCTTGATGGTATTCTGTAATCTTTTTGTATTTAAGGTTTTGATATGTTTCATGATAAAATCTCCTTTTCTTTTCTATCGTACCTCTTTTAATTTATATTCGCAGAATATTATAACACAAGTATCTGCATATGAAAAGTATTTTTATTTCAAAAATGCCCGAAGGTTACAAAAAATGGAAGGTCAGCACATACAATTCTTTATCTTCCAGATAAAAAATGGAAGAAATGTTTTCGCAATAGTCTGCAATATGCTGATCCGTGATAAAATACTGAAGAGCCTGCGCGTATAAATCAGGCGATGCGAACTTTACGGCGACATCACCGCCTCCTGCATTCCAGGATTCTTTCAGCAGAGCGCCGACAGACTCCGGATTCCATTCCTCAAAATAGCGGTTTTCTTTTATAAAATAATTATCCTCCACATGCGTGCACTCCGGCAGGCTGAAACTATTATCCAAAATATGGGTTCTGCTGATCTCTTCTGACGTTATAGCCAGATAATTATAATTCACGTATTTTTCCATTTGACTGTCACTGTCTAAATATCTGGAATTTCCCCAGGTCGTATCCATATAATAGTAGTTTCCGTCTAAGCGCACCAGATTCCAGGCATGGGATTCTCCATTGGCATTGCCTGTCACAATCGCACTCTGAATTCCCAGCAGACGCAGCAGATACTGAGTTGCACAGGCATATCCCTGACAAACGGTAGCCCTGTTTAAAAAAGCGCTGATGATGTTCTGGTTGTTTTCTGCTTCTGCGTCATAATCCACATTCTGCACCAGAATTTCAAATACATATTTTGCCTTTTCATAATCGGAATCCTGAACGGATATTCCCGCCAGCAATTCTTCCACCGACGCGTCAATCTGCTGTTGAATTTCTTCCCTTTCATCGCTATCCATAGTGTATTTCGGTTGAAATTCCATACCCGTCGGCTCGCCATTTCGGCTGTACTGGGTATAGACATACCCGGACACCCAGTACAATCCCCCATAATCGGCGCAGATCGCCCGGTAAACTTCCTCCATAACATCTGCCTCCAGCGTAGAAACCTTGATTTTTTCCTCATGTCCCAGGATTGCCGTCAACATTTCATGATACACCTCTCTGGCCGTATCTCCAAGCGTCAGATATGCATAATTTTCTGCATATGCCATATCTGTCTCTCTCCCAAAAGATTCTCTGTCTGTTTCCGATTCTTCTGTCTCTGTCTCCAAAACAGTTTCCGGTTCTCTTGTCTCTGTCTCCTGTTCTGTCTTTTTCGCAGGTTTTTTAAATATATTTGTTCTGATCTCACTCTGAGAAATTTCCGCCTCAAGGCTTTCCAATATCCCCCGGCATCCTGCCAGCGTCTGTATGTATAAGGCCATGCAGACAATCAGACAAAGCAGTCTTATTTTCTTTTTCTTCACAATCTTCTCCATTTCTATCGTTACTGTTCCCTTTGCTAAAGGTAATTTTTATTTTACTATATTATTTGAACTTTTCAAAGTAGATATGTTAAAATAGATAAAATTGAATTTTTCATTATGAGGTGTTTCATTTGATCGCATTAAAACTAACCGATAAGAAAACATTTATAAACCAGCTCTTATGCAGTGAAATCTTCGACCACTTCCTTCTGTCCGAGGCTTCTATTGCCAAAGATGCTACCTTTACTATTGACGGACATATGAATCCATCTTTTTACTCCAAAGAAGAATTAGAAGAACAGAATCTTTCCAAAGATTCCATTCTTCCTTATTCTATACTGCGCCCCGTTTGCTATCAGCTGATCCGGGGCAGCCGCACCCCTGTATATTTTAAATTTATTCTGATGCTTTCTCCGGAAAATATGGCAAACACCCTTGCCTGCTCCGAAAGCGGTTTTACCTCCAATGATGTAAAAGGCATTTTTATTAATCTGACCTATCAAAATGGAAATATCGTTCTGACTACCGGGATTTCCTATACAATTTTTTCTACAAATCATACTTTGGATCAGGAATGGGATAAGTTGATACAGAAATTCTTAATGAAAAATGCCGTCGCCTACGAAGAACTTTAAATTTTCCTTTACTTTTTAAGGAGCTTATGCTATATTAATTCTGTGCATATGATAAGCATAGATTATTATTTGGAGGTACTACAATGAACAAAGGTACAGTAAAATGGTTCAACAACCAAAAGGGCTATGGTTTCATCTCTGATGAATCCGGCAATGATGTATTCGTTCATTACTCAGGACTCAACATGGATGGCTTCAAATCTTTAGAAGAAGGCGCCACAGTTGAATTCGAGGTAGTAGACGGTGCAAAAGGCCCACAGGCAACTAATGTAACTGTGGTAGAGTAATTTATTACTATTTATTAATCAGATACTTTTCAACGTACCTTTCTCATATATACACCTTGATGATTAGGATAGTGGAACAGGAATTGATTAAAAGAAAGGGGCTGTTGCAAAAGCAGAACATAATCTGCCGGGCAACAGCTCCTTCTTTTTATCATCCTGTCTTTAATCTTTTTGGGAAGAATTATATTGATAAATCCGAACCAGATAATAAACGATCGTACCAAGTACGCCTGCCATAATAAGCAGACTGTAGGCTGCATCCATTTCGATTCCCAAAGCATCCGCGGCGGATGGAAACAACATTCCAAATATCACCAGCATCTTACAATTCCTCACCATACGCACTCCGTACATATGCACTTTTCCCTGCAGCGGCTCGCCGCTGTTTCCATTTAACAATTCCGGATACATCTGCAGAACTGTCATGCCGGCGTAAAGAAACAAAACCGGCAGCAGATGATATAGAAGCGTCATTACGCTCCTTTCATATATATAGCCATAATAAATCTGCAGTCCAACGAACACAATAACCGCAATGACTGTAATGGTCTCTATGATAATTTCCCATATCCTCCATTCATTTTTCATGATCATCCATCCTTATTTTTCTATTGTTCTATTATTTCAAATTGTATCAAGCCTGAGAAATAATAGCAAGTATTCCATATTATTTTTCTTCACAATATTCTTTTGTCTTTGGTTTCACAGCAGCGCCAAATATGTTATACTGAGCCATAGAATCACAAATCCATAAGGAAAGGATTATAAAATCTAATATGTATATTCAATTAAACGGCCAGATTATTTATTACGAAAAATCAGGAGAAGGCTCCCCTGTCATTCTGGTACACGGCAACAAAGAAACCCACAAAATTTTCGATGTATTGATTCCGGAGCTCTCCAAAGAGCATACGGTTTATGCCTTAGACAGCAGAGGCCATGGTCTCAGCGCTTCTGTAAGTACTTTCCACTATACTGATATGGCAGAGGATATCATTGCTTTTGTCCATGCGCTGGATCTGGTGAAACCGGCTTTTTATGGATTCAGCGACGGCGGCATTATCGGCCTTATCGCAGCTTATAAACGCCCTTTTCTGTTTTCTTCCCTCATTGTCAGCGGCGCAAATTTAACGCCCCGGGGATTAAAATTATCCACAAGGCTGCCAATTCGTCTTCTTTATCTCAAGAACAAAGATCCTCTCACTGCTCTGATGTTAAAAGAACCTCACATTAAAAAATCTGACCTTGGCAAAATCACAACCCCCACTCTGGTTCTGGCCGGTTCTAAGGATATCGTGAAAAAAAGAGAGACGAAACGGATTGCATCTTCGATTCCAGACGCCGTCTTGAAAATACTGCCGGGCGAAACCCATTTCAGCTATGTCGTGCACAGTCCAAAGCTGTTTCCTTTGCTGAATGAATTTCTCAGAGATTTTTCCTAAAAAGAAACTGCCGCTTTGCGATTTTAAATCGCAAAGCGGACAGTTTCTTTTCTTATATAAACGGTTATTTATTCAGTTTATATTTATTTCACTTTCATGCCTGCCTTCTTCAAAGCCTTCTTTAACTGGGTGCGCTGTTTTCCTTTTACTTTGCCCCATTTTACAGCTACTTTCTTCGCTGTCTTGCTGAACGCCTTCTTTCCAAAGCTCTTATTCGTTAATCCTGTTCCTTTCAGGATTACCTTGCTTAACTTTGTACAGTTCATGAACGCCTGCTTGCCGATCTTCGTTACGTCTGCTCCGATCGTCACGTTCTTGATTTTCTTGGATTTTGCAAACGCCTTGTCGCCGATGCTCGTTACGTTTCCGTTGATGACAACTTTGGTCGCCTTCTTCAATCCTGCAAATGCGCTGTTGCCGATGCCGATTACTTTATAGGTATCTCCCTTAAGCGCTACAGTCGGTCCTACTTTGATCGTCTTTGCATCGACTCCCTTTGTAATGATGACCGTCTTGTCTTTCGCGCTTGCAACCTGGTACTTGCTTCCGTCTGCTCCGGTAAGTATTTCGCCGTCTTTTACGCCTGAGCCGCCGTTGTTGCCGCCCGGACCCGCCTGTGCCTCTTTCAGCCCGCTCTTCCAAGCTGTCTCAAGAGCTGTCTTCAAGGCTCCAAGCGTTGCTGCGTCTGCAGTCGTCAGTCCGTTTTGTGCTGCTGCATAAGCATCTGTAAGAGCCTTATAGCTCTCCGCCGTGTATTTCTTATCGCTGTTATTGCCTTCGATCAGCGCCTTTAATTCTGCGTTGTCCAAAACTGCCTTAAGCGCGTCTTTTGCAAGTCCTTTTGGACTCTTTGCGTTTGCAAGGGCGCTGATTGCATTCTGCAGGTTTTCTGCTGCTGCTGTAACCTGCGCTGCTGTCGCATTCGGATTACCTGCCAGATCTCTTGCTGCCGTGATTGCAGCCTGAAGCGCATTCCATGCAGCTTCTGTATAATCATCTTTTACGCTTTCCGGATAATCCGCATTCGCCTGATCCGCTGCACCTTCCAGAGCCTCCAGATCTTCCTGAGCTGCCGCGCCTGCTTTTGTCACTGTTACGGTGACGTTGATCGTTGTGGTTACGTCTTCTCCCTCACCGTTCTGATATGTCACCCATTGGTCCTCACTATTTTTAACCTGGAATGTGGCTGTCACATTCAGTGTCGCCGTACCCGACTGTTTTGCAACAAGTTTCTTGTCGGAATTGATTTCAATCTTGTCTTCGCTGCCTTCTGCAACCGCCCAGTCGAACAGGATGCGTCCCTCAACCGGATGCTCATCCTTCAGACATTTAACCGCCACATTTTTTGTCAGATCCGGCAGATCTGCTGTTGCTGTGTCTGCATCTTCCGGAATCTCAACTTCTATCGGAGCCGGAGGCGTGACAACTTCTACCTCGCATGTACACGGAGCTTCTTCTGTCTCGCCGTAAGTAGCTGTAATCGTCAGCACTTTATTTGCTTCCTTCGCTGCATTCGGTCCAACGGTTACTTCAACAGTAGGCGCATCCATGTCGCCTGCTGAATGGAATTTATCCGCAACTGCTTTCTTAAACTCTTCTGTATTGCTGAATGCGAATCCGTCATATGCAGTGAGCGTTGTTGTGGAGCGGTAGGAGGAAGAGTACGTAAACGCCTCTGCATTTATTTTGTCCAGGTTCTCGTATGTGCCGTCTTCCTGTTTCTGGCTCCAGTTCGTCTTTGCAACATACGGGCTTGCCGTAATGCACGCCGTCGCATTCCTCTCCTGGAGCAGGTTTGTCAAGATTGTTCCGATGTCGTCCGCATTGTATTTACCCTCAAGCGTCTCCAGGTCGATGATTTCCGCCATCTCTTCCGTCAGCACCTGTGCTTCTGAAATATCTGTTCCGGCTCCGTTGATGATGTTGTCATAGTTCTTGTCGCTGTAGAACTCAAAGTCCGCAATGTAGCCGTAATCATTTGTAAATATGCCGTCGTACCAGGTCGGATGATTCGCCGTGGAGTTGTAGCCCAGCGTAAACGGTTTCCTGTGGTCTCCGGTAACCTCCATTGCGTATGCGGTACCCTGAGCCGGCCTGCCGGCAGGCGTCTCTGAAGCCACTCCATCGACATACAGCCTCTGCCATCCTTTTCCGTCGACTACCATGAAGATGTTATGCCACTTGCCTAAGAAACTGTCGTCCGCCTGGAATGTCTGCTGCGGCCATCCGCCGTTGCGGGCATGCATATACATAATCAGCCGCTTCGTGCTGGTTACCTGCATCGCATATTTTCTTCCCTTGCCGTAGATGTCCAGCGTAGCGCCGTCATCGGCTGTGACGTTGTATGGGTTTTCCGGCCATTTGTTCAGATACAACTTAAAGGACACCAGCTTGATGTCTTCTCCGAATACGTCGAATTTATTCGTATCGCCGGGCGTCTGGCCCACTCCGTTAAAGCCTATCACTCCGTCTACATTATCAATGATGTTTGAATATTTTTGATTATCCTCTTCAGCGTTTTTGTCTGCATTCCATGCATTCATCCACTCATTGTTAGGCTGAACCGGGCGGTTGTTGTTCGCGCTTGCATCCGTTTTGATATAATTGCTGTTCTTAATATAGTCTTCTGTCAGCGGCTCTAACGTAGCTTCCGGATTCATCCTGTCTGCAATGTCGTTAAAATGCTTTGCCTCGTCCGGCAGTGCAACATCCGCCACCTGGGGAAACTCGCCGATGACCGGAGACTGTATTGTAACAGCCGGAGCCGCTTCAATTGTCTGATCGTCTTCTTCCTGCGCCGGATCTACCTGCACATTTATCGTCCTTGTTACTTTAACTTCATTGTCGCCAACCTGAACCGCCTGATCGCCGTTCATCAACGTTGCTGTTATGGTAAGGGTTACCGGATCGTATCCAATTACTCCTTTTGTTGATGAAACAGCTGCAAGGGTTCCGTCTGCTTCATTCAAGGTAACACGCGTCTCGCCTTCCGGCAATGCATATGTGTATTTTATTGTTGCTTCCTTATGGGTATTACATTTACCAACTCCGATTGCTTCTGCGCCTATTTTTACATTATTGTCACCAGCTGTCATTATAATCGGATCATCTGCCACCAGAATTTCATCTATATGACAGGTCTCCTCAACATCTGCTGCATCACAATTATAATAAGTCTTAATGGTCAGCTCTCTTTCTTTATTAGAAATCGCTACAGTTGTTTCTGCACTGCTATCCTCTGTTCCATCTTCCAGAGTATTCAAAACATTCTCTATACTGCTCTGATCAAAGATAAATCCATCATCCGCAATCAGTCTTGTTACCGCTCTGTATTTTGTATCTGCGGCAAATTTCTCTGTTGCAGCTAAATCTGTCCAGCCGTCACCGCCTTTCTTCTGCCATACGGTAGATCTGCTGTATGGGCAAAGTGAAATACGCACTGCCGGATCTTCTTTCTGAATCTGGTTTGTGATAATATCGTAAACGTCATCCCTTGATACTCCATCGGTTCCTTCCAGCGTTTGTATATTAATCAACTCAACCGCTTCCTCTGATAACTGTTTTGCATCCGAAATATCTGTTCCGGCGCCGTTTGTTACGTTATTACGGTCTGCATTAGTATAGAATTTGAATCTTGCGATATATCCATCGTCTTTTGTAAATATCTGACTGTCTACCGTACTATGTCCAGATTCATCAGTATCAGATAAGTTGTACCCAAGCGTGAATGGCTGTACTCCTCCCGAAGGATTCTCAAGTGCCGTTGCCCCCTCAGGTCTGTCACCGTCATTCACTGACGCCACACCATCTACATATAACCTCTGACGGTTGCCATCCACTACCATCAAAACATCATGCCATTTACCCACGAAATTCTGATCGATCGAAAAATTTTGCTGTGGCCAGCCGTGGTCAGTATTACTGTTCATAAATATGAGCAGCTTATTATTTGTTATCTGCATAGCATATTTATTGCCCTTGCCAAAAATACTTTTTGTACCGTTCGGCAATCTCTTCAAATACAACTGGAAAGAAATAACCTTGATATCAGTTCCCCATACATCAAACTTATTCAACGTTCCAACCGTCTGAACCGGCGCATTAAAGCCATATGTACCGTCTTGTACAAACATCTGCTCGTTCGTCAGTTCTCCCATCACTTCACCGTCTCTCCAGATAGGAGCCGAAACCGACTGAGAGCCCGCGCCCACAACACGATCTTCCGTTTCCCGTGTACCGGTGCCCTTTTTAATCAATGTCGCAGCCGGCGTTGCTCTGTCAGCCAGAACTGTATGATGTACTGCTGCATCCTGTTCGGGAGCTGCAACTTCTGCCGGTTGGGGATATTCATTTGCTGCCGGAGCGGTCAATTTAACGCTCGGTCCATAAACTCTCACGGTATTCGTTCCGTAAATTTTGATTTCAGCTACGGATGCTTTCGTTGCGCCCGAACCGGTAAAAGCAAATCTCACATACCTTCTTAATATAATTTTCTCATTGCTGTTATTTCGGCGAATAGTATCTGTCGAATCTGTCCGATTTTCAGCATCCTGGCCTTCTCCGCCGCTCGGTCCGGCATTGCCGATTGTTTTCACTGTATGGCGTGATGCATTCTTTTCAGAATCATAAGTCAGAATCTCATACCCCTGATTCCATGCCTCGCCATCAAACGTAATCTCAATTCTGTCAACTGTAGTTCTCGTGCTCTGATCTCCCAGGTCAATCTGCAGCCACTGCGGCGATTCAACGCTCAGCTCAACACTGGTCCACTTGGTAGCGGTATCACCGTCTACTGCGTTTGAACCCGCCAGATTTGATCCGGACTTGTCGACACTGGAGGTTTTAACTGCCTTGTTCAATGCAACATTCTCATATTGATCTGCTCCCGTATTGTCCACTTCTTCCGCGTAGACCTGGACCGGGTTCATCAGGGCAACTCCAAATAAGCTCTCGCACAGCATAGATGCAGCGAGAACCCCTGACAATATACATTTTTTCAATTTCATTTTTCATTTCTCCTTTTTCATTTTCCATTCTGCTTAAACCACGACGGGTAAAGCAAAAATACGTTCACGAAAACATCTGCAATAGGCGTGTACATTTTTATAATTTGTTTCATTCCCCTCCTTCTTATTGCTTTTTGATCTTTTCGTAATGGACAAATAACCCACAAATATTTTAAGACAATATTTGTAATTCCATTATATCATCTTTTTTTCAAATTTTCACCACTATATTTACCAAAAGAACTAGCTGTTTTTTGTGCACTTTTACTATATTAATCGAGTTCTTTTCCACTTTATCTCTGTAAAAATCAAATGTTCCTTCTATTCTTCCTTATTCTTCCTCTATCACCTGTATTTCCAGATAATCAAATCCAATCCGCTCAATGAAACTGTCCTGACCAAATCTGGTTTTGGCATGGCGTTTAAATTCTTCTATGTTGGATTCTAACCAGATTGGTTTTTCCAGATCGAAAGCATAACACACCTCGTCTAATGCCTGAAAAACTTTATGTGTGCGCGTATCTTCCTGACTGTTTTCTATCGTAATATCTTTTAACATACGGTTATTTTTCCATTCTTTTGCCCATAATCGAAACATGATTTCTCTTTTATCTCCTTTTCTGTCTATTCACTTCGTACATCAAAATAGATGCCGCGATTGCTGCATTTAAGGATTCTACATTTCCTTCCATAGGAATCTTGATATATTCGTCTGCCAGCCCCACAGTCTCTTCGGTCAGACCTTTTCCTTCGTTTCCGATTAAAAAACCGCATTTTTGTCTGTAATCCGGTTCGTCATATAATCTGTCTCCTTTTAAATGAGCCGCATAAAGTTTTATCCCCCGCTCTTTCACATTAATAAGCGTCTTTTTAAAATCTTCCGCCACAAAAAAAGGCACCCGGTAAATACTCCCCATGGTTGAGCGTATCGTTTTCGGATTGTACAAATCCACAGTCCCCCCGCTGGCAATTACGGCTGTGATCCCCGCCGCTTCTCCGCTTCTGAGCATGGTTCCCAGATTGCCGGGGTCTTGAATATCTTCTAAAAACAGATAGCTGCCGCCGTTCTTTTCTGTGAACCCGGAAAAATCCCACCTGGGCATGGAAACAACAGCCAAAATACCCTGAGGCGTCTGAGTATCAGCCGCCGCTTTCATTACATGGTCGGAAAGCACTTCATACTCCATTCCACGAAGACGTTTGGCATTTTCTTTTTCTAAAAGATAAGATTCCGACACATATAATTCTCGAATCCATTCCTTTGGCGCTTCTTCTGTCATCTTTCTGCCCTCAGCCAGAAAGACGCCCTGTTCCTTTCTTGCTTTTGCTTTTTTTCCTAACAATACCAGATTTTTAATCCGGGGATTGGATGTACTTGTAATCATAATTCCTCCGCCTGTGATGTGTCTGCCCTCTGCCAACTTTTTTCACACAGCCACTTCCCTTGAAATATTATCTAAATTTTAAACCATATTATATCCTATCCTTTTTTATTTCTCAATCAATTATTACTGCAGAAAGCATCTTTCCGGATTTTTATATTCTGCGTCCATAACATAGCATTTAAAATGTTCCTTTTAATATAGATGATTCAAAGAAAAAGACGGAATACGAAACCTTTTCGCTTCGTATTCCGCCCTTTTTTCAAGTTATCCGCTACATTCTCTTATATTACTTAGATGCAGACATTTTCTCTTCCTGGCTGCGGATCATTTTACGGACCATTTCTCCGCCGATGGAACCTGCCTGTGCAGAAGTAAGATCACCGTTGTAACCTTCTTTTAAAGGAACACCGATTTCAGATGCAACTTCCTGCTTAAAACGATTTAACGCCTCTTTTGCCTCAGGTACCTCTACTCTATTTGTTCTACTTGAACTTGCCATGGTAAAACACCTCCATAGTTTTTTCTCCGGCCGGGCCGGTTTTTTGTATTGGATAAACGTTGTTTTGTTTATCCTGAGAATAGTATGAATCAAAATCATTTTTTTATGTTTGGAAAGTTTCACCATGGATTTCTTTGGTAAATGAAAGGATTGACAGATATTTCAAAAGGACCTATTCTTATTTTATACAATTCTTTTTTGAATCATCATTTATTTAATTACAGGAGGTAATTTTATGAGTAAAACGGGTATTTTTATGGCGAATGGCTGTGAAGAAATCGAAGGTCTGACTGTAGTGGATATTTTACGGCGGGCAGGTCTTGAAATCGAAATGATCTCTATTAATGAAACAACAGAAGTCACCGGCTCTCACGGCATTTCATTTTCCGCAGACACTGTTTTTGAACAGGTAAATTTTGATGAATTAGATGCAGTGGTTCTTCCGGGCGGTATGCCGGGCACTTTAAATCTGGGAGAGCATGCCGGCGTCGTTTCCATTATCCAAAAATTTGCCGGCGAAGGAAAACTGGTAGCTGCAATCTGCGCCGCTCCTTCTGTACTCGGCGCTGCAGGAATATTAAAGGGCAAACGCGCTGTCTGCCATCCCGGTTTTGAAGAAAAATTAACCGGAGCTGTTGTTTCAGAAGATACGGCTGTGACAGACGGCAGCATCATCACCAGCCGGGGCATGGGAACTGCTATTGATTTTGCTCTTGCGATTGTAAAATATTTCAAAGACGAAAATGCTGTTGCCGACTTAAAACAAAAACTGGTTTACCATTAGATAACAGGCATTATTATGGAAATCGAACGTAAATATCTCGTCCACTGTCTTCCCGAAGATTATAAAACCTATCCCCGCAAAGAAATTGAGCAGGGCTATCTGTCTGCAAATCCCGTCGTACGAATACGAAAATCCGACGAAGACTATATATTGACCTATAAAGGTTCCGGTTTTATGATCCGAGAAGAATACAACCTTCCTCTGACCAAAGAAGCTTATGAACATCTCAGACCAAAAGCAGACGGCATTTTAATTCATAAAATACGATATTATATCCCTTACCGGGAAAAGTATACGATTGAACTGGACGTATTTCTGGACTCTCTTGCCCCATTGATTTTGGCAGAAGTGGAATTTTCTACCCGGGAAGAGGCAGAGACGTTTACTCCGCCGGACTGGTTTGGAGAAGACGTCACATTTTCATCCAAATACCACAACAGCACTTTAAGTCAAAAAAAGCAGACGGCCGACTGAGCCTCTGCTTTTTTGCTTTTATTGGTTCAAGTAATCACGGCAGCAGATGAAATTATCTCCGAAATCTGGTCGTTTCAAATTTCTGCATGGTTCTTACGCTGCTTAAAAGCTGCTGATAACGATCGTCTAATCTGCCGTCCGGAATTACAAGATCCAGCGTCACGGCAAAATCATCAATCAGCCGGTCTGTAATGGAGTGCTGGAGGGATTTTATCACTTTATACTTTTCTCCCATGGTGTCTGCATCCAAAAATGCCAACAATGCAGGATTGGCCTGCTCTTCTTCCGATTGCTGATATTCCGCCGTCTCTTTCCCATACGAAAAACTGCCGTATTCCCTCTGCGGTTTTTCTGTGTCAATGTTCGGCTGTTTTCTCTCTGCCTCAGGCTGTTGCCTGGGTATATCCTGAACAGACTGCCTGGGTTCCATTTTTCTCATAAATATCCCAATGGGCCTGACAAGATTTTCAAACGCTCCATAAAGCGCCTGATATACCACCATTTTTTCTCTTGTCTCAAAAAGATCTGCCACGCAGAGAATCTGATACAGCTTTCCTTCCTGATCCGTGTACATCTCTCCCGGTCCCGGTATACTTCGATTCATATATGTCACTTCCTTTATGATATTAAAATATTCTTATCGCTCGCCCCTGAATTCTTTTCTTACGCTTTATACGCAAATGTACAGATCTAAGTTTGTCTGCAGCAAAGGGAAGAATTCGGACTTTAGAGCAAAATACAAAGCCCTGGATAGAACCGCTCTTTCATAATATAACACATTTTATACAATAATTATAGACAAAAATCTTTTAAAATCTTATACTGGTAATAACCGCGTTACTGTGAACACCATGGGTGTGAACCATAACACAACAGCAGAATATGATTCTGTACTTGATTTTGACATAAAAAGGAGACAATATCTATGTTTTCCAATGCAACAAAACGATTATCCGGAATGCAGCTAATCGCCAGCGGCTTTCTTATTATCATTTTAATCGGCACATTTCTTTTGATGCTCCCCTGGGCTACCAAATCCGGGGAAAGCACTTCTTTTTTAACCGCACTGTTTACCTCTGCCAGCGCCACCTGCGTAACAGGACTTATCGTCGCCGATACGTTCTGCCACTGGACTTTGTTTGGCCAGATTGTGATTTTGTGCCTGATTCAAATCGGCGGCCTTGGGTTTATCACTCTTGGCATTACCGTTTCCATCCTTCTCAGGAAACGGATCGGTTTAAAGGAGCGGGGTCTTTTACAGGAGAGCTTTAATATTATTGAATTACGGGGAATGATTCGCCTGACAAAACGAGTAATCTTCGGAACTTTGTTGTTTGAATTATCCGGCGCTTTCATTCTCGCCTGTTGTTTTATCCCCAAAATGGGATTTTTCCAGGGTGTTTATTATGGAATTTTTCATTCTGTTTCTGCTTTCTGCAATGCAGGATTTGACCTAATGGGACGTTATACGCCGTTTTCTTCTTTGACTTCATACTATGATCATCCTGTGGCAATCGTTACGATTATGGCTTTGATTATCATTGGCGGAATTGGTTTTTTCGTCTGGAATGATCTGTATGAGCATCGGTTTCATTTCCGAAAATATGCCCTGCATACAAAGATCGTCCTGACCGCAACTATCATTCTGACTTTTGGAGGCGCATTTATTTTTTATCTCATAGAACAGAATCATCTTTTTGCCGACATGAGTATTTCCGGCAAAATTCTAAGCTCTCTGTTTTGTGCCGTTACACCCCGAACAGCCGGATTTAACACGGTAGATGTGGGGGCTATGACAGACGGAGGCAAGCTTTTTACCGTTGTTCTTATGTTTATCGGCGGCGCTCCCGGTTCTACGGCAGGCGGCGTTAAAGTGACTACCATTGTGGTTCTCTTAATTTATCTCAAAGCAACTTTGACACGCACCGTAGGTTATAATGTGTTCGGACGGCGATTGGAGGAAGAAACTCTTCACAAGGCTGCTGCCGTTTTCTGTCTGAATCTGACTCTGGCAGTTACGGCTGGTATTATTTTATGCGCCCTTCAGAATTTCAATGCTGCAGATACTCTTTTGGAAGTATTTTCCGCCATTGGCACTGTGGGAATGACGGCGGGCCTTACTACGCAGTTGAATACAGCTTCCAGGCTTGTGATTATACTGCTGATGTATCTGGGCCGTGTGGGCAGTCTGTCTTTTGCCATGTCTTTTACCGACAAAAAGAAGATTGCTCATGTAATGCAGCCTGCAGAAAAAATTAATATAGGGTAATTGGGGCCGGCCGCCCCTGAAGTGTAAACAGCAACTGATTTTGTAATGATAGTAGGGAGGAATATTTATATGAAATCTATTTTGATGATCGGCATGGGACGTTTTGGTTCCCATTTATGTATGAATTTGTCAAATCTGAACAACGAAATTATGATTGTAGATGAATGCGAAGAAAAACTGGAAGACCTGCTTCCTCATGTCACCAGCGCCAAAATCGGAAATTGCACGAATGTAAAGGTTTTGGAAAGCCTGGGCATCTCGAATTTTGACCTTTGCATCGTATGTATCGGCAATAATTTCCAGAATAGCCTGGAAATCACGAGCCTGTTAAAAGAACTGGGCGCCAAACGGGTTGTCAGCAAAGCCAACCGGGATATCCATGCAAAATTTCTCCTTAGAAACGGCGCAGATGAAGTCATTTTTCCGGATCGGGATATTGCAGAAAAACTGGCTGTCAGCCTAAGCTCAGATGAAATTTTTGAATATATCAATCTTACGGACGGATATTCTATTTACGAAATTTCTCCGCTGAAGGAATGGATTGGAAAAAGCATTCTGGATCTGAATTTCCGAGCGAAATATCATATGAGTATTATCGGCATCAAATCCGGCAGTCATACACAGATTCTGCCTTCTGTTGACTATATTTTCAAAGAAAACGAACATTTAATGGTAATCTGCCACCAGAAAGATATGGACAAACTGATTCAACGAAGATAATTTGTTCTGAGAGGTTTTACACATGAAGCTTACAACACTTTGCTACATTGAAAAAGACGGCTGCTATCTCATGCTGCACCGCACGAAGAAACAACACGATGTCAATCACGACAAATGGATCGGCGTCGGCGGCAAATTTGAACCGAATGAGATGCCTGAGGAATGTCTGCTTAGAGAGGTAAAAGAAGAAACAGGACTTTTCCTGTTAAACTATCGTTACAGAGGCATTTTAACGTTTATTGCAGACGGATGGGAATCAGAATATATTCACCTCTATACTGCCACAGAATTTACCGGAGAGCTGACAGAATGCACGGAAGGGACTTTAGAATGGGTGCCAAAGGAGCAGATTGAAACACTGCCTATCTGGGAAGGGGATAAAATTTTTCTGCAGCTGCTTATGGAGGACGCCGGATTCTTTTCCCTGAAGTTAAGGTATCAGGGAGATGAACTGGCAGAATCTAAGTTGATACGGCTCTGACCTGATTTTCACTGATTTTGAGATTTGAAAATTTTCTTGACAGTTTTTTAAAAAATGTATATGATAATAAGGTCGTTTGCGGGTATGGCGGAATTGGCAGACGCGCCAGATTTAGGTTCTGGTGGGAGACCGTGCAGGTTCAAGTCCTGTTACCCGCATGATTTCAGGGTTTTTGAAACATTTGAGATGTTTCAAAGGTCCTGTTTTTTTGCATTTGACAGCAACGGGAAAAATAAGGAATTTAAAAATTTTTTTTGCAAGCCAGACGGAAACTACATTTATTCCAGGGATTTTCTCAGGGCTGCAGATTCCGTGCCAGTTGTCCGCACGTTCTTCCACAGTTCTGTTTTTACCTGTTTTTAAATATGCTTTCTTATGCTGTTTTTCTATCTACAACCAGAAACACTTCAGCATCTGGAGACAGGGAAATGGGAGCAGATGCTTCCGCTCCCATATCATCTGATAAATTCTGCAACGCCTATGCCGCCCCATGCAATCAGGTCATTGTCCGGCTTTCCTCATCCGTATTCTGAACTTTTCATTTTCTAAAATCCTCCCCATATTTTTTCAGCGCCGTCTGAAATATTTTCCTCACCTCCTGCTCCGTCTGCCTGCCGTCAGACATTACCAGGCCATGATAAATCTCATTTAACAAATTACAGATGTCAATTTTATCTGAAATAAAACGATAACTACTGATTTTTTCTTCCATGCTTTTTCTCAATATATAAACACTCATGCTTTCATTATTTTGTTTTGATAAGTATTTTAATTTTTCTTTTTGTTCTTTTGTTACTCGTAGTTTTATTGATTCATTTTTTCTTTTCATTTTTCATAAAATTCTGCTGTTTTACAAATGCATATCGTTGTTAAATTCTAATTTTTTTGTGGGTACATTTTTTTGATTCCATACATTAGTTTTTCAGAAAACAATCGGGAAGAACCATTGTTTGATTCTCCCCGACAGTACAAGTTCTTTATTTAGAATATCAAAATTTATTTTTCAAAATCAAAGCCTTATGGCATTGCCTGAAAAAGGATGCGCCTGTTCAAAATCAGAAGCCTCCCTGCTGATTTCTTCCGGCGTTTTCCTGTCAAAATACCCTCTTTGCCATTTTGTATAATCAAAGTTTTCTCTGATAACAAAGGAAATGAACTGCTCTGCCTCCGTTTCTGTTACAAATTCGATTGGCGTAACCATTTTTATTTCATTCGTTTGATACTTTAACAGCCGCTTATCCGTGGATATAAAATAGCTGCATTCGTACCTTAGCATATACGATGCGGCCATTTCCAGTTTTCTTTCTTTTATCAGGTTTTGAATATGAAGCTTACACTGCGTTTCCATTGCTACTTTCAACTGTGACTGATCATCATACGGCCTGTTGAAACAACACATATCAAGATAAACCCTCCACACCGCACCCCCTCTTGTTTTTAATTATAGCATAGATCTATCATTATGCAACTTGGTAAATCCTTGATTATTTCAAAAATTTTTCATTCCTGCCAAATATATTTCTAACACCTATTTGCGTATAGGAATAATATATTTTTGAAAAAGATTATCTGCAACGCATAATTCTATATTTTCTGACAGCAATTTAAGCCTGGCACATACCAGCATCTCCCGTCCATTCTTCCACTGCCTTCCTGTTTGCCCCTATGCTGACCTAAAGAACGGAATCTGCCAGAGATTTCAGGTTCACACAGATCTGCGCATTTACTGCGCCGTCCGCAAGAACATGATTCAGGCGTGCGAAAATCTCATTGCCGAAGGCGATATTTAACGGATTTTTGCTGAAATACCGGTCACGGAGTGAACAGCATCCACATACACATTTTTACATACTTTGGATGCAAAATATTTTGCACTTCTTCATTTTCTGGTATATAATAGAGACAACACATTTCAGGAGGTATGACTTATGATAATTGAATTTGATGATACTCTAATTACAGGAAATGAAACAATTGATACGCAGCACAAGGAGCTGATTTCACGAATTAAGCAGTTTGTGGACACCTGCGAAAAAGAAGAAAACAGCAAAATCAAAGCAATAAAAATGCTAGATTATCTGACGGAATATACTAATTTTCATTTCTCCGAAGAGGAAAAGCTGCAGGAAGAAATCGGCTATCCCGGCTTAAAGGAACACAAAGAAAAGCATGAAGAATTTAAAAAGAACTTAAAGGAACTGGATGCGTTTCTGGAAGAATCGGAAGGCCCTACAGACGCATTTGTCCAACAGGTGAAATCCAATGTGGTTGACTGGCTGTTTACGCACATTAAAGCATTTGACCGTTCTGTAGCGGAATACATTTTCTTGAACAATAATCCAAATCGGCTTTAATGCATTAGAGTGCGCATAGCTAGAGAGCATGAATTTCCAAATAGACTCTGAACTGATGTTGCTGTTCAGGGGGCAGATTGAACGAAACAAACCGATGGTGTAGACTGGTTTTAGTCAGGAATCATCGGTTTTTTTGTCCAAAAATCCGGGATACTCTATCAAATAAGTCATTTTCTTTATAAAATCTTCAAAAATATCCTTTATGCTATTGATAGAATTAAATGAAAAGGCATGATGATTATGGATATGATTTTGAAAACAACAAACCTCTGTAAAAATTTCAAA
>CAJUEY010000028.1 GCA_910585825.1 uncultured Lachnospiraceae bacterium | reverse complement strand
ATTTCATAACGGAAGCGGACGGGGATATGCTCCACCGTGAAGCCCGCGCCCTTGCACTCCGGCGTATTGAGGAAAGCGCAAGGACGGAGGAAGATTTTAAGGAAGTCATCAGGTGGTGGGATAAGCTGGATGCCAACAGGGAACGAAAAGAAAGAGACCACGAGACAGGACGCTCCACTGTCCCTTTGGAATTGGGAGCAGATGAGTTTTATGTTTCCGGAAAGCCTTCCTATGACTTGATTTTAAGAAGGCTTCTGCTTGCAGGCGATTTCCTCGACATTATATTTGACCACCCAGAAACAATCCATGAGCTTGTCACGGATGCGGATTTATCGGGAATATTGAAGGAACTAAAGCCGCACCTCAAAAATATGCTCTATTACCTGTTTTTGCGTGATTATTCCGCAGCAGAGTATGCGGACAGTATCGGACAGACTGACCGGAATATCAGGGGCATCAGGGAAACTGCGCTGAAAAAGATACGGAAACTTTACGGCGGCATACTTTTACATAGGAAAGAAAACAGTCTGCCTTTGACGCTTGATGAAAAATATTTCTTGGAAAACGGAGTGCGGAAGAAAAAAAGAAGATAAATGTATCCTGACTGAAAACCACAAACAGCTTGACCGATAGCAAGTAACCATCTATAATATAGAAGATATTACATCAGATTATGTGGCAGGATTGGGCGGAGCAGACAGGCAATTACATTTGAGGACTTCTTGCCACTTCTCTGCAACAGACCGCTTAGAAATGGGGATTTTTATGAAGAATTTATTTGAACATACCAGCGCGCCGTGGATTCGGTACAGCAGTTATGAATATAAGACAGGCAGTGACAATAACCTCTACATAACAGTTTCCAAAGATGCCAAACCGGAAATGTACCATCCCATGCAGGAAGCGGAGCAGCTCGTTATTGATGCCATAAATGTCGGGCTTGCCGCCATGCACAAAGTACCGGAAAAAGAATTGAAGGAAGCCGTACTTGGTTTTATCAAAAAATATGGTTTCCTCGGCTTCATGACCGCCCTGCCGACAACTGCGGACTTTATAACCTATGAATCGGTGTATCTTCCCAAAAATCACTTTATAAAGGAAGAATCCCTCCCTACAGAGGACTATCTCGCCTATTTCTATCCTTTTGACAAGCCGGATTTCAGAAAGAGTGGCATAGAATCGGGCTGGTCTGTGACTGACCGTGAGGGGATTTCGATCACGATGGCTATGGGGAATGCGCCGCAGGCTGTGGCGATGGGATTGCAGAAAGAATATGCGGAAAAGTACGACTGGCTTGTGAAGGAATTTACCGACTGGGCGTTTACCTTTATGACAAGTTTCCTTTATTATATGGATTATGATACGATTGGCGAACAGACGCGCAGCCTGTACCGCCAGGGCATTTCCGCTTTCGGCGGGATAGCCCCGACTTACCGGATCGCACTTGAAAAGGATTCGCCCGTCATCGTATGGGATTTCCATTCCCTGCTAATCATGGTGCAGATGTGCTTCTCATTCATGCTCACGGATAAGGACAGTGATATGCGCATGTGCAAACATTGTAAGAAAGTCTTTGTTGCAAGCCGGAAAGGGAATGAGTTTTGCAGCCAAAAGTGCAAGAACCAGTTTAATGTCTATAAATCAAGGAAAAAGAAGAAAAGGAACAAATCGGATAACCGCTAAAAAATGCTTGCGGCACTTTGAAGATTGTGGTATATTGAATATAAAGAAGGACATCTGCGTCAACAGATGCCCAACAGGAGCTACCGATAGACGGTTAGTCCGATTAAATGATTATGACAAAAATAGTCGCCTCACTTTAGCGGAGCAGGGCGGCTATTTCTGTGTCTTGTTACTATCCTTACCGATAGAGTATCCTATTCCGAAGCAGGTCAAGCCAAAGCTCAACACTGCCATAAGTCCTAAAATATCCATTGGCTCAGCCCTCCTTTCTCCAGATTCCCTTGCGGGTTTCTATGTAATCGGAGGGTCACAGTCCCTCCGGAGAGAGCTAACCGCCTACCATCTTGGTATTCCCAAATAAATACTACTATAATTCGACAAGAAGTTCAATTTAAATTTCCGCAGTTCTCTTGTCGATATTTTCACAATACCGCCATTGGCATTTTTAATGCAATGGGGGAACTTTGTTCCCCTTAACCACTCCACAGCATGAGGCGCAGATGATGTCAAGACCGCCGCAGACGAGGCGGAGCCGGTGTCTTGACATCATCTGCGTCTCATGCTACAAAACTTAAAGCAGGGCAATACTAAAGGGAATATATCAGATCGTGCAGCACTACTTCCTCCGCCCTGCTCCTGATGCTGTTCATCTTCTGAAGCCAACATAGCCAGTCATCGGATTTAAGCCGCTCCGTCACACCCTCTTTCTTTGCCATCTGCCCCACAAGCCTGTCCATCATCTCATTACATTCTTCATCAATTTCCGCAAGATGTTTCCATAAGGTTTCCGATAAAAGCATATGCGAATAAATGCCCCTGTGGTTTTCTTCTAAAAAACGTTTCCTCATTCTTCCATACTTCCCAATCTGGTATTCCGTTGTATCCGAAAGTTTGAGGTCTGGAATCAAATAGTCGCCTTCCCAATGGTATGTGATTTCCATATACAACCGCCTTTCTTTGTGCTAAACTGTTTACAGATACGAATAAAAGAAATATCACCTTCTTCCTTTACCACAACATCTGCAAGTTTCCATTCACCACAAATGAGCCAGCCGCATATGTTGTATTTTTGCAGATGCGCATTTCCGCTAAAATACTGCGTTTTACGGAAATGTTTACATCTACAGTTCACAACATATCACATCTGGGATTCAGGCATTTTCCATGGATCAAGCGCATATTCTTTCGTACACCGAAAAACTTTGCAATTTTTACGAGCCGTATCATAGCGGGAATGACAGCAGCTTTTATTACAGAAACCCAAAAGACAATTCCTCGACTATGAAACCGCCTCTTGAACCTATCTATGAATTGTAACGTTTATATTTTGCTTTCTATTTCTGTGTAATAGTTCTCCGCCTCTTCTTTACAAAGGGAATAGGATTCTTCAAGCTCTTTAAGGATTCTGTCTTTTGCTATTCCCTCTTTCAAATATGCTCTGATTAAAATTCTAATTCCCTCGGCCCGGCCTTCGTTATAAGCATGTTCCCGTTCATTTTTCAAATGTTTCTCTTCGTCATATTCAAATATACTCATCTCTATCGCCTCCGTACGGTTCTTCAACAGGAAATCTACAAGAATTCCATTCCGGATGCAGTCGTCTACCGCTGTCTCGACAGCATCTGCAAACGGCATCTTCTCTGCATATTCCCTCACTTTGCTGACATACTGGGCATACTCTTTTAATGTCTGGCAGGCATTCAAAAGTTCCGGATTCTGACCATAATTGATGTTGTACATGCTTACAGTCAATTCCAACTCCGATGTGTCCGGTTTCTTTTCAAATGCATCGGAAAGTTTCAATGTCTCCTGCTCCGGCTGATGCTGCATTCCATTATAGAAAAGTACAAATATTCAAAATTCATCACAAAGGAAATGTCATTCTTATAGTTCATATAAACCGCATTTTCCAATGTCGTAATCTCTAAATTCTCCACATCGCTATATGCCGTCCCATTTACCGCATTGTAAAGGCTTAATAAATTCTCCTTCTCCCGGAACAGCATCCGAAACACCGTATCCTTATAGGCACGCTGCGGCCTGACTTTTTCTTTCTTTTCCTTCATTTGTCCTCCTTTTGCAGGAGTCCGTTTCAGAGTCTCCCGCTTTTGTATTTTTGATTGTTGGAATAAAAGCATGGATTTTCTGAATCATGACAGAAATATAGATAATTGATTTGAAATAAAAGAATGTATGCTTTTGTCAAGCTTAGCATAAATAAGTCTGCATGACAACTGTAAAGACCGGATTTCCAATATTTTCAGCGTTTTTCACAAAAAGACTGTCCTTCTCCCTTAAAACTTTCTCTGTCACCCGGTTCTGCCAAACGCAGAACCATAAACAACGCAACTCGGATATCTTTTTTCATTGCGCAGTGACAGAATATGTAATTTCAAATACCGCCCATACCTATATTATAACAGGATTATTGCCGATGGTTTTTCTGCACAAAAATCTCTCTACACAAATATTTCTTCCCCTCCTCCCAGGAATATGCTAAAATATCCCTGAAAAACATCATCAGGAGGTACATCATGGCAGGTTCCACATTTGGAAATATATTTAAAATTACTACCTGGGGAGAATCCCACGGAAGGGGCATCGGCGTTGTCATCGACGGCTGTCCGGCAGGTCTTGCCCTGTGCGAAGAAGACATCCAGGCTTATTTAAACCGCAGAAAACCGGGACAATCCCGTTATACTACCCAGCGAAAGGAATCCGACGCCGTTGAAATCCTATCCGGCATCTTTGAAGGCAAAACTACCGGAACTCCGATTTCCATGGTTGTTTTCAATCAGGATCAGCGTTCCAGAGACTACGGTGATATTGCCGAATACTATCGTCCGGGACATGCGGACTATACGTTTGACGCCAAATACGGTTTCCGGGACTACCGGGGCGGCGGCCGTTCCTCCGGCAGAGAAACCATTGGGCGCGTTGCTGCGGGAGCGGTTGCCGCAAAGCTCCTTGACCGGCTTGGAATCTCTTTCATCACTTACACCAGATCCATCGGACCGGTTGAAATTTCTGCTTTCGATCCGGATGCAATCGACCGGAACCCCCTCTATATGCCGGATTCCGACGCAGCCGAAAAAGCGCAGGATTATCTGGAAGGCTGCATGAAACGGCAGGACTCTTCCGGCGGCATAATTGAATGCATCATAAAAGGCCTTCCTGCCGGAATCGGCGATCCTGTTTTTGAAAAACTGGATGCAAATCTGGCGAAGGCCATTCTCTCCATCGGCGCTGTGAAAGGGTTTGAAATCGGCGACGGCTTTGCTGCTGCACATGCCAGCGGAAGCGCCAACAACGACAGTTTTTATATCGCTAATACCGGAAAGACAGCCAAAGCAACCAATCACTCCGGCGGCGTCCTCGGAGGCATCAGCGACGGTTCTTCCATTGTTCTCCGCGCAGCGATAAAGCCCACTCCTTCCATTGCATCGCCCCAGAAAACCGTAAACAAATCCGGTGAAAACATTGATATCTCTATTCACGGCAGACACGATCCCATCATTGTTCCAAGAGCCGTCGTAGTGGTAGAATCCATGGCAGCCCTTATCATATGCGACGCCCTGCTTTTGAACATGACAGCCCGATTAGACCGCATCTGTGATTTCTACCGGCATGTTTAAATCAGATTCTCACAGAATGCTCATTTCTGGAATGTGCAGATAAAAAACTGCTAAAATCTACAGGACCTCATAGATACACCCCTATTTGGACAGCGATATCCTGTATGATTTTAGCAGTTTCTTATTTTATGGCAGAAACGTGAATATGTTTCTGCCTTTTCCGTATTCTCATTATCTAAAAAATCATTTACGCATACTCTTTGCAGACATCCACCCATTCCAGATAGCCGGAATACTCTTCCATCTCCGGAATGGTTAGCTCAATAGCGCTGTTAGAGCTGCCGCAGGCGGGAAAGACAGTTTCAAACCGTTTCAGGGATACGTCCAGATACACTTTGACGTTTTCCTTTACCGCAAAGGGACATACGCCGCCAACGGCATGACCCACCATAGTCTGCACCTCATCCGGTGAAAGCATTTTGGCTTTTGCGGCAAACTGTGCCTTGTATTTTTTATTGTCAATTCTGGCGTCTCCGGCAGCCACCACCAAAACCGCATGATCTTCCACTTTAAAAGAAAGCGTTTTGGCAATCCTGGCAGGTTCGCAGGAAAGCGCAGCCGCCGCCAGCTCTACCGTTGCGCTTGACACCTCAAATTCCTGTATTTTCTCTTCGATTCCGTATTTTTTGAAATACGCCTTTACGTTTTCAACTGACATATCCTGCCTCCTCTATTCCTGCCGATTATGTTTCAAAACCGTTTTATGTCAACTATCCCTCAAATATTTAAACATTTTTCAGCTTATGAATGTAAATGCAATTGGGTTTGTCGATCTTTAAAGGCTTGCCGTCCATAAGGGCATATTTCTTTTCATAGTCCACGCGAAACGTACAGATTTCATTGGATTCATGATTCAGGCTGACAAAATGCCTGTTTCCCGGGAAAATCGCCAGGGCTTTCGGGAAATCGCCGCTGATGGGGATCACGCTGTTTAACGTTAATAAGCCTGTTTCTTCATCTCGTTCAAAAATCGCCATTTCAGTAGACCCGGCATTCGCACAGAATAAGTATCTGCCGTCCAGAGAAAATTCCATATTCTGGGAACTGCAGTGATCTCTTTTCACTTTCTGTGTGGATACCTTCTGAATCCGTTCAAATTCTGCTCCGTCTTTTCCCACATAATATTTATAGACGTCCACGGAATTCTCCAGTTCGTTTAAAATATAGGCGTTTTTGCCGTCTTTGCTGAAACGGATCATTTTCGGCGCTGAATCCAGATCACTGTGAACAATATCCGCCAGTTTCAGTCTGCCGTTTTCATAATCAATCTTGTATATTTTCACATGGTCAAGGCCTCCGTCTACCGCGCAGAGATATTTCTGATCCGGCGTCACTTTGACACAGTTGACATGCGGCCTGGAGCTTCTGTCCGCTGCATTTCTGCCTACGCCTTTGTGGAAGATTCCGTCGGCAATTTCGCCAATGGAACCGTCTTCATTCAGATGAAGCATAGAAACTCTTCCGTCATGATATCCCCCTACAAAAACGTAACGGTTATTATCGTCTGCATCCAGATAACAGCCTCTCATACCTCCGATCCAGTTTTCATTCATCGTCTCTAAATCTCCGTCCGGAAGAATATGAAAAGCCCGAACACCGTCGTCTGTAATGGAATACAAAATCTCTTTGTTATGGGAAACCAGAAGATCGGAAGGATTCGTAATATCTACTACTTTTCGTTCCGTCATCCTTCCGTGTTCCACATCCAAATCATAAATATGAATTCCTATACTGTGTTCATATGTATAGGTTCCCACATATGCAACATATTTTTCCTGTTTCATAGCTGTCACTCTTCCTTTCTTCGTAAAATATCGAAACGCTCTAATGACGCGCCAAGGTCAATGAATAATTTCTGCTGCGGATGAGGCGCCGATTCCATGGCTTTGCCCTCTTCGTCAAAAATTCCTTTGACTATCACAGCTGTGTTTTCCCCGTCTGGCTTCATGATTTCAATTTCTTCTCCCACAGAGAATTTGTTCCTCTGGATGATCTGACAAAACCCGTCTGATCTGACGTCTTCTACGATTCCAAGATAGGTATACTCTTTGAAATACGTGTTGTTATCGTAGATCTGCGCCTCTTCAGAAGGTTTACCAAAGAAAAATCCTGTGGTAAACTGACGATACGTACAGTTTGAAATCTGACTGATATACCAGGGCAGGTTCTTCTGATACGTCTCCGGCGATTCCATATAATCATCAATCGCCTTCCGGTAAGTCCTTGCCACAGCTGCCACATAAAGAGCTGTTTTCATTCTGCCTTCGATTTTAAAACTGTCAATTCCCGCATCGAATAATTCCGGAATGTGCTCAATCATACACAAATCTTTGGAATTAAAAATAAACGTTCCTCTCTCATTTTCAAATACCGGCATATATTCTGCCGGGCGTTTCTCTTCCACAATCGAATATTTCCAACGACAGGGGTGGGTACAAGCCCCCTGATTGGCGTCTCTTCCTGTCAGATAATTGCTGAGCAGGCATCTTCCCGAATAAGAAATGCACATGGCCCCATGGACAAATGTTTCAATCTCCAAATCCTCCGGAATATGGTCTCTGATTTCTCTGATTTCTTTTAAAGACAATTCCCTGGCAGATACGACCCTCTTTGCCCCCTGTTCATACCAGAAACGATAGGTTCCGTAGTTGGTGTTATTGGCCTGTGTACTGATATGACGTTCTATTTCCGGACAGACTTCCTTTGCAATGGCAAATACTCCCGGATCAGAAATAATCAGTGCATCCGGCCGGATGCCTTTCAATTCCTGAAAATAAATTCTGACTTCTTCCAGATCATCATTATGGGCCAGTATATTCGCTGTTACATAAACTTTTACTCCATGTTCATGGGCAAATGCAATACCTTCTTCCATATCCTGCATGGAAAAGTTTCTGGCTTTGGCTCTCAGCCCAAATGCCTCTCCTCCGATATATACGGCATCTGCTCCAAATATAACTGCTGTTTTCAGCACTTCTAAACTGCTTGCCGGTATGAGCAATTCCGGACGTTTCATTTGTTTTCCTCCCGGTCTATTTTTTTGAACTGACTGTCAGCCCATCTCCGATTGGCAGAACCACACTGACTAAACTGTCATGATGCGTCACTTCATAGAGATATTCCCGCATTCGTTTGTGTATCGTACGGTTCCGCCTCGTAACCGCAAATCTGGATTCTAAGACGTCGCCGTCCTGAAGCACATTATCTGATACCAGTGTACCGTTTTGTTTCAAAAGACGGATCAATTCCGGCAGGAAATGAATATACTGTCCTTTTGCCGCATCCATAAATATAAAATCAAAGGGCTGCTCCAGTGTAGGAAGTATCCTCACGGCATCTCCTTCTAACAGCTTGATCTGATCTGATCTTCCCGCTTTTTTAAAATTCTCTCTGGCAATCGGAATTCTTTTTTGATAATTCTCTATGGTAACAATCTCACAATCCACAGGATTATACTCTGCCATAAGCAAAGCCGAAAATCCCACCGCCGTTCCGATTTCCAGAATCCTTTCAGGCTGTTTCATTGCCAAAAGCAGTTTTAAAAACTGCTGTGTCTCTTTTCGGATAATGGGAACGTAAGATTCTAACGCTGCTTTTTCCATATCCTCTAACAGCTTTGTGTTTCCCTGCTCTAAGGAATTGATATATGTCACAAGACGTTCTTCTACGATCATGTCTGCTTTCCGTCCTATTCTTCGGTTTCTGTATCATCCAGATCTTCTGCAGACATAATCTGCATCATTTCCTGTGCCGTCATAGATGTGGAAAGGGTATAAACGCCTTCTTTGATCTCGTTGGAATAAGCAGAAAGTTTCAACTGCACCACAAATAAATTTGCATCCCGGATCAGGCCTTTCCGTTCCAGAAGATCCCCCAGCTCTTTCGCTCCCATCCCGGATGTCACCTGTACGACTTTATCTTTTCCTTCTTCCGGTTCATCTACCGGCGATTCCGTAAACACGCGGTATCCAAAGTGATATACCGTTTTTCCTCCCTGGTAGATCCCCACTGCCACTGCGATCAGGATAAAAACCGAAAAACAGATGCTTAATATTTTCAAAATTATTTTTTGGGCGCTCATCTCTTCCTCCGTATCCTCTGCATATTTTGTCCTTTATTCCTCAAACTCCGCATCAAAATCCAGACTTTCCAACAACTTCCAGTTGACCTGCCGTAAAATCCGGCAGAAAGCATTTTCTGCTGTCAAATACTCCCATACAACAGAGTTGCCATTTACCTCTTCATGCTCCTGTCTGAGTTCATCTGTTTTTTCAAAAATATCCGTTTCGCTGCGTTGCAGATCGAATTTTAATTTGCGAAACTCATCTGCCTTTTTCTTCAAAAGAGGATGTTTCTTAATTTCTTTCTTTGCTGCCAGATAGCCTTTGTATTCTTCGCATGTTTCTATTGCAGCAATCAAATCCTCTAATGCTTTTTGTATCTGATCCATGCCTATACCTCCATAATAATCGGTATGATCATCGGTCTTCTCTTTGTTTCCCTCCAGACAAATTCTCCGAGAGCATCTCTGATCTCTGTTTTAATCCTTCCCCAGTCAGTGATATTTTTATCTAACATCTGCTGCATCGTACCGTCCAGCACCTGTCTGGCCTCGTCCATAAGGCTTTCAGAACCTCTTACATAGACAAATCCTCTGGATACAATATCCGGTCCCGCCAAAAGCTGTCCGGAACCTGTCTCTAAAGTCAGTACCACAATAATAATCCCTTCCTCTGCCAGATGCTGTCTGTCTCTGAGGACGATATTGCCTACATCTCCGACGCCCAGTCCGTCCACCATGACATTACCTACCTGGACATGTCCGGTGACTGCTGCCGACTCTTCATTTAATTCTAACACATCTCCGGAAGAAAGGATAAATATATTATCCTTGTCGTAGCCCAATTCCTCTGCTACTTTCTTCTGCGCCATAAGATGACGGTATTCCCCATGTACCGGAATCGCATATTTCGGGCGGACCAGCGAATAGATCAGTTTGATGTCTTCCTGACAGGCATGTCCGGATACGTGGGCATCCTGGAAAATCACATCTGCCCCTTTCATAAAAAGTTCGTTGATCACATTGGACACGGCTTTTTCATTCCCCGGTATGGGATTGGAGCTGAAAATAATCGTATCCCTGGGTTTGATGGTAATCTTTTTGTGCATGCCGGAGGCCATGCGGGATAATGCCGCCATGGACTCTCCCTGGCTCCCTGTGGTTATCAGCACCGTCTGTTCATCCGGATAATTTTTCAGGTGTTCTACGTCAATCAGTGTATTGTCCGGGATATCCAGATAGCCCAGTTCCGTTGCCGTAGAAATAATATTGACCATGCTTCTTCCCTCTACCACAACTTTTCTTCCGTATTTGCAGGCGGAATTAATGATCTGCTGCACGCGGTCTACATTTGATGCAAATGTGGCTATAATAATTCTGGAATTCCTGTGTTCCGAAAATATATTGTCAAACGTTCTTCCCACAGTCCTCTCCGACATGGTAAATCCGGGACGTTCCGCATTCGTACTGTCACACATCAAAGCAAGAACGCCTTTTTTTCCGATTTCACCCAGCCTTGCCAGATCAATGGCATCTCCGAAAACCGGTGTGTAGTCCACTTTGAAATCTCCGGTGTGAACGACAATGCCTGCCGGTGAATAAATTGCAAGGGCTGCTGCATCCTGAATGCTGTGATTCGTTTTGATAAACTCTACTCTGAAATTGCCGAGATTGATGTGCTGTCCGTATTTTACGACTTTCCGCTTTACTTTAGAGAGCATATTGTGTTCTCTTAATTTATGATCAATGATGCCTATCGTCAGTTTCGTCGCATAAATCGGCACATTGATTTCTTTTAATACATAGGGAATGGCTCCAATATGATCTTCATGCCCATGTGTGATAAAAAATCCCTTTACTTTATCAATATTGTCCCTCAAATACGTAATATCCGGAATGACCAGATCGATTCCCAGCATATCGTCCTCCGGAAATGACAATCCGCAATCCACGACAATAATACTGTCTTCGTATTCAAAGGCAGTAATATTCAT
This sequence comes from uncultured Lachnospiraceae bacterium, assembly GCA_910585825.1. Taxonomy (GTDB): domain Bacteria; phylum Bacillota; class Clostridia; order Lachnospirales; family Lachnospiraceae; genus Roseburia_B. Next base: position 25,911 of record CAJUEY010000028.1, on the reverse strand, counting down.
TCCAATCTGCTCTAACCCTCCTAAAGGAATGATCTTTAGCTTTCCATGTTCTGTTGTTTTCTGTTTCAAAAAATTACCTCCGTTCTTTTTTCACCGCTTAGTATTCCAAATCAACATCATCTATCAATTCCGCAAAGACTTTTCCAATGGCTTCTAATTCAGCGTCCTCTTCCACCATTTCGTATACCGTCTCTTCCTCTTTAGAAGATGTTTCTTTTAGAATATAAGCCTCTGAATCACCTTCCTCATCTTCGGTGACCAGTAAATAATTCTGATTATTAATTCTCGTCTGCTCCAGACAGAAAAATTCTGTTTCTTCCTGTGTTTCAGGAACTATAAATTTAATCTTTTCCATTGTTATTCCTTATTCATATTAAAAAAATCCAAATACCCCTGTAAAATCAACATTGCCGCTATTTCATCCACATATTCTTTCCGTTTCCGGCCAAAAATCCGGCTTTCTGTCATAATGTTGTCTGCCGCAGCCGTTGTCAGACGTTCATCCCATAATTCAACGGGCAGACCTGTCCTTCTCTCCAAATGCGCTTTAAATTCTCTGGTCTTTTCGCAGCGTTCTCCCTCTGTATTGTTCATATGCTTTGGATAGCCCAAAACAATTTTCTCTGCACCATAAGAAGAGGCAAGTTCTTCGATTCTTGCCAATGTTTGACGCAGTTTATCAGGGGACTTTCTCCGGATGATCTCCACTCCCTGGGCTGTCAGTCCAAGTTCATCGCTGACTGCCGCCCCTACCGTATGCGCACCAAAATCCAGTCCCAATATCCGCATAAATATGCCTCCGTACTATTTCAGTTTTGTCTTGATATACTCCTGTAATACTTCTTCTACGATCTCGTCACGTTCTACTTTCATAATCAGACTTCTTGCATTATTATGGCTGGTAATATAAGTCGGATCACCAGACATGATATATCCAACAATCTGATTGACCGGATTGTATCCTTTCTCTGTCAGCGCCTCATAGACAATATGCAGTACGTCCTTTACCTGCATCTCCGGCTCTTTCTCTACTTTAAAAAATTGTGTGTTGTTCAAATTCTGCATAATTTCACGCCCTTATAATCTGCTCTTTTGTTTTCACGCACGCAAAAGCATTGCTTTTATTATTGTAATATATTATTTCCTAAAATTCAACCATAACATAAAGACCTTCTGCCAGCCTTCCTGTTACACGGCCTTTTACAAAGGAATTCGACAGATCCTTTTCTGTTTCCAGTGCAATTTTAAGGTATTCTTTTGTATATCCTGTAAAATAACGCCTGCCCTCTATCCAAAGAGGCTCTTCCATAAGCGCTTCAACTTCTTTTCCGATATAATATTTTCTAAATTCTTCTGACATTTCACCAGCCAGAGCAATCAGCCTTTCACTCCTCTCTGCCTTCTGTCCCTCGGGAACCTGATCTTTCATCACTGCAGCTTTGGTTCCTTCCCTTTTGGAATATTTGAACACATGCATCTCATAAAAATGAATCTCTTTCAAATATTGTTCCGTCGCGTGAAACTCCTCTTTCGTCTCTCCCGGAAATCCAACGATCACATCTGTGGTTATCGCCGGATGCTCAAAATAAGTCTTTAAAAGCTCGCAGCTCTTCTGGTATTCTGCCGTGGTGTAGGTACGGTTCATTCGTTTTAAAGTATCGTCGCATCCGCTCTGCAGGGAAAGATGAAAATGCGGGCAGATTTTTTCGGTTTTGGCAAGCTCTGATGCAAATTCTTCTGTGACAATCCCCGGTTCTAAAGAACCCAATCGAATTCTTCTGATTCCTTCGATTCGGGCTGTATCCAAAATCAGATGCAGAAGCGTTTCTCCGATATCAATTCCATAAGAACTTAAATGAATACCGGAAAATACAATTTCCTGATAACCGTTTGCGGCAAGCGCCTTTACTTCATCTAATACATCTGCAAACGGCCGGCTTCTTACCCGGCCTCTGGCATAGGGAATAATACAATAACTGCAAAACTGATTGCATCCGTCCTGTATTTTAATGAAAGCCCTGGTATGCTCTGCTGTTTTCGTCATACGCAGACTTTCATAGGGCTGCCTGTGGTTTATTTCTATCACAGATTCTGACTGCGACCTGTCTTTTTCAAAAGCCTCTATAGCCAAAATGAGATCCTGCTTTTTGTTATTGCCGATAATAATGTCAACGGCATCATCCAGCCTTGCCTCTTCCTGTTTGGTCTGCACATAACAGCCCGCGGCAACAACAATGCTGTCCGGATTCCTCTTTTTGGCCCGGTGGAGCATCTGCCTGGATTTCTTGTCTGCCATGTTTGTCACAGAGCAGGTATTGATTACGTAGACATCTGCTTTTTCGGTAAAATCCACGATTTCATATCCGGCCTCTTTCAGCAGCTCCCCCATCGCCTCTGTTTCATAAGCATTTACTTTACAGCCCAAATTATGCAGAGCCGCTTTCTTTTTGTATATTTTGTTCACTTTTGCCTCCGTATTTGGTGTAAATGGGATTGACTTTTCTCTGTAAAACAAGTACTATATAATTAATTGAAAATAACTTTTTAGGAGGGTAATATTCATGAAAACAGTTCAGATTTCTTTAAATTCGATCGACAAAGTAAAAGCTTTTGTCAATACTGTTACACAGTTCGATTATGATTTTGATCTTATTTCCGGAAGATATACCATTGATGCAAAATCAATCATGGGCATTTTCAGCTTGGATTTATCCAAACCGATTGATCTGGCAATCCACGTGGAAAGTGATGAGGCAGACATTCTGGAAGCTTTAGATCCTTATCTTGTAAAAGAATAATAACGATCCAATGAAGAGAGAGTTCCGCAAAAGATGAAAGCGGAACTCTTTTTCTTTTCTCTTTCCTTTACTCCTTTACTCCTCTTCCGCCGCAACCTCAATGACTTCTGCCGATTCCAGCGCCTCCCTCATCAGCTCGTCGATCTTCTCCTCCAATTTTCGCTCTGAACGTTCAATAACATTTATATTCGGTTTTGTCACCGGATGTTTTGCTACAAAAATCGTACAGCAGTCTTCATAGGGCAGAATGCTCGTTTCATATGCGTCTATTTTTTCTGAAATGTCAACGATCTCTTTTTTATCAAAACCAATCAACGGACGGTATACCGGCATGGTGCACACTGCGTTGGTCGCTGCCAGAGACTGCATGGTCTGACTCGCCACCTGTCCGATGCTCTCTCCTGTAATCAGGCCCAGGCATTGATTCTTTTGAGCAAAATATTCCGCAATTTTCATCATATAGCGGCGCATAATAATCGTCAATTCCTCATGAGGGCATTTTTCGTAGATATAGAGCTGAATATCCGTAAAATTGACAATGTGCAGACGAATCGGCCCCGCATATCTTGATACTATCCTTGCCAGGTCTATTACTTTTTGCTTGGCCCTCTCGCTGGTATAAGGCGGTGCATGAAAATAGACGGCATCAATGGCAACGCCTCGTTTCGCAATCATATAACCCGCCACCGGACTGTCAATGCCGCCGGAAAGCAAAAGCATGGCTCTTCCGTTGGTTCCAACCGGCATGCCTCCGGCGCCTTTGATTTCCACCGAATAAATATTAATCTTTTCACGAATCTCCACTGATAAAAGCACATCCGGATTATGCACATCTACCTGAATTTCCGGAAACGCCTCCAAAATCTTCTCCCCTAAAGCTGCATTTAATTCCATGGAATTTATGGGGTAATTTTTCCGCGCCCTTCTGGCATTGACTTTGAAGGTGATATTCTTATCCGGATACACCTGATCCATATAACCAATCACGTCTTTTGCCAGCTGGTCAAATCCATTGTCTTCTACCAGTACGACCGGACAGATTCCCACAATTCCAAACACTCTGGAAAGAGCAGTTACTACTTCGTCATAATCATACTCCCCAAGGGCGTCCACATAAATCCTGCCCTGAAGACGGCGCACCTTAAAATCTCCCTCCACCGGCTCTAAAGCATAAGAGATCTGCTTTACCAAAGCCTCTTCAAAAAGATATCTGTTTTTTCCTTTAATGGCAATCTCACCATATTTGATCAAAAAAGATTTGTACATGTTTCCTCCGCTGCTACTTTCTTATAAATTTTCTCCGAAATGGAATGATTTTTGCCAAAGCCTCCAACGCATAATCCAGTTCTTCTTTTGTGGTAGTTTCACACAAACTGAACCGAATGGTAGCATCTAGCAATTCCGGCTTGAGTCCAATGGCCTTTAACGTTCTGCTTACAGAAGGTTTGTTGGAAGAGCAGGCGCTGCCTGCCGATACATAGATTTCCTTTTCTTCCAGGGAATGCAGCATCACTTCGCTTCGGACTCCTTCTACACTGACGCTTATAATATGAGGCGCCGTTTCTCTTCCCACTGCTCCGTTTACCGTAACATCTTTGATTTTTGCCACTTCCCGGACAAAATAATCCCGCAATTCATACATGCGGTCTGTTTTTTCCTGCATATTTTCATATATCTCCGCTGCAGCCGCTCCCAATCCTGCAATGGCCGGAACGTTTTCCGTACCGGAACGAATGCCCTTCTGCTGTCCGCCGCCAAAGAGAATCGGCTTCAGCTTTGTCTTTTCTCTCACATATAAAAATCCGCTGCCTTTTGGTCCGTGGATTTTGTGGCCGCTGACGGAAAGCATATCAACGTCTAATTTCTTCGGATGAATCATCATCTTTCCATAAGACTGAATCGCATCCACATGAATCAGCGCCTTTCCCGCTTTTGCGCGTATCCGCCTGACTGCCTCTGAAACAGGTTCTATCGTTCCAATTTCATTATTGACCTGCATCATAGAAACAAAGATCGTCTCTTCGTCCAGCGCCTCATCCAACGCGGTAAGAGAAATCCTTCCATATTCATCTACCGGCAGATAAGTAACACGATATCCCTGTTCTTCTAAATGCTTCACAGGCTGCCACACAGAGGCATGTTCCACAGATGTTGTAATAATATGGTTTCCGGCCCGTTTATTGGCCTCTACTCCTCCTAAAATCGCCAGATTGTTGGATTCTGTGCCTCCTGAGGTAAATACAATTTCTTTTTCTTCGGCTTTTAGTGTTCTGGCAATTTTCTTTCTGGCTTCTTTGATGTATTTTTCTGCATCTGCTCCCATGTTGTGGAGAGAAGAAGGATTGCCGTAATCCTCTGATAAAATCTTTATCATCAACTCCACTGCACGGTCACTGCATTTTGTTGTTGCAGAATTATCCAGATATGCCTTCATTTTTGCCTTCTACCTCCTGTATTCTTATTTACTCTGCAGGCAGGAACCAGCCTGCCCCTTTCATGGAGAAACCAAAGAATCACAGTCCTCCGCTTTTGTTTCCATCTCTAACATCAACATAGCCATAACGGCAATGCCGGCCGTATCGGTCCGAAGAATACGCCTCCCCAGGGAGATCACCTGCATCTTATCTCTTACCAGTTCAATTTCTTCTTTTGAAAATCCGCCTTCCGGTCCAATCAAAATACTGACGGAATTCTTCGGTTTTACGGATGAAAGAGCTGCTTTTGTCTTTTGCATGCCCATCTCATTTTCGTAGGGAACCAGACATACATCACAGCCCAATGCATATTCTGCCGCCTCTTTGTAATTCATCACAGTATGAATTTTCGGAATCCTGCTACGTTTGGACTGCTTGGCAGCCGCCTCGGCCAGTTTCTGCCAGCGCTTGATTTTGGCAGTTTCTTTTTTGGCATCCAGTTTTACGACGCAGTATTTCATCGCCACCGGAATAATCTCATATACGCCCAGTTCCACAGCCTTTTCAATGACTGTTTCCATGCGGTCGCCTTTTGGGATTCCCTGAAACAGATAAATTCTGCCGGAAAGTTCTGTGGAGGGAGCATCCTCCTTTAAAATCTCTGCCTGAACAAAAGTATCCGCCACCTCAGAAATCTCACAAAAGTAATCTGCATCCTTTTGATTGCTGATGCGGATTTTCTCTCCCGGCTTCATGCGGAGCACATTTTTGATGTGATTGACGTCTGATCCTGTGATCGTGATAAACTCTCTGCCAATCTGCTCCTCTTCTACAAAAAACTGATACATAGTCACTCCTTTAGCAGCTATTCCCTCAAGACTTTACGGCAGTGATATTCACCCACTCGCCCTGACGGTGAATCTCAAGTATTTTCATGCCTGCCTTCTCTATGGCTTGTTTTACTTCGCCTTCTTTAAAATCAATAATTCCGGAAGTAATAAAAATACCGCCCTCTTTTAACCGTTCCGGTATCACAGAAGCCATAGGGATAATCACATCTGCCAGTATGTTGGCCACTACAATATCAAAACATTCCCTGCCCACCATATTCTGCAGCTCTGTATCGTCGATGAGATTCCCCACATAAAATTTTCCGGATTCCTCCGCCAGATGATTCACTTTCATATTCTCTGCAGTAGATCTCATGCAGTTTTCATCCAAATCTGTTCCTACTACTTCCGATGCGCCCAATTTCAGGGATACAATGGATAAAATACCGCTGCCGCAGCCTACATCCAATATTTTGGCATCCGGACATTTTCTGACGTATTTGATCAGCTGGCGGATACAAAGCTGCGTTGTTTCGTGTTTGCCTGTTCCAAAAGAAATGCCGGGATCAATCTCAATCAAAAGCTTGTCCTTATCTTCTTCCTTTAAATCTTCCCAGGTAGGCTTGATCAAAATATCTTCAATGGCAAAAGAGTGAAAATATTCTTTCCAGTTATTCATCCAATCCAAATCTTCCGTATCGCTGGAAGTAATAACGCCGCTGCCTACATCTACAAACTGCCGCTGCCATTCCATACCTTCCTCCACTTTTTTCAAAAGCGCAGAATGATCTTCTCCATCCTCTAAATAAAAGCTGACATGACTGATTCCTTCATCCGGCGGCAGTTCCGGAAGAAAGTCAATAAACATATCCGCCTGGTCTTCTTTGGTCAGCGGGACATTATTCTCAATTTCCACTCCCTCTATGCCAAGTTCCGCCAGCATGGCGCTTACCAGATCTTCTGCAGCCGTTGTCGTCTCAATGGTGAATTTGTTCCATTTCATGTATTTTCCTCCGTCGCACAAAGCGGGCAAGCCCGCATCTATTTTTATCATAAAAATGCGAACACTTTCCTGTGATAAAAAAACAAAGTGGGACGAGCCCACTTCATTTGCATTTATTCCTGAAAGATACGGCTTTTCGGCCGTCCAAGGTTCTCCTTTAACATTTCATACTCATCGGTAATCCGCTGAAGCGCCTCTGCATCTCCTGCGCCATTGTCCGGATGAAATACCTTGATCAATTCTTTATAGCGTTTCTTAAGGGAGCGCATATTCTTCACACCGCTGAAAAATATGGATACGGATACATCACTGAACGAAATTCCAGAATCCTCCGAATCATCGGAATGAAACCGCTCTAACTGTTCTCTTTCGGCAGCCAGTCTGCGCCAGCCGTCTTCCAACATCTTCCATTCCATATCAAATATGCGTTTTTCTTTTTCTAACCGCTTTTCTTCAAATGCCTTTGCTCTAAAAAATTCCTGTCTCTCATACTCTAACTGCTGCTGCTGACGTCTGAGCTCTGCTCTTTCTTCCGAATACTTCTGCTCCTCTGACAATCGGTCTGTTGTTCCGGGAAAACGCCAATCGGAAATATAACTCATAACACCCTTTGTCATCGCATATGCCTGATCCATACTCTGTTTCCTTTCCCACAATATTTATCAAGATATGGCATATCATCAGCCATTATTCGCCTTTTAGAATACAACATATAGAAAAAAGCAACAATAGGAAAATAGTACCAGAATTACAAATCTTCCAAAGATTCTTTTATTTTTTCCTTAAAACTCTTCTTCTTTGGCTTTTCTGCCCCCTTGGTACCTGCATTCAGTGAATTGCCTGTTTCCGCATCAAATTTGCGCAGCGCCTCTTTGGCCGCCTCATTTAATTTTGTCGGCACCTGAACGACTAATGTTACGTAATGATCTCCCCGGACTGCTTTATTCCGAAGAGAAGGAACTCCTTTTCCTTTCAGGCGGATTCTGGTATCTGTCTGGGTTCCCGGTTTTACTTCATAAAGCACATCTCCGTCTACCGTGCTGATCCGCACTTCGCCGCCCAAAGCTGCCTGGGCATAGGAAATCGGAGCTGTGGAATAAATATTCATATCCTGCCTCTGGAAGATGGGATGTCTTGACACCACAACTTCTACTAACAAATCTCCTCTTGGCCCGCCGTTTCTACCCGGCTCTCCTTTGTCACGGATACGTACGCTCTGTCCATTGTCGATTCCCGGAGGAATCGTAACTTTAATCCGTTTCTTGGATGCAATATAACCGCTTCCCCGACAGTCGGAACATTTTTCCTTTACAATCTTGCCGCTTCCGTTACATTCCGGACATGTCTGTACATTCTGCACCATACCAAACAGCGACTGCTGGCTGTACATGACTTTTCCTTTGCCGCCGCACTTGGTACAAGTCTGGGGGCTTGTGCCCGGTTTTGCTCCGGTGCCGTGGCAGGTATTGCATTCATCTTTTAATACGATCTCCAATTCCTTCTCACAGCCGGAGATGGATTCTTCAAACGTAATCCGTACGCTGGCTCGAAGATTCGCCCCTTTTCTTGGTCCGTTGTCCGCACTTCTCCTTCCGCCGCCAAAAAAGTCGCCGAAAAGATCGCTGAAAATATCTCCCATATCCATACCGGAGAAATCAAAACCTCCGGCGCCGCCCATACCGCCGTCAAAGGCCGCATGACCGAATTGGTCATATTGTTTTCTCTTCTCGGCATCACTTAAAACAGCATATGCTTCCTGTATCTCTTTGAATTTCTGTTCTGCCTCTTTGTCCCCCGGATTCATATCCGGATGATATTTTTTGGCAAGCTGACGAAACGCTTTTTTTAAAGCAGCGTCATCTGCACTTTTGTCGACGCCTAATACTTCATAATAATCTCTTTTATCTGCCATAATCTATTCCCTCTTTAATTGTTGCTGTTCACAGCCCAGAGGCCGCTCATAGAACCTTTCAATTTCCGTTACAAGTATTAGGGTTTTAGAAAATTCTAAAACCCCTTACTTTGTATCTTAATAATAGATTATACTTCTTTAAAGTCTGCATCTACCACATCGTCTTCCGGTGCACTGTCTGCTGCGCCCGCTCCCATGTCCGGGCCAGCCCCCGCTGCCTGCTGAGCTGCCTGAGACTGTTCATACATCTTGGCAAATACTTTCTGTGCACTCTGGGTTAATTTTTCCTGGGCTGCTTTTAATTCTCCAACCTGATCTTCCGTCATCTCTTCTGCATTTGGATGTGCCTCTAAGATTGCTTTTACTGCGCTGATATCTGCCTCTACTTCAGATTTGTCTGCAGCGTCTAAATTGTCGCCGATTTCCTCCAATGCTTTTTCTGTCTGGAATACGAAAGAATCCGCATCATTTCTGGCGTCAATCGCCTCTTTTCTCTTCTTATCCTGTGCCTCAAATTCCTTTGCCTCTTTTACGGCTTTTTCGATATCGGAATCTGACATATTTGAACCTGCTGTAATTGTGATGTGCTGTTCTTTGCCTGTTCCAAGATCTTTTGCTGAAACATTTACGATACCGTTGGCATCAATATCAAATGTAACTTCGATCTGCGGAACGCCGCGGCGTGCAGGAGGAATTCCATCCAGACGGAACTGTCCCAAAGACTTGTTGTCCTTGGCAAACTGTCTTTCACCCTGTACGACATTGATATCTACTGCAGTCTGATTGTCTGCTGCCGTTGAGAACACCTGGCTCTTTTTCGTCGGAATTGTGGTATTTCTTTCAATTAATCTTGTTGCAACGCCGCCCATGGTCTCAATAGATAAAGACAGCGGAGTTACATCCAGTAAAAGGATATCTCCTGCGCCGGCATCGCCTGCCAGCTTGCCGCCCTGAACGGATGCGCCGATTGCCACACACTCGTCCGGATTTAAAGATTTGCTGGGTTCTTTGCCTGTGAGCTGTTTTACTTTATCCTGTACTGCCGGAATACGGGTAGATCCGCCTACCAGTAATACCTGGCCCAAATCTGCATTGGTCAGTCCGGCATCTTTCATCGCGTTCTGTACCGGGATTGCAGTTTTTTCTACCAGATCATGTGTTAATTCATCGAATTTTGCTCTGGTTAAGTTCATATCAAAATGTTTCGGACCTTCTGCTGTTGCTGTAATAAACGGCAGGTTAATATTCGTTGTGGTTGCAGAGGATAATTCTTTCTTTGCTTTTTCCGCCGCTTCCTTTAATCTCTGCAGCGCCATTTTATCACCGGAAAGATCCACGCCTTCTGCTTTCTTGAATTCATCAATCATCCATTTTGTAATTCTGTTATCGAAATCGTCGCCGCCGAGACGGGTATCTCCGTTGGTTGCCAGCACTTCAATGACGCCGTCTCCAATCTCTATAATAGATACGTCAAACGTACCGCCGCCCAAGTCATAAACCATGATTTTCTGCTCTTTTTCATTGTCAAGTCCATATGCAAGGGCTGCTGCAGTAGGCTCGTTGATGATACGTTTCACCTCAAGACCTGCGATTTTTCCTGCATCTTTGGTTGCCTGACGCTGTGCATCGTTGAAATAAGCGGGTACGGTAATAACAGCTTCATTTACTGTTTCTCCCAGATATCCTTCTGCGTCTGCTTTTAACTTCTGAAGGATCATAGCAGAAATCTGCTGCGGGGAATATTTCTTGTCGTCAATCACACGGCCATTGTCTGTACCCATATCTCTTTTAATGGATGCAATTGTCTTTTCTGCATTTGTAACTGCCTGACGTTTTGCGGGCTCCCCTACCAGTCTTTCTCCTGTTTTTGTAAAAGCTACGATAGACGGTGTTGTTCTTGCACCTTCCTGATTAGCTATAACGGTTGGTTTTCCGCCTTCCATAACTGCTACACAGCTATTTGTTGTTCCTAAGTCAATACCGATAATCTTACTCATAATTGTTACCTCCTGATTTGATTTCTTCATGTTATATTTTTATAGATTAATTTGCTACTTTTACCATACTGTGACGGACTACGGTGTCATGATACATATAGCCCTTCTGCAGTTCTTCTGCGACAATATTTTCTCCCAGATTTTCATCTTCTATGTGCATTACTGCATTGTGGAATTCCGGATCAAATTCTGCTCCGGCCGCCTCAATCGGCTTGACGCCCACCTCTTCCAGCATGGACATCATCTGTTTATAAATTTTGTTCATGCCGTCTACAAAAGCATCTTCTTTCGCTTCTTCGGGCACAGCAAGAAGTCCTCGTTCAAAATTGTCGATTACCGGAAGCACTTTCTCTACAATGCTTTTCGCTCCCATGGAAAACATCTGGGATTTTTCTTTTTCTGTCCTCTTCCGGAAATTTTCAAACTCAGCCATCTGCCGTTTTAAACGGTCTGTCAGTTCTTCAATCTGCTCGTCTTTTTTGTCTTTTTTCTTTTTCTTGTTGAAAAGACCTTTTTTAACTTCTTCCGAAGGTTCTTTGTCAGCATCTTCTGTCTCTTCCCGATTTCCTGTTTCAAAATCGGCATCCTTTTCGGATTCTGCCGCCTCATTTGATTCTGTTTCAAACTCCTCTAAGGTTTCTTCCTGTTCTTTCTCTTTATTTATCTCGGCCACTCTCTTACCACCTTTCTATAATCTGTTAAGTGGAAGGCTTTTTTAAAATGCCGTCCAACTGACCTTTCAATTCCTTTAAACTTCCCATAACCTTTTCATAATCCATGCGTTTTGGTCCGATAATTCCCACAGTGCCCTTTACACCTTCGCTCAGTTCATAAGTTGCTGTCACAACACTGCAGTCTTTCATGGTCTGAATGGGGCTTTCATTTCCGATATATACCTGAATGCCTGTTTCATTCTCGCTGCTTAAACTGTCGGATACCAAAGCGGCTAACTGCTGTTTCTCTTCCAATGTATAAATCAGTTCACTGGCTTTCTGTGAATCGGAAAGCTCCGGATATTTAAAAATGTTGGTTGCTCCGCTGGTGTAAATCTCCAGTTCTTCCTGACTAATGGATTCTGCTACTGCATCCAGTACTATTTCCACAATATCGCTGTAACAGCCTGCCTGTTCTTTCATTTTGCTGATGACTCCAAGATTGATCTCCGGAATGGATAATCCATTCAATGTGGAATTAAACAGTACATTCAGCCTCAAAAGCGACTCGTTATCCAGAGGCTCGCTAATCGGAATAATCTTATTCTTCACAACATTTGTTTCCATTACAATTACGGCTAAAAGCTGATTCTCATCCAGTTGGGAAAGCTGTATGAATTTTACCTTGTTGCCATTGTATTTCGGAGAAGAAATCATCGTCGCATAATTGGTCGTCTGAGCCAGTACCTTTGCTACCTGTTTCAGTACCTGTTCCATTTTCTCAGTATGCTCAATGACAAAGTCCTTCATATCGGAAATTTCTTTGTCCTTGCTCTGTAACAGATGATCGACATAAAAACGATATCCTTTGTCTGAGGGTATTCTTCCCGCTGAAGTGTGAGGTGCGGTAATGTAACCCAACTCTTCCAGATCCGACATCTCGTTGCGAATTGTAGCAGAACTCAAATTCAAATCCGTATACTTTGATATCGTTCTGGAACCTACCGGTTCGCCAGTCTCCAAATACGTGCGGATGATCGCCTCCAAAATCTTAACTTTTCTCTCATCCAATCCGTCCATGCGCTCACTCCTGTGCCGGCGCTGCTGTCTGCTCTGTATCCAGCAGCCTGTCGCTCCTTTTGTTAGCACTCATTCATTAAGAGTGCTAATATTTACATTGTTAAGATAGCACCATACGTTTTTTTTGTCAACAGTTATTTTGTAAATTTATATTTTGTTTATAATTGGTCATTGCTATTCTCATAAAAAGGGACAAAAAATACCGGAAAACACATCAAATGTCTCCCGGCATCTGTCTCTTTTGCTTCTTATACTTCAAAATCCAGACAAACTCTGTTCTGTGTGTGGGGTCTGACTTTTCCGTCAGCGACTTTTACATGCTCCGGATGCACGGCATATCCTTTCAATGCTTCCGCATCCGTAAAAGCAGAATCCAGCATCAGATCTGCGTTCGAAGAAGGCAGTCCATTCGTATGCACATGAATCTCTTTCAGGCCGGGGATTTTTCCCTTAAGACTTTCTAATCCTGTTTTGATATCTGCTTTTATGGTTTCCTTCTCTTCTTTGGAATACTCCTCTTTTAACTGCCAAAGTATGATATGCTTTACCATTTCAAATGCCTCTTTTCTCATTATAATCGTTTCATTTATAACTGTTCTTCCCAGTTCTTTAAAATCTCTTCGCAGCGGTCTACATCCACATCTTCTACAGCGTCTTTTAATTCCGCAAAGGATTCCTGCTGCCAGCCTTCATATCCATACGGCTCCATATCCGAAATCACATCGCTCATGGCATCCATATCCAGCTCTTCGATTGCATTCCTCATCTTTCCAAAGCAATCCAACAACTGATCTTTTGATATTTTCTTCTTGGCTGTTTCCTTTTTCTGATCGGAACAAAACGGCTCTAATATCGGCAGATAATTCAGATACTGCTCCAGCATCTCATCTGTCCGCCTATGTATAAAAACTCCATCCTGTGCATTTCCGGCTTTTTCTAACGCTGCTGCTTTGTCGGATAAGGAAGTGGCTCCGATCTGCCTGGAGGAACTCTTTAAAGCGTGGACTTCAATGGTGTAATCCTTCCAGTTCTCTGCTTCCTCTAATTCCTTAATCATTTTGGCTTTTTTCTCAATGCTGCGGTAATATACTTTCAAAATCGACCAGAACAATGCCTCGTTGCCCAAAAACTTCAGCGCCATGGCCACATTCAAATCTCCCACTACGATAGCGTCGGATTTGTCGGGTTTTTTCTGAACGCCTAGGGTACTGTGAACCTTTTGGATTTTTTCGGGAGGCAGCCATTTTTTAACTTTGGAAATCAGCATCCGAAGTTCAATGGGTTTTGCTACAAAATCATCCATACCCTCTCTGCAGAACATTTCCTTTGTTCCTTCCACTGCATTGGCTGTCAAAGCGATAATCGGCACCTTGTCATAATCTTTATAAAAACGCCTGATGATATGCGTTGTCTCTACACCGTCTAATTCCGGCATCATATGATCCATAAAAATAATATCGTAGTGGAATTTACTGATTTTTTCTATAGCGGCTTTTCCGCTTAATGCCGTATCAATCTTCATTTTCAAAGGCTCCAGCAATCCTTCTGCTACCGTTAGATTGACGGCATTGTCATCTACGATGAGAATTTCTGCTCCGGGAGCTGTAAAATCAAATCCCTTTTCGTCTTCTTCCTCTTCGGCGAAATGCAGTTCTTCCCGATTTAAGATTACTGCAATATTCAGTGCAAACAGTGGTTTCTTAATTACAAGAACATTTGAAATATCATATTTGACATTGTCATCAAAATTAATCAAAAGAACAGCTGTAATCTGAGGCCGTTTCTTGATATACTCTTTGACCATATCCGAAAACATGGGATGCTCAATAAAAAGAAAAACTTTTTTGCCGGAAGGAAATTCTCCGAGATCTCTTTCGGAAGATAATACCTGATACTCTACTCCAAGCCTGATGAGATCAGAATATAACCCTTCTCTGATATAAGGATTGGAAATCAATCCCGCCGCCAGCACGGAATCCGATTCTTTTACTACGATAGAAGGCGTCTGGTCTGCAATTTTCTGAGGCAGGAAAAATGAGAATTTACTTCCTTTGTTATATTCGCTTTCTGTTTGAATTGATCCGTTCATCAATGTTAAAAGCTGTCTGGAAATTGCAAGGCCAAGGCCGGTGCCTTCGATATTGCGGTTCCGCTTGCTGTCCACCTGCTGGAAAGAGCGGAATAATTTCCCCATATCTTCTTTCTTGATGCCGATTCCCGTATCTTCTACTGCAATGCCCAATTCAATCTCGTCAGAGGATATCCTCTTATTCTCCACTTGAATTAAAATCTGTCCTTTTGATGTAAATTTCGCCGCATTATTGGCAATATTTAAAAGCACCTGCTTAATACGGATGGGATCTCCAATTAATTTATGGGGCAGATCCGGAGAAACCGCAAGAATCAACTCTACCTCCTTGCCCTTCAGTCTTGTCATAACAATATTGGCGACATCATAAATCATGGACATGGGTTCGTATTCCACTGGAATAATGTCCATTTTGCCGGATTCTATTTTGGAAAAATCCAGTATATCATTGATAATGGTAAGCAATGCCTTCCCGGATTCTTTGATCTGGTTGATGTGTTCTTTGGCAGCCGGCGGCAGTTCCTCCCGCAGCGCCATTTCCGCCATACCAATCACCGCATTCATCGGTGTGCGGATCTCATGACTCATATTGGCCAGAAAATCTGACTTCATGTTAGCTGACTTCTCCAGCTCTAAATTAGTATACTGTACCAGATTTTTGTTGTATGCCATATCAGACAAAACATCTGCTACAATATAGAGAAATTCTGCCGCATTTTCAATCGTATTCTGATCTACTACCCGGATTCTTTTTGCTGCCTCCAAATACTCCTCCGGATCTACCTGAATTTCCTCTGCAATCTTTCTTGCTGCATCTGGGTCCATCGGTTCTTTCAATGCCTGACCGCCGATGAAACAGCCTAACAACTTGTCGTTTGTCATAATCGGCGCTGCAAAGTTCAAAAGACCCGCATGGCAATGATAAATGACGGGCGCTTTCTTTATGAGAGCCCGTTCCGCGGCTTCTTTGTCGCATTTTAAACACCGCTCACATCCAATTGCAGAACTCCTGGTATATTTCATACAGAAATCAGAAAAATCGGTCCCTTTCGTAACTGCAGCTCCTTTTGCATCAATGGTGATCACTGCAATACCCGTCATTCGGGAAAATGCATTCTGTATCCTCTGCAGCGTCTCTACATCAATAAAATCCGTCAGTTTCAATTCATAATCCTGTTTCATATACGAATCCTCTCTTGTCTTACTTTATACATTCTCACAGACTTTTATAGAAAGGCGCAAAGCCCTGAAACCAAATATCTCGCAAGTATAAACAACTGAAAACCCCGGCTATTCAAGCACTCTTGTAATCGCTTCAAGGAGCTTTTCACGATTGATCGGTTTCAGCAGATAACCCTGGGGTTTTAAGACAAGAGCCTCTTTGATCTTTCCGCTGTCTGTAACGCCTGTTAAAAAGATCACCGGGATATCCTTTATTGCATCATTGGCGCGAATCTTTTCTAATACGGCAGGACCGCTTTCCTCCGGCATTTCATAATCCAGTAAAATCAAGTCCGTCTTCCTTCTCTCCAGGAATTTCAGCGCTACCTTACCGCTAATGGCAGTAGCAATGTCGTAATCATCCCGAAGATTTTCTTTTAATGTCTTTAACATAATAGGGCTGTCATCTACTACAAGAATATGCTTTTTATCGGTTATTTCTGATTCTTCATCTACTGTCTCGCCCAGAAGGGACTGCTCCTGTTTCTGCGCCTTGGCTTTCTCTGCCTTCAGCTTATTCCATACATTCATAAAATTCAAAATCTGCATCGTAATTGTCTCTACCGTCAATGGTTTTACCAAAACCAAATCCGGAACGCGGACAGCAATTCGTTCAAATTCTTCGCAGTCTTCTTTTGTGCCGATGAGAATAAAAGGTATCTCATATAGATTTAACTGAGTTTTGACATTTGTCATCTGATTGAACACATCCACATTCTCATTATAAATACAGTAAACAAAAATATCCGGCTCTAAATATTTCAGATGCCTGATGATATCTGTATAACGCATGGATGACGTCAATGCCTCAAATTCATCATCTGCCTGTTGGAAAAAATCGTCGATAACGGATTGATTGCGTCCTGTTAATAACATCTTATATCTCATGTATAGTCCCCCTTAAATCCTGTTTTTATGAAAAAATAGTAGCATATCAGACAAAATTTATCAACCTGTAACTCCATATAACTGCATGGCGCGCCATCGACAAAGATAGCCTTTTTTACAAAACTCCACAACAATTCATAACTTCGCGCACAATCAGAAAAAACTTTTTATAATAAAAACTGCGCCGCCACATAGCTGTTTAAATCCATGCCTTTGTCCGTCAGATATATCCTCGTCGGCGTCTCTACGACCAACGCATCTTCTTTTAACTGGGGCAGTACTTCTTTGTATATAAATCCAACAGGAAATCCGAACTTCTGATAAAATCTGCTTTTTATGATTCCTTCCGGCATCCTCAGTCCCAAAAACATAAATTCTTCCATCTGTTCTTCTCTGGACAATCCGTTTACGCTGTCATGAAGATTAGTGGAATAAATGGTGCGTTTCAAAAATTCATCATAAACTGTGTTTCCTTCGATCCGGTCAGAAACTTCTATGTAATCCCAAAGATTGCTCCGGTTGCTGTAGCGGGTTTCTTCCAGCAGCGAGGCCGCCCCCAGTCCCACGCCCAGATATTCTTTTCGCTGCCAATAGCCGATATTATGCCTGCCGGCATATCCTTTTTTGGCATAATTGGAAATTTCATAACGAAGATATCCTTGCTCTGCCAAAAGATCCTGCGTCATCTTTCCAATCTGATAGGACGTGTCCTCCATGGGCAGTTCTTCCGTCTGCATGCCCGCATGCAGTTTCACCACATCAAATTTGTACCGGTCATAAAAAGGCGTGCCTTTTTCAATAATCAGAGAATAGCAGGAAATATGCTCCGGCTTTAAGCGGATCACACTCATTAAAGTATGATAAAATTTCTCCACCGTATGTCCGGGCAGAGAATCCATAAGATCAATATTGATATTGTCAAATCCGCATTCCCTTGCCAGTTCATAATTTCGAAGAAACTGATCAAAGGTGTGCACTCTTCCCAAAAGCTTTAATTCTTCATCATTTGCAGACTGCAGTCCGATGCTTAAACGGTTGATTCCCTGCTTTTTATAGCATTCCAGTTTATTGGCGGTAAGCGTTCCGGGATTGCATTCGATTGTAATCTCCGCGTCATCTTCTACAAGAAATGATGCGTATACCGTTTCCATCAGCTCTTCTATATAAAATTGCTGCATCCAGGAAGGCGTTCCTCCGCCGATATAGACAGTAGAAACCCGTTTCCCCCTTAACCGCTTTCCATAGAAAACGATTTCTCTTTTCAAACCCTCCATATACGCAGACTGCGATTCCTCATCTGCCGGAGCAGACAAAAAATCGCAGTAATTACATTTTTTCATGCAAAATGGAATATGGATATACAATTCCAATTCATTCATTTGTTAATCCTCATCTAATTTCAATACACTCATAAATGCTTCCTGCGGAATTTCTACGCTGCCTACCTGCCGCATGCGTTTCTTGCCCTCTTTCTGTTTTTCCAACAGCTTTCTCTTACGGGTAATATCACCGCCGTAGCATTTGGCAAGTACGTCTTTACGCATGGCTTTTACCGTTTCTCTGGCAATGACTTTTCCTCCCACCGCCGCCTGAATCGGTATTTCAAACAAATGTCTTGGAATTTCTGCTTTTAGCTTTTCACACATTTTTCTTCCCCGGTCATAGGCGCTGTCTTTGAATACAATAAAAGATAAAGCGTCTACGGTTTCTTTGTTGATCAAAATATCCAGTTTCACCAGATCAGACCTTACATATCCCTTTAATTCATAATCAAAAGACGCATATCCTCTGGAACGGGATTTCAATGCGTCAAAGAAATCATAGATGATTTCATTTAACGGAAGATCATACTTAATCAATGCGCGGGTTTCTTCCATATATTCCATGCTGATGTAAGTCCCACGCCTCTCCTGGCAGAGCGTCATAATCGCTCCCACATATTCGCTGGTCACCATGATCTCCGCGGAAACAAACGGTTCTTCCATATAATCAATCTCGGAAGGGTCCGGCAGATTGGAAGGATTTGTCAGATCAATGACTTCTCCGTTTGTCTTGTATACTTTATAGATAACGCCCGGAGCTGTGGTTACCAGATCCAGGTTAAATTCCCTCTCTAAACGCTCCTGTATGATTTCTAAATGCAGCAGGCCTAAAAATCCGCACCGGAATCCAAAACCAAGCGCTATAGATGTTTCCGGTTCAAACTGAAGGGAAGCGTCATTGATCTGCAGTTTTTCCAACGCCTCTCGTAAATCCGGATATTTCGCGCTGTCTGCCGGATACAGGCCGCAGTAAACCATAGGATTTACTTTTTTATAACCCGGCAGGGGCTCTTTGCAGGGACAATCGGCATTGGTTACAGTATCACCGATTCTGGTATCCCTTACATTTTTGATGCCTGCTGCAATATATCCTACCATTCCGGCGCTTAAACTGTCACAGGGAATAAACTGTCCCGCGCCAAAATATCCTACTTCTACTACATCATCTTCTGCCTCTGTTGCCATCATACGGATGCGATCTCCTACTTTTACCGTTCCTTCCATAATACGGCAGAATACAATTACGCCTTTATAGGAATCGTATATCGCATCAAAAATCAATGCCTGCAGCGGCTCCCCGGGATCGCCTTTGGGAGCGGGGATCTTTGCTACAATCTGCTCCAAAACCTGATCGATATTCAGTCCTGTTTTGGCAGAAATCTGGGGAGCATCCTGAGCCTCTATTCCAATAATATTTTCAATTTCTTCCATCACTGCCTGGGGCTGAGCGCTGGGAAGATCAATCTTGTTGATCACCGGCATCACATCCAGATCATGATCCAATGCCAGATAGACATTTGCCAGTGTCTGCGCCTCTATTCCCTGAGCGGCATCTACAACTAAAATAGCGCCGTCACAGGCTGCAAGGCTTCTGGATACTTCATAATTGAAATCTACGTGCCCCGGTGTATCAATTAAATTGAAAACATATTCTTCTTGGTTTTTTGCTTTATATATGATGCGGACCGCCTGGGATTTAATGGTAATTCCACGCTCTCTTTCCAAATCCATATTGTCAAGCACCTGCGCCTGCATTTCCCGGCTGGTCAACAATCCGGTCTGCTCGATAATACGATCCGCCAGAGTTGATTTGCCGTGGTCAATGTGGGCGATGATGCAAAAATTCCGAATTCTGCTCTGATCCATTGCTATTTCATTCCTCCGATTGGTAAAGTGTAATGTCTTATTTATTATACGGATATTTGAGGAATTACGCAAGCAAATGTTTTTTTGGATTCTGACTGTTTCATTTTTCACATAGCTTTTTCTTCTGGTGTCGCTTTACTATCGAAATCAAAGGGAATTGGCTCACTCATTCATCAGCTGAGACGTTAGCTCGGTTATCTCCTGATATTCTATCATCCTGCGGTCAGTTTCCATTTGTATGGTGCTTTTCTTTATCTTTTCGGTAAGCTTCTTCAGCTTGTGCTCTGCAACACCGAGCTTGATTTTCAAATTTTCTTCCTTTGCCGAAACTTCCTGCTTCATTATTTCTATTTTCGCATCCAATAGACTGCAACAGACATTGATCGCATGAAGGCTTACTTTCTTACGGCTCTCCTTGCGCCCTGTCCGCGCCGCCTTTATCGCTGCCCCAAAAGCCTTGAAGTCGTATTTTGGTACTGGTCTTTTTGCCATTGTCATTCACCCTATTACATTTTACTGTTCACCTTTCTTCTTGAATATGTCTGCATAGTTCTATCAGTCAGCCAAAAGCATTGCCTCTGTTTTGTTTAGTGTACTGCCTGGATATGTGGTATTTGAACGGGCCAGCATATTCTTTTTAGTGAAAAAATGTTTGGAGATTGCTTTGTTTACCGCTTTCGCAATGATGCCGGTGTTGGCAGCCGCAGCAGTACAAAAAAGTTATATCATGTCGGTATGCGTCACTCTGATATACGCTTTTGCGGGATTTTTTATGACCCCTATCAATATGTATATACACCCTCTTTCTTGTGTGTCTGTCATTATTGCGAGAAATGGGGACATTCCGGGTCTTACGCTTCCGCAGATTGTTCATGTTCCTATGGCACTTCTTTGTATTTTCCTATGGAACCTTGCTGCTGCACTATTTGCAATAGTGACATTGAACAGAAGAGTGAGGTGAAACAATGCGAATACTACTATGGGCGGAATGTCAAAAACTTCGCCGCTCAAATATTCTTATGTTGAACGCATTTGCTATTATTTTCATTGCCGTTATTGTCCTTATAGGCGGGAAAACTACGGTTGCTGGTGTAGACTTTTCTGAAAGCAGCGGTTGGTATATGGCGGCCACCTTAACATGGGCTACAATGTTCGTTCTTCCTGCCATGACTGCGTTGACGGGTAGTTATATGATTTGCAAAGAGGAACAAGATGATACGATAAAATATCTTCGTTTAATTCCCATAAACGAAGCAAAATTAACTGCCGCAAAGATGATTGTCACTTTCGTTTTGAGTGTTCTGATTTATTTACTGCTCTTTATCATAACCCTCGTAATTGAAGCTGCACTACATTTTTCAGTACTCTATATGGAGATAGTTCTTGATTCCTTAAAAATGTATCTGATACAAGGGGCCGGGGTGTTTTTTGCGGCGTCACCTGTTATTGCCATTGTTCCTTGTATAAAAAAGAGTTATTGGGCAGCGTTATTGTTGGCTGAAATATATTCATTTTCGTCATTATTTATGAGTATGTCTAACTCGCTAAAAAACTTTTACCCTATTACAGCGGTATTTGGTGTGTCGGGATATTATGAAACAAGTGTTCAAGAACTGATTTACTATATTCTCTCATTATCATTGTGTGGCTGTTTAGCAGCTGTTCTGCTGGCTGGATTAAATTATAGTCAGAAAGGAAAAATACATGAAGAAAAAATTATATAAAGTCAGACAAGGAAAAGTTTTCGCTGGTGTTTGCGGCGGTCTGGCAAAGTATGCTGACGAACACCACTTTTTCAACACGCGCTTTTTCGTAGACGACGGATTTTCCGGCGTGAGCTTTGAGCGTGAGGGGCTTCAAGCCATGCTGCATGAAGTTGAAGCCGGGAACGTGGCGACCGTCATAACAAAAGACCTTTCCCGTCTGGGACGTAATTATCTGAAAACCGGGAAATTCCCCGGCAACGGCGATTTCCACAGGATGATTTTCGATTTTCTTCAAGCGATACCTCCCATTCTCCACAGGATGTCCACGGTATTGCCCAATGCGGAATAAAGCGCCTCGTTGTCTGGATTTCTCATGCCGGACTTCGCCGCCATGCGGATTTCCCGCAGAGCAACCTCCACCTCCCGTGTGATATAGCCATTTTGAACGGCGTTTCACGCTGGCTGCGGCTCTGCGAGCCTGACGGTTTTTTGAAAAAATGCCGTTTCCCTTTACGGGACAGTTTGCGATTATGCCGGTAAGCGAACCTCGCCGTTATCAAAAAATCTCTGCCGGAGATGGGAGAGAAAAGCGCCGGAACGGTGCGTAGCTATGGAAAAGCACCAAGTGTCAGCGCAATTCATGCACATGCTATAATCGGAAAGGAACCAGACCGACAAGACATTGTTTGCCGCTGCCAATCTTGTTATGACGGTATCACATTCCGTTTTAAGCTGGTATAAGCCAGCAAGATATAAATTGCGTAAATCAGGAAGAAAATCTCCAGCGAGATCGTCACAATGGACAAAGGACTGTTCATTCCCACCATCACCCCCGGCTCAGGCGCACTGGCCAGATGAAGGATAAAGGGCGCACCGATCAGCACCGGAGGAACGGCAGGCAGGACGTAGTAAATGGCGAACTGGTTTCGCAGAGTCCTTGCCATCTCTCGCGGGTCCATGCCCAGCTTTTGCAGGAGTTGGAACTGCCGCCTGTACCGTTCTGTCTCGCTGAGCTGCTGGATGGTGAGGATGGCGGCGGCGGCCAGGGTGAGGGCCAGGGCCAGGTAGAACAGGGGGAACGCGATGTCAGCGGTCCAGGCCGCCGCGTCTGACTTCTCCAGCGCTTTGGCACGGATGGTGTCATAGCTCCGCGTATGATCCTGTTCCCGCAGTCTGGAGTGGATTTCGTATAGGCCGTCGAACTGCTCCAGGGTCACCGACTGGGCCGTCTTCGCCGCATAGGCATAGTGATGCACCGGAAGGTCCTCCGCAATATCGTCCGGCACGACAAGAGTGAATTGTGTCCCATTGCTTGCGTTGTAGTCCTGCATCAGATGTTCTGTATACACCCCGCCGAGGGTCAGTTGGGCGCTCCCAACGGATAGGGGCTGGGGATAGTTTGCCAGATGCTCTTTTAGATAGGACCAGCAGTGGATCAGATATTCCCCCGGCTCCAGCTCCACCGGCGAATATCCTGCGATGGCCCGCAGCGCCGCATAGTCGCTGTACCGCAGCACCGGATCCCGCTCATAGTAACGAAAATAGTCCTTCTCATTTTCTTCCACATAGTCCAGAACCCGGCTGTCTCCAGTCTGGTAAACGCTGTAGTTTAGCGACTGTTCCACTGGGATATTCGCCCGGATGTAGCTGAAATAGTCCTGGCTGAGGGGTGTGCCGTCCTCACTGCCGAGATACAGATCAAAGCAGCCGCTCTCTGCCGCCCGGCTCTCGAAAAGTCCACGGAACATCATCCCTGCTCCCTCGGAGATGAGAGTGGCGGTGAAAATCAGGGAAATGATGGCCATGAGCATCCCCATAGCGGCCAGCTTGGCGGTGAGGGTACGGAACACAAGCAGGTTTTGCCCCTGGTATTTCCGGCTGGGCCGTTTTTCAAAAAAAGCAGGAACACCGGAGGCAAAGCTAAGAAAGAAACCGAACAGGAACGCAGTCACGCACACCGCCCCAATGATGCCAAAGATGGACCCTCCCGCCATCAGCAGACAGGTTCCGGCCACACCCAGCACAATGGAGACGGAAAAAATCCAACGGCGCATTTTACCCGTCTGGATGACCATGCCCTCGTTAACCTGATCAACATAGATCAGGTCGCGAATCTTCGCCCTGCGGATATATTTGCGGCTCCGGCGCAGGGCAAAGAGGTAGATTAAGGCAAAATAGGCCACCGTCAGCCCCAGCGCGGGGAGGGAGAATCCGAAAGTAAACTGGTAAGGCAGACCGAACAGGGCGAATAAAATGGCCCGCAGCATCTGATAGAGCAGACTGCCCAGGGCTGCCCCCAGCACTAGGGCACAGCCGCCAACGACTACGTTTTCCAAGAAGAACAAACGGGCCACCTGCTTGTTGGTCAGGCCGATGAGCAGATAAGTCCCCAGCTCCCGGCCACGGCGGGAGAGCATAAAACCCGTGACATAGCTCACCAGCCAGCCAAAGACGCACACCACCACAATGCTTGCCAGGACGAGGATCAGGCGCAGACTGGAGAGGCTTTTGGAGAGGGTTTGAATCTCCTGAGAGAACACCAGGCCGTTGAAGGCGTACAGCAAGGCAGCCGCCATGACTATGGTGACAAAGTAGACCAGATAATCCCTGGCCTGCCTCTGGGCGTTTCGGAGGGACAGCTTAGATAATGTCACTGACATCACCCCCTAACGCAGCAAGAACATCCAGAATTTCATGATAGAATACAGGCCGTCCTCGATCCCCCCGGAGCAGCTCGTTGAACACCCGTCCGTCCTTCAGGAACAGCACCCGTTTGGCATAGCTGGCGCTGTAGGCATCGTGAGTGACCATGAGGATGGTGGCCCCCATATCCCGGTTCATGGTAGTCATGATCTCTAGCAGGTTCTTGGAGGCTTTGGAATCTAACGCCCCAGTCGGTTCATCTGCCAACAGCAAAGACTGTCCCGCCACCATAGCCCGGGCGACAGCGGTGCGCTGTTTCTGTCCCCCGGACACTTGATAGGGAAACTTGGGCAGGATGTCGGTGATGCCCAGCTTCTGGGCGATATCCCGGACCCGGCTCTGGACCGTTCCAGGGTCCTGGTGATTCAGGGAGAGGGCCAGGCCGATGTTTTCCTCGATGGTGAGGGTGTCCAGCAGGTTAAAGTCCTGGAAGACAAAACCCAGCCGCTCCCGACGGAACTTGGCCAGTTCGGTTTCGGACAAGTCGGCTACACTCACCCCGTCCAGGAGAATCTTCCCAGCGCTGATGGTATCGATGGTGGAGATGCAGTTGAGCAGAGTGGTTTTTCCGCTCCCTGACGCACCCATAATGGCCAGAAACTCCCCGGCCTCCACATCGAAGCTTACTCGATCCAAGGCTTGCGTGACATTGTTTTTGCTTCCGTAATATTTTTCAATGTTTTGTATTTGCAGCATATCGTTTGCCTCCTTTGCTTATGGCTCTATAGTACACCAAAAGCGAAGGCCGTTGTATCGAAGTCATATTGATTTACCTTACAATTTTGTAAGGTTTTCCTTTGCGGGAAAAGTCAGCGTTACTGTAGTTCCAGCCCCCTCCTGTGAATCCATGCGCAGTTCCAATTCCAGGAAAACCGCCAGCTTCCTGCACAGATACAGACCTATGCCGGTAGAGCCGCCTCGAATCCGTCCGTTGCTGCCGGTAAAGCCGCGCTCAAACACACGGGGAAGTTCATGCGCCGGGATACCGATGCCGTTGTCGTGAACAATCAGCTGGGTCTGTCTCCCAAGAGGCTTGGCTGAAAGGGTGATGACCGGTTCCGGTCCCCGATAGCGGGCAGCGTTTTGGAGCAGTTGGCCCAGAATGAAGACCGCCCATTTTTCGTCGGTATAGACGGCGCAGTTCATATGTTTCATCTCTACCCGAATACCGTTTTGGATCAATAGGGAACGGTGGTTCTCAATTGCCTGAGCTGCGATTTTTTCAAGCTCTATCTGCCGGAACAGGCAGTCTTGCTCCGGGTTCTCCGCACGGGCGTAGAACAATGCCCGCTCCACATGAGCCTCGATCTGACTGAGTTCCGCTGTGAGTTTCCGGCGGGTGTCCCCGTCCAACTCCCGACAAATGAGGCGGGAGGCGGTGAGAGGGGCTTTGATCTCATGCACCCAGCGTTCCACATACTCCCGGTAC
>CAJUEY010000027.1 GCA_910585825.1 uncultured Lachnospiraceae bacterium | reverse complement strand
ACAACAAGGAAACCCAGTAAAATCAACGGGTATGGCAATTTAACAATTGCCTAAATACTAAGAAAAAAGGAGGGATAATCCATGAATTCAAAAACTTTAGATTATACATTGCTCACACTTGTCATTATCGGCGCCGTAAACTGGGGAATGATTGGAATATTTCGTTTTGACCTGGTAGCATTTTTGTTTGGAAGTATGTCATGGCTTTCCAGAATTATTTATGCATTGGTAGGAATCGGCGGTTTATATCTGTTAAGCGCTTATGGAAGAATCCGAAGCATCGAACAGGCATAAATCTGTAGAGAAAGATAATTGAAAAACTGACCACGCAGCTGCATTTGCATCACTACATGCATGTGCAGCAACGTGGCCGTTCTTGTATGTTTACAGGGAAATAATAACTTTTGCTTTAGCGCATTCCGGAAGTTTTTCTTTATCCATGGATACGCTAAGTACTATTTTTACATGATATTTTTCACTGATAATGTCTAATTTTTCAATTGCATGACTGATTTCGTCATCCTTCATATTTGCGATTGTGAGGAAACTGTCTAAATATAACTCTTCCAAATCATGATCCTGAGATACGATTCCACAAATAAATCCCATAAATTCACTGTAATTTGTAATTGGAAAATCTGTAACGTTCACAAGGCGAACCTTGTTACTCAGCTCATACATATGTTTCTGACTTTTGTCAAGATATACGATATTTCCATTTGCTGCATGAACGGCAGCATTCACTTTCTCCAATAGATATTTTGTTTTTCCTTTTCCCTTTTCACCTGCAATAATTTGAACCATGGCAATTTCCTCCTGTTATTCTGTCTATGAAGGATTGTATTTCCTTCTACTATTTATTATATTAGAAATTTCACGAATATTCAACCGTAAATCCTGCAATTTACCATATATTTTATTATTGTTGAAAAATATAAAACTCAGGTTTCATGACCTGCAAATCCATACAATAACTGATTCATGTAATAATAAAGATTATTACGGCAGTCTGCTTTCATTATAATGGATACAATCGGGTCTCCTGCCTCATTACTGCTGTATAATACCAGGCAATAACCGGCGTCGTTGGTTGTTCCTGTCTTACCTCCAATGACGGTAATGCCCCTTGGAGCCGTCTCCGTTTCCATTAAATATTTGTTGGTAGACATCCACTTCTGCTCTACAGACATTCCTGTAGAGTCCAGATATTCGACAATATATTCTTTTGTATGAATAATCTCTTTAAAAGTTTCGTTTTGTACTGCCGCCTGAAAAATTAGATAAAGATCGTACACAGTTGTATAATGCTCCACATCCTGCAGTCCATGGGGATTGATAAAATGAGAATCTACAGCGCCTAATGCCCGTGCTTCCTGATTCATCAGCTCTGCAAAGGCATTTACGTCGCCAGAAATCCCTTCTGCAATGGCAATGGCCGCATCATTGCCGCTCTGCATTAAAAGACCATAAAGAAGCTGGTGCAAGGACATGTAATCGCCTTCTTTTAAATGGCAGACAGAAGAATCTGCCGCCTGATTTGCGGCATTTGCACTAACTTGATATACGGCATCCAGATCACCATATTTTAAGGCAACATAGGCTGTCAGTATTTTAGTCGTACTGGCAGGGTACATTCTGCCATAGATATTTTGAGCATAAGTTACTTCTTTGGTATTCAAATTAAATACGCCTGCAGCTCCCGCCACCTGGGAATCCGTACTGTCCGTTCCCAAATCCATGCCGTCGGACACACAAAGATCTTTTCCAAAAAAATCTGCTGTATTCTGTAGAGAAGCATCCTCTGCAGATATAATTTCATATTCTTTAGAGGTTTCATAAATATCATATGTATTTGTATAAGAAATCTCGGAAAATGATTGTCCGCATCCACAACACAGGCAGAAAAATGGCAGTAACAGCAGTCCTGTTGCTTTCTTATTTATACATTTCACGCCACTCTAAATCTCCTCTGTCTAAAGCTCTGATTAAAAGTTCTGCAGTTGCCAGATTAGTTGCCAGAGGGATGTTATGGGTATCGCATAAACGTACCACACTGTCAACATCCGGCTCATGGGATTTTGGCGACAAAGGCTCCCGTAAAAAAATAACCAGATCAATTTCATTTTGTTCAATCTGCGCGCCAAGCTGTTGAGAACCGCCTAAATGACCCGCAAGATATTTATGGATTGAAAGATTTGTTACTTCTTCAATCAAACGACCAGTTGTTCCCGTTGCATATAACTCGTTCTTACATAATATACCCCGGTAAGCAATGCAAAAGTTCTGCATTAATTTCTTCTTAGAATCATGTGCAATCAAACCAATATTCATTATGTGTCCCCCATTCCATATTTATTGGGTTGCAATCCTATATTCAGGACAAATCCAATGCCCATAAACAAAGTGACTAAAGACGTCAGTCCATAACTGACAAATGGAAGCGTCAGTCCGGTATTCGGCATGAGTCCGGTTGCAACGCATATATTGATAAAACCCTGAAAGCCAATTAAAGCAGCCATACCGCAGCAAATTAATCTTCCAGAAATATCCTTTGCTTTTCTTGCCATAAATATACATTCCAAAACAATTAAAAACAACAATACAATTACAACAACAGCTCCGATGAATCCCAACTCTTCTCCTACAATGGCAAAAATAAAGTCTGTCTGGGGTTCTGAAATAAAGTTGCCGTTTTTGACGGAAGTAATTTGACTGTTATTCAGACCTTTTCCCCATAACTGTCCAGAACCAATCGCCATTTTGGAATTCAGCTGCTGATAGGCAGCGTCGGCATATTTTTCCGGCTGCAGCCATGCCATAATGCGTTTGTATTGATAACCGTCTAAAATTTTCTGATCCGGTTTTAAAATAAGACTGATAAATATAATAACCGAAGGTATGCTGACAGCAAGAACTCCTATTACTATTTTATAACTTAATCCGGCGATAAACAAGAGCGTAACGAAGATTAACGCCGTTACAATTGTCGTGGATAAATCCGGCTGTTCCTTGATCAAAACCAATGGAATGCCTGCAAGTATAAAAGAAAGACCCAATATTTTTATGGTATTTATGCTTTCCTGATATTTCATAAAAAAATATGCAAAAAACAGAATAATGATGATTTTGGAAAGCTCCGAAGGCTGAAAACGAATTCCTGCAATTTCAACCCATCTGGTAGAGCCATTGGCATTATCGCCAATCACTTTTACCAGAATCAACAATCCGATATTGAAAAAATAAAATAACCAGCTAAAACGCAGAATAAAAGAATAATCCATAACAGAAACAGATATCATGGCTATGATTCCAAGAAAAAGTCCCAGCATCTGCTTGCTCTGTACAGATTCTCGGGCGCTTCCGATTACAAAAATTCCAATTACTGTAAGAGAAACTACATAAAGAATTAGTCTGAAATTGTAATTTCTAAGCTTATATTGTTTCAGCATAAATAATTTGTCATTTCCTTTCATTGTCAATATGCGTCATTTCCGCACATAAAGGGATACCCGAAGGATAATTCTATAACTATGCAGCCAAAGGCAAAACAGTTACGAATGGTGCATTTCTTTAATGGGAATATTTGCATACAGCGCAGGAACTTTTCCGTTGTCTGTTTCCGATTCTGTCTGTGTAATCTGAATATCCAGCCCCTGCACATCAATTTCCATGTATTTGGATATTACATGAATAATATCGTTTTTAATCAACTCCATAACTTCCGGTGAACAATTTGCACGATCAGACACCAAAACCAGCCGTAAACGGTCTTTTGCAATGCTGCCGGAGTTCTTTTTTCTAAAAAAGTCCGCTAATGACATTTTATCCTCCCTTAATCTTGTTTAAACAAACCTGCAAGTTTTGAAAATACAGATGCTTTCTTCTGTAAATCTAAAAATGGAACTTCTTCTCCGGCAATACGTTTACAAATATTGAGGAAGGCTTTTCCCGCCAGTGCATCGGAACCAACAAGAGGTTCCCCCTGATTCGTAGAAACAACAATCTGTTCATCATCCGGCACTACGCCAATTAAGTTAATCGCCAAAATTTCACATACGTCTTCTACTGTCATCATATCTCCACGTTTCACCATGTCCATCCGGAGGCGGTTGACAACCAGCTGAATCTGCTTGATTTCATTGGCTTCCAACAATCCGATAATCCGGTCTGCATCGCGAATCGCCGATACTTCCGGTGTTGTGACAACGATAGCGCGGTCTGCGCCTGCAATGGCATTCTGAAATCCCTGTTCAATTCCTGCCGGACAGTCTAAGAGTATGTAATCGAATTCTTCCCGAAGCTCATCGGTTAGTTTTTTCATCTGCTCCGGCGTCACAGAGCTTTTGTCTCTTGTCTGTGCTGACGGGAGCAGGGATAAATTCGGATATTTTTTATCTTTGATCAAAGCCTGTTTGATTCGGCAGCTGCCCTCCACTACATCTACCAGATTATATACGATCCGGTTCTCAAGTCCCATAACAACGTCTAAATTCCGAAGTCCTATATCTGTATCAATCAATACAACTTTCTTATTTAGCTGTGCCAGACCGGTTCCTACATTGGCAGTCGTTGTTGTTTTTCCGACGCCTCCTTTACCGGATGTAATTACAATTACCTCACTCATGATTTTAACCCTCCTGATATTAAATATTATTAAATGTATTTTTCGTAATTGGCTCAATCAGAATACGTCCGTCTGATACAGATGCCACCTGTGGCTCTGTAGCTGTTTTTCTTCGATCCCTGATCGACGCAAGAAGTCCCTTGTCTTCACTTCGGCCAATAATATTACCAATTTTTATTTGAACCGGATTCATATCAAGTGCCGCTACAAAACAGGTTTCATTGCCGGATGCGCCGGCATAAGCGGTTCCTTTTAAAGCTCCTAAGATTACGATATTGCCGGCAGAAGTAATGGTTGCGCCGGGATTGACGTCTCCTAAAATCACAATGCTCGTCTCACATTCCAGTTCCTGGCCGGAACGAAGCGTTCCTTTGTAAAACTTTCCGGTACTTTCGCAGTCTTCTGTGAAACACTGCTCAATTTTCTGTCTGGCATATTCTTCACGTTCTTCATCATAATCAATGACGCAGATGACATGAATGCTTGTCTTTTGCGCTATAGTATCCAGAATCTGATATTCTTCATCCTTAGACAGCGTTCTGCCTTCAAAAGAAAGCGCCATTTGGGCATTTTTAAAGAATTTTTCTGATTCCATAAACTTATCTGTGATATGACCAAGCAGTTCCGAAAATGGAATTACCGGATTTAAGATAAGATTGATACCGTATTTGTTGCTTTTCATAATGACCGGCTGTGACATATATTCCCTCCTGTTTTGATATATTACTGTAACCGTCTGGCCTAAGACTCTGCACGATGCTGCAAAGTCCGTAAAAAATGCATATTCTGTTAATCGGTAATGACGTTGGAACCGCCATTGACGTCTTTCGCCTGTCCGTTTACCAGTTCATCTGCCTTCTGCACACCAAAATAGTATGATAAAATATCTCTTGATATATCCGACGCATTGTGAGACGTATATCCAAAAGCAATTCTGGTTGCAATGGAAATCTCTGGATTTCCATATGGAGCAAATCCCACAAAAAGCGCATGGTTCGGCCGGTTGGTTACCTGCTGCGCCGTACCGGTCTTGCCGGCCACTGCAATCGGAAAATCCTTAAAGCTGCTGGAGTCTTCCGCCATCATCCGCATGCCGGAATGGATGGCAGTCCATTGGCTGGCATCTAATACTTCCACCTGATTTTTTACTTCCGGAGCGTAGCTTTCCAGTACGTTTTGATTATCGCAGTCTCTGACTTCTTTTAATAAAGTCTCTTGATACACAGTTCCTTTGTTGGCAACCGCGGTTACATATCTTGCAATCTGTGCTGTGGTGTAGTTATTGTTACTCTGTCCAATAGCGGCAGTAATGGGATATTCGTCCGCTACCTGAGGCACACTTTCCGGTATTTCGATTCCAACAGTGTCATTTAATCCATACATAGATGCGTATTTCTGAATTGCCTCAATACCCTTCTTTTCATTGTAAACTGAGCCGTTTAAACTGAGCCGGTATCCCGTTTCATAGAAATAGTAGTTACAGGAATCCCGGATTGCC
Source organism: uncultured Lachnospiraceae bacterium (assembly GCA_910585825.1). GTDB lineage: Bacteria > Bacillota > Clostridia > Lachnospirales > Lachnospiraceae > Roseburia_B. The sequence continues at coordinate 31,955 of CAJUEY010000027.1, read as the reverse complement.
TCAGATACATTGATCTGCCCATGGCTGGAAGGATGAATCCAGCATGTAGGACCCTTCTCTTCCAGACGGGTAAAACGACCTTCATCCAGAATCTGCATCTTGGTGTCAATCACATGCTCGGAAAATCCCGCTGTGGCAGATACCATTTTGAATGTAGAACCGGGGGCTGTTCGTTCCTGGGTTGCATAATTATACAGAGGATTGGAACGGTCTTCCCGCAGGCTTGTCCAGTATTTGGAATCCATTGTATTTGCCAGACGGTTATTGTCGTAACCCGGATACGAAACAAGGGCCAAAAGTTCGCCTGTTTTGACATCTGTAATCACACAGGAGCCGGTACAGGGATCTAAAGCCAGCTGCGCCGGAGTAATTTCCAAATTTTTGATCTTTTCCCGTATGAAATTATATGCAGATATTGTACCGGATGTCAATGCCGCAATCTGCTCATCGTCATGTTCTAAAACGCCCTGATCATACAAAAGCAGACAAAGCTGTGTGCCTCCGATCAAATCCTGATGAATCATATATTTATAAATGATTTTTGAAAAATCAATATCCGTTGTTAGCTCTTTCTGCATAAACGCAAGCAGCGCTGCATAAATTTCATCAGAATCTGAATATTTCTCATCGACAGAAAACCGGGTGATGTCAATCCAGTTCTGGGCAATGGCATAATTTAAATAATCTTTCAGGCTGATTGTTCCTTCTGCCCACTGAAAATAAACCTCATCTTCCTTGTCAATCTTATCTGTGACAAGGATCTCTTTTTCTTTTAACAGACTAATAATGTAAGTAATATAATCTTTGTTTTCATTGTCTAAATTTCCAAACGGAGCGGCAGACTCCGACGTAAGCTCTGACTGAATTGAGGCTAAAACTCCCGCCTGTTTGGATAAAAACGCATCATAAACGCCCTTCTCTGTCCCGCTGGCATCCTCCTGAGAGAAATGCTCGATATCTAAAATATTGTTCAAAATCAGGGCAAAATAAACGTCGTCAATGGGGATAATAATATCCGATGCTTTTTGTACCGAAGATGCGTCATAATTCTTAACATTCCGCATTGCATCATATACAATACCTGCAATTTCCATTTCAAGCAGATCGTAGGTTACTTTTGTCAGATCGGCGTCTATGGATAAATAGGCATTGTTTCCGGCAACCGGCTCGATGCGCTCTTTTGTCTCTATCACCTTGCCTAAGTTATCTACATAAACAGTTTCCGTTCCCTTTTTGCCCCGAAGGGTGAGATCCAGATACTGTTCGATTCCGGATTTGCCTACTACATCTGTCAGGGAATATTCTTTATTTTCCTGAGAAAGTTCATCGTATTCTTCCTGAGAAATATTACCGGTGTAACCGATAATCTGCGCAAAATATTTACTGTCCACGTACCGGCGTATGGTATCGGCTGCCACTTCCACTCCCTGAAGCACATCTGCATTTTCGCTGATATAGGCAATCGTCTCTTCGCAAACATCTTTGGCAATGGTGGTGGAGATGTATTTTTGGTAACTGTTTTCCGACATAGCATAACGGATTACGGTAATGCGATAAGCCATATCGCCTTTGAAATTGCCGTCAATTCCGAATTTGTCTTCGCTCTGGAGATATTCTATGACTTGTTCCGCCGTCGCCTCGCTTTCGTTATAGCCGAGCTTTTTATTATAAGCCAGATCATCTGTTTTGGAATGGCCGTAGACATCCGCCAGAAACCGCTGCAAAGCATTTCCTTCTACATTGTAGGAATATTTGTTTTTCCCTTCTCTGGAAATTTCAAAAGCATTGTCAATAGAATCTCCGTTTTCATCTAATTTCAGAAAAATCTGTTCCAATATATGATTGAGTGCATCGTTTTTCTCTTCATTAGAATCATAGCTGCCGTTATCTTCTATGGTAATGGAATAAGCCAACTCATTGTAAGCCAGCAGCTTGCCGTTTCTGTCATAAATATTTCCGCGGGTACTCTTTAGCTCCCGCTGTTTTTCGATTTTTAAAGTATAATTATTTAAGTATTCTTCACCCTCTACAATCTGCAGTACAAATACCCTCTGTATGAGAATGCCAAAGAGCAGCATCATGGCTGCAGACAATACAAATAGACGGGATTTAAAAAAATGGATGAAATATTCTTTCATTGAATCAAACAACTCGTCTTGTACTCCTTTTTTCTGCCAATTCCAGTTTCTGATTGATTTTTAACAAAATAAAATATAAAAAGACTGTTACAAGAATCGTATACACCAGTTCCGGTATGATAATGTGGATTGCGTAATACAGAAAATGAAACCGTCCACGGAACAGAAACTGGAAAAAATAAATTAAAATATTGCATACAAAATCACTTGCTGTAATCAGAATTATGGGTAGTTTAATGTCTTCCGGGAAAAAGATTTTCCGAAAACGTCCGTTGATGTATCCAAGATACATATAAATCATTGCATAAGTACCAATCGTTTCACCATAAAATATATCAATGCAAAGCCCGCATAAAAACCCAGTGAGCAGCCCTTCCTTCTTCCCCCGCATAAATCCAAAAGAAGAAGTAACGATAATCAGAAGATTGGGTGAGATGGATGCAATGGAAAGAGCTTTAAACAGCGTACTTTGCAGTAAAAAGCAAATGACAACTATCAAAACAACTGTAATTTTACGTTTCATTGCACCCTCCGTCACTCTTCTTCGCCGGATTCTTTTTTTTCTAATATCACCAGAACTTCTTCAAGATGTTCAAAATCCACTGCAGGGGTTACTGTACCTGACTTCGTGAGATTGTTGGAATCCGTTCCCAGAGTATTGATATATCCCACCAGAATGCCCTGAAGGTATTTATCACTGATATTTGAGGTTACAACAGGATCTCCCACTGCAACCTTGTCATCCGAATCCTTTAAATCGGTAAGGAGAATATTCTGACTGGAATTCATCTGCTGCAGATCTCCGTTTACAATGCAGCGGTCTGAAGTGGTCAAAACCATGGAGCTGACTTTGCTGACATCGTCAATAATGGAACGTACTTTTGCGTAATTGGGACCCACATCCGTAACAATTCCCACCAGTCCGCTGCCGGCAATGACATTCATATCAATTTCTACACCGTCTTTTGTTCCTTTGTCTATTGTAAAAATGGAAAACCAATTGCCAGCGTCTTTGCCGATCACATTTGCTGCGACTTTTTCATAGCTGGGATATTTTTGATCCAGTTTTAACAGTTCTCTTAAATTGTTCAGCTCGTATTGCTCCAGTTTGATGGTGTTTAATTCTGAAGTCAGATCATCTACCTGAGCTTTGAGACTGGCATTCTCCTCCATAACGTCCTTTAAATCTTTTAAATTATCTGTCTTGTCTGAAATCCAAAGCCCTACATAATTGATCCCTTTCTGCATGGGAATGAACACATACCCTGCCACGGTATTTAAAGGACCTCCGGAAAGATTCATCGTAAAACTGACATAAACCAAAATTCCACATAATACTGTCAGAATGATCAGCATATATTTGGATGGAAGTTTAAATTTTGATTTTCGTTTCATTCAAATACCTCAATCATTTTAAAATTCTTGTCTTCATATTAAAAGTAAGATGCTTATATTTGCTGTCGGAAGCAATTTTTATCAATCCGCGTACCACAGATTCTTCCGGTGTTTCACAGGTATTTACGCGGATATTGGTAATCTGGGTAAACAGGGAATCCAGATCCTGAATTTTAGAACCGCCTCCTGTAATATAAATACCGGAATGAATAATATCTTTTGCTACTTCTGGCGGAGTCTTCTCCAAAATCATCTTAATGGAAGTGCAGATAGAATTTAAGTTGTCTTTGATCGCCTCATATACTGTCTGCGCGTTAATCTCCAGTTCAATCGGCAGACCGCTGACAAGATCTCTACCCACAATCACCATACTCTCTTCTCTTCCGGGAAGTCCGGAACCTAAGCATTCTTTTAATGATTTTGCTGTTTTTTGTCCAATCACCAGATTATAGGTGCGTTTGATATGGCTGATGATAGATTCGTCAATTCGGTTGCCGCCGAAATGCAGTAAATCGCTTAACACAAGACCTCCTAAGGAAATAACGGAAATCTCTGTGGTATCTGCTCCGATATCTACAATCATAACACCGGTAGGCTCATTGACGTCCAGGCCAAGTCCTACTGCATCTGCAATGGGTTTTTCACACAGCAAAACATTTTTGGGCTTTACTTTGCTTTTGTAAAACAAATCAAAGAAAGCTTTCTTTTCTACTTCTGTAATATCGGTAGGTACTGCTGCTATAAATTCTGCGCCATGGACTTTTCCTTTGGTGCGTGTTTCCAGAAAATCAAAGATCATATTTTGAACATGATTAAAATCCGCGATTACGCCGTTTGTAATCGGAAATGTAACGTGAATAGACTCCGGCGCTTTTTCATACATCGCATATGCAGCATCTCCATAAGCATATATCTGATTTTTGTTTACAATTGCAATTGTGTTTTTCTCGTTTAATATTTTGCCGATTGATTTGCAGAATATTTTCATATTGCAGGTTCCCAAATCAATACAATAAATATTGTTGTTCATTGCAGTTCTCCCTTCAATCTACTCTTAAGCCAGCAGATTTTCCTCTTTAAAGCTGAAATACTGGTTATCACCTATAATAATATGATCCGATAAATGAATCCCCATTAATTCGCCGCATTCCTGTACTTTTCTGGTTACAAGCTTGTCCTGTGTACTGGGCAGAGGCACGCCGCTGGGGTGATTGTGCAGCAGAATAATGTAAACAGCCTGATGCGCCAGCGCCCGGATAAAAATTTCTCTGGGAGATACCAGGGATGCATTGACGGTTCCTATGGATATGATTTCGTCTCCAAGCAAGACACACTGGGAATCAAACATACAAAGCATCAGATTCTCCCGATCCTCATGACGCAGTTCTTCCATATAGTAAGCAGCCACAGAAGAGGCGCTGTTTAGTGTGACTTCCCGGATTCGGACCGCTTTTGTCATACGTTTGGTAATCTCTGCAAGGCATTTTAGCTGCACTGCTTTCACCATGCCGATACCTGGAATTGCCATGAGTTCTTTGAAACTCATATGATAGAGATTCAAGAGGCTCTTTTCATTGCAGTTTAAAATTTCCCGGGCAACGTCGATGGATTTTCTGCCGGTGGTTCCGGTGCGGATAATCACAGCCAAAAGCTCTGCATCCGAGAGACATTCTGCTCCGTAATGCAGGCATTTCTCGTAGGGTTTTTCGGATTCCGGTAATTCTTTTACCGTTAAATGATGATTCATGGAATATCCTTTCTACTCTCTTACCTGTCTGAATAGATCACAAATTCCAAAAGCCATTCATATTATTCTAACATATTAAATCCCTATTAACAAGATTTTGCTCATAAAGTTTTTGCAGAGACATTAAAATTCCCAGTTTTGCATGATACCAGGTCAGACCTCCCTGAAAATAGACGGCATAGGGCGGTTTCAAAGGTCCGTCTGCGCTTAATTCAATGGAAGATCCCTGTACAAAAGCGCCTGCCGCCATAATGACGTCGCTGTCGTATCCAGGCATAGCCCAAGGTTCCGGCGTTACATAAGAATCCACCGGAGCAGCGGCCTGGATGCCTCTGCAGAATGCCGTCATGGCATTCGGATTATGGAATGTCACGGACTGTATAATATCGTGGCGGCTCTCACTGCCGTTGGGCAGTACGTCAAATCCTAATGCCTCATAAATATTTGCTGCAAAAACAGCGCCTTTTAATGCTGAATTTACAACTGTGGGAGCTAAAAACAGCCCCTGATAGAAGGATTGCATCACGCCAAGAGAAGCCCCCACTTCTTTTCCCAGCCCCGGAGAAGTCAAAAGATATGCGGCGTTTTCTACGCATTCTTTTTTGCCCGCAATATAACCTCCTGCAGGCGCAAGTCCGCCGCCGGGATTTTTAATCAGAGAACCGACAATCATGTCCGCCCCCGCCTCTAAAGGTTCTTTCTCTTCTACAAATTCTCCGTAACAATTATCTACCATGCAGATAACATCCGGTTTGATTTTTTTGATAAAAGAAATCAGTTCTTCTATCCTTCCGACAGACAATGTCGGACGTGTGGCATATCCTTTGGAACGCTGTATGGTCACAAGTTTTGTTTTTGGGTTGATAGCGCGGCGGATGCTTTCATAGTCAAAACGGCCGTCTTTAAGCAAATCGGCCTGGCGGTAAGAAATCCCGTATTCTGCCAGAGAACCTTTCGATGGGCGGATGCCGATGACCTCTTCTAAGGTGTCGTAGGGTTTTCCTACCGGAGAAAGCAGTTCATCTCCCGGCCGCAGATTGGATTTTAAAGCAAGCGCCAGGGCATGGGTTCCGCAGGTAATCTGAGGACGCACCAGGGCATCCTCTCCGCAAAAGCAATCGGCATAGACAGCTTCTAAAGTATCCCTGCCAAGGTCATTGTAGCCGTAACCGCTTGAAGCATTAAAACACTCGGCGGAAACTTTGTTTTTCTGCATAGCAGAGATAATTTTCATCTGATTGAATTCCGCAGTTTGGTCAAAGGATGCAAAACGCTGTTTTAAGCTCTCTTCTATCCTGCTGCCAAACAGATAAACCTCTTTACAGATTCCAAGACGTTCGTATTGTTTCTGCATGATCTCATGATTGTGCATGATATATCCCCTTTTCTTCTAAAATAGAAATCATATAATTCAGTATCTTGTTTTCGTCATGATCAAAATGCTGCTTATCCAGCCAGATGACGTCTTTTTCTTTTCCAAACCAGGTGAGCTGCCGTTTGGCAAAATGTCTGGTATCCCGTTTGATCCGGTAAAGGGCCTCTTCCAGAGAAATTTCTCCCTCCAGATGATCTAACAGTTCTTTGTAGCCCAGTCCCTGCATGGATATCATTCCTCTGTGACAGCCCATGTCTTTTAATTTCCTGACTTCTTCCAAAAGACCTTCTTCCAGCATAAGATCTACCCGGCAGTCAATTTTCTCGTACAGACGGGCTCTTTCGTCTGTCAGTACAAAATAGGCGGCCTGATAGGGAGACGATTTCTGTCGTTCCATTTCATTGTGCCGGGAAATAGGATATCCGTTCTGCCGATAAAATTCCAGGGCGCGGATGACGCGTTTTATATTGTTCGGATGAATAGAATTCGCAGAATCTGCATCTACTTCCGCCAGCATTTGATGCAGCGCCAGGACTCCCTTCGTTTTGGCGAGCGTCTCTAACTCTTTTCGCAGGCTGTCTGAGGTTTTTTCTTTCGAGAAGTCAATGTCGTATAGTACAGACTGGATATAAAATCCGGTTCCGCCTGTAAGAATAGGGATTCTCTGCCGGGCATAAATCTCTGCCATATATTTTTTGGCAAGTTTCTGAAAAAGTACAATGTTAAATTCTTCTTCCGGCATCAACTCATCAATCAGGTAATGAGGAATCCCATTCATTTCTTCCGGGCGGATTTTGGCGGAACCGATATCCATATGGCGGTATACCTGCATGGAATCTGCAGAAATAATCGATCCTTTTATTTTTTCTGCCAGTTTTACGGATAAACCTGTTTTTCCGGAGGCAGTAGGCCCGGAAAGTATGATGAGTGGTGGTTTCATATTATACAATCCTTTTAAATTTTTTCTCTAATTCCTGTTTTGTCATGGCGATGATTGTCGGCCTGCCATGGGGACAGAAATAGGGATTTTCCAGTTCCAAAAGCTCTGCAATCAGCGTTTCTGCTTCCTGCCGTTTTAACGTATGATTTCCTTTTACGGCTGCTTTACAGGACATGGATGCAATTTTTTCCAGTACAAGTTCCGGTGTAGAGGCTTTCTTGATTTCTTCATGAGAATCCAGAATCTCCAGAAGAATTTGTTTTGGATTCAAATCAAAGAGATTGCCGGGCACACCGCAGACAGCGTATTCCTTTCCGCCAAAAGGCTCTATTTCAAAACCTAAATTTTTTAATTGCTCCTGATAAATAGAAAGCGCCTCTTCTTCCTGGGGATTTAACGTTAAAATCACAGGAGGGGATATCATCTGGGTTGTGTGAGATCTGTTCTTCAGAGAAGAAAGCGTTCGTTCATACAATACTTTTTCATGAGCGGCATGCTGATCGATGATAAAAAGCTTTCCATCATATTCCACAAGCCAGTAGGTATCAAATACCTGGCCGATAATCTTATGCTGTTTTTGGGCCTGTTCAGATAAAAATCTGCCCTCGTATCTGATTTCTTCCTGTACATATTCTGCCGGAGTTTCAATGTAATCAGGCTTTTGAGATTCTTTCGGCTGAGAAATATTTGTCGTCTGTTTTTGCGTTTCTGCTGTTTTTGCTCTGTTTATTTCCTGATTTTGTGTTCCCGGCTGCGTTTTTGCGCCGGCTGACCAGTTCCTGACGGTCTGCTCTTTTGTATATTTAGGCTCATAAGGAGAATCTTTCCGAACAGATGCAGCCAGCTGCTCCATTCTCTTTTTCTCAAAAGGCTCCGGTATTGCCTGCTTTGCAGAAACGGCTGCCCTGTCTTTTTTCTTCTCGTTAGTTTCTCCTATGGATACAGATTTGATGTGGTCTCTATGGAGTAATTTTTCCCTGATACAGTTAAAAAGTTTTTGATAAATTTCTTCGTTCCTGCCGAAACGCAGTTCCATTTTGGTGGGATGCACATTGACATCCAACAGCTGTCCGTCAAAGAAGAAATACAGCACGCAAAAGGGATACTGATGCTGCATCAAAAAATTTTTATAGCCGTCTTCCAGGCCTTTGGCAATCAGAGAGCTCTTGATATAACGTCTGTTGATAAAATAATGTTCAAAATTTCGGTTGCCTCTGGACACTTCCGGTTTTCCGATAAATCCGGTTACCTCGAATAATTCATTTTTGTCTTCGATCTCAATCAGGGAAGAGGTGATATCTTTGCCGTAAATCTGGTAAATCACATCTTTTGCATTGGAATTTCCGGAGGTGTGGAGCCTGATCTGATTATTGATGATCAGTTTAAAAGAGATATCCGGTCTGGATAAAGCCAGCCGCTCCACCAAAGTATTGATATAGCCAGCTTCTGTCTGCGCTGTTTTTAAAAACTTTTTTCTGGCCGGCGTATTATAGAATAAGTCCCGCACCAGAAAGGTGGTTCCGTCAGGAGCCCCGATCTCTTCTTTTTCCTTTTCCACTGAGCCTTCAATGACATAACGGATACCGGTCAGCTGGGAAACGGTTTTTGTGATCAGTTCTACCCGGGCTACGGCTGCAATGCTGGAAAGCGCCTCGCCCCGAAATCCCAAAGAAGATATGGAAAGAAGGTCTTCCACGGATTTGATCTTGCTTGTGGAATGACGTAAAAACGCCATGGGAACCTGGTCTTTTTCAATGCCAAAGCCGTTGTCTGTAATACGGATCAGAGAGCTTCCTCCGTCTTTGATCTCGACTGTGACTGCCGTTGCGCCTGCATCCATAGAATTTTCGATTAATTCTTTTACAACAGAAGAAGGCCGCTCAATGACTTCTCCTGCCGCGATTTTATCAATAGTTTCCTGATTTAACAATATAATTTCTGCCACGTCTGCCTCCTAAAGGATATAACCGTTACCAGCGATTTTTGATTTTATTCTGCAGCTCATAGAGCTTATTCATTGCCTCAATGGGCGTCAGATGACTGATATCTACATCTCTTAATTCTGCGATAATATCATCGTCTTTTACGGTGTCAAAGAGAGACATCTGAGCCAGATCCACCTCGTCCAAGGAGGCTTTTTTCTTTTTGGAAACCGTATCCACCGATATGTTTTTGGCAATATCCGAAATGTCGTTGGCGCTCAATTCCTCTACAATAATTTTGGCCCGTTCCAAAACAGAATCCGGCAGTCCCGCCAGTTTTGCCACCTGAATGCCGTAACTTTTATCGGCGCCGCCGGAAACAATTTTTCTTAAGAATACAATGTCGTCTCCCCGTTCTTTGACGGCAATACAGTAATTATTGACGTTATTTAATTTCCCTTCCAGTTCCGTCAGTTCATGATAATGCGTGGCAAATAAGGTTTTGGCGCCTAACAGTTTTGGATTGCTGATGTGTTCTACCACTGCCCAGGCTATGCTCAGTCCGTCAAAAGTACTTGTGCCCCTGCCGATTTCATCTAAAACAAGAAGGGATTTTGAGGTGGCATTTCTTAAAATATTGGCCACCTCCGTCATCTCTACCATAAAAGTGCTCTGTCCGCTGGCCAGATCATCCGATGCGCCTACCCTTGTAAAAATTCTGTCTACAATTCCAATATTGGCAGAATCCGCGGGAACAAAACTGCCGATTTGTGCCATTAGGACAATCAGTGCGCTTTGACGCATATAGGTGGATTTTCCCGCCATATTGGGACCGGTAATAATAGAAATCCGCCGTTTGTTGTTATCCAGATAAGTGTCGTTATTGATAAACATTTCGTTATGTATCATCTTCTCTACCACCGGATGACGGCCGCCTTTGATATCAATGACGCCTTTTTCGTTTAATTTCGGCCGGCAGTAATGATTCTGTTCTGCTGTGTAGGCAAGAGATGACAGAACATCTAAAGTTGCCACTGCTTTTGCTGTTTTCTGGATGCGGGAAACTTCTTTTGCCACAGAATCCCGGATATCCCGGAACAGATCATATTCCAGAGCAATCAGTTTATCTTCCGCACCTAGGATGACATTTTCCAGTTCCTTTAATTCCGGCGTGATATACCGTTCTGCATTTGACATGGTCTGTTTCCTTGTGAAATAATCCGGAACAAGATTTTTGTAGGAATTTGTCACTTCCAGATAGTAGCCAAATACTTTGTTGTATTTGATCTTCAGATTTTTAATTCCTGTTTTTTCCCGTTCTTCTGCCTCTAATTTGGCAAGCCATGTTTTCCCTTCTGTCCGGGCTTTTTTTAATCGGTCTACTTCTTCGTTATAATGCTCTTTTATAATACCACCGTCGTGCACCTGTATGGGGGCGTCTTCGATTATGCCGGATTCAATTTTTTCAAAAATATCTTCTAAGGTATCCATGCCGTTCATAATTTCCCACAGCAGAGGAGCCGAAAAATCCCGGAGAAGGCCTTTGATGGGAGGCAGCATTTTGATGGAATTTTTAAATGCAATAAGATCTCTGGGACTGGCAGTCTGATACGTCACTCTGGTAATCAGACGCTCCAGATCGTAAATGGGATTTAGATACTCTCTTAGCTCTTCTCTTGTAATCATTTGGCCGTACAGTTCTTCTACGGCATCCAACCGTTTTGTAATCCGGTCTTTTTCAATCAAAGGCTGTTCCACATAAGAACGCAGCATTCTGGCTCCCATAGCTGTTTTGGTCTTGTCCAAAACCCACAAAAGAGAACCTCTTTTTGCTTTTTCCCGTAAAGTCTCTACCAGCTCCAGATTTCTTCTGGTGGAGCTGTCGATAATCATAAAAGCCCCCGTCATATAAGGATGAATTTCTACCATATGGGCCAGAGAATTCTTCTGGGTTTCGTAAAGATATTTCAGCAGAGAGCCCGCCGCTATACTGCCGTTTGGAAAATCATGAAGACCGATTCCCTCCAGGCTGTGGATATGAAAATGTTCTTTTAACGTACCGATGGACGCATCTTCACTAAAATACCAGGATTCTAAAGAATTCACGCAGATATTTAAACGGTTTGTAATATCTTCTATATCAATGCCGCTCATGTAAAAGGCTTCGTTGCAGATAATTTCCGCCGGATTGTATTTGTTCATTTCATCCAGCAGTTTTCGTTCCGTATCCACTTCTGTTACAAAATAATCTCCTGTACTGACGTCAGCAATGGAAACACCGTATTTGTCAGCCAGATAGACAATACACATAATATAGTTGTTTTTGGATTCGTCAAGAGCCTGGCTGTCTGTATTGGTGCCCGGCGTTACAACCCGAATGACTTCTCTTTTTACGATTCCCCTGGCTGTTTTGGGATCTTCCACCTGTTCACAGACTGCCACTTTATAACCTTTTTTTACCAGTTTATTCAAATATCCTTCCACAGCATGGTGAGGAACGCCGCACATGGGAGCCCGTTCCGCAGTGCCGCAGTTTTTTCCCGTCAGGGTAAGTTCTAATTCTTTGGAGGCTGTTTTGGCGTCTTCAAAAAACATTTCATAGAAATCACCCAGACGATAAAACAAAATACAGTCCTTATAATCTTCTTTTACTTCCAGATACTGCTGCATCATTGGTGTATATTCACTCAAAATTTTACTTCCTTCCATTTGTACATTTTCAGCCGTCCGCATGTTAGCCGCTTTAGAGTTCAAGGAGATCTGCTAATTACAGATTCTGCCGGACAGCTATAAAATCAGCTGCTATGCCGGAGCATAGCGGGAAGCAACCGCCTCTGCCGTTTTTATTCCGTCGATTGCTGCAGACATAATTCCGCCTGCATATCCGGCCCCTTCTCCACAGGGATAGATTCCTTTGATTTCACTCTGAAATTCTGCGTTTCTGTGTATCCTGACCGGAGATGAAGTTCTGCTTTCCACGCCGGAAAGAATCACATCTTCTCTGTCAAACCCCGGAATTTTTTTGGCAAACTGTTCCATTCCGCAGAGAAAAGATTCGTAGATTTCTTTCTCAAACAACTGATGCAAAGGTGCAAACCGGGTACTTCCACAGGCGGCAGAAGAAAAGGAACCATAAGACCGGCTGTGTTGTCTGCATTTGAAATCCCCGTAAAGCTGCTGGGGAATCTGTCCTTCTCCCAGCCCGAACGCTTTTTCTTCTAATCTGCGTTGAAATTCCAGTCCGGATAACGGTCCTGATGCATGGAAATCCTTTGGCGTAACAGATACGATAATGGCGCTGTTGGCATTGGCGCCATCTCTTTTATAATAGCTCATTCCGTTTACTGCCAGTCGTTTTTCTTCGGAGGAGGCATTGACGACATAGCCTCCCGGACACATACAAAAAGAATAGACGCCTCTTTGGTTTGTTCCTTTTGCCGTTACTTTGTAAGCAGCCGGAGGCAGCAGGGATGCTGCATCTTTGTATTGATTTCGGCTGATCATTTCCTGAGGATGTTCCACCCGAAGACCAACGGCAAAGGATTTCTCTTCCATTGGTATATTATGGTCATGGAGCATGGAAAACGTATCTCTGGCGCTGTGCCCTATAGCCAGCACAAGAATATCCGCATTGATGTTTTCCCGGTGATTAATTTCTACAGCAGTCAGTGTTTTGTTGGAAATTGTCAGATCCGTCAGGCAGCTTTCAAAGAAAAACCGGCCGCCCATATTTATAATATCCTGCCGGAGCGCGGGTATCACCTTTGCCAGCAGATCTGTTCCGATATGGGGTTTTGCATCATAAAAAATTTCTTTTGGCGCGCCGTGGTCTATAAATATTTCAAGCACCTTTCGGTTTCGGCCCGTGGGATCTTTGATCAGCGTATTTAATTTTCCATCGGAAAACGTGCCCGCGCCGCCTTCTCCAAACTGCACGTTAGATTCCGGATTCAAACATCCCTCTTTCCAGAACCGCTGTACATCCTTTTGCCGTTCTTCTACGGTTTTGCCTCGTTCTAAGACAATTGGCGCATATCCCGCCAAAGCTAACATATAGGCGCAGAAGAGCCCTGCAGGCCCGCTTCCTGCAATGACAGGGGGATGTGTCAGTTTTTTGCTGCCAGAGGATGGAAACCGGTAAGGTTTTTGTTCCATATAGCGGATGGAATCGAAATGCAGTTTTTTGGCAATTTTTCTATCGTTTATAGTAGAAACTTCCAACGTGTAGACGTAATGAATCTCCTGCTTTTTTCTGGCATCAATAGACTGTTTTATAATCCTGTAATCCGTCAGCTGTTCTTTTTGAATCTTCAAAACTTTTAGAATTTTTGTTTCCAAATCTTTGCATGTATGTGTAATCGGAAGTTTTAATTGCTGAATTTGTATCATTTCTGTTTCTCCTGCTGCATAGTTGCCATTACTGCCCTTCACACATAAATCATTGTTCTTGCAGCATGCTTTGTTATGCACATCATCGGTTATCTTTCTGCCGCATGCATCCCGGCGGCATACCCGGAAGACCATGCCCACTGCAGGTTATAGCCGCCGCACATACCGTCAATATCAATGACTTCTCCGGCAAAATATAGTCCGGGAACCAGATAAGATTCCAGTGTTTCCGCATTGATTTCTGCTGTATTGACGCCGCCGGCAGAAGTCTGGGCTTTCTCAAATCCTTCCGTATCAACCAGATCAATGGCAACATGCTTTAGATATTCAGATAGCTTTTGGATTTTGGAAGAAGAAACCTTTTCTGCTGCCTCATGAATTGGAATCTGATTTTCCTTTAAAAACAAGGGAATTAGTTTTTTGGAAAAAAAACCGATCAAAGCTTCTTCTGCCGTTTTTCCGTTTTTTCGTATAAAACGCTTTTGCAGCTCCAGATGCAGTTCTTCTTCTGACATATAGGGAACAAAATCCAATACAGCCTGGACCTTTTGCCTATTCTGCAAAGCTTTTGCCGCAAAACGGCTGACCTGAAAAGTAGGAATTCCGGAAATGCCGTCCTTTGTCAGCTGTACTTCGCCTCTGTCCTGACAAACCAGATGTTGATTGATGTATAATTGAATCGAAATTTCTGCACGAATTCCTGCAATTGATTTGAAATATGACTGTTTTGCCTTCATTTGCACCAATGCAGGTACTACATCTGTAAACGTATGTCCCAATTTCTCTATATGTGGAAAAGCGCTTCCGTCGCTTCCGGACTTGGGAAACGCTCTTCCTCCGCAGGCAAAAATGCATTTATCTGCAAAAAAGGTATCCTGATTCGTCTGTACGACAAATCCTTTTTTGGTTTTACGAACAGAAATCAGAGAAGCTTCGGTTCTGATATCCACAGACAGTCTTCTAAGTTCCATGCGAAGTACTTCTAATACAGAGGAGGCCTGTCCGCTGGCAGGATAAAAACAGCCTTCCCTTTCCTTTGGTACAATACCCAGTTCTTGAAAAAAAGCAATCGTCTCTTGAAATCCAAACTGTTCTAAAACAGGCAATACAAATGCAGGGTTTTCGCCCCTGTAGTAGCGTAAGCCCTGCTTTTTGTTGGTATAATTACATTTTCCATTTCCGGTGGACAAAATCTTCTTGCCGATTCTGTCCCTATGCTCGATAATTGTGACCTCTGCCTTGTGACGTGCCGCAGATATGGCTGCAGCCATACCGGAGGCGCCGCCGCCGATGATAATAACTTTATTCAATCTGACACCTTTTTCAATTACAATATTTTCCTACGTCAGATATTTTAGCATAAGAAAATTGAAAAATCAACTTGTAAAGAGTTTTCCTCTTAGCTGCTATAATTCTCCAAAAACCCAAACAGAGTCGCCTCATCTTTCACAGAATACCCTTTTCGGATTTTCTGCCGCAGAGCATCCGGAAGATCAGAATAGCGGATGTCGGTATATTCATATACTGTAACCCTATCCGCAAAATATACCGTCAAATAATCACTTTCTTCTACAATAATAAACTTATAGTCTATCGTCTGACTGACGGGAACCGCTTCGTATTCTGTCGTTTCAGACTCTATCTCTTCTACAGCTGCCTGCTCTGTTGCCATCATTTCCGGTTCTTCTTCTGTATATCCCAAATTTATAATCTGATAACATCCAATCAAAAATAATACCGTAAGAACAAAGAAAATGCGAATACCGTTGATTTTTTTCATATATATCACCAGTCACAGTATTCGCATTTTTAAAATATTTAAACAATTTTATTTTATAAAAAATTAATTTCTGGAAGCCTGAAACTCTTCTTCGCTTGCATAAACGCCGATCTTATCTTCTGCGTCATTTAAAGTAATACAGATACAGGTTTTGCCCGGATTTAATTCGAGTTCATTGCCGTCTGCATCATAATAAGTACAAACGCCGTCTTCTACCGGTTTCACCCATGTAATATCCATGGCTTTTCCGTTGGAGATATATTTGCCATGGCCGCCCAGGGAAGCCGTTTTAACATCCAGATATTTGCCGTCCGGCTCTACCTTATAATCGCAGACGCGGATGATCACATTTTTAAATGACAGCTGTTCACCGGTTTTGCCGTCTATATGAGCTGCTTTATACTGATATCTGTCATACAATCCGGTGCTTTCGTTGTATACAAACCATGGTTTATTTACAGAATAGCCAGGCTCTACAACTTTTGCCGCCTCTCCGGATGCCAGCTGCTGATCTTCCGCGGTAAAACGGAACGTATTATTATAAGCAGATCCATGCTCGGTACGATATTCTCTCTTGTTGATTCCGGCAATGATGCTTTCACCGTTGATGTACGCATTATGAGGCGATTTTCTGGAACTGTCGCGGAAGAATGTCACATTGGCAAGATCTCCGTCAAGACCATTCAAATCATCAAAGTTCTTTAACATTTCTGTAGCATAGATTGCCTGTCCATAGTGTACATAAATTGCTTCGAATTCGTTGGACAGATAAGCGTAATAGTGACGACAGCTTCTGACAGACATAATCGTCGGCAGGTCTGCATAATCCTGATAAACAGTCATCAATCTGGTCAATCCGCCTTCTGCCGGCGCCTCTACAATAATATCCGCATTGCCAACACCATACTGAGGCATCGCATCTGTGGTATTTCCGATCATACAAGTAACCGGTCTCTGGGATGCAATGGTCTCATCCATAGCCTCTCCGGTAAGAGGATTTCGATTGGGATCGTCAATTGCGATTTCCTCTTCTTCCGTCTCTATGGGAAGTTCTTCGATTGTCTCTGATTCTACAATTTCCGTGTTTTCTGTTGTCTCTTCTACAGCATCGTCGTCTGATTTTCCGCATCCGGAAAAAGCCATACAGCAGACTGCTGCAAAGAGAATCGCTTTTTTCATGTGTTTCATCATTACCCTCCTGTTTTCCTAAAGGATGTTTTTATCTTAAGATATTCATTTCCTTTAAGATGCTTTTTTGTTTATTTTCCATAAATGCTGCATCTTCCGGCGTCATATGATCATAACCCAGAAGATGTAAAACACTATGTACGATTAAAAATGCAAATTCCCGTTTCTCTGTATGGCAGTATGCTTTCGCCTGTTCTATCACTTTGGGAACGGAAATCATAATATCGCCAAGGAGCGCCTCCCCGGTATCCGGATTAAAATTATCCTCGGCATCATCTTCTATATTTGAAAAATCTCCTGCTGTCTCCAAATTTAACATGGGAAAAGACAGGACATCGGTAGGCTTGTCCATCTGCCGATATTCCCGGTTGATCTCCTGTATCGCATCATTGTCCGTTAAAGTCAGATTGACTTCTGCCTCATAGGGAAAATTCTCATGGGACAGGGAAAAGACAATGACTTCTTCTGCCAGCTTTTGACAATCAAAATCAAAGGGAGCTTCTGTTTCTATTTCAATGATTACTGTCATACCCCATCTCCTCACGTACTAATAATTCCCGGATTTTTAAGAACTGATTCATACTAACCCCTGATTCGTCATAAATTCCGGTAGCAGACAATTCGTTTAATGTCTGATAAATGATCATATCCTGATTCCAGGAAGAGGAAAGGTTCTGGGAATTCAAAAATTCAATCCGTTTGACGCAGGCATCTACCATATGTACTATAGCAGACTCTTTGGAAGAGGGCAACCTTTCTTCTCCATTATATTCTGAAAGAATTTGAATCAGCATGGGCGGAAAACAGTTTTCTGCCGCCAGACGCATTCCGTTTTCAATCACAGGCTCTCCTTCTAAAATCCCAAGGCGGTAATAAAAACCGGCTGCCGTCGCAGCCATTTCATTACAGCCGATTTCTGCAGCGCATTTTTTGGCAATGGTGGCTACTTTTATGGCATGTACATATTCTGCTTTGGAATAACTCTTAATGAGCGTAACGAGAGGATAATCTTCTCTGACGATTGTCTCATAAGAATCCCATTCTTCATGCATCTTTTTGTCGTAAAGCTTCTCCGAAATCAGACAGAAAATCACAAGCACACCAAGAGTAATTCCTCCATTCCAGATCAGAAGCTTTGCTTGGCTCTTTTCATATGCCAGGTAATAAAACAGCGCCGGAATGCATACGGAAGAAGCAGACAGCAGCAAAATCCCCCAGATCCGGTATTTCTTTTCCTGCATGGTTTTTGACATCTGGGCACCGAATAATATCAGTATGCCGTAAGATGCCAGTTCGTAAAAATCCGCTCCCAGAGAGATACCCAGGATTATGCACAAAAACAGCCCAAATCCCATGGCTATTTCCGGATTGGAGATAATTCCAAAAAACAGCGCTGCTGCTGCTGCCGGAAATGTAAATTCCGGAAGAAAATAGCAGCCTGCAGTGAGGATGCAAAAGATCCCACAGCATTTTGCAAGTCTGTCATAATGATCCGACGCACTGCCGCCCAGTTGGAAATGGAGGCGGCTGTTTTCTAACATATACAGTAAAACCGCCAGAAATAATGCGTCAAAAATGAAATAGATCAGGATGCGATCTAACATAAAACCGTTTTGGTAAATAAAAAATACAGATAACAAAACGGTAAAACATACGATTCTCAGATAATGCCGTAAGCGTTTCCAGGGCATCTTTGTCTCCATTACTTTCTACCTGCCTGTCTTTTTTTCTGTCGATTCTGCCTTGATTCATAATCTTCATAGGCCTTTACAATCTTTTGCACCAGCGGATGACGTACAACGTCGCTGCTTTTCAACTGGCACCTTCCGATTTCATCGACTTTCTGTAACACGGAAAGAGCGACATCCAAACCGGAGGTTGCGCCCGGCGGCAGGTCTTTTTGTGTGGCGTCTCCTGTAATTACCACTTTGGAGCCAAATCCGATTCGCGTTAAAAACATTTTCATCTGGGCAGGCGTTGTATTCTGTGCTTCATCTAAAATAATAAATGCATTGTCCAGAGTGCGTCCCCGCATATAAGCCAGAGGCGCCACTTCAATCAGGCCTTTTTCGCTATTGCGCTGAAAGCTTTCTGCTCCCATAATCTGATACAGAGCATCGTATAAAGGCCGGAGGTAAGGATCGATCTTGCTCTGCAGATCTCCGGGAAGAAAGCCCAGTTTTTCTCCTGCTTCAATTGCAGGACGGGTTAAAATAATCCTTCCCACTTCTTCGTTTTTAAAAGCTGTAACAGCCATGGCAATGGCAAGGTATGTTTTGCCTGTTCCGGCAGGTCCGTATCCAAACACAATCATTTTATTTCGGATTGCATCTACATAATTCTTCTGTCCCAGCGTCTTTGGACTAACCGGCTTTCCCTGAATGGTATGACAGATACAGTCTTGATCAATCTCTGCAATAGAGACAGATTTTTCTTCCATGGCCAGAGAAATCGCATAATTGACGTTCTGTTCCGTAATGGTATTTCCTTTGTCGGAAAGCGCCAAAAGCTGTTCAAATACCTTTGCCGCATTTTGGATTCCGCTTTTATTTCCCAAAAGTTTTACCGAATCTTCCCGGACAACCACTGTCACATGAAATGTTTTTTCGATTTTTTTCATATATGCATCAAACAATCCAAATATATTTGCAATATGTTCCTGTGGAATGTTCAAACTAAGTTCCGTCAGACTCATCTTCCGTTTGCCCTTCCTCTGTAGATATTTTTTTGATTTCTGCCGGTTCATATCTGCCGATCCGTTCAATTGCCGTAATTGCAGCATGAACCTGACACGTTTGATCTGTAAACTCTATCATAACATTTTTATCTGTTATTTGAATACCCTTTTCTTCTAATTTTTTCAAAAAACGATCAACATCTTCCTTTGCCTTTTTTTTCGCGTCTTTTTTCGACAACGTTACTTTTTCATAATCACAGTCATAATACGTGGTTTTTTCCAAAATCACAGGAATATAATAGTCTTTTGCCAGAGCAAGCTGCCTGCTCTCGGTATAGGACAGATAGGGTTCCTCTTTCTGAAATGTGGAAGGCAGTTTTAACTGATAGGAAAAAATATTCAAAGCATAAACGCTCTTTCCCTCTCCTGTTTTGACTTTCCGGTTGTATTCCATAGGAAAGGAATCTTCATACGTATATGTAGTCTGTGCCAGAATATCCGCATCTGCCGTCACATAGACATAGTTTGTAATCTCTCCGCTGTCATTATAGATTTCCAGCTGGCTTGCCACCAAAAGATCTCCTTTTTGAACCTGACTGCCTGCTTTTACCATAGGCGTCCCATTTCTTGTGATAATGGAAGAAACCACCCCTTCTTTTTCTGCAACGAGATCATAGGCGCCGTCAGGTTTTGCGGTTTCTTCTGCGGAATCTTCTTTGGTAATGAGATTTTCCTGAATATCTATGGTCATCTTGGTGCCGTTTAACCGGACAGAGGCCCATATAATATTGTCATATTTGGTACGAAGGGCTTCTTCTAATTTGGCACAGTCGATTTCTTTTTTTCTGGCTCCGAAAGAAGATTTTTCTTCTTCCAGAAATGTCAGTATCGTATCATCGGTAATCAGAGAATTTCCATTGATATCAATCAGCCAGATATATGTAGTCAGATAAGTTAAAAATCCGATGCAAAGTAGAATGCCTGCAAAGAACAGCTTTCGTTTCCGGTATCGGTACAAAAAAAACGGAAACCCAATCCGCTTTAAAATAATGATTTTTGTTCTTGTTTTTTTCAGCAGGGGTTTCAGCTTCCGGTATCCGGCAATACTGATATGAAATTCGTAATAATCACTTTGATTGGTTAAATCCCATATCAAAATATTGTGGTTGCTGCACAGATTTAAAAATCGTTCTGGGGAGTAACCGCTTAGGCGTACCAGTAAAAAACCTCGAAAATATTTGACGAAAGAAAGAAACAAAACAGCCTCCTAATTTTCATAAATAATAGAGTCGATCAGGCCGGTAATTTTCATTTCTTCATTGGTATAATAACTGATATTTAAATTCTTTCCATGGATAACCAGCCTGCAGGTTTTGGTCTGCAGACTGATATGGTTTTTGGTATATTCTAAAATTCCCCGGTAATTTTCAATTAACATTTCCTGCCGTCCGGTAATGGATACCAAAACAGCTCCATACATCAGGTCTTTTGGAAGTTCTAAGGATTCCACAAGGCCTTCCTTTATTTTTCCCAAATTCACTTTACACATACCCTCCGGGCATTTCAATATCATTCACTCCTACAGAGTGGTCTCATGATTGTATAGTTTACTATATGTGAAAGGAATTTATATTATTCATCAGAACGCTTGGATAACGGCTTTTATCATCTTAGAGGGCGCCGGCTTTTCTGCACTGATTCCATAAGCCGATTGAATCTGCGCTGCGGCATCTTCGCCTTTTTGAGAATCATTGGCATAAACCATTGCAATGGGTTCTCCCTTTTTTACATAGGAACCGACTTTTTTATTCAAATAAATGCCTACGGACAGATCAATATCGCTGTCTTTTGTCTCTCTTCCTCCGCCCAGCATCATACATGCAGCTCCCACAGATTCTGCCTGAATCTGATTCACATATCCTTCCTGTAAAGCAGGCACTTCTATCTCCCGGGAGGCTTTGGGAAAAAGCTCCGTATCCCACACATAAGATGCGTCGCCGCCCTGAGCCTCTACAAATTCTGCCATCTTCTGTTTGGCGCTGCCGTTTGCAACACAGGCTTTCATCTTCTCCACTGCTTCTGTTTCACTGGCTGCTGCATCAGCGAGCATCAGAATCTTACTTCCCAACGCATATACGACTTCCATAAGATCCTTTGGTCCCCTGCCGGAAAGGGATTCCATCGCCTCTACGACTTCTAAGGAATTGCCTACGGCATTTCCAAGGGGCTGATCCATATCTGTGATAACCGCCGCTATCTTTTTCCCGGCCATTGTTCCGATAGAAACCATGGTCTGAGCCAATTTCTTCGCATCTTCTTCTTTTTTCATAAATGCCCCGGAACCGGTTTTCACATCCAGAACAATCACATCACTGCCGGAGGCCAATTTTTTACTCATAATGCTGCTGGCAATCAAAGACAACTGATCTACAGTAGCGGTGACGTCCCTCAACGCATAGAGCTTTTTATCGGCGGGAGCCAGATTCGCCGTCTGTCCGGCAATGGCAATTTGGATGCGGTTTACATTTTCTATAAATGTTTCTTCACTTAATGCAGTTGTAAATCCGGGAAAACATTCTAATTTGTCAATGGTTCCTCCGGTATGTCCCAAACCTCTGCCCGACATTTTGGCCATTGGAATTCCAAGTGCAGCGATAATGGGGGCAAGGACCAAAGATGTTTTATCTCCTACGCCGCCTGTACTGTGCTTGTCTGCTTTGACGCCGTGTATGCCGGATAAATCCAGACAATCCCCGCTGTCACGCATGGCAAGGGTGAGATCTAGCGTTTCTCTTTCGCTTAATCCCTGAAAACAAACCGCCATCGTCATAGCAGACATTTGATAATCCGGTATTTCTCCTTTTGTATAATGAAGAACCATAAAACGGATTTCTTCTGTAGATAATTCTTTTCCTGTTTTTTTCTTTTCAATCAGATCATACATTCTCATAGAAATTAATCCTGTTCTATCAATTCTTTATAAAATTCAAAATAATCCTGTCTGTTTTCTTTGGTAAAAGAAATGGCGGTTCTGGGATGTTGGTTTAAAAGTCCTGTCATCAGATACTGCAGGTCATATCCCCATACCACATGATCTTCTTTTAGTTTTGTAATATGCTTTTCGATAAACCGGAATACCGGAGCAATGTTGTATTTTGGATTCCGCAGAAATCCGATGAGAAGTTCCATGGCGCAATTGCCCGCGCCTCTTCCCATGCCGGCATACGTTCCGTCTAACCAGTCCACGCCGTCTCCAACTGCTTCAATGGTATTGGCGAAAGCAAGTTGCTGATTGTTGTGGGCATGAATGCCGACTTTTTTGCCGTATTTTGCAGCAAAATTCATATAAACATCCGCAATTCGCGCAATCTGTTCCGGATACAGTGAGCCGTAACTGTCTACAATGTAGAATACATCTGCCGGAGATTTGCCCAAAAGATCCAGCGCAACCGCCAGATCAGACTCCTGGGCATTGGAGATTGCCATGATGTTGCAGCTTACTTCATAGCCCTTTTTCGCTGCGTCTTCAATCATATCCACCGCCGTAGGTATGGTATTCAAATACGTAGCTACACGGATCAAATCAATGGGACTTTCACTTTGGTTGACAATATCGGTTTTGTAATCGCATCTTCCCACATCCGCCATCACTGCAAGCTTTAAACCCGTATCGTTGTCTCCTACAATAGCGCGGATATCATCGTCACTGCAGAATTTCCATTTTCCGAATTTGTTTTCATCAAACATTTCTTTGGATGCTTTGTAACCAAATTCCATGTAATCTACACCGGCTTTTACATTTGCCCGGTACAGGTCTTTGACAAATTCATCTGTAAAATAAAAGTCGTTGACCAATCCTCCGTCTCTGAGCGTTGCATCGACTACCCGCACGTCAGAGCGGTAGTCCATTAATTTTGATATTTCTTTCACTGCTTTTACTCCTCTCTGTGATATTGTTATTTTCACAGCATTATTTAGTCAATGTCATACCAGGTCTCGCTGGAATCCAGACTGGTTATTGCAGGGGATATTGTCAATACATCTTTATCATCGTTCAATTCAACCGTATAAGTTTCGGATGACCCACTCGAACGTTTCATTTCAATTTTGTTTTTGCCCACTGCTTTCCACTCATAAGTTCCAAGAGTAGTATCCATCCAGCTGTATCCTGTTTCAAGCCGGTATTCTGCCTCATCATCACTAATATCTAATACTTTAACAATGGAATCTCCAGAAGCATACCATGTTTTTACAAGATCTTTTTTTAAATTTGCTTTTCCGGTTTCCGTTACGGCCACAAAAATACCTATAACACATACAACTGCCGCCAAAACAGCAATTAGTTTTTTGGATAAGCCTTTTCGTGCGACATTTGTTGTTGCTGGTTCGTTTGGCATTTCGGTATTTTGAGAAGCATATACGACAAACTGCTCATCATTGGCTGTTTCTGTCAAATCAGCTCCACATTTTGGACAACTTTTGCTCTCATCAGGAATTGCCTCTCCACATTTCAAACAAAACATAAAAACCCTCCTTTGTAAATTGCATCTATAAACAGGAATGAAACAATTTATAGATGTTTTCTTTCGTAATAAATTTCTATTTCTGATATTATATCATAAGATCTTATGTTTTATCAATATCGTTGAGAGGGTTTCCCATATTTACTTATGATACGGTTTTCCATTACATATCTAAGTGCAAAAACTCTCGTAGTATTACTTCAGGCAGAACACTAAAATGCTCTGCCTGAAATGTTTAGTTTATTTTTTTCAAGTACGTTTCTGCAGTCTCTTCTGTCAAGCCAAGCTTTTCACAGATTTGTTTCAGAATAACGTCTCTCGATATTTGCAGTTCTTTCAGTGTTACAATCATAGCTGTTATTCCTTTATCAATTCCTTCCTGAATCCCCTTCTGAATTCCCTTTTGAATTCCCTTTTGAATTCCCTGCTCTTCTACACCTTTACTCAAATTACACATAATCGACACCTCACTCTCTAATGTCTGAGTCATTTCTATATGAAAATCTTTCTCCAGTATCTGGCACTTATCCTTTGAATCCGTATCTGTGGAAAGAAGTACATTCAGAAGTTTCAACACATCTGCATTAGAGTCCTCCCCTTTCCCAAGGCAAATCAAAACAGCAGCCATTAAATCATAATCCGCTTTTCGCTCCTGTACATTCCCTACCAGATTTTCTTCTGCAATATAATAGCGAGTAATGCTGTTTTCACGGTTCTTGGGAGGATTCATACAAATCCATATGCTGTATACTTTCTTGACACCCATACTTTCATTCTTTTGTCCTCATTTATGATACGGTTCGTGCTGCATAATCCGGTAACTTCTGTAAATCTGTTCCAGCAAAATCACCCTCATAAGCTGATGAGGAAATGTCAGCCTGGAAAAACTCCATCTTTCATCTGCACGTTTTAAGATTTCTTCTGATAATCCCAAGGAACCGCCAATTACAAATATCAGATTGCTTTTCCCTTTCAATGCAAGCTGTTCCATAGCAGAAGACATCTGAAGGGAATCAAATTCTTTTCCATTGATCGCAAGGGCGATTACATAGGCGTCTTCTTTGAGATATTTCAAAAGCCGCCGTCCCTCTTTTTCTTTAATCTGCATTTCCAAAGCGGCGCCGGCGGAATCCGGTGTTTTTTCATCTGCAGTTTCAATCACATCCAGCCGGCAGTATCTGCTCAGTCGTTTTGCATATTCTGCAACGGCTTTTCGATAAAAATCTTCTTTTATTTTTCCTACGCATAAAATTGTTATTTTCATTAGAATTCCTTTATCTTTTTTGTTGTTCTAACTTAACATAACACTTCTTTTCGTTTACATCAAGAATTTCTTCCCACGGTACGTATCCTTTCATATAGCGGAATGCCTCTTTATCCTGAAGATTCTCCAACAAATTTTTGCGAAGCTTCTCATAAAATTCCGGTTGTGGATCTGAGAAGCTCAAATGACGATACATAGGGGAATCTGCAAAAGCACGAACCATCTGTTCCAGAGAATCTAACATTTTTTTGACGATATCGCAGGTTTCTTCTCTGGACTGTTCTTTCATGGCGAGTTCCAGTCTGCAGGACTCCTCACGATATACGCCCATATCAAAAAGCCTGGCCAGACTGCTTTCTTTTTCCACCCACATCCGTGCCCGCTGCATATCCTGTTCTTCCATAGATAACACAAACAAATTGTATAATGTCATATTTATCACCTGATACTCCGAAAAAAGAATTTCTTCATAAATTTTGCAGGCTTTTTCCTTTCGGTTAGTTTTACTGTAGATCAATGCCTGTTTCTGCTTTCCGTCTGTACTTTCTGCCGGAAAAAAAGAAATATACTGCTCTGCTTTTTCATACTCCTCTTTTCTTAAGTAATATTGAAATAAACATCCCGCTGCATTTTTTCTTATTTTCTCATCCTTGCTTTCCAATGCCTGCAGATACCACTTTTCAATCTGCATATGATATGTTTGAGCATTTTCTATATTTTGAGAATCTTCTGTATGATTCAGCATATATTCGGCATCCAGCACCGCCGCTATTTGCCAGATTAACTGGCAGCAGTTTGGATATTTGCAAATCAGACCGCGTCCATATTGAAATACTTTATCGAACGGTTCGGTTTCCATTTTTTGATCCAGTTCTTTTATGATTTCTCCAATTTCTTCTGCTGTCAGATCTTCCTGAAATGACAGCAATGTCTCTAAAGTGATATTTAACAATCTGGCAATGGGAGCTAAAAGCGTAATATCCGGCATACTGACGCCCTTTTCCCATTTATTGACAGCAGGAGCTGTCACTCCGAGACGTCCTGCCACCTCTTCCTGTGTCAGATTCCTCTCTTTTCTGTATTTGCGAATGATTTCACCGATCTTCATATCAATTCCTCCTCCATATTTTATATCAGATATATTAACAAAGGATATTTGACTTTACAATTGAATCTCTTGAAACATTCATTCACGTTTTTTAACTGTAATTCAAAAAACAGAGATATGCCCCTGCAGCATACCCCTGTCTGTATACATCTGTAAAATTTTCTGTTTTTTAGTCGCTCTCATTCAATTCCCGCTCCTGCATTCTCTGAATTTCAGGAAATGCGGAAAGCATAGGTTTCTCTTGTTTTCCCTTGATCTTTCGGTCAACATAATTCTTTGTAATCTTGCTGACAATCGGAGAAAGAGTAATTACGCCTATTAAGTTTGGAATTGCCATAAGGCCGTTAAACGTATCAGATAAATCCCATGCCAACTCCAGACTCATCGTTGCGCCGCCTAAAATAAACACAATGAAAATAACCCGGTAAATAATGGTTGCTTTGGAACCAAACAGATATTCAAATGCTTTGGAACCATAATGGCTCCAGCCAAGCACTGTGGAAAATGCAAACAACAATATGGCAATCGCTATAAACGCCGGCCCCGCAGAACCAAATACCGTTGCAAACGCCTGCCCTACCAATGCAGAATCTTCTGCTGTGCTCAGGACTTCTCCGGTTGTCAGATCCACAAGACCGGAAGAAAGTACAGTAAAAGCCGTTAACGTACAGACTACAATTGTATCTGCAAAAACCTCGAAGATTCCCCACATTCCCTGACGAACCGGCTCTTTTACATTGGAGCTGGAATGTACCATAACGGAAGAACCAAGTCCTGCTTCATTGGAGAATACGCCTCGCTTCATTCCCCAGGTGACCGCCAGCTTGATACCGGAACCTACAATACCGCCTCCTACTGCTTTTATGGCAAAAGCGCCTTTAAATATAGCGCCGAATACGGCTCCGAACTGGTTAATATGTAAAATGCATACTGCCAACGCTCCTATGATATAAAGAATCGCCATAAAAGGCACCAGCTTTTCCGTAACGCTTGCAATTCTTTTGATTCCGCCTAAAATAACCAGTCCTGCAAGAATCATCAAAATGATGCCTGTCACCATAGTAGGAATCTGGAACGCCGCTTTCATATTTCCGGCTATGGAGTTGATCTGACTCATATTTCCGATTCCAAAGGAAGCAAACAGGCAAAAAACAGCAAACAGTACTGCAAGCACGGCGCCTGCCTGTTTCATGCCCGGTTTGGCGCCAAGACCGTCTCGCAGATAATACATGGCTCCGCCGCTCCACTCGCCTTTTTCGTTTTTTCTACGGTAATAAATACCAAGAACATTTTCTGAATAGTTGGTCATCATACCGAAAAAAGCAACAATCCACATCCAGAAAATCGCGCCCGGGCCTCCGCAGATTAACGCCGTTGCTACACCTACAATGTTTCCGGTGCCAATCGTAGCCGCTAATGCCGTACATAAAGACTGGAACTGAGAAATGGACTGGTCATCTGCTTTGGTGTGCTTTGTGATGTGTTTATCAGTGAAAATGCTTCCAAGCGTATGTTTCATCCAATATCCAATGTGTGTAATCTGGAATAATCTGGTCAATATCGTCATCAGTATGCCGGTTCCAACTAATAAAACCAACATAGGAATGCCCCAGACAAAGCCGTTGATCTGTCCGTTTACTCTTTCAATAAAATCAATCATCTTATCTCACCCTTCTTTTTGATTTTTGTCACTATTCGGCCTTTTTGCTTCCTAACAGCGATTTTTCGGTTTAATTTTAGCATTTCTCCTTTATTTAGACAATAAATTTTTTTATGGCATATATACGTAATTCACACGATATATCCGACTTTCCAATCCTACTGAATTAATCAGTATGACAGATAGCACCTGATTGCCCATGGGCATTTCAATAGGTCCTGTATAGCGAAAGGATTCTTTGGAAGGATCGCTGCCGTCCCAGGTATAGTAAGCCGTACAGTCAGATGGAACCTGGATCGTAATCGTCTGAGGTTCGCTGTAAGTTCCTCCTGCCGGAATGACAGAAGGCATATCCGGCGGTTCATACCGGATGGTGTATTCAGCCGTTACAGGTTCGCTGTAGATACCTTTTTCATTGCGGGCGACTGCCGTAATCACGGTTGTTCCTTCTCTTTCCAGCGGAATCGTCTCTTTATAAGGGATTCCGTGTTCTTTTGGATCTGTACCGTCTGTTGTATAAAAAATGTCGTATTTTCTGACAGAAAAAATTTGGATATCAAGAGGCTTTTCATAAGTTCCGGATATATTGCTGAATTTGGGCTGTTCTACAATGTAATCTGTAAAAAGCTCCAACAGTCCGCTGTCTTCTACCTTTTTGCAAAGAACAATGATTTTATCGTATTCTTTTGTTGTATCATAGATCTGGATCAGTTTTTGAATGGATTTCTTGTCTCTTTTATTCTCCTCAATCATATTTTCCAGTACAGATGCAGCTGCTTTTTCATCCTTCCTGGAAAGATAAATTTCCACCAGCTGTTCCTGGATTTTTCTGCTGCCCGGTTCTAACTCAAGGGCTCTTTCATAGCACAAAAGCGCATTGTCCAGATCCCCTGTCGAAAAATAGTCTTCCGCCTTCTGATACTGATATTTAAAGCTGTTCTGCTGCTTGATTTTGATTTCCTGATATACAAAAATTAAAGTAAATACAGCAATAACAAGAATCATACAAATGCCGCCCCAGATGAAAAGGTTGGAACGAATCTTTTTCTTTTTAGACGGCCCGGACGTTTTCTTTTTGGATAGCGTCTCCTCCTGCAGTATGCCGGTTAAAATATCTTCATCCAGCAAGTTATAATCCGGCACCAGCTGTACTTCTGTTCCGCAAATATTACAATACACATAACCCTGTGGGATTTCTGCTCCGCATTTTTTACATTTCATAAATCCCTGCTCCCATTTACCGGATCATAGCTTCTACACAATTATGCATTAACATGGCGATTGTCATAGGTCCAACGCCTCCCGGGACAGGTGTGATCATAGAGGCTTTCGGCTCTGCTTCATCGTATTTGACGTCGCCGGAAAGCTTATTGTTTTCATCTCTGTGGATTCCCACATCAATGACAACGGCATTCTCTTTGATATATTCTCCGGTAATAAATTCTTTTTTGCCGACGGCGGCAATTAAAATATCCGCCCGGCTGCAGATTTCTTTTAAATTTTGGGTGTGGGAATGGGTGATCGTCACCGTTGCATTTTCCCGCAGCATAAGGAGCGCCATTGGCTTTCCTACAATATTGCTTCTTCCGATGATGACGCAGTTTTTGCCGTCTATTTCTACATTGGAACGTTTCAAAAGTTCAATAATTCCTGCAGGCGTACAGGATACGAAGCCTTTTTGCCCGATGGTCAGAGCGCCTACGCTTTCCGGATGAAATCCGTCTACATCTTTGGCTGGGGAAATTGCATTGATAATGGTTTTTTCATCAATGTGCGCCGGTACGGGAAGCTGAACTAAAATACCGTTTACGGCGTCATCCTGATTTAGGTCTGCAATCAGATCCAGCAATTCTGTCTGTGTGGTGGTTTCCGGTAATTCATAGGATTTAGAACCGATTCCGATGTATTCACAGGCTTTTTTCTTATTGCGGACGTATACGCTGGAAGCGGGATCATCTCCTACCTGGATTACGGCCAACGTCCCTTCAATGCCGTCCTTTTTCAGCTGTGCTACCTGTTCTTTCAATTCTTCTTTTATTTCTGCAGAAATCTTTTTTCCGTCAATGATCTGTGCCATGATTTTCTACCTCTTTTCTTTTAAAACAATCCAGTAATACATCCGTTTTCATTTACATCAATGCGGTTTGCAGCAGGAACTTTGGGAAGTCCCGGCATCGTCATAATCGCTCCTAAAATTGCAACTACAAATCCGGCTCCGGCAGATGCATATACTTCTCTGACATTTACAGTAAAGCCTTCCGGACGTCCCAGTTTATCCTGATCATCTGACAGAGAATACTGCGTTTTGGCAAGACAGACCGGAAAATCTCCCATGCCAAGATCCGTGATCCGTTTTAATTCTTTTTCTGCAGCAGGACTATAGGCAACACCGTCTGCTCCGTATATTTCTTTTGCAATTGTTTCAATTTTGTTTTTCAGACTGACTTCATCCGGATAGAGGACTTTAAAATGGCTTTCCTTTTCTTCCAATGTAGCAAGCACTTTTTCAGCAAGCGCAATTCCGCCTTCTCCGCCTTTTTCCCAGACTTCGGATAAGGCAAACTCACACCCCCGTTCTTTACAGAATTCGGCTACATAATCTGTTTCTGCCTGGGTATCGGTAACAAAAGAATTTAATGTTACGACAACAGGAACCTGATACTTCTGTAAATTCTCAATATGCTTTTCCAGATTGACGATACCCTTTTTCAAAGCCTCCAGATTCTCGTCGGCAAGTTCTGATTTCGGTACTCCGCCGTTGTATTTTAACGCCCGGACAGTAGCTACCAAAACCACGCAGTCGGGTTTCAGGCCCGCTTTACGGCATTTGATATCAAAAAACTTTTCCGCTCCTAAATCTGCGCCGAATCCCGCCTCTGTCACGACAATATCGGCCAGTTTCAGAGCGGCTTTCGTTGCGCGGATGCTGTTGCAGCCATGGGCGATATTTGCAAAAGGACCGCCGTGAACGATTGCCGGCGTATGCTCTAACGTCTGAATCAGATTCGGTTTTAAAGCATCTTTTAACAATGCCGCCATTGATCCCACAGCATGAAGGTCTTCTGCCGTAACCGGTTTTCCGTCAACAGTATAAGCAACAATAATTCTGGCAAGGCGATTTTTTAAATCCTCTATATCTTCAGAAAGACAGAGAATCGCCATAATTTCGGAGGCGACTGTAATAATAAAATGATCTTCCCGTACAAAACCGTCTAATTTATTGCCAAGGCCTACTACAATATTCCGAAGAACGCGGTCGTTCATATCCAGACAGCGTTTCCAGACAATCTGTCTTGTATCAATGTTTAATTCATTGCCCTGCTGGATATGATTGTCTAATAAAGCTGCCAGCAGATTATTGGCAGAAGTAATTGCATGAAAATCCCCTGTAAAATGCAGGTTCAGATCTTCCATAGGAACGACCTGGGCATATCCGCCTCCGGCAGCTCCTCCTTTGATGCCGAAACACGGACCAAGAGAAGGCTCTCTGAGGGCCAATACTGCTTTTTTCTCTAAAAGCCCAAGAGCCTGACCAAGACCGATGCTGGTTGTTGTTTTGCCTTCTCCTGCAGGTGTAGGATTGATTGCCGTCACCAATACTAATTTGCCGTCCGGATTACCGGAAGTTTTTTCCAGTAATTCATCTGACAGTTTTGCTTTGTATTTTCCATAAAATTCCAAATCGTCCTGAGAAATATTTAACTTTTCTGCAACTTCCCGGACAGGGAGCATAACGGCTTCCTGAGCTATTTCGATATCTGTTTTCATCTTTTTTCCTCCTACACACATTCTTGTATAGGCAATTGTTAAATTGCCATACCCGTTGATTTTACTGGGTTTCCTTGTTGT
>CAJUEY010000026.1 GCA_910585825.1 uncultured Lachnospiraceae bacterium | reverse complement strand
CAGGTTTTGTGCGACCTGCGAGTACTTTTTGGATTATTCAGTTGTCAAACTCCCGGGCAAAGGATTTGATCCTCGTAAATTACTGGCTCCCGGCGCAGAAGCAATCAAAGCAACTGTAAAAGAGAAGATGGAATTATTTGGTTCTGTAAATAAGGCTTAAGTAAAATTGACTAAAAAACTTTTTGAAAAATAAGAAAAGTTGTTTGAATTTCCTATTGTATTTTTGGTTTTTTTGATGTATCTTAATATCAAGTAAATCAACTGAGTACAGATGAACAAGGGTGTTCCACTAGCTGGAATACCCTTTTTTCACGCAGAAAGGATGTAAAATTATGGAAAAGAGCACTGAGTATTACAATGTAGCGGATATTTTCGGAGAAAATGTCTTTAATGATTCTGTGATGCAGGAACGTCTTCCCAAGAAGGTATATCAAAAATTAAAACAGACTCTTCGGGAAGGCAGGGAGTTAGATCTTGCAACGGCGGACGTAATTGCGCATGAGATGAAAGAATGGGCGATCGAAAAAGGAGCAACCCATTATACTCACTGGTTCCAGCCGATGACAGGAGTTACTGCAGAAAAGCATGATTCTTTTATTACGGCGCCGATGGAAAACGGAAAAGTGCTGATGAGTTTTTCCGGAAAAGAATTAATCAAAGGAGAGCCGGACGCCTCCTCCTTTCCTTCCGGAGGACTCCGTGCAACCTTTGAGGCAAGGGGATATACCGCATGGGATTGTACGTCTCCGGCTTTTGTAAGACAGGATGCCGCGGGAGCGACGCTTTGTATCCCGACCGCTTTCTGTTCTTATACAGGAGAAGCTCTGGACCAGAAAACCCCCCTTCTGCGTTCCATGGAGGCTGTCAACACGCAGGCTCTTCGTCTGATCCGTCTTTTTGGAAATACAACGTCTAAAAAAGTAACGGCATCTGTAGGACCGGAGCAGGAATATTTTATTGTAGACAGAGAGAAATATTTAAAGAGAAAAGATCTTATTTTTACCGGACGTACTTTATTCGGTGCAATGCCTCCGAAAGGACAGGAAATGGACGATCATTATTTCGGGGCAATCCGTGAGAGAATTGCGGCATATATGAGAGATGTCAACAAAGAGCTTTGGAAACTGGGCGTATCAGCCAAAACCCAGCATAACGAAGTGGCTCCGGCGCAGCATGAGCTGGCTCCAATTTATGCGTCGGCCAATATCGCAGTAGACCATAACCAGCTGGTTATGGAAACTTTAAAGAAAGTAGCCGGCCGTCACGGACTGCAGTGTCTGCTTCACGAGAAGCCTTTCGCGGGCGTAAACGGTTCCGGTAAGCATAATAACTGGTCGATTACCACGGATGACGGAATTAACCTGCTGGATCCGGGTGTGACTCCTCATGAAAATTTCCAGTTCCTCTTGGTATTGACCTGTATGTTAAAAGCAGTAGATACCCATGCAGATCTCTTGAGAGAATCCGCTGCAGATGTTGGAAACGACCACAGATTAGGAGCAAATGAGGCGCCGCCTGCAATTATTTCCATATTCTTGGGAGAGCAGTTAGAAGATGTACTGACACAGTTAGTCAGCACCGGAGAGGCAACCCACAGTATTAAAGGGAGTATGTTGGAGACCGGTGTAACAACACTTCCGGATTTTATGAAAGATGCTACAGACCGAAACAGAACATCGCCTTTTGCATTTACCGGCAATAAATTTGAGTTCCGTATGGTTGGTTCCCAGGATTCCATTGCTCAGCCGAATGTTGTGCTCAATACGATTGTGGCGGAGGCTTTTGCAGAGGCATGCGATGTATTAGAAAGTGCAGAGGATTTCGATGTTGCAGTACATGATCTGATTAAGAAATATGCAACAGAACATCAGAGGATCGTATTCAATGGAAACGGTTATTCTGATGAATGGGTAAAAGAGGCCGAAAAGCGGGGGCTGCCGAACATTACCTCTATGGTAGATGCGATTCCGTCTCTGAATACGCCAAAAGCTGTAAAACTTTTCGAGAAGTTTGGTGTATTTACAAAAGCAGAACTGGATTCCCGTGTGGAAATCGAATACGAAACATATGCCAAGGAGATCAACATCGAGGCAAAGGCAATGATTGATATCGCGGGAAAACAGATTATTCCGGCAGTCATCAAATATACAACAGCTCTTGCCGGCTCTATTTCTGCTGTAAAAAATGCCTGCGGTGCAGATGTAAGCGTTCAGACAGAACTTTTAACAGAAGTATCGGATCTGCTGCTTGAGACAAAACAGGCATTGAAAAAACTGCAGGAGGCAATAGATCAGGGAGCTGCTATGGAAGAAGGAAGAGAGCAGGCCGTATTCTACAGAGATGTGGTAATGGCGGCAATGACAGCTTTGAGGGCTCCTGTAGATAAACTGGAGATGATTGTTGATAAAGAGATGTGGCCGATGCCTTCTTATGGAGATTTGATTTTTGAAGTATAGTTCTTTTGGCTTTCTCCCTCATTTTGAGGGAGGGAGCCTGAATATAAAAGAATAAAAAAAGAGGAGGATTTCATATGAAGAAACTGGAAATCATTATCAAGCCGGAAAAGCTTGAGGACTTAAAAGATGTATTATCCACCTGTGAAGTAAGCGGTTTAAATATCGTAAACAGCATGGGTTATGGAAATCAAAAGGGTATCATCAAAACCTACCGAGGCGCATCTTATAATGTAACATTGCTGCCGAAAATTAAAGTGGAGACGGTTGTTTCCGATGCAGCGGCGCCAAAACTGATTGATCAGATTGTAGATGAGATTAATACGGGAAACTTTGGCGACGGTAAGATTTTTATATATGATGTGGAAGATGCCGTTCGTATCCGTACCGGTGAACGGGGAGAAGAGGCTTTGTAGAAGAATGTGGAGCGCCGATGCTCATTTTGAGGAGAATGAGAGATTGGCGGATTATGAAGAAAAATGAAGAAGAGCATACGATCAATGGAGATAGTCAGTCCTGCAAAAGCAGCGGCCGGAAATCTCTTTTTTATTGCCTATATTTGTTTGACAGGAGGAAAAATTTATGGACATGAGTGTATGGTTTTTGATAGGAGCAGCGTTGGTATTTTTTATGCAGTGTGGATTTGCAATGGTAGAGGCAGGCTTTACCAGAGCAAAGAATGTCGGTAATATTACAATGAAAAATTTGATGGATTTTTGCATTGGTACAGTTGCGTTTTATATATTAGGTTATAATCTGCTTTGTGGAGAAGGCGTTTTTGCAGGCTGGGGACTGAATCCTTTTGCGGATTTTGCAGAAACAGACTGGTCTAATTTTGTATTTAATCTGGTGTTCTGTGCAACGGCGGCGACTATTGTGTCCGGCGCTATGGCGGAACGTACCAAATTTATTACCTATTGTGTATACAGTTTTATCATCAGTCTGGTGGTATATCCCATTGAAGCCCATTGGGTATGGGGCGCTACTCCATGGCTGACAGATATGGGATTTACGGATTTTGCGGGATCTGCATGTATTCATACAGTTGGCGGCGTTACGGCATTGATCGGCGCGGCAATGCTTGGGCCTCGTATCGGGAAGTATGGAAAAGACGGATCTTCAAAACCAATCCTTGGACATAATCTTTTAATCGGAGCCCTGGGGGTATTTATCTTGTGGTTTGGCTGGTATGGATTTAACGGCGCAGCCGCAAGCAATACGCTGCAGCTTTCTCAGATTTTTGCAACGACAACGATTGCTCCTGCAGTGGCTACCTGTACGGCTATGATCTATACCTGGATTCGCAATGGCAAGCCGGATGTTTCTATGTCATTAAACGGATCTCTGGCAGGTCTGGTTGCAATTACGGCGGGCTGTGCAAATGTGGATGCCGTTGGCGCGTTTATCATAGGAGCTTTGTCCGGCGTGCTTTGCAGTATCTCAGTTTATTTTGTGGAAGATAAACTAAAAATAGATGATCCGGTAGGCGCTGTTTCAGTACATGGTGTGTGCGGTATTTTCGGAACAATTGCAGTTGGATTTTTTGATTACAGCGATGGTTTATTTTATGGCGGCGGTGTGTATCATCTGGGTATTCAGCTTCTTGGACTTGGATGTATTGTTGTCTGGACTGCAGTTATTATGTTTCTTGTATTTTTCGTATTGAAAAAAACCATCGGACTGCGTGTTTCTGAGCAGGAAGAGTTGGAAGGACTGGATTCCACAGAGCATGGTTTGGAGTCCGGATATCCGGATTTTGTGCCGCGGAGGCTGCATTAAACAATTGTAACAGTTCGTAAGAATTACATATCTGTAAAGTAGGAATCCGGTTCTTTGATAAAGTTAAGCTTTATGGGAACCGGATTCTGCAGCTATGAGGTCAAAGGCGGAATCCCTCTCATTCATACTTATGATTCCAAGCAGCAATAATGCTGATGTAATTCATATATTTTTTGCTGTATTAGTTTTATCAGCTCCACTGGTTCTAACACAGTGGCGTTGTTCCCAAACGGCAGTATATAATCGGCAACCCATTCTAAAGCATCATGGTTTATTTCCATGTCGATGATCCCGCCGCCCCAACTTCAGAGTAAAGAGGAAAACCAGCTTGCTCCAATTCTTGCAAGTCACGCAGTATGATCCTTTTTGATACAGAAAATTCATTTGCTAATTCGCCTACTGTAAAATCTTTTTTCGCATTTATAGTTATTATCATTTCGATAATCCGTTCTGCTTTTGACATTTTGAACTCCTTTCTAAATAGTGATAGCCTTTGTCGCTATTCTATGATAAACTGTCTATGTTCCAAATGCAATATGGCGCTAAAATAAACCTCACCCGTTTAGAGTATGGCGCACTCTGCTGCCTTGCCGCCGGTCCGGGAAGGGTGTTTACAAAGAAGATAGAGCCGGACAAATAGAATACCCTCAGAAAACCCCATAGAATGTAAAGGAGAAAATCGTATGGAAAAATTGATGTACATGATGATGATTGAGAAAAGCAAGACCTATAATAAAATGACAAAACAGGTAGTTATGGAACACGTTGAGAACATAAGAAAGCTGGACGATGAGGGAAAACTGGAAATTTGCGGTGTCTTTACAGGTTATCCGGGAATGGCAGGTATGTATATTCTAAAAACAGAGAGCCGTGAAGAGGCAGAAGAAATTTGCAAATCAGAACCGCTGGTTATGGGAGGATATGCAACTTACAAATTAGTCGGTTTACAGATTGCAAAGCGGGAAAATAATTACTTGCTGTAATTGCGGAAAGGAACAACACTGTTTTTATCTACAACATCAGAATGTTCCCATTGCATTTCCTGCGAAGAACATTTATAATTGAGATCATAACGTATAGTTATGATCCATAAAAACAGGAAAGGAAGAATCAGATGAAAAAGAAAATTTCTGTATTAGCGCTAATACTGGCAATCATTTTCTGCATACAGCCGGTATACGCAGCCGGACTGCAGGGGGAAGTAGACGCAGTGGGAGCAACTGTCAAAACGATTCATTTTGATGCAAACGGAGGAACCGGTTCTATGGCATCTGTATCGCCAGGCGATATGACGGCGCTGCCTCTTAATACGTTTGTAAGAACAGGTTTTACATTTACAGGCTGGAATACAAAGGCCGACGGAAGTGGAAACAGCTATGCGAATGGAGCGGCAACGTCCCAGATTGTACAGTCTGAGAGCAAGAGAAATATCACTTTATATGCCCAGTGGAAAATCAGTAATGCGCCGAAACTTCAGGGATTAAAAGCGACATCCACACCAGGAGCGTTACAGGTTACTTATACCGGCGTCAACCAGGCGACCGGTTATGAAATACAGTATTCCACCAGCAGTAATTTCAGCAAGCCGGTGACCATTCGGGTTGCAAAAGGCGGTTCTGCCGTAACGTCTACCGATTTTATGCCGGGCAAGGTAAATTATGTCCGGATGCGCAGCTGTTATGTGGATGCCAACACAGAAAGTTACAGCGACTGGAGCAATGTGCTGAGCCAGAAACCGAAAAAAGGAAACACGATTGTCAATACAAAATCAGCCTATGCAATAGAGGCAGATATTAGTTTAAAAGGCAGTGGAAGCGGATATCATGCAAAGCTTGTTATGGGTACGGCAGTTTCTGCAGTTTCTTTTGGAATTCAATATGATTCCTGTGCTGTTGCACCCTATACCGGAAAAACCATGGCATTAATTGAGAATGTAGCCTCTAATAATCCGGGAGGACAAAGATATACCAGGCCGGGCAATAAGGCTTTAAAACGGGGAAAAACGTATCATTTGATGATGACGGTAGATAAAAAAGGGAAAGGCGCAGTATATTTGAATTATAAGAAGATCGGCAGCTTTTCAAATTCCGGTCTGAAAAAAGGAGCGCCTTATTTAAGTATTGAGGCCTGTGCAAGACTGAACGGAGATAAAGTAAATGCGACTTTCAAAAATGTCAAATGTAAAGCAGGCGGGACCTATGATCCTTCCAGACAATGGAATCAGAATCTGATTCGGAGAAATAAAGGATTAAAAAAGAAAGAAAAGAAGAACGGGGCAATCGTATTCTCCGGAAAGATCAAAGGGCTTCCTGCGGGAAAAGACTGGGACAGCGCGTATGATTCTGTTTCTGAAAATATTATGTTTTATTAAAATGATGTGATTTGTTTGAAAATAGAATAAGATAATCGTGAAAATGACACAGTCTCTGCTTGAAATACCGGCAGAGACTGTGTTGGTTTTTTATGCAGTTTCTTTTATCATATTCTGCAAAATCAGAATATGATATTCTTCGTCCTGAATAATTCTGGATAATACAGCGTTTATGTTCTCATCCCGAATGGCTTTTATATGCATTTGATATTGATGAATGGCAGCGCGTTCGGCTTCTATATCTGCCAGAATCATTTTTCGGGCATTTTCCGGAATGGTGAGATATTCCGGCGTCCACATTCGTTTTTTGCCATTTGGAAATTTTGCGATAAAATCAATATTGCCGCCGGATAAAACGATCAGCTCGCCTAATTTCTGTAAATGCATCATTTCTGCCATTGCTATGCCCAGAAGTGTTTTTGCCATGGGACATTTGTCATGGGATAAGCGGTTTTCATTGTTGATATACTGTGTGATAGCGGACATTTCAGAAACAGCGCCGCAATAATCTACGCTCAGTAATGCTGCATATGCCGGATTGGGTTCATTGACCTGAAGAGGAGGATATGGCAGGTCCATTATAATCGGGCGTATGCCCATAAAGCTGCACTGATTTGCCAAGGGTGTTTTTTCAGACATTTGTTGCTCCTGAACTAGAACTCTTTTTTATAATATATTAGAACAATGCCGGTTTGTGACAGCGGGGATTCGTTATTACTGCACAAAAAATCTCTAAAATTCCGAATGTTTTTGACAATTTCAACATTTGTAGTTATAATCTATTTAAGAAAAAACCTTTTAGATTGTATTTGAAACTGAAGGAGGGATTGTGGTATGCTGGCATTTATGATCTGGGCGCTGCTTGGAGGCATTTTTGTTCTCTATGGAATTTACGCAGCCTGTTCAAAAAAAGAAGTTCCTTTTGGATTTTGGGCAAATGCAGAAGTGTTTCCTGTCAAAGATGTAAAAGCTTATAACCGGGCAGTTGGCAAATTATGGGTAGTATTTGGAATCGTTTTGATTCTGCTGGGACTGCCTTTGCGCGGCGGACAAAATTCACCTTATGCTGTCATTAGCATATTGGGCATTATGATAGAAGCGATAGCTGCCATGGCAGTTTACGTTACTGTCATAGAGAGAAAGTACAGAAAATAGAAAAGCATTTTTCTATAATGACAACTGTAAATTAAGTAGAATAGGTCTATCTCATTAAGTATATAACAGTTTGACGATATGATCTAAAATGAAAAGAAAAGAGGCGTTTCCATGAAAAGACAAACATTAATTAGAAATTTTTCCTGCTTTTTGGCGGTATGTATGCTGCTGCAGCTGTTTATGCCCTGCATGATGCGGGTATCTGCACAGGAATTCACTTTTGGAGAATCCGTTTCGGATGACAGCAATGCGGTTGTGATTGACGTCACAGAGTACGGCGCGGATAAGACAGGAAAGCGTGATAGTGCAGAGGCGATCTGGGAAGCGTTTGAGGCCGCAAAAGCAGCATCGGCAAACGGTGCGTCAAGCGTTACGGTCAGCTTTCCGAAAGGGGAGTATCATATATATAAAGACCATGCACAGACAAGGGAATATCATACCTCTAATACGAACAGCATTGAAAATTCGGTCAAAACCATTGGGCTGTTAATTGAGGATCAGAAAAATTTTACATTAGAGGGAAACGGGTCTCTTTTTATGATGCATGGGAATATGATGGCTCTTGCAGTCGTTCGGTCTGAAAATGTGACGCTTAAAGATTTTTCCTGGGATTTTGGCGTTCCCACCGTGACAGAGATGACAGTGACCGGAATGGGAGAAGAAAACGGGAGGGAATATACGGATTTTCTGATTCCGGAATGCTTTCCCCATGCGGTTTCCGGCAATACATTTACATGGTACAGTGAAAAAAGCCCTTATACAGGGCAATATTACTGGACGCAGACGGGACATCACAGTCCGACGTATGCAGTCGTTGCCTATCAGCCGGACGGTGAAATGTCAAGAAATTATAATACTTCCGACGGACCTTTCAGCGGCGCGGCAGACATTCAGGAATTAGACGGCACCCATGTGCGCGTCACTTATTCTTCCTCCCGTCCGTCTATGCAGCAAATAGGAACGGTGATTGAGCTGGCTGCGAACGCTCATCGGCAGACAGCGGGAGCGTTTACCTGGGAGAGCGAAAACGTGACGGCGCGAAAGGTCAATGTTCATTTTATGCACGGATTCGGCTGGCTGATTCAGATGAGCAAAGATATCTATTATTATGACTGTAATTTGACGCCCAGGGAGGATTCCGGACATATTACAGTCAGCTTTGCCGACGGCATTCATGCTTCCGGCGCCGCGGGAGATCTGATTATCGAAAACTGCAATTTTGCCAATACCCACGATGATCCGATCAATCTTCACGGAACTTTTACCAGAGTGGAGGAGCGAAAAGACGATCATACCCTGATACTGAAATATATCCATACGCAGCAGGGCGGTTTTCCGCAGTTCCACGTTGGGGATAAAACAGCGTTTTTTACAAGGGATACGTTAGAATCTACAGACAATGAAACGCTTTACACGGTAGCAGAGGTGATTTCCAATCCCGGCGAAAACGGGAACGATTTACGGACGATGGAAATTCGCTTTGAAGAAACCCTTCCGGAAAATCTTACGGATCAAATTGGCGGTGAGCCGAAGTATGTGGCGGAAAACGTAACATATGCTCCAAAAGTGACGGTTAGAAACTGTACTTTTGAGAAAGTTCCCACAAGGGGAATTTTATGTACGACCAGAAATCCCGTTCTGATTGAAGGAAATATGTTTAAAAATATGTCCATGGCGACGATTTATCTTTCCAATGATTCCAACCAATGGTATGAATCCGGACCGATTCGGGACATGACGATTAGAGACAATGAATTTTTTATCAAAAGCATTGGAAGGACGTTCTGGGAGTATGCGCCGGCAATTTATGTGAATCCGGTGACGAAGGGAGGAGGTCTGCCGCCTGCAGACAACCCGATCCATAAAAATATAACGATTGAAGGCAATATATTCCATATGGATACGGATACGGTCGTGAAAGCGGAAAGTGTGGAAAATCTCACAATCAAAAACAATACGATTCTGCGTACCAATCCGGATATTACATTGGAAATTTCCGCAGCGAATACAACGCTTCTTGAAGGGGATACATTGACGCTCCAGTCAACGGCAGACGGCAGCACGCATACCAGAGCACAGGACAATGTATATGAATTCACAAAGTGTAAAAATGTCAGACTGGAAGGGAATACTTATGACGACGGACTGAAACGGTATGCTGTATTAAGCGGTATGCCCGATGAGAGCCTGGATAACAGGGATGCAGATATCAAAATTGCATATGACAGAGATCAGCCGGTATCTGCACCTGTGGGAAATATCGGTTATACCAGCAGCAATCCTGACGTGCTTTCCGTAGACGCAAATGGCAAGATGTCTGCAAAAAAGGCAGGAAGAGCATCTGTTTACGCTTACTATATCTGGAATGGGGAACCGATTCTTTCTGAGGCGGTGGAAATAACGGTGGAAGATGCAGACAGCATTGCCCCTGAAGATATGGTTGTCATACAAGGCGGAGAAAACATTATTCTGACAAAAGCAGATGAGACAATCGCTTTCCAGGCTGCGACAGATTCCCAAAAACCGATTACATGGTCGGTGGAAGATTTTCTGACCGGAGGGGAAAGCGCAGCGGCAGTAATTGATGAAAACGGAGTTTTGACCGCAAAGGCGAATGGCGTTATCTGGGTGAAAGCGCAGGCAGGTCTTTGCACAAGCCGTGTGGCGGTTGTAATCAGCATTCCGGACAGTACGGAATTGAACCATGCGTTTGAAATCAAACGTGAGGATGCTTCCGGTTATACGATGGGAAGGGAAGAGGTTGCCCTTCGTATGCAGGTCGGGGATCTGTATCAGACGTCAAATACGGTGAAAAACCTGTTTTTGTATGAAATTCCGGAATCAATAGACAAAAATGACATGCGTGCCGTCATTAAAATAGATGGTATACCGGCGCGTGAGTCGGATCAATGGGATACGGCGTCTTTCCTTTTGTATCAGGATGACGACAACTATATTTCTGCAGGCAAAAAGTCCCACCACGACGGAATTACAACAGTGGAAGAAACAAACGGCTTGAGCACAGAGACAGGCGGAGAGGCAGAATGGAATGATCTCACATGCGCTTATTTCGGGTTTTACAAAAAAGGCAATGTTGTTTCCGTTGATTTTAAAGAAGAAGGCGGAGAGTGGCGGAATGTCAGAAATGACATAGCGGCTTCCATGCTTGCGGATACTTATCGGATCGGATTTGCCGCATGGGCGACAAATGACAGGAACAAAACAGTAACGTTTTCAGGGCTGCGCGTGGGTTCCGGCGTTACATATGAAGCGTTATGTGAGCAGCCGGCAGTTTCCTTTATTGAACAGACAAACAGCGCCCCGTCTGTTTCCAATGCTGCATTCGATAAAGCAGTTTATAAAACAGGTGAAACGGCAACGGTGACCTATGATTTCTCTGATAAAGACGGAGATGACGAAGGACGGACGCTTTATTGCTTTTCCTATGATAACGGTATGAAAGAAATTACGGATCAACCGACGATTCTGCCCGCATATCCCGGAACAATGATCTGTGAAATTTATCCGGTGGATGCAAAGGGAATGCCGGGAGCCAAAGCAGTTACAGAAAAAGCGGTTATTGAAGGGCCTGACAGCAAACCGCCAAAAGATGATGATAAAAAAGACGAAATAATTCTCGGAACAACTCCCCTTCCACGCGTAGGTGAAACAATAGGAGAAGGAGGAGTTTGGTATCAGATTACAAAAGTCGATGCCAAAAACGGCACGGCAGCGGTAATGGCGCCGATGAATTCAAAACAATCTAAAGTCGTGATTTTGCCGACGGTAGAGAAAAACGGTTATATCTTCCGTGTCACAGAGATCAAAGACAATGCATTTAAAGGAATGAAGAGTCTTAGAAATGTGGAGATTGGCGAGAATGTAACAAAAATTGGAAAATCTGCATTTTATAAATGCAGAAAGTTAAAGAATGTTCGATTTAGGAGTAAACAAGCGCCGAAAATCGGCAAAAAGGCATGGAAAGGGATTTTCAAAAAATGTAAGATCACTGTGCCGAAAAAGATGTCGGCAAAGCAGCTGCGAAAGCTGAAGACCGCTGTAAAAAAAGCGGGAGCAGGAAATAAAATTTCTTATAAAAAGAAATAGAGAGAAATATGTATTCTGACTGCCGCTTTTTTGATAGCGGATATAAAAATTCTGTGAAGAGGATATATCATACCGCATTCAGACAATATCTTTTTTACTGTACCAATAAAA
This sequence comes from uncultured Lachnospiraceae bacterium, assembly GCA_910585825.1. Lineage (GTDB taxonomy): Bacteria > Bacillota > Clostridia > Lachnospirales > Lachnospiraceae > Roseburia_B. The sequence goes on along the minus strand of CAJUEY010000026.1, from coordinate 26,179 downwards.
TGCTGCAAGGATGCTGATTGCTGCAGCTGCAAGACCAATGGATAAATATTGGAGATGCAGACTGTTTTCTGTGATAATGTCGGCGCCTTCCGCATAACTAAAAGGTGTTATGAATTTCAGAAAGCGCAGTTCTTCCGTTAGATTAGCCAGGATATTCAAAAAATAAAAGAGCGCTGCTGTGCCAAGACCAATGCCGGAACCGCTGCCGCTTAAAAAAGCGGAAATGCCAAAACAGACAGCGGCTGTTTCCAACTGCAGAATCAAATATGCAAGCAGCAGCAGCGCCAGCGTTTTGATATCCGGGGATTCACCGATTGCGTAAATGGAAAGAGCCGTAACTCCGGTTACAATAGCATTCAGGATCAGAATCTGCAAAACCAGGGCGAAAAGCTTTTGTAAAACAATGCTGCTGCGGTGTATCGGGTGGGTAAGCAGAAATTCGGCAGTTTGTTCTTTTTCCTCTTTGGAAAGAGAGGAGATGCCAAGAAGAGCGGCAAAAAAGGCGCCTCCAAGACCGAGAATATTTCCGCATTCCACACTGAAAAACCCCAGAAATGTACCGAAACTGATTTTATCCATACCGAACGCGGCAGAAAAACTTCCAAGATTGGAAAACATACTGCCGATATCGCTCATTTCGCCTTTTATTTCCGGATAGATGAAAATGCAGACGCCAAGCATACCGGCGATCACTGCTGTCCAGATAAAAAGCATTTGTTTTCCCTGAGAAAGTTCATGTTTTAGTAATGTCATGTTATGCGCCCTCCTTTGCATAATAGTGGAGAAAGACTTCTTCCAAATCCGGTTCCGTAATGGAAATATCCGTCAGTGGGAGTTTGGCAAGGGAATGTAAAAGCAAGTTCGGTTCGCCGCTGTATAAAAAACGCAGGGCATCGCCGTTTTTCTGAACATCTTTGATCTGAGAAATGGCAGGCGGTACATCAATCCCTCGGACCGTCACCCGTTTTGCTTTTGTATGTCCCAAATGTTCTACGCTGTCGGAAACCAGAAGTTTTCCTTCACGGATAATGGCGGCGTGTTTACAGTAGCGCTGTATTTCAGACAGCACATGGGAGGAGAGAAATACAGTGACGCCCTGACGGTTCCGCTCCTCCAAAACAGCATAGAGCTCTCGCTGCATCAACGGATCAAGCCCGCTGGTAGGTTCGTCTAAAATGCAGAGTTTTGGCATATGCTGCAGGGCGCAGACAACAGACACTTTTTTACGGTTGCCAAGGGAAAGTTCAGAGATTTTCTTTTCTGTATCGAGGGCAAGTCTTTCACACAGCCGGGCTGCCTCCGCAGAACAGTCTTTTTGCCGGAAATCTGCAGATAGCTTTATGATTTCCTTTACTTTCTGATTGCGGTAAAAGAAAGCTTCCGAAGGCATATAGCCGATGTCGGAAAGGATTTCCGTTTTCTGCGCAGCAATATCTTTGCCGAAAATTTCAGCCTTTCCGCCGGTAGGCGAAATCAGTCCCAAAAGTGTGCGTATGGTTGTGCTTTTGCCCGCGCCGTTTGGGCCGATAAATCCAAAGAAATCTCCTTTGGAAACGGTTAGATTTAAGTTCAGGATGCCCCGGAATTTTTTTCGGCGTCCGGAAAATCCTTTTGCGGTGTAATATTTGGTCAAATCGGATGTTTGGATTGCATACATAGCTTTACGATTCCTTTCTCAGATAAATGCTTTTCCAGAAGGAGATCATCTGGTTAAAATCTTTTTCCAGAATTTTGGAATCAATGGGATCGCCCTGTTGAATGATTTCCCAGAGATAGCCTTCCGACGCCAGGTACATTTCCCGGTACATCATATTAAGGTTCAGACCCGGGATGAAATCGTCCGGATTCAGTTTTGCGAGAGCGTTTTGGGCTTTACAGGAAAAATGTTTCCGGTAGCTTTGGTGTATCGCCTCAGCGATCTGCATATCTTTTTCATAAAACGCTTTTATGGCAAAGGAAGACAGATCGGGATGTTTTTCCATAAGCTTAAATTTTGCCTGCATGCCCCTCTCCATCATTTCAAATAAATCGTTTGGCTCATAGCATTTATATTCCGTCAGATACTCCATGGTCAGGTCGGCGGCATAATCCCACAGGAACAGATACAGCTCCCTTTTGTTGTGAAAATAGTGGAAAAGCAGGGATTTGCTGATTCCTGCGTAGTCGGCGATTTCCCGCATAGGGGCTTTTTTATAGGAATTTTGTGAAAATGCCCGAAAGCCTGCATTTATGATTCGCTGCTGCTTTGTTTTCGGTAAAGAATAAAATTTTTCGTTCATGGCAGTCTCCTTGCTGACCGTTTGGGTCAATTTTAATTATAGCCGATTGACCGTTTTTGAGAAGACCTTTTTAGAAAAACAAATCGAAAGTGCATTTGATTGTTACAGCATTTTGAAGTATAATATAAAAAAGAAAAAGCATTAGAACCGGTTCGGGATATTATGAAAATTTTTCGTTAAGAAATGTTTTAATGGGATAAAAATCAAAAGATGTAAAGTCTATGGAATCCACAAGGCTTTACATCTTTTATTGTAAGAAATCTGTAAGATTTCCCCTGCTTTTTTTGTAAGGAATTCAGGTTATATTACATACAGGCTTGAAGGAGGAAAATCATGAACGAGTGTATTTTGGCAGCAGACGATGACAGAGAAATCGTAAAGGCAATTGCTATTTTACTGGAAAAAGAAGGCTACAGGGTATTAAAGGCGTACGACGGCATGCAGGCGCTGGATCTTTTGGTGCAGAACAGCGTGCAGCTTGTGATTATGGACGTCATGATGCCAAAGCTGGACGGATTGTCGGCAGTTATGCGGATTCGGGAAAGACAGAATATTCCGATTATCGTTTTAAGCGCAAAAAGCGAGGATACGGACAAGGTTTTAGGACTTTCTATGGGGGCGGACGATTATGTGGCAAAGCCCTATAATCCGGCAGAGCTGGTGGCAAGAGTCAAAAGCCATCTGCGGCGGTATACCAGTCTGGGAGATATCTATACGGCCAATCAGGATAAACTGACAAATGGAAGACTCTGTTATCATATTGCGGAAAAGATACTCTACGTGGATGGAGAGGCAGTCCGGCTGACTGCAACGGAGACAAAAATCATAGAACTTTTGATGAAAAATCCGGGCCGTGTTTTTCCGGCGGAGGAGATTTATGAACGAGTATGGGAGGAGCAGAATTTTGTTTCGGAAAATACGGTAATGGTTCATATCCGACGCATTCGGGAAAAGATTGAATGGAATCCAAAAGAGCCGGAATATTTAAAGGTGGTGTGGGGAATTGGCTATAAAATGGAAAAAAAGGAACATTAGTATTGTTGTTTTGTATGTTGCGGCTATCAGTTTTCTGCTTACAGGAGTTTTTGGATTTGCCTGGAGCGGATTGTTTTCAGGAAATTTTAAATCCTGTATCAAAACCATTCAGGAAAGTGATCTTCAGAAAACGGATGATTTCAAAGATTATATTTCTGCCCGTTTTTTTGATTTTGTGGATATGGCCTGCGGCGACTTTGTGGATGAAAGCTATTACTATGACAGCGGCTGTTATGCTTATGAGTCTGCAGACGAGGCGGTAATAGATGACATCGAGGAGGTGCCGCAGGAAACTGCATTAGACACAGACGAAGCCGAATACGTTTATCCTGGAGACTGGGAAGAGGACGCGCAGAAGAAACTGACAGCAGAAGAGAAAAAGGCTCTGGCAGATTCGTTTCATGAACGCATTCAATCAGAAAAAAATATTTTATACAGCATTTGTTACGAGGGAAACGAGCTCTATTCCAATATGGAAAATATTTCCCGGGAGTATTCTTCCAAAGAGAAAAATCTGCCGGAAGGTTATAATTTTGCTCTGTATTTTGACGGAACAAAAGCCGTTATAGAAAAAGACGGATTGGAAATGGATATTTATGGAGACGGAATTTATCGGGAGGAAGAAGACTGGCGCCTGCCGGGGTATAAAAATTATACGGGAAAAGAAAAGTGGAAAGATGTAGAAATTACAATACTTGCAGCAAAGGAACCGGTGCTTTACCCTGGAAATAACGCATATAACGGTTACTGGTCAGAAAACGATTTCTATTATATGTACCAGAATCATGTGGAAGAAAGGAATCATCTCAAGCTTTCCATTGGCTGTTTTTGCCTGGGTCTGCTTCTTTTGGGATGCTATCTGTTTTTACGGAAAGAAAAAAGAGAGGCGGGAAAACAGTTTGCAAAATTTACAGGCCGGATGTGGTTTGAATGGAAAATGCTGTTGTTTTTGGCGCTGCCTGTGATCTTATGCATGACTTTGACAAATCAAAACGGAACTTATGACGGGTTTGCAGATTATGCAGTAGAGCTGGGATATGCAGACCTTCCGGTTTCGGAATATGTCTCAGAGATGACGAGGCTGCTTTGGGGATGCTTATGGGAACAGCGGAGAGGATTTTTGCTGGCATTCTGGCTTTTTTATCTGTTTGTCTGTGATCTGTGCCATAACAAAGGGAGTTACAAAAAAGGAGCTTTTGGAAAGCTGGCTGTAGTTCTTGAAAACAAGAGTCTTACGCTTCCTGTTTCAAAGAGAATCGTAAAACGCTCTTATGGAGTCATTTTTCTGACCATAGGGCAGCTGCTTTTCCTGTTCCTTTTGTTGATCGTTGTTCTGGCAATGGGAAAGAGGATCAGCTGGGACTACTCCTATGATGCTGTAGAATGGATTGTGGGAATGCTTTTGATTGCACTGGCTGTTGTCATTGCGCTTATGATTGCGGAATATATCTGGCAGAAAAAAAATCATCAGTTCGCATCTGATTTGGAAAAACTTTCCAATCGGATTTCTGTGATTCGAGACGGAAATTATAATGACGAGGAAGTGGTTGCGGCAGAAGATACGGATATCCGTCAAATGGCGGCAGAGCTTGAGGAGATCCGAAAAGGGCTGGAAACGGCAGTAGAGGAGAGGACCGGAAGCGAGCGCATGAAGGTAGAGCTGGTAGCAAATGTTTCCCACGATATCAAAACTCCTTTGACTTCCATTATCAGCTATATCCAGCTGTTAAAGCAGGAGGATAATTTGCCGGAGCATATCAGGGATTATGTCTGTATTTTGGATGAAAAATCCGAACGGCTGAAAAATATGGTGCAGGATGTGTTTGCCGTGAGCAAGGCAGCTTCCGGACAGCTTCAGGTAGAGTACAAAGAGCTGGATTTGGGCAAGCTTTTACATCAGACTCTGGCGGACATGGAGGAGGCGATCCAAAACGCGCCGGTCACAATCAAGACGGAAATTCCAAAGGAACCGGTTCTGGTGAAATCAGACGGCGGACGGATTTACCGGGTATTTCAAAATCTGATAGGAAATGCCCTTAAATATTCTTTGGAAGGCTCCAGAGTTTATATTTCATTGGAAAAAGAAGGAAATCTTGCCGTGGCAAGCGTGAAAAATACCTCAAGCCAGGAACTGAATCAGCAGAAGGATTTTACAGAGCGGTTTGTCCGGGGAGATCTTAGCCGTACTGACGGAGGCAGCGGACTGGGGCTGTCCATTGCAAAGAGCTTTACGGAGGCCTGCGGAGGTACATTCCGGCTTGAGATGATTGCGGATTTGTTTGTGGTGACGGTGTCATTTCAGGTATTGGAATAAAATACTTGACATTTTAAAAATCTGTGTTATGATTTAAAAAATGGAATGAAAGAGGTGAAAAGATGTATAACTTTTTTTGCAGATAAGATTGGAATATGCAGCGATACGTTGTTTTTACGCTATAGCTGCGCTTATTGCAGAAAAGTTATGCATCAGACTGCCGGATATAGATAGGATGTATTTTGTTCTCTTTTGTTAAAAGGACAGGATTAGGCTGAATGAGGCTGTGGAAAATGACTTTTCTGCAGCTTTATTTTATGTTTCAAAGGAGGATGATGCAGTATGTCTATGATGAAAGCAGAACATCTGACGTTTTCGTATCCGGGAAGCTTTGATACGATTTTTGATGACGTCAGTTTTATCATTGATACCGATTGGAAACTAGGGTTTGTGGGAAGGAACGGCAGAGGAAAGACTACATTTTTAAGTCTTTTGATGAAAAAATATGAGTATAGTGGAAGGATTCTGTCGTCTGTAGAATTTGAGTATTTTCCCTATCCCGTTGCAGACAAGAGCAGAATGACGGAAGAAATTTTGACAGAGATTTGTCCGTTTGCTGAAGAATGGGAATTGATCCGGGAACTGTCTTATCTTGAAGTGGATGCAGAAACGCTTTACCGGGCATTTGAAACCTTATCCGAGGGTGAACAGACGAAAGTGCTTTTGGCGGCATTGTTTCTGAATGAGGGGAAATTTCTTTTAATTGACGAGCCGACAAATCATTTGGACGGGAAAGGAAGAGAAATTACAGCGGCATATTTGAAAAAGAAAAAAGGTTTCATTCTGGTATCTCATGACCGCAGATTTTTGGATAGCTGTGTGGATCATATTTTATCTATAAACAAGGCGGACATTTGTGTGGAAAGCGGAAATTTTTCTTCCTGGCTGGAAAACTTTAACAGACAGCAGGAATCGGAGCTTGCACAGAATCTGCATTTAAAAAAAGATATCAATCGTCTGAAACAGTCGGCCCTCCGTTCTTCCGGATGGTCAGATCAGGTGGAATCTACAAAAAAAGGAGCTTATGACAGCGGCTTTGTCGGACATAAAGCGGCTAAAATGATGAAACGCGCCAAAGCAATAGAGGCGAGGCAGCAAAAATCCATGGAGGAAAAAGCAAAGCTTTTGAAAAATTTAGAAACAGCAGAGACGCTAAAGCTTATGCCGCTTTCCTATCATACAGATATCCTGGCTGCATTTTCTGAAACGGCAGTTTGTTATGGCGGCAGGGCAGTAAATGAGGAAACATCCTTCTTGGTGCGCCGGGGAGAGCGGATTGTACTGGAAGGAAAAAACGGAAGCGGAAAAAGCAGTCTGCTAAAGATTCTACTTGGCATGCCGGTTGCGCATACCGGTACAGTTTCCGTTGGCTCAGGATTGATCATTTCTTATGTGCCCCAGGATACGTCCTATCTGCAGGGGAATTTATCGGATTTTGCAAAAGAGCATGGAATTTCCGAGCCGCTGTTTAAAGCGGTGCTGCGGAAACTGGATTTCGGCCGGGTGCAGTTTGAAAAGGATATGGCGGATTTTTCGGGCGGACAGAAGAAGAAAGTGCTGATTGCCAGAAGTCTTTGTGAGCGGGCGCATTTGTATGTGTGGGATGAGCCGTTAAATTATATTGATATTTATTCCCGTATGCAGATTGAGGAGTTGATTTTGAAATTTTCGCCCACTATGGTGTTTGTAGAACACGATGCGGCGTTTCGGGATGCAGTGGCAACGAAACGGGTGTATATTTAAAGGGCGGTTCACTCTATAAATGTGCATATTCTGCCAGGAGACTGATTTTCGGGCAGGCAGCCTTGAAATATGTCCTTAAATAAAGTACAATAAAAAATAACTTTATATTTCAAACACCATCGGAAAGGAAATGTCTGTGAAAAAAATAATGCATGTGATAAAGAGGCTCCAAAGGAGAAGGCTGCATCCGGATTTGCAAAACATATATGGTATGATCGGCATAGCTGCTTTGCTAGGGCTGACGGCCTGCGGACAGACGGAGGTTTCTGACAGAACAGGCTTTGAGACAGAACAGGCGTCTTCTGAACTTTTGGTTTTGGATACAGAAATATATGAAGAGGTCCAAAAAGACCAGGGAGATGTTTCTTATATTGTAAAAGAGGGCGATACTTTAGAGAGCCGAATACGCGTACCGGAAGGGTACGTCCGCATTTCTGCAGAAGAAGACAGTTTGGCGGCTTTTTTGAGAAACTATCCCTTAAAGGAAGATCAAAGTCCGGTATTTTTATATAACGGAGAGCAGAAGAGAAATCAGGATGCACATATTGCAGTGACAAAACTTCCTCTGGAGGCAGAAGATTTACAGCAGTGCGCTGATTCCGTGATGCGCATATATGCGGAATATTTCTGGCAGACGGGGCAGTATGATAGGATTTCTTTTCATTTTGTCAATGGCTTTCCGGCAGAATATGTAAAATGGAGGGAAGGATACCGGATTTCGGTAAATGGCAATGAAACGGCATGGGTGAAAACAGAGTCTTACGACGATTCTTACGAAAACTTTGTTTCTTATTTGAGAATGGTGTTTGCCTATGCCGGAACTCTCTCTATGGAAGGGGAGGCGCAGGAGATTTCTTTTTCTCAGATTACGGCGGGCGATGTGTTTTTAAAGGGGGCAAGTCCGGGACATGTGGTTATGATTCTGGATATTTGTGAAAATACAGAAGGAGAGAAGGCGTTTCTGCTGGGACAGGGATTTATGCCGGCGCAGGAATTTCATGTTTTGAAAAATCCTCTCCATGAAGGAAATCCGTGGTATTATGAGGAAGAAATGGCCTATCCCTTTGTGACGCCGGAATATACTTTTTTGGAAGGCAGTCTGAAACATTTGGAATACTGAAAAGGAGGCGCTATGATACGGAATATCATATTTGATATGGGAAATGTACTGCTGCGATATAATCCGGAGGTTCCGTTGGATTTATATTGCCGGTCAGAAGAGGAAAAAGACGTAATTCGGAAGGAGCTTTTCGGCGGCCCGGAATGGGTGCAGGGGGATCTTGGCATTATTACCAATGATGAAAAATATGACAAAATCCGCTTGCGGATACCGGAGGCGATGCATCCGGCCCTGAAACGGTGCGTATATGGGTGGAGCGTCTGCATGAAACCGATTCCAGGAGCCTTTAATTTTTGTGAATATGCTAAGAGAAAAGGATATCGCTTGTTTGTACTTTCTAATGCAAGCGATGAATTCTATGAATATTTTCCGAAATTTGCGCCTCTTGCTTATTTTGACGGCATTGTGGTATCCTCCGATTTGCATAAGATTAAGCCGGATATTGAGATTTTTGAATATTTGCTGCATACATATCATCTTCTGCCGGAGGAGTGTCTGTTTATTGATGATATGGAACCCAACGTAAAAGGAGCCAGACAGACGGGAATGCAGGGAGAAGTGTTTTTGGGAGATTTTGAAAAAATAAAAGAGAGTTATCATCTTTAGGATGCAAAGGAGCAAAATTATGGGGTTGGACGATATCAGAGAAGAAATTGATCAGATTGACAAAAAGCTGAGAGATTTGTTTTTGCAGCGGATGGAGCTGTCCCATCAGGTTGCAGAGACGAAGAAACTGACAAAAGCAGACGTGTATGTGCCAAAACGGGAGAGGGAAATTTTATGTGTCAGGACAGAGGGGGTCAAAGAAGATTTTTTGCCGGAGTGCAGAGCTTTTTTTGAACAGGTGATGGAAATTAGCAGGGCTTACCAGTATTCCCAAATGACTGAGGAACATGAGCTTTTAAAAGGACTTCCCCAAAACGAAGGCAGTATAAAAATTTGTTTTTCCTGTCCAAAGGAAAGCCGTCAGCTGTCAGTTTTTATCAATGCGGCAAGATTGGCGGGGCTGCAGTTGGAAAAGGCAGAAACGGAAAAACAATCAGACGGTATGCAGTGTCGTCTGTGGCTGTCCGGCTGCTTTTCCGCAGATTTGTCAAGAGCTGTTGTTTTGCAGATGCTAAAGGAAAATGAAACAGCCGTTTTTACTTTTATTTCATAACAGAATATAGTACAATATAAAAACAGGAGTAACTGTGAAATTGTTGAGCAGTTACAAACAGGACTATGGAAGGAGAAGGAATATGAAACAACGTATTTTAGCGCTTTTATTGTCCTCTGCACTGTTGTTTGGCGGAATGGCAGAAAACATTGCGGCAAAAGTGATATCCGCAGAAAATAATATTGCAGCGGAGGCATGGGAAGAAACAGAAGAGATGCCGGAAGAATCCGGAAGGGAAGAGCTTTTGGAAAGCCAAGAGCCGGAATCAGAGGAACCGGAAGGATCAAATGAACCGGAAGAAACAGGAACCAAAGAATTAAATCCTGGTTCTATGCCTACAGGATATCGGAAACCTGTCAAAATTGACCTGAGACCTGAGGATATCACAGAAATCTATGACGAGTCGGAAACGAAGGCTTTGATTAAGGGATCTGCAAAATATCGTGCTGTCTGGGATACTTATTCTACTAATTATTACTACAATATGCTGAATCAGAATGAAAGAAATCTGTGGGATAAACTGGATGATATGTGCTATGGATATCTGACAGGAACGGAATCTCTCACGAAAAGAAGCAGCTATTATGACCGAAAGACAGGAAGAACCATTTATTATTATACAACGAAATCAGTTCCCTGCGGCAGCGGATTAACTGAGGCACAGGCGGACAATGTAATTCTGCTGTTTTATTTTTCCAATCCCCAGTATTATTTTCTGGAATCATTTATGGGAGCCAGTTATGGATATGCCAATATGTCGGTAAACGTATCTTTTGCAAATGGGGCGTCCAGACAGGCGGCAACGAAAAAAATAGAATCAGAGATTAAAAGCTGGCTGACAGAGATTAATCAGGAGAGCACAGATTGGGCAAAAGAGAAAAAAATACATGACATGATCTGTGAAAAAGTGATTTACGATCCGTATTATAATACGATTTCAGTCAATCCATATAATCAGACCATATACAGTGTGTTCTGTACAAATTCAACGGTATGCGCCGGATATTCCCAGGCGATGCAGTTATTGTGCAATGCAGTGGGAATCGACTGCGGCGTTGTGACCAGCGAAGATCACGAATGGAATATTGTGCGGCTGAACGGTGCGTGGTATTATGTAGACTGTACCTGGAATGATGAAGATGACGGTTACACTTATCAATATTTTAACAGGAGCAGTCAGTATTTTATGAGTAACGATTCCTTATACGGGCCGCATGATAAACCGGAGTCAATCTGGGATGGGCGGCTTCCTTCTCTGACCTATGATTCCGGCGCTACAAGCGATGATCCGGGAACGATTCCTGAGGCCATAGGAGAGATGGGGGCGCCTGTCATTTCCTGTCCCGGCAGCGTTGTTACCATTACGGCTCCTGCAGGAGGAACTGTTTATTATACGACGAATGGAGGGGAGCCTTCTTCGGCATTTACAAGAGCAGTCCGGTATACAGGTCCGTTTCCGCTCTATGGCAATACAACGGTGAAAGCAATGGTTGTAGCAAACGGATATCTGGACAGTGTAGTTGTCTCTCAGACCATAACTCCCCTGTACCGGATTACATTCCGGGCAAACGGAGGCTATATCGGAAGTTCCAATATAACCACTCTTTCTAAAAGCGGATTGCTTTATTGCACCCTCGTGGGGCAGCTCCCCAATCCAAAGAGGAGCGGATATGTATTTGACGGCTGGTACACAGCTCCTTATGGAGGAAGCAAGATCAGTGCGTCTACCAAAATCACGGCAGACAGCGATTACTATGCAAGGTGGACCAAAATAAATCCCAAAAAAGCAACGATTTCTTCTGCCAAAAACAAATCAAAACGATCGATTAAGATCAAGATTAAAAATATCAGTACAGCAAATGGTTATCAGATTCGGTATTCTACGAAGAAGAGTATGAAATCTTCCAAGAAAAAAACCATACCAGGAAACAGCTATACCCTTCAGAAATTAACCAAAGGAAAAACCTATTATGTACAGGCCCGTATGTATCAGATTGATTCCGTTTCCGGAAAGAAGAAATACGGAGCCTGGAGCAAAGCAAAATCAGTCAAGATTCAGAAGTAAAGCATGAGTACAAAATTAAAAAAATTTGGAACGATAAGCGGTCTGGCTCTGTTTCCCATTGTACATTTTTATCTGCTGGAGGCATATACGCACAATGGGTTTACAGAGGTCAGGCCCTGGTCACAGCTTTTTAATATACTGTTGTTTGAATTGGCGGCATGGATTTTGATATTTTTATTCCGGAGTGTAAAGTGGGCGCTGCGGGCAGAGGGGATTTGTGCAATGGTTATTGGCCTGGTCAATTACTATGTATACACATTTCGTTCTCTGCCTTTTGTGCCATGGGATATTTTTTCCATTGGCACGGCTTTTAGCGTGATCGATCAGTATCAGTTTATGCCCACATTTCAGGTGGCGGCAGTTCTGGCGGGATTTGGAATTGTCTTGTATCTGGAAGGATTTCTGGAAGTGGATTTTACAAGATGGAAATGGTATGCCACGTTATTTGCCGCTCTTGCAGCGGGGCTTTGTCTGGGAGCCTTTTCAGGCGTATTGCAGAAAGAAGATTTTCAGAACCGTCACAGAATGTACAATAAGCTTTTTACCCCTGTTTATATGTGGCAGGTGAACGGATTTGCTTTGACGATGGTTATGGAGCTTCCCTATTTGTCGGTAGAGAAGCCGGCAGGATATCAAACAGAAGAAGCAGAGGATCTGCTGGCGGCTTACGAATCTTCCGAAAAAGAAGATTCCGAAAAAAACGGCGTGGAAGGGACTATGCCCAACATTATTGTCATTATGGACGAAGCATTTTCGGACCTTTCCGTGCTGGGAGATTTCCAGACGAATCAGGATTATATGCCCTTTGTCCGCCATTTATTTACCGAGGCTGACAATACCATTACCGGGTATCTGAATGTATCTGTCTGCGGCGGCAATACGGCAAATACGGAGTTTGAATTTCTCACAGGGAATACGATGGCCTTTCTGCCTCAGGGCAGCATTCCCTATCAGCAGTATATTCATGACAGTATTCCGGCTCTGCCTTCTTATCTGAAGGAACTGGGATATGAAACTTACGGCATGCATCCTTATCTGGCTTCTGGCTGGGAGAGGGATAAAGTATATCCTCTGTTGGGATTTTCTCATACAAAGTTTATTGACGACTATCGGAACCGTGCTTATGTCCGTCAGTATATCAGCGACGACTCCTGCATGAAAGAGATTATCGACACGTATGAGGAAAAAGATGCAGATAAACCTTTGTTTTTGTTTCAGGTGACGATGCAGAATCACGGCTCTTATCAGGATGCACATGAAAATTTTACACCGGATATTACCGTGGAAGGGGCTTCTTCCTATTCTCTGTCTGCTTATCTGTCTCTGATCAAAAAGACAGACGAGGCTCTGGAAGAGCTGATTTCTTATTTTTCTCAGGAAGAAGAGCCGGTCATGGTGGTGTTTTTCGGAGATCATCAGCCGAATGACGTGGTAGCGGAGCCTGTCTGGCAGTTGAATGGGAAAAGTTACCGCTCGCTGTCGGGAGAAGATACGTTTCTGCGTTATCAGGTGCCTTATCTGATTTGGACTAATTATGATATTCAAACAGAGCGTAATGCAGATACCAGCGCCAATTATCTGGGGGCAAAGGTTTTAGAGGCGGCGGGATTAAAACTGCCGGCGTATCAGAAGTTTCTTCTGGAATTGTCAGAGAGCTGTCCGGTTGTATCTGCAGCGGGGATTTTGAAAGAAACAGACGCTGAAATAGATTTGGAGAAATATAAGAAATTACAGTATTACCAGCTTTTTGACAGATAAAAGAAATACCTTCCGGGTATCCATGGATGGGTAAAGCAGAACGATGATAATGAAAGGAGACGAAAATGAGTCGTCCGGTATTTATAAGAAAAAGGAAAATCTGGCAGTCTCTCCGATGGAAGACGGCATATGGAGATGGGCGGAGTATGTATTGGTGTGCGTTTGGACTGCCGGTGATACTTTCCATTTTGATCTGCATTGGAAACGGAGTATATCCTTTCGGAGAAAACTGTATTCTCCATATAGATATGTATCATCAGTATGAACCGTTTTTTACCGAATTCATGGATAAATTAAAAAATGGAGAGAATCTGATGTATTCTTTTCGGCTGGGAATCGGATCGGATTTTGTATCATTGTTTGCCTATTATCTGGCCAGTCCGTTCAACTGGCTGTTGATACTTTGCCCTTCTTCTTATGTGATTGAATTTATGACAATTCTGATTTTGTTAAAGATCGGACTTTGCGGAGCGTCTTTTGAAGTATATATCTGGAATCATTTTGAAAACAATGATTTTTCTTCTGTAATATTTGCGGCGTTTTATGCGCTGTCCGGTTATATGGCTGCATACAGCTGGAATATTATGTGGCTGGATTGTCTTGTGTTTGCGCCCCTTACAGTGCTGGGACTGGAAAAGCTGATGAAAGACGGAAAGAGCAGGCTGTACTGCCTCAGCCTGGCAGCGGCGATTCTGTCTAACTTTTATATTGCGATCATGCTCTGCATTTTTTTGGCGTTATATGCACTGTTTTTGATTTGGGAGTCGTTATCCGGAAGAAAAGAAAGGTGCATGGCTTTTTTTTGGTTTACAGTTCATTCCCTTTTGGCGGGCGGAATGGGAGCCGCTTTGATTTTGCCGGAGGCCATCATGTTAAGTTACAGCGGTTCTGCCGGAATTTCTTTTCCGGATACGATGGAGTGGTATTTTGATTTGGTTTCCATGCTGGCAAGACATTGCATTGATGTGAAAGTTTATACGGGACGGGATCATTGGCCGAATCTCTATTGCGGCGCTGCTGTTTTTCTGTTTTTGGTTCTGTATCTCTGCAACCGAAAAATTTCCAGAAAGAGAAAGGCGGGATATATGGCTTTCATCCTGTTTTTCTGGCTGAGTTTTTCCAATAACTTTCTGGATTTTATCTGGCATGGAATGCATTTTCCTGACAGCCTGCCCGGCAGACAATCCTTTTTGTATATTTTTCTGCTTCTTATTATGGCCTATGAAACGTATCATTATTGGAAAGGAAATACCTGGCAGGAGGTCCTGCTCGGCGTGGCAGTATCCATGGCTGTTTTGCTTATAGCAGAATATACGGTAGACAGCGGCATGGTGACGGGGAACAACCTGCTTGCCACCAGGATTTTGATCCTTTTATATGGAATACTGCTGATTCTCCGTATGATAGAAAAGAAAGTATTACGAAAATTTGTACATTGTACACTGGCATTTCTGGCTGTTTTTGAACTTTTTGTAAATATCAATCTCACAGGTTTTTCCACGACCAGCCGCAGTAGTTATACGAAGAACTGGGAATCTGTCAAATGTCTTTTGACCCAGATAGAGGCCAAAGACAGTGAGCCGTTTTACCGGGTGGAAGAGATGGAACGTCTGACCAAAAACGACGCATTGGTGTATGGATATTCTTCTGCCACACAGTTTTCTTCCCTGATGAATATTGGAGTCAGCCGGTTTTACAGAAAGATGGGCATGGAGGGCGGCAAAAATTTCTACAGCTACAGCGGCGCTACGCCTCTGCCTTCTGCTATGCTTTCTGTGAAATATCTGATTTCGGGAAGTCCCTATGAAGAGAGCCCCCTTCAGACATTGGCTGCGGAAGATGGAAAGAATTACATCTATCAAAACAAATATACACTGCCCTTTGGATTTATGATTGAGAAGGATCTGGAGGAAAAATGGAATCCCAAAAGCGGCGCTCCCATTACAAATCTAAATCGTCTGGCTGCCGTTCTTGGAGCGGAAGAGGAAATGTTTCAGCCTTTTGGCGGCCAGGTGGAAGTAAGGGCAGATAAAACGGTCATAAATGTATCGGAAGACGGCTGTTTGTATGGAACATATGAAGATACATCTGTAACGAATATCACTGTGACAAATGGAGAACGTGTTCGAAAATTCAATAAATGCGATCATGGATATATTTTGGATTTAGGCTGGTGCAAAGCAGGAGATGTGGTAGAAATTGAGAACAGCTCCAATGTTTCCAATTTCAAAGTGAAGGCATATGTTTTGAATATGGATGCGTTTCTGCAGGCTTATGCAACGTTGAATAAACAGACATTTGAGATAGATGAATTTTCAGATACGATGGTCCGGGGGAGTATTCATGCAGATAAGGACGGCAGTCTGTTGTTTTCCGTGCCAAAAGAAGCAGGATGGCATATATACGTAGATGGGACGGAGACAGAGGGTGAAAGTTTCATGAACAGTCTGATTGAAATCCCGGTGACAGAAGGCGAGCATTATATCGTGATGAGGTATGCGACTCCCGATCTTCATTCAGGGATAATGTTCAGCATATTCAGCCTGATCGGATTTTTAAAGCTTACCTCTAAGAAAAAGAAAAAGGAGGAAAAACGAGAGTCGATTTTTGTGTTAAGAATGTGGTAACCGGAAAAAGAGCATTGCAAAAGCAATCGCTCTTTTTCTTTTTCAGGAAATGGGAAGCGTCAAAAAGTTCAAAGATCCTTTCGGATTGTCCGTTCCCTTTTCCAGCAATACGATCAAATCTAAAATAATCTGCTCAATCTCTTCTTTTGTGGAAGGAATCAATGTATTGTCTATTTTTACCGTCAGTACCAGGAGTACAATTTCAGCCAGAGAATCCGGATGCTCAAAAGAAATTTCACCGTTGTCAATTCCCTGGCGGATAATTTCGGTAAGTACAGGTTTTAATTCCATAATAATATAGCGAAGATATTTGTGATGCAAAAGCGTCTGTTCCTGTATGCTGGAATTGGTGGCTGCCTTATTCTGTTTTAAAAATTCGGAAGAAGAGTTCCGGCATGCCTGAAAAATAAGAGCCATACGGGTAAAGGGCGGGATGCCCGTCTGTTTGGCAAGCTGTTTTGCTGTTTCGATGGAAGCGGCATAGCTGCGCTCCACCAAAGCTTCCACAATGGCGTCTTTGGAAGGAAAGTAATAATAAATGCTGCCTTTTGCAATTCCGGCAGTCTGCGCAATGTCACTGACGGAAATTTTCTGTATATTTTGATTTTCCAATAATTTTTGAAGTGCATCCAGGATGCGGTTATATTTATCTGAAATTGGCATATTTGCCGCCTTTCCGGCAATGATAAGAGTATATATCGCTGCCTGAAAATGTATATGAAAAGTGATTGGCTGCGGAGTAAGCAACAACCATGGAGAGTATAGCACAAAAAAATTTTTTATTCAATACTTGACCGATGGTCGAATTGGTGTTATGGTATATACAAATAAAATATGACCAATGGTCAAAATATAAGGGAGGAGAGCATATGACATATGCAGATTTTTTTTCAGAAATAAAAGGAAAGTTTATGGAAGCAGATATTTCCGACATCACTGAGCATTTGGCTTACCAGTTTAACATTACGGGAGAAGGAGAGGGGATCTTCTACGTGGAAGCAAAGGAAGGCAAGCTTTATGTGGAACCGTATGAGTATTATGACAGAGATGCGATGTTTACCTGTACGGCAGAAACGCTGATGAAAATTGCAGAGGGAAAAACAGATCCCGTCTGGGCCGTTACGACACAGAAACTGAAAGTGGAAGGCA
Organism: uncultured Lachnospiraceae bacterium; assembly: GCA_910585825.1. Classification (GTDB taxonomy): domain Bacteria; phylum Bacillota; class Clostridia; order Lachnospirales; family Lachnospiraceae; genus Roseburia_B. The sequence goes on along the minus strand of CAJUEY010000026.1, from coordinate 8,930 downwards.
GTATTGATAAAGCATTGAAATTAAAAGAAATCATTGACAGCAGGAAAAAGAAAAAATAAAGTCTGCTATGAGCGGTCAAAAGGCCGCGAATAGTAACAAATAAAGAGGTCAGAGATTCATGAAGAAACGGAATGTAATAGGAGCGGCCGCGGCTTTTGCATCGGCAGAGGTTCTGATATCAGCATATTTTTATCGGAGAACCATGAAACGGAATAAGGCAAAAGTAGAGCGGACCATGAAAATGGCGGGTACTGACTGGAGCCAGTATAAAGATATCATCGGAAAACGGAAGGAATATTTTCTTTCCCAGCCCCATGAGGATGTTTGGATTACGGCGGATGACGAATTGAAGCTGCATGGAACTTTTTTCCCAAACAAAAACAGTAAGCGGATTGTGCTTTGTTTTCATGGTTATACCAGCGAAGGGATGAAGGATTATATTGCGCTTTCGGACTATTATCTGCGCCGGGGATTTGCCATGCTGTTGGTAGATGAACGGGCGCATGGCTTAAGTGAAGGGAATTATATCGGCTTTGGCTGTTTAGACAGGAAGGATGCTCTGCGGTGGATCGAATGGCTGGTGAAAACCTGCGGCGAGGATATTAAAATTATTCTGCACGGTACCTCCATGGGAGCAGCAACCGTATTGATGACGAGCGGATTAAAACTGCCGGATCAGGTAAAAGGAATCGTTTCTGACTGCGGTTTTACTTCTCCGAAGGAAGTATTTACCCATGTACTTCATTCGATGTATCATATGCCGGCATTTCCGATTATTCCCATTGCAGATATTATGAACAGAAAGCTGGCGGGTTACGGCATGGATGAATGCAATGCGGCAAGGGAAGTAAGAAAATCAACGACGCCGACGCTGTTTATTCACGGCAGCGCCGATACCTTTGTTCCCTGCCGGATGTGTGAAAAGATGTATGAAAACTGCGGAGCAAAGAAATGGAAGCTGATTGTAGAAGGGGCGGCGCACGCTGAGAGCTACTATAAGGATACGAAACGTTATGAAGAAATGCTGGATTTGTTGATGAAAGAAGTATTATGATTGTAGGTCAATCAGAAAGTAGGAAGAAATATGATGAGAAAAAGAAAGGGATATACGGTATATCCTCTTACTGCAGCACAGAAATTTCATTTTTTCTATTTGGATGCATGTCCGAATAAGGCAGTTGTTAATATCGGAACAAGTCTGACAATAGAGGCGGAGATTGATTTTGATATTCTGCGGGAGTCGATTTTAAAGGCATACGAACGAAGTGAAGGGATGCGGATTCAGTTTGCCAAAGACAAAGAAGGCGTCTGGTATCAATATGTGGTAGACGAAGTAAAGCAGGAGATTCCCTTTGTGGATTTTTCTAAAGGAAGTATGGAAGAGGCAGAAAAGACGATGCGGGAGTGGACGGCGGTTCCGTTTCAGAGAGAGGATTCTCCTATGAGCCGCATGGTAATGATTCAGATGCCGGACGGATTTAGCGGCGTATATCTTCTGGCAGATCATTTGATTATGGACGCCCAGTCTATGATCTGTTTTTTGAAAGATATCATTGAACTTTATTCCAATCGGATGTTTGAAGATGTGCCTTATCCAAAGGAAATGACTTCCTATATTGAACAGCTTCAGAAGGATCTCGCATATGAGGCGGGTTCTAAGGCAAAAGAAAAGGACAAGGCGTTTTTTCATAAGCTGATTGAAAGCTCGGAGCCGATTTATAATGGAATTGACGGAACGGCGAAACTGGAGCTGGAACGGGACAGAAACAATAATCCAAAACTTCGGGCTGCCGTTAATATTTCAGATTCTGTAGAAAGCGATCTGGATATCTTTCATCTGGAGGGAGAGCCGACGAAACGTCTTATGGATTTTTGCAGCGAACGGCATATTTCTCTTGCCTGCCTTTTAATTATGGGTCTTCGGACATATTTCCAGAAATTGAATGACAATGACGATGTTTCCATAAACACGGCAATTGCAAGGAGGGCCACATTAAAAGAGAAGAAATGCGGCGGTACGAGGATTCATTCGTTTCCTTTCCGTACCATTATTCCGAAAGAGACGAAATTTATAGATGCTCTGTTTCAAATCAGAGATCAGCAGAATGAACTGTTCCGCCATGCCAATTATGATCCGGTAGCTTATTTTGCCCACCGGGGGCGTGTATATCAAAATCCGGCAGGATGCACCTATGAACCCATGTCTCTGACCTATCAGCCTATGACTTTAAAAGAAAAGGGATTGGATAAGCTTGGCGATATCCGTTATAAGACGAAATGGTATCCCAATGGGGCGACAACTCAGGGAATGTATCTGACGGTGATGCATCGTCCGGAAGATAATGGTCTGGATTTTAATTTTGAGCATCAGGTAAAAGCTGTCAGCAGAAAGCAGCTGGAATATCTGTATTATTATCTTTGTAAAATTATGTTTAAAGGGATTGAAAATCCAAATCTTTGCGTAGGCGATATATTAAAATTGATTTAGGGAGGATAACATATGGATATTTTTGAAAAGTTAAAAGAAATCATTGTCAATTATGTAGAGGTGGAGCCGGAGGCGATTCTGCCGCAATCCAGGTTCATGGAGGATCTGGGATTTACTTCCTTTGATTTTATGAGCATGCTGGGAGAAATTGAGGAAGAATTTGACATAGAAGTAGAGCAGCAGGAGGCGGCGGGAATCCGGACCGTTCAAGAAGCTGTGGATTATTTGAGTAAGCTTACAGCTTAAGGAGGAAAGTATGGTTTGCAATACAATTCGGGAGATATTGGTACAGGCGAGTGAGAGGTTTGGAGATCAGGATGCCGTTCGTTATAAAATCGGAAAAGATAAAATCGAATCCAGAACATACGACCAGCTAAAGCAGGACAGTGAATTGTTTTCCGGCGGATTAAAAGCCATGGACATGCAGGGAAAACACGTTGCCATAGTGGGGATGACTTCATATTACTGGATGGTTTCTTATCTTGGAACGGTAAGCTGCAACAGTGTGGCAGTGCCTTTGGACGTGGCTCTTCCGGCAGCAGAGCTTTGCGAATTGATAGAACGTGCCGATGTTTCCGTGTTGGTTTATGATGAAATCCGGGCGGATGTGGCGGAACTTGCAAAAAAGAATTGTCCAAAACTTCAGAAAATCATTTCTATGCAGAAGTCAGAGCATGAAAATGGCATTCTTTCCATGCAGCGGCTTTTGGAAGAAAGCGACGGCGGATTTGATGCCTGGGCAAATCCCGAGGATTTGTGTACGATTATGTTTACCTCCGGTACAACCGGAAAGAGCAAAGGCGTGATGCTGACGCAGCGGAATCTGGCGGAGAATGCCACCTGCCTGGATATGCGGATTCCGTCCCGGACAGTGATTCTTTCTGTACTCCCGATTCATCATGCGTATTGTCTGAGTATGGATATTTTGAAAGGCCTTTCATTGGGAAGCATTATCTGTATTAATGATTCTCTGATGCGTGTGGCAAAAAATATTAAACTCTTCGGACCGGATATGATTCTGATGGTACCTATGATGATTGAGTCCTTTGCGAAAAAATTAGAAGATGCGGCAGCTCTTCCTCCGGAGCTTGTAAAAAAAGAAGTATTTGGAGAACGGCTGCATACGATTTGCAGCGGCGGCGCCTATTTGAATCCGGAATGGATTACGCTGTTTGAAAAATATGGAATTACAATATTACAGGGCTACGGCATGACAGAATGCGCTCCGGTCATCAGCACGAACCTGGAATGGAACCGCAAACTGGGGTCTGTTGGAAAACTGATGCCAAACTGTGCGGCAAAGGTGGTTGATGAAGAGCTTTGGGTAAAGGGCAGCAGTGTAATGCAGGGTTATTATCAGATGCCAAAAGAGACAGACGAGACGCTTACCGAAGACGGATGGCTTCGTACCGGAGATCTGGGATATGTGGATGAGGATGGTTTTATTTTCCTTACCGGAAGAAAGAAGAATCTGATTATTACAAAGAACGGAGAAAATGTTTCACCGGAAGAAATCGAAAATAAGCTTTCAAAACATCGTCTGATACAGGAAGTTTTGGTGCGGGAGAATGAGGGAGCAATTGAAAGCGAAATTTTCCCGGATCTGGAATATGCGCAAAAACAGGAGATTTTCGATGTAAAAGCTGCTCTGTGGGAAATTCTCGACAATTACAATAAAGAAGCTCCCGCTTATAAAAAAGTTGCGAAACTGAAAGTGCGGGAGAAGGAGTTTGAAAAAACGGCGGCGAGAAAGATCAAACGGTATTAATAGAAACAGACGGACTACACTGTGCAGAAATGTATAACTGTACAGTGGAAGGCTTGTCAAGTGCAATTTGTAAGTTTGTGGGAGTGAAACATAAAGTGTCTGAGTTAGAAATGCAGCAAATCTAACTACACTTTATGTTTCACTCCCACAATTTTATTGTTTTCGGTTGTTCGTTTCTATTTATTTCAAGGAAACGCTGCTCATAACCGTATTTGGACAGTGCTTTTAAAGAAAGTTTTTAAAAAGCGAATAGCACAGCAACCGCAAAGGTAACGTTTTCCTTTATTAAATGCGAGAATTTCTTTTAAATCTCCTTTGATTTATTGATCGATAGAAATCTGAAAAACGGAACTAAGCAGCAGAAGACTGTGAATATCCGGCCGGCTTTTTCCGGTTTCCCGATTGGTACCAAAAGGGCATGATATGGGAGATTTGTATCAAATTCATTCAAATTAATTCAAAATTGTGCAAGATATCTAAAAACAAAAGGGCAATTTTGTGAATTAGTTTGATTGACTTTGAATTATTTTGAATGTAAAATGGGATTATCAAATAAAGCAGGAGGAAATGAGATGATTTACACGGTTACATTTAATCCGTCGCTGGATTATATCGTTTCAGTGGAAGATTTCAAGCTTGGGCTTACGAATCGAACCGATTCGGAGCTGATGCTTCCGGGGGGCAAAGGGCTCAATGTTTCCATGGTGCTCGGGAATCTGGGAGTGATGAATACAGCGTTTGGATTTATGGCTGGTTTTACGGGAAGGGAAATTATTCGCCGGGTAGAGGAGATGGGGGTGAAAGCTGACTTTATTCCGATTGAAAGCGGAATCTCAAGAATCAATCTGAAATTGAAATCAATTGACGGAACAGAAATTAACGGAAACGGACCCGAAATCAGCGGAGAAGCCGTCGGCAGACTGATGGAAAAGCTGGATCAGTTAGAAATACAGGATGTTTTGGTATTAGCCGGAAGCATACCAAGCTCTATGCCGGATGATATTTATAGAAAGATTATGGAAAGACTTGACGGCAGGGGCGTAATGATTGTAGTGGATGCGACAAAAGATCTGCTTGTCAATGTGCTCGAATATCATCCGTTTTTAGTGAAACCGAATAACCATGAGCTGGGAGAAATATTTGGCACAGAGCTTAGAACAAGAGAAGAAGTGATTCCTTATGCACAAAAGCTAAAGGAAATGGGAGCGGTAAACGTTATGGTATCCATGGCGGGAGAAGGCGCAGTGCTTGTAGCGGAAAACGGAGAAGTCTATGATGCACCGGCGCCCAAAGGGAAACTGATCAACGGCGTGGGGGCCGGAGACTCCATGGTTGCAGGGTTTATTGCAGGATGGCTGGAGAAAAAGGATTACAGGCATGCATTTCATATGGGAGTTGCAGCCGGGAGCGCCAGTGCATTTTCGGAATTGTTGGCGACCAGGCGGGAAATCGAAACAATTTATCAGCAGATTAGAAATGAGGAGGAGTAGAGATGAGAATTACAGAGTTACTGGATAAACGGAGTATTTCGCTTTTGGCATCTCCTAAGAGCAAAAATGAAGCATTGGATCAGGCTGTGGAGCTTATGGTAAAAAGCGGAAGGATTAATGATAAAGAGGCATACAGAAGGCAGGTTTATGCAAGAGAAGAAGAAAGTACGACAGGCATTGGAGAAGGAATTGCAATTCCTCACGGAAAATGCGCTGCCGTTGACAGGCCGGGGCTTGCAGCCATGGTAATTAAAGAAGGCGTTGATTTCGATGCTTTAGACGGCGAACCGGTCAATCTTATTTTTCTGATTGCTGCTCCGGATACAGAAGACAATGTGCATCTTGATGTGCTGAGTAAATTATCGGTGCTGATGATGGATGAAGATTTTGCAGATTCTCTGCGAAATGCAAAATCTCCAGATGAATTTCTTGCCATGATTGACAAGGCAGACGAGGAAAAGAAAAGCATTGATGAAAGACTTTCCGATACCCGGATTTCTGATGCTGCAGGAGTAAAAATTCTGGCAGTGACATCCTGTCCCACCGGCATTGCACATACATATATGGCGGCAGAAGGCATTGAAAAAGCGGCAAAAGAAAGGGACTGTTCTGTAAAAATTGAGACAAGAGGTTCCGGCGGAGCCAAAAATGTACTGACAGCCCGGGAAATCAAAGAGGCAGACTGTATCATCGTTGCAGCAGACGCACAGGTTCCAATGGACCGTTTTCATGGTAAAAAAGTCATTCAGTGTCAGGTCTCTGATGGAATCAGCAAGGCGGGAGAACTGCTGGATCGGGCTATTTCCGGAGATGTTCCGGTATATCATGCTGCGGCGGGAGCAAATACACCGGAGACTTCCGGGAAAAAAAGCGGAGGTATCGGACATCAGATTTACACCCAGCTGATGAATGGAGTATCCCATATGCTGCCATTCGTTGTAGGCGGTGGAATATTGATTGCTCTTGCATTTTTAATTGACGGAATCTGTGTGGATATGAATGCGCTTGATGTAACAGAGCGGACCAATTTCGGTACAATTACACCAATCGCAGCATGGTTTAAAAGTCTGGGTGATACGGCGTTTGGATTTATGCTTCCGGTACTGGCTGGTTTTATTGCAATGGCAGTCGGCGACAGACCTGCCCTTGCTCTTGGTTTTGTCGGCGGAATGCTTGCGTCAGGTGGAAAATCAGGTTTTCTTGGAGCGCTTGCAGCAGGTTTTGCAGCGGGCTATATTATCATTCTTCTCCGTAAATTATGTGATAAACTACCGGATTTTCTGGAAAAAATTGCCCCGGTTTTAATTTATCCGCTGGCAGGCATACTTATGATGGGGCTGTTAATGTCATTGATTGTAGAGCCTGTAATGGGCGGATTAAACACAGCGCTGAACAATGGATTGATGAGCATGGGCGGAACAAGCAAAATTGTTTTGGGGCTGATTTTAGGAGGCATGATGGCGATTGATATGGGCGGCCCCTTTAACAAAGCAGCTTATGTATTCGGTTCAGCAGCAATCGCAGCCGGAAATTATGATATTATGGCGGCAGTTATGATCGGAGGAATGACGCCTCCCTGTGCAATCGCCCTTGCAAGTATGCTTTTCAAAAAGAAATTTACAAAAGAAGAAAGAGAATCCGGACCGACGAATTTTATTATGGGCCTTGCATTTATTACAGAAGGAGCGATTCCGTTTGCAGCATCTGATCCCCTGCATGTACTCCCTTCCTGCGTCATTGGGTCAGGCGTTGCGGGAGCGTTGTCTATGCTGTTTCACTGTACCCTGATGGCTCCCCACGGTGGAATTTTTGTATTCCCTGTTGTAGGAAATGCCGCCATGTATGTCGTAGCGCTTATTGCAGGAACATTAGTATCTGCAATTTTGCTTGGAGTATTAAAGAAAGATGTTGAACAGTAAGAAAAATGGTTTATAATAAAAGTATCACAAAAAGAAAAGGAGAATTATAATGAAAGAATTTAAGTATGTCATTACAGATCCGCAGGGAATACATGCCCGTCCGGCAGGGGAATTGGTAAAAGAGGTAAAATCTTTTGCATCCAGCATTAAACTGGTAAAAGACGGCAAAGAAGGCGACTGCAGAAAGATTTTTGGAATTATGGGGCTCGCAATCAAAAAGGGAGATGAAGTCCTTGTCAGAATTGACGGTGAAGATGAAGATGCGGCATATGAAGCCATAAGTAAATTTATGCAGGAAAACCTGTAAAGAGAAGAGCATGTTATCGGAAGAAAGATACAGGATGATTTTAAAGATTCTGGAAGAAAAAAGAAGCGTTACGGTAACGGAACTGACAGAGCTTCTGGATATTTCAGAATCAACTGCAAGAAGAGACATTATTGCTTTGGACAGCGCCGGAAAGCTGGTAAAAGTATTCGGAGGGGCTGTTTTAACGGAAAATGTATTTTCCTCTGCAGAACCGACAGTTGCCCAGAAAACCGAAATTTACAAAGAAGAGAAAAAAAAGATTGCAAAATATGCAGCTTCTTTGATTCAGCCACAGGATTTTGTATATCTGGATGCGGGAACGACGACAGGATATATGTTAGACTATATTCAAGAGACGAATGTCGCCTTTGTGACAAATGCCGTTGCGCACGCCCAGAAACTTGCGGCATCGGGAAAGAATGTTATTTTGATCGGCGGGACATTAAAGAGCTCCACGGAAGCGGTAGTGGGCGCCGCCGCGGTGCTGATGTTAAAAGAATACCATTTTACCAAGGGTTTTTTTGGAACAAATGGAGTCGGCAGAACGGCAGAGTTTACAACACCGGATGCCGGAGAGGCATTGGTGAAAAGGACGGCGGTCGGGCAGTGCAGAAAAGCATATATGCTGTGCGACCACAGTAAATTTCACGCAGTCAGTTCGGTTACATTTGCATCTTTTAAAGAGGCGTCTATTTTGACGGATCAGATAGCAGATGAGTTTAAAGATGTGGCAGATATGGTTCTGTGCAAATAATAGGATCTTGAGAAAAACTAAGAATTTTATAGTAAAATCACTGAAAAAGCAAAAATAAAGCAAAATAAAATAAAAAAAGGTTGACAATCTGATTTTCTTTCGATATAATACTACTTGCGTTGTGATAATCCAAAGAAAATGATTGTCCACGGGGTGTGGCTCAGCTTGGCTAGAGCGCCTGGTTTGGGACCAGGAGGCCGCAGG
>CAJUEY010000025.1 GCA_910585825.1 uncultured Lachnospiraceae bacterium | reverse complement strand
ATTCAGTGGGATGCGCTGCTGGCAGAGCAGTTTGATATGTATTACATTGATCAAAACGGCAGTAAAGTACGTCCTTACATTATCCACAGAACGTCTTTGGGCTGTTATGAGAGAACGCTGGCATGGCTGATTGAAAAATATGCCGGCAAATTCCCCACATGGCTGTGTCCGGAGCAGGTACGCGTACTTCCGATTTCTGAAAAATACGAAGAGTATGCCGAAAAAGTCTGCAAAGAACTGGCAAAAAATGGAATTGATGCAACGGTAGACAACCGTTCCGAAAAAATCGGTTTTAAAATCCGGGAGGCAAGGCTGGATAAACTTCCCTACATGCTGGTTGTAGGACAAAAAGAAGAGGAGGAAAATACAGTTTCCGTCAGAAGCCGTTTTGCAGGAGATGAAGGAAGCCAGCCGTTAGATACGTTTATTACATTTATTAAAAAAGAAATTGACGCCAAAGAAATTCGTAAAGAAGAAGCAACAGAGGAAAAAAAAGCATAGCATATTTTTAAGAGCAGGTTCAAATACTAAATCCGGTTAGATATTTCTGGCCGGATTTTTGTTTTGAAAAATTTTTTACAGGAGGAAAAATTATGACAAGATTAGACTGTTCTGTTACAAATTGTCATTTCAATGAAGACAGATGCTGCTGCAAAGGCGATATTGTGGTAGATGGCAAAGAGGCAAAAAGGGCGCAGGGAACCTGCTGTGCAAGCTTCCGGGAAAAAAGAGGCGATTCTGCAAGAAATGCAGTTAATGAGCCGGATAAAAATATTGAAGTGGATTGTCAGGCATGCAATTGCGTACACAATGAAGACTGCAAATGCGCTGCAGACCATATCGGAATTGGCGGCAGCGGAGCCTGCAAATGCGGCGAAACAGAATGTATGACGTTCTGCTGTAAATAACAGAAAAATGATTCGGCTCTTTGCAGGCTTGTTCTGGGCAAAGAGCCGAATTTTCTGGGCGATATTTCCACAGCAAAATACTGTGGTCCGCCCTAAATGACTGTTATAAAAAGGTCAAAGTCTGTGAAAAGAAACAAATGTCGAAAAATGAGAGAAAAAGTCAGAAAAATTTGTTTGATTTTTACGACATATAGAGGTAAAATGTCTATATCAATTATAAAATGTAATATTTCCAGTGATACATCCACCTTCCACAAAGGAATCTTGATTATAAAAATACATGGAGAAAAAATATGAAAGAAATAATAAAATTGCAAGAGGCCATTGAACGTCAGAGAAATGTGGTGAACGCAATGATCGAGTTTGGAACAGATGATGAAGCGTTTGTCAGAGCAAACCATAAACTGGATCAGTTAATTGAGGAATACATAGAATTAGAGGTCCAAATCACAAACCATGCAGATAAAAAACTTTATAAAAATCAATACAAGAGCATTTAAAATCTTTGTATTGAGAAGATGTTATTGATCCAGGGAAGAGGTCAATAACATTTTTTTTGTGCTTTTCATTGATTTTTACCCCGAATTGATATAGAATGGGGTATAAAGGTGGAGGAAAGTGGTTGGAAATGGTATAAAGTGGATAAGTGGATAAAAAAGTGGATAACTATTTCCGGCTAGAGGGTGTTCGTTATGTTCATGGGAGAATACAATCATACAATTGATGCAAAAGGCAGATTGATTGTTCCATCCAGATTCAGAGAATCGTTAGGCAGTGAATTTGTTGTGACGAAAGGGCTGGATGGATGTCTTTTTGTGTACTCAAATGAAGAATGGGCGAATATCGAAGAAAAATTCCGCAACATTCCACTGACGACAAAAGATGCAAGAAAATTTTCCAGATTCTTCTTTGCGGGTGCAGCAACCTGCGAAGTGGACAAGCAGGGGAGAATTTTGCTTCCTCAGGTATTGCGGGAATATGCAGATTTGCAGAAAGATGTTGTACTGGCGGGTGTTTTGAGCAGGATTGAGATCTGGAGCAAGGAACGCTGGCTTGGTGAAAATACATATGATGATATGGGCGAAATTGCAGAACATATGGCAGATCTTGGACTGAGCATTTAACAGAAAAGGAATAGGACATGGAGTTTTATCACAAATCGGTTTTATTGGAAGAAGTAATTGAATATCTGCAGATCAAACCAAATGGAATTTATGTAGACGGAACTCTAGGCGGAGCCGGCCATTCCTTAAGAATTGCAGAAAAGCTGACAGAAGGCGGCAGGCTGATCGGCATTGATCAGGATGCAGACGCTCTTCTGGCTGCCCAGGAACGTTTGAAAGCACATCAGGAGAAAGCAGCTTTGGTTCATGATAATTACTGTAATATGAAAAAAGCGCTGCAGGAGCTTGGCATCCCAAAAGCAGACGGAATACTTTTAGATCTGGGAGTTTCCTCTTATCAGCTGGATGCGCCGGAGAGGGGATTTACCTATCGGGATATGGATGCGCCGCTTGATATGCGGATGGATAAAAGAGAAAGCTTAACAGCAGAAGATATTGTTAATGAATACAGCGAAAGAGAGCTGTTTCGGGTAATCCGTGATTACGGAGAAGATCGTTTTGCTAAAAATATTGCAAAACATATTGTTGAGGAACGAAAGACCAGACGGATTCAGACAGCGGGAGAACTGACAGAGATTATCCGCAGAGCCATTCCAAAGAAAATACAGGTTACAGGCGGACATCCGGCGAAACGAACTTTTCAGGCTCTTCGCATCGAACTGAACCATGAACTTGAGGTACTGGAAAAATCTTTAGATGAGATGATTGATTTGTTAAACCCGGGAGGAAGGCTTTGCATTATTACATTTCACTCTTTGGAAGATCGGATTGTAAAGGTGAATTTTAAGAAAAATGAACATCCCTGTACCTGTCCCAAGGATTTTCCAATTTGTGTATGCGGAAAAGCACCAAAAGGAAAATGTGTGACACGAAAGCCTGTTTTGCCGGGAGCAAATGAACTGGAAGAGAATACAAGAGCAAAAAGCGCAAAACTGAGAGTGTTTGAAAAAGAATAGATACCCTGCGGGTATCCCCTTTATGCGCCGTAAATAGCGCAATAGCAAGATAGGAGTAATAGAATATGAAAAGAGAAAAAACTCATTATAATAGAAGCGGAGATTTCAAAACAAATTATTATGTAGACGGCAATACGGTGCGCCGTCTGGAAGGAGAGCCGGAAGAACGTAGACAGCGGCAGCTGGAAGAAGAGCAGGAGCGCAAGAAACGCAGAAACCGCCGGGTGGCAAAACGGAATCAGGAACGTGCTATGCGGATGAGTTTGGGCTATGTGCTTTTCTGCACAGCGGCAGTATTGATATTTGGCATTGTATGCGTTACCTATATTCGTCTTCAGTCAGATATTGTAGGGAGAACCAAAAATATTTCCAAATTAGAGAGTCAGATTATGAATCTCCAGGCGGAAAATGACGCAGCAGTAAAACGAATCGATCTTTCCACAGATTTGGATGCAGTAAGAGAACAGGCATTTGCTCTGGGAATGAAATTCGCGACTCCAGAGCAGATCATTTATTATACCATTAAAGACAGTGATTTTATGGATCAGTATTCTGAGATACCGGAGAAATAGAAAAGTATAGAGGAATCAGCGTGGGAAGAAAACGAAGAATCAGAAAACCAAAAAAATTTTTAAAAAGAATGCAGAAAAAACTGATCATTATGTTCCTGCTCATTTCGTTGGTTTTGACGGGACTGGTGGTCAGACTGATGTATATTGAATATACCAGCGGAGAAAAATACGAGAAAATTGTATTGGCTCAGCAGGTGTATAACAGTACGACAATTCCCTATCAGAGGGGAGATATCATTGATGCAAAAGGAACCGTGCTTGCTACCAGCATAGATGTGTATAATGTTATTTTTGACTGCAGCGTTCTGAGCAAAGAAGAGGGAAAAGAGGAAAAAGAAAAAGAGCGGGAAAAACGGGAAAAAGAAATTGTCGCAACTATATCTGCCGTAGTGGCCTGTTTTCCGGAACTGAAGGAAGAAGATCTCTATCAGAGATTAAAGGACAATCCCAAAGGACAGTATGAGGTGCTTTTAAAAAAGGTTTCCTATGAAGATATACAGCCATATCTTGCAATGGAAGAGGATTCTAAGAAGTATCCAGATATCAATGGAGACGCTATATGGTTTGAAAAGGAATATGAGCGCAGTTATCCTTATAATTCTCTGGCTGCATCTCTGATCGGTTTTGTATCCGGCGGCAATGTTGGAACGCTTGGCCTGGAAAAATATTATGACAGCACCCTGAACGGACTGGACGGAAGAGAATACGGATACCTGAATGCCGACAATAATTTTGAAAAGACGATAAAGCCGGCAGAAGACGGAAATACCATTGTAACTACCATTGATATGCACATTCAGAAAGTAGTAGAGGACAAGCTGGCAAAGTTCAATGAAGAGAATACAAACGGCTATGTTACAGGAGACGGCTTTTTAAATGGCGCAGCAATTCTGATGAATCCCCAGAATGGTGAAATCTATGCAATGGCGGACTTCCCTGGCTTTGATCTGAATAAGCCGAGGGAAATTTCGGATTATTTTACGGAGGAAGAGTTAGAAGGACTGGATGAAGATGCAAAAATGGAGCTTTTAAACAGACTCTGGGAGAATTTCTGTGTGACAAGCATTTTTGAACCGGGTTCCACAGTAAAACCGCTTACGGTTGCCTGCGGACTGGAAACGGGAACGATGACCGGAAATGAAACATATGTCTGTGACGGGCTGGAGACGTTTGCGGGAGATACAAAGGTGCATTGCGTAAGCACAGTGGGACACGGAGTGGAAACCGTGGAGAAATCTCTGATGGATTCCTGCAATGATGCGCTGATGCAGATGTCTTATACTATCGGAAAAGATAATTTTGCAGCTTATCAGAGTATATTTGGTTTTGGAAAGAAAACAGGAATTGACCTTCCGGGAGAGGAAAGCGGCCTGCTTTTTGCAAAAGAAAAAATGAAGCCGATTGACCTTGCCACAAATTCCTTCGGGCAGAATTTTAACTGCACAATGATCCAGGTGGCAAGCGCATTTTCTTCTCTGATAAACGGCGGAGAATACTACCAGCCTCATGTAGTGAAAAAGATACTGGATGCAAAGGGAAATACGATTGAAACCATCAAGCCTGTGCTGTTAAAAGAAACGGTTTCGAAAGAGACTTCCGATCTTTTAAAATCTTATCTTTACAAAACTGTATCAGAAGGAACCGGATCAGAGGCCAAAGTCAACGGTTATTCTATGGGAGGCAAGACGGGAACAGCCGAAAAACAGCCGAGGGAAGAAGAAAATTATCTCGTTTCCTTTATTGGATATCTGCCTCAGGAGAATCCACAGCTTGTGATTTATGTGGTAATTGATACGCCAAATGTGGAAGAACAGGATCACAGTAATTATGCCCAGTGGGTTACAAAAGAAATTTTAGAAGAAATTCTTCCTTATTTAAATATCTATCCGGATGAGGAATTGCAGCCGGAGGAAAATGAGCCGGAGGGAAATGAGCCGGAAGGCGGTCAGGAGCCGGAGGGAAATGAGCCGGAAGGCGGTCAGGAGCCGGAGTGAGAAATGCCGGAAGAATAAAGTTTTCGGGCAGAAAGACATAACCTTATCAAAGCAGTAATAAAATGGAAGAAAGGTGCTTTTATGAGGCGTTTGTCATGTTTCGATATAAAACCTATAACCGCCGGAAATCTATGATTATATTTGCGGCAGTCTTGTTCATGATGATGTTTTTGATCGGGCGTCTGGTCTATCTTATGGTATTTTGTTCCGAATATTACGGGCAGAAAGCAGAAGACCTCCATGAACGGGAACGGGATATCAAAGCGGCAAGAGGGAAGATCATAGACTCTACAGGAACGGTACTGGCTGCCAATAAGACAGTCTGCACCATATCTGTCATCCATAATCAGATTGACGATCCCGAAGGCGTTATTGCCGCTTTGACAAAAGAACTGGGAATTTCGGAAGAGACGGTTCGCAAGAGGGTAGAAAAAGTCAGTTCCATTGAGCGGATTAAATCCAATGTGGATAAAGAGACCGGAGAGCGCATTCGTGCTTACGGACTTTCCGGTGTGAAGGTAGATGAAGATTATAAAAGATACTATCCTTATGATACGTTAGCTTCCAAAGTATTGGGGTTTACAGGGGGAGACAATCAGGGCATCATCGGCCTGGAAGTCAAATATGACGAATATCTTCAGGGGATAAATGGAAAAATACTTACATTGACAGATGCCAGAGGCGTAGAAATTGAAAACGCCGGAGAGTCCCGGTTAGATCCTGTAGACGGCAATGATCTGCATATCAGTTTGGATTATAATATACAGATGTACGCCCAGCAGGCCGCTTCTAAGGCATTGGAGCAAAAACAGGCGGACAGTGTTTCTGTTATGGTGATGAATCCTTCCAACGGAGAATTAATGGCAATGGTCAATGTTCCGGAATTTAATCTGAATGATCCCTTTACTTTAAATTATGAACCCCGGGAAAATGTTTCGGAAGAGGAAAAACAAAATCTTTTAAACGGTATGTGGAGAAACCAGTGTATAAATGATACATACGAGCCGGGTTCTACTTTTAAAATTATTACCACGACAGCGGCATTGGAAGAAGGGGTAGTCCGTCTTACAGATCAGTTTTTCTGTCCCGGTTATATCACTGTAGAGGACAGAAATATCCATTGCCATAAACGGACAGGACACGGAGCAGAAGATTTTGTTCATGGTATTATGAATTCCTGCAATCCGGTTTTTATCGACGTGGGACTGCGGGTGGGGCCGGAGCATTTTTATGATTATTTCAGCAGTTTGGGCTTACTGAAAAAAACAGGAATTGATCTGCCTGGAGAGGCAGCTACGATTATGCATTCCAAAGAAAATATCGGCCTTGTGGAGCTGGCCACCATGTCTTTTGGCCAATCCTTTCAAATTACGCCGATTCAGCTTTTGACTACAGTATCGTCTATTATCAATGGGGGAAACAGGATTACACCGCATTTTGGAGTTTCGGTACGGGACGGCGAGGGAAATACAGTAAAAACTTTTTCTTATGAAGAAACAGAGGGAATTGTGAGCAAAGAGACTTCCGATACTGTCCGGTATCTTCTGGAGCAGGTAGTGGCAGAGGGCGGCGGTAGAAATGCGAAAATAGCAGGATACTCCATAGGAGGCAAAACAGCTACGTCTCAGACGCTGCCCCGGAGTGCGAACAAATATATTTCGTCTTTTCTGGGATTTGCACCGGTGGAAGATCCTCAGGTAATAGTGTTGGTGATCATCAACAATCCTCAGGGAGTTTATTATGGAGGGACGATTGCGGCGCCGGTGGCAAAAGAGATCTTTGAAAATATACTTCCTTATCTGAATATTCCCTATGATGAAAAAGCTGCTGCGGAAACTGAATCAGAACTTGCAGAATAGCTTATAATAACGTATACTGGAATGTCAGAAGAAAAAGTACGGAAAAGAGGTAGAGATTATGGTTTATCAAGTGGCGGCTCCTGTATTGATTGCCTTTGCAATCAGCGCATTGTTAGGGCCGATTATTATTCCATTTTTGAGAAAGTTAAAAGTGGGGCAGACAGAGAGGGAAGAATTAAAATCTCATTTGAAAAAAACGGGAACACCGACTATGGGGGGATTGATTATATTGGCAGGCGTGTTGGCAGCGAGTCTGTTCTTTATACAGGATTACCCCAAGATCATTCCGATTTTATTTTTGACAGTGGGATTTGGGGCAATTGGATTTTTGGACGACTATTTGAAAGTAGTGCTCCGCCGCTCTGACGGTCTTTTTGCATGGCAGAAGATGCTGCTGCAGATTGTTGTAACCGGAATTTTTGCCTACTATATCTTAAATTATACGGATGTTTCTCTGCTGCTGCAGATTCCGTTTTTAAAAGGGCAGTATCTGGACCCGGGGAAAGCGGCGATTCCACTTATGTTTTTTGTGGTAATCGGAACGGTGAACGGTGTGAATTTTACCGATGGATTAGACGGACTGGCTTCTAGCGTAACGGTATTGGTAGCTACTTTTTTCAGTGTAGCTGCAGTAGGGACGCAGAGCGGAATTGAACCCATTACCTGTGCCGTAGTCGGCGCACTGCTGGGATTTTTGCTGTTTAATGTATACCCGGCAAAAGTTTTTATGGGAGATACCGGATCTCTGGCATTGGGCGGTTTTGTGGCTGCAGCGGCTTATATGCTGCAGATGCCTCTGTTTATTCCGATTGTGGGATTTATTTATATGATCGAAGTGATTTCAGTGATCATTCAGGTAGGATATTTTAAGCTGACGCACGGGAAGAGGTTTTTCCGTATGGCTCCGATTCATCATCATTTTGAACTGGGCGGCTGGTCTGAAACAAGAGTAGTGGCAGTCTTTTCTATTGTGACGGCGCTGCTTTGTCTGACAGCCCTTATTGCAGTGTAGGAGGAATACCAATGAATTTGAAAGAAAAACGGTTTCTCGTGGCGGGAACAGGAAAAAGCGGCATTGCAGCAGCAGAACTTCTGAAGAAACAGGGATTTGCAGTTCGTCTTTATGACGGCAATACCGAATTGGACATCCAGTCATTTTATGAAAAAAATCCGAATTTACAAAATATAGAGATACTGTTGGGAGATCTTAGTGAAGAGGACCAAAAGGCGGTTGATATTCTGGTGTTAAGTCCCGGCATACCGGTGGATCTTCCCATGGTAAATACTATGAGGGATCTGGGCGCGGCTATTTGGGGAGAGATTGAGCTTGCTTATGCCTTTGCGAAGGGAGAGGTTCTTGCCATAACGGGAACCAATGGAAAGACCACGACCACCTCTCTTTTGGGTGAAATTTTAAAAAGCCATTTTGCAGATGTACGTGTAGTGGGCAATATCGGAATCCCTTATACCAGCGTCGCAGCGGATACTACAGAGGAAACAGTTACGGCGGCAGAAATCAGCAGTTTTCAGCTGGAGACGATTCATCGGTTTGCTCCCGGGATTACGGCGATTTTAAACATTACGCCGGATCATTTGAACAGACATCACACAATGGAAAATTACATTGCTGCAAAGGAAAGCATTACGAAGAATCAGAAGCCGGAAGATCTCTGCGTGTTAAATTACGAAGATGAAGTCCTGCGGAAGTTCGGCGAAGGGCTGCAGACGAAAGTGGCGTGGTTTTCCAGTAAAAGAGAATTGGAAAATGGTTTTTATGTAAAAGAGGATGCCATATATCGTGCCTGTGACGGTGAAATAACAGAAATTATCAGAACAAATGAATTAAATCTGTTGGGCAGGCATAATTATGAAAATGTAATGGCGGCTGTGGCTATGGCTCTTGGCATTGGCGTTCCCCTTGATGCAGTCAGAGAAACGCTGCGCCGTTTTACTGCTGTAGAACACAGAATTGAATATGTAGCTGAAAAAAGAGGAATCCGTTTTTATAACGATTCCAAAGCGACGAATCCGGATGCGGCGATTCAGGGAATCGGCGCAATGAACCGCCCTACGTATCTGATTGGAGGGGGTTATGATAAAGAATCGGTTTATGACGAATGGTTTGATGCTTTTCATGGAAAAGTAAAAGAGCTGGTACTGATTGGACAGACAAGGGATAAAATTGCAGAAACGGCAAAGAAACATGGTTTTACGGCAGTTACTTTGGCGGATTCTATGGAAGAGGCGGTTGCGGTTTGTTATGACCATGCCAAATCCGGGGATGCCGTATTGCTTTCGCCGGCATGTGCAAGTTTTGGAATGTTTAAAAATTATGAAGAGCGCGGCAGGATTTTTAAAGAAATCGTACGCAGCTTAAAGGAGTGAATCTATGAGTCGCAGACCGAAAGCTGAGAAAAATGAAAAAAAACAAATTAAATATTTTGACTATACATTATTGTTTATCATTATTTTTCTAGTGGGCTTTGGCCTGGTCATGCTTTACAGTACAAGTTCTTATAATGCGCAGCTGAGGTTTGGAAATTCTGCGTATTATCTGAAAAAGCAGCTTTTTGCATCGCTGTTGGGCTTTGCCGGAATGCTTGTGGTGGCGTCCATTGATTATCATATCTGGATACGGCTAAGCGGTCTGTGTTACATAGGAGCGTTGGGACTGTGTGTGCTTGTTATGTTTAAAGGCTCCAATTACAATGGTTCTACCAGGTGGCTGGAGATTGGACCGATTTCTTTTCAGCCTTCTGAAATAGCGAAAATGGCGGTTATTTTGTTTTTGGCAACGATTATTAACCGCATTCCTAAGCAAATGGGAAAATTTTCGTCAGTCATCAAGGTTATGATTATTGTTATGCCCATTCTCGGGATAGTAGGGTACAGCAACCTGAGTACGGCGATCATCATTCTTGGAATTGCAGTTTTTATGGTTTTTGTATCAAGCCCCAAATATGCCCAGTTTTTTTTGATTGCCGGTTTTGTGGGAGTTTTTGGAGCGATTTTTATTGCTCTGGAGGGATACCGGGCGGAGCGTCTGTTGATATGGCTTCATCCGGAAGAGTACGACAAAGGATATCAGACCTTGCAGGGGCTATATGCAATCGGTTCCGGCGGATTGTTTGGAAAAGGGCTGGGAGAGAGCATGCAGAAACTGGGATTTGTGCCGGAGGCGCAAAATGATATGATTTTTTCGATTATATGCGAAGAATTAGGCCTGTTTGGCGCAATCTGTATTATTTTGCTTTTTTTGCTTTTGATCTGGAGATTTCTGGTAATTGCCAATAATGCGTCGGATCTTTTCGGAGCGTTGATTGTTGTGGGAATTATGGCTCATATTGCAATTCAGGTGATTTTAAACATTGCGGTTGTGACCAATTCCATTCCAAATACAGGAGTTACCCTTCCATTTGTCAGCTATGGAGGAACTTCGGTAGCAATTCTTTTGACAGAAATGGGGCTGGCGCTTAGCGTATCCCGTGGTATTAAAATGGAGATGGTGTAAAATGGCAGGAAAAAAAATGTCCATGCGGGAAAAATATCGAAGACAAAAGAAGAGAAAGATATTTTTGAGGGTATTTCTGAGTTTGTTTTTTCTGATTGGGGCGTCTGTTTTGATTGTCTGGAAAGTATTTACCGTGCAGACGGTTGTGGTAGAGGGAAATGAATACTACTCTGACGGCCAGATTCAAAAAATGGTACTGTCAGATCCCAATTCCTGGAATTCCCTTTATATGTTTTTAAAATATCGTTTTTTGGAAGGAGAGGAGATTCCTTTCGTAGATTCCTTAGAGGTTTCTTTGGACGACCCCCATACACTGCGGGTTCACGTATATGAAAAGGGAATGATCGGATATCTTTATATCTCGGCAATCAATCAGAATGCTTATTTCGATACAGACGGATTTGTAGTGGAGACTTCCAAGGAGATTATTGAAAATGTCCCTCAGGTGGAGGGGCTGGATTGTGACAAAGTGGTGTTATACGAGAAACTTCCTATAAAAGATGAGAATCTTTTAAAAAGCCTTTTAACGGTTACAAGGTCTCTTGAGAAAAAAGAAGTGGTTCCGGATAAAATACAGTTTGGAGGCAGCGGAGAGATTTCTTTGAATTATGGAGATATACAGGTTCTGCTGGGACAGTCGGACAACCTTACCCAGAAAATTCTGCGGCTTTCTTATATTTTACCGGAGCTTTCCGGGAAAAAAGGAGTTTTGCATATTGAAAACTGGACAGAAAACACTACAAATATTATTTTTGATGAAATAAAATAAAAAAAACAAATTTGCTGTTGATTAATTCTTGAAAAAACTATATTATATTTTATAAGAGTCTGTGAGAGAAAGAATAATGAAATATATATTTAGATATATTTTTAGAGAATAAAAGGAGGAACCACCTTGCTTGAAATTAAAAAACCGGATGATTCCAGTGCCAAAATCATCGTAATCGGAGTAGGCGGCGCTGGAAACAATGCAGTAAATAGAATGATTGATGAAAGTATCGGGGGAGTTGAGTTTGTAGGAGTGAATACGGACAAGCAGGCATTGATGCTCTGTAAAGCTCCTACCCTGATTCAAATTGGTGAGAAATTGACAAAAGGACTTGGCGCAGGGGCGCAGCCTGAAATCGGGCAGAAGGCGGCAGAGGAGAGTTCCGAAGAGCTGGCAGCAGCAGTAAAGGGTGCAGATATGGTGTTTGTTACCTGTGGTATGGGCGGCGGAACCGGAACAGGCGCAGCGCCGGTGGTTGCACAGATTGCAAAAGAACAGGGGATTTTAACAGTAGGAGTTGTGACAAAACCTTTCAAATTTGAAGCGAAGACACGTATGGTTAATGCAATATCCGGCATTGACCGATTAAAAGAATGTGTGGATACATTGATTGTGATTCCAAATGACAAATTATTAGAGATTGTGGATAGAAGAACGACGATGCCGGATGCCTTAAAGAAAGCAGATGAAGTACTGCAGCAGGCTGTTGCAGGTATTACGGATTTGATTAATGTACCTGCTCTTATTAATCTGGATTTTGCGGATGTACAGACTGTTATGAAGGATAAGGGACTGGCGCACATCGGCATCGGTACTGCCAAAGGCGATGATAAGGCAATTGAGGCAGTGAAGCTCGCCGTTGCAAGTCCGCTGCTTGAGACTACGATTACCGGTGCGTCCCATGTCATTATCAATATTTCCGGCGATATTTCCCTTATGGATGCCAATGATGCAGCAAGCTACGTACAGGATCTTTCCGGAGACAATGCGAATATTATCTTCGGAGCCAAGTACGACGAGACGATGACAGACGAGGCGACGATTACTGTCATTGCTACAGGACTTGAAAATCAGGGACAGTCAGGCAGGATGACGTCAGGTTCCAAATACGGCTCATCTACAACGCAGCCCCGTTCAACGACAGGAACTGCAAGGTCTATGACAAATGGTACGAGGCCGATGCAGACAGCGGGAATGCATAATACAGGCGCATCAATGGGAATGGGTTCTACCACTCAGCAGCCCACTACAACGCCTTTTAATTACGGCGGTATCAAGAGACCTCCCAAACCGGAGAGTACTGTGAAACAAAGAGATATTCAGATTCCGGATTTCTTAAAGAACCCAAAGAGATAAATACATAAAAGAAAGACCTTAAGAAGAGAAAACGCTTTTCTTAAGGTCTTTTTTTGTCGGTTTTATCAGATGAATTTTTTGGGAAAATTTCCATGGTTTGACAAAATATAAAAAAAGTATCTTTTATAATAAATTCCAGCAGATGAGCTGGAGGTGAATAGTGAATTATGAGTTTTATGCAGATGTATTTTTCTTAACGAATTTCTATCTGGATTTTCTGGCTGTCTATATGGTTGGCAGAATACTGAATCAAAAGAAAAGACTGCTTAGATATCTGCTCTGCTGTGCCTTAAGCAGTCTGGCGGGGTGCTTTTTGCTCTTGTTTTTGCAAAATTATGATCTGTATCTTTTATGCGTGCATTTTATTGTGAATTCGGGAATGGTGATTGGCTGTTTTTTTCCGGCGGAAAAAGGAATCTATGGAAAAGCTTTTTGCCTGATGTATTTTGTGATACTGCTGCTGGGAGGAAGCGTAGAATGGCTTTATGTTACAGTTGCAGGCAGACGATATTATGAGATCTGTCTGCTTTTTACATCTGTTCCTGTTTTTCTGTTTCTGTATATCTTACGCAGAAAAAACAAAAATGTGCAGACCTTTTATTCGGTACTTTTAGAACAAGGGGAGCAGAAAGTAAGTCTTATAGCATTGTATGATACGGGAAATCGTTTGATAGATCCTTATATCAAAGCGCCGGTTCATATCATATCGGAGGAGGTTTTTTTGTCTTTGGGAGGAACCCGGACTTTTGCCACAAGACTGATTCCCTTTTCTTCTGTTGGCTGCAGACAGGGGATGCTGGAGGCTTTTGGCATAGAACGCATGAAAATCAAAGGAAAGGAAGAAGATTATGAAATTTCTCCGGCAACGCTGGCAGTGGCCGGACAGGAGATTTTTGAAAACCGGGCGTATCAGATGATTTTAAACGGGGAAGGCGTTTTTGGGGGAACGGTGCAAAAAAAAGATTTTGCCGGGGAAGAGATGCTGCCTGAGAAAATAAGGAAACGATGTGCAATAAAAAAGTAAGAAAGGAAAAGAAGAAGGCATATGTACATAAAAATAAACAGACCAAAACAGATTCAATTTAAATGGATGCCGTCCATTTATCAAATGGTATTCGGACCGAAAAATGAGGTTCATTATATCGGCGGAACAGAAGTGCTTCCACCGCCTTTGGAGGCAGAGGAAGAGGCTGCCTGCATCAGCTGTCTGGGAGAACGCGGGCAGGATCAGGCGAAGAGTACACTGATTGAACACAATCTTCGTCTGGTGGTTTATATTGCCAAGAAATTTGATAATACGGGAATCGGCGTGGAGGATTTAATTTCCATTGGAACAATCGGGCTGATCAAATCCATTAATACCTTTAATCCCCAGAAAAATATCAAATTGGCGACCTATGCTTCGAGATGTATAGAGAATGAGATTTTGATGTATTTAAGAAGAAACAGCAAGACGAAAATGGAAGTGAGCATAGATGAACCTTTAAATGTGGATTGGGATGGAAACGAACTTTTACTTTCGGATATTCTTGGGACGGATGAGGATGTCATTTATCGGGATATTGAGGCAGAAGTGGAGCATCATCTTTTGGGGAAAGCCATCAATAAATTGTCCGGAAGAGAGCGGATGATCGTAGAACTGCGGTATGGCATTGGCAGAGGCGGCAGAGAACTGACGCAGAAGGAAGTAGCCGACCGGCTGGGAATTTCCCAGTCTTACATATCCAGACTGGAGAAAAAGATTATGCGCCGGTTAAAGAAAGAAATGATACGGTTAGAATAAAATCACAATTAGAAACCCTCTTTTCTCCGCTTTGGTTACTGTTCACACCCACGGTGTTCACAGTAACGAATCCGGCCTATTTAAAGTTGCCTTACGGCAAGAGGCCGGATTCCGGCCCCAGTACTGTACTGGCCTGTGACCGTGCAGCGCAGTGCACGGTCCAGAAGTGAACAGTAACCCGCTTTGGTCTTTCCTGAATTGTTAACAGCGGTTTTCAATGGATTTTTACATGGCCATGTGTTATAATAAATTTATTAACAGGCGAGGAGAAGGTACTATGCGATTAGAATTTTTAGGGGCGGATCATGAGGTGACCGGAAGCTGCCATTTTCTGGAATATGGAGGGAAGAGGCTTTTGGTGGACTGCGGTATGGAGCAGGGGCCGGATCTGTATGTAAATCAGGAAATTCCGGTGAATCCGGCAGAAATCGACTACATATTTATTACCCATGCTCATATTGATCATTCCGGTTTACTGCCTCTGGTATATGCTCATGGTTTCCGCGGGCAGGTATTTGCCACAAAAGCAACATGTGAACTGTGCAGCATTATGTTGAGAGACAGCGCCCATATTCAGATGTTTGAGGCAGAGTGGAAGAACCGTAAAGGGCGGCGCGCAGGAGGGCCGAAAGTGGAGCCTCTTTATGAAATGAAGGATGCAGAAGGGGTTTTGCAGCATTTCGTTTCCTGTGAGTACGAAAAGAAGGTTTCTATTGATGACAATCTGGACGTACGGTTTATAGATGCAGGCCATTTGTTAGGTTCTTCCAGTATTGAAATGTGGGTGAGAGAAGACGGAGAAGAGGTAAAAATTGCATTTTCCGGCGACATCGGTCATTCCGGCAAGCCGCTGATCAAAGATCCGAAGTTTATCACAGAGGCGGATTACGTAGTGATAGAGTCCACATACGGCGACAGGAATCATACAGAGTCGCCAGATTATGCCAGAGAGCTTGCGGCAGTCATTGACCGTACATTTGCCAGAGGAGGCAATGTTGTTATTCCCGCATTTTCCGTAGGCAGAACCCAGGAAATGCTGTATTTTTTGAGGAAGATAAAGACAGAGCGTCTTTTGAACCGTTTTCTGGATTTTGAGGTTTACATTGACAGTCCGTTGTCTGTGGACGCCACAGGAATTTTCCACAAAAATGTGGCAGACTGTTTTGACGAAGAGGCATTGACGCTGGTGAAACAGGGGATTAATCCCATCTCGTTTCCCGGACTTCGGATGGCGATTACAAGTGATGAGTCAAGAGAGATTAACTTTATTGAGAAACCGGTTGTCATTATTTCCGCTTCCGGTATGTGTGAGGCGGGGCGGATTCGGCATCATTTAAAACACAATCTCTGGAGAAAAGAATCTACGATATTGTTTGTGGGATTCCAGGTGCCGGGAACCCTGGGGAATATGCTCCTTGGCGGAACGAAAGAAGTAAAGCTTTTCGGTGAGATGATTCATGTGCAGGCGGAGATTTTAAATCTTCCCGGCATCAGCGGTCATGCAGATAAAGATCATCTGACGGAATGGGCATCGAAGGTGAAACATCCGAAGAAGATCTTTGTCGTGCACGGCGAGGATCAGGTCTGTGATTCCTTTGCCGCGCATTTGGAAAAAGAGCTTTCCGTTTCTGCGGCAGCGCCATACAGCGGAGACTGCTATGACCTTGTAACCGGAGAGATGATCGCCCGGGGCAGCAGGGAGCGGGCGGCGAAGAAGAAAGAAAAGTCAAAAGCAGCCGCCAATATCTATGCAAGACTTCTGGCGGCGGGACAAAGGCTTTTGGCTCTTATCCATCGCTGCGAAGGTATGCCCAATAAGGAACTGGGCAGATTTGCAGACCAGATTAATTCCCTGTGTGATAAATGGGAACGATAAGAGATACCTGTGCTAGGACAGGTAATGACGCATATTTTTTAAGGCGGATTTTTCCAGACGGCTGACCTGTGCCTGGGAGATGTGGATTTCTTCCGCTACCTCCATTTGGGTTTTGCCTTCAAAAAAGCGGAGCTTGATGATATAGTTTTCCCGTTTGTTTAGCTGTTTCATGGCGTCATTGACAGAGAGATTTTCAATCCAATTTTCTTCTTTGTTTTTTTTATCTCTGACCTGATCCATGACATAGAGGGTATCGCCTCCGTCGGTGTAGACAGGGTCGTAGAGGGAGAGAGGGCTTTGAATGGCATCCAGAGCGAAGACCAGTTCTTCTTTCGGAATGCCGGTGGAATTGGAGATGTCTTGAATGGTAGGTTCTTTGAAAGATGTTTTAGCCAATTCTTCTTTGGCATGAATTGCCTTGTAAGCAGTATCCCGCAGGGAGCGGCTGACGCGGATGGAAGAGGCATTATCTCTTAGATAGCGGCGGATTTCACCGATAATCATAGGTACGGCATAAGTGGAGAATTTCACACCGATGGTATCGTCAAAATTATCAATGGATTTAATCAGGCCGATGCAGCCGATTTGAAACAGATCGTCTACATTTTCATTATTGCCGGAAAAACGTTTGATGACGCTTAATACCAGTCTTAAATTGCCTTTGATATACGTTTCTCTGGCAGCAGCATCGCCTGCTTTGATTTTTTTAAAAAGTTCTTCTTTTTCCTCTTCTTTGAGGACGGGGAGTTTGGATGTATTAACACCGCATATTTCGACTTTGTAGACAGCCATGAGAGGACCTCCAGTTTCTTAAAGTAGTATATAAAAATCATTCTCACTTTTGGCTGTTTTTATTCATGAAAAGAGTCTCAAAGATGATCTTTTGAAAGCAGAAAAACAAAGGATATTTTTGGAAGGCAAAACATAAATGGCAGCAGTTCAAAACGGTTTGTACATGTACTGCACAGACTGTAGGAAAGTGATTCAATAAATGATCAAATGAGGAGAGATAGTATGCAGGATATGATTGACAAAAGAAATTTTAAAGAAAAATGCGCAAGAAGTATTGTAAAAGGATATAATGTACATTATATGACGCCGGAAGAGGCAGCGGCCCTGCAGGCGGCAAAGGATGTGCAAAAGGCCGCTCATGAGGCAGATACGGGAAAGGAAATGGTTTTTAAGGCAGATGAGAGATTTGCGGATCAGCCATCTTCTACCTATGGGACAACGGAAGTGAAAGATCCGGTGACGAAAGAACAGATTGAGCAGATATTAGGAGAGAGAAAGAATAATCCTTTTGAGACGCTGCAGGGAAAAGTGTAGCGAGCAGAGATATGTTTTTTGTTTTTAAGACAGACGTCAGCCGTTGGATGGATATATGAAGCGGGGCTTTGCATTCATATATCTGTCTGACGGCTGACTGTGTTCTGGAGTGTGTTTGAATCATGCCCTTTGAGTAAAAATCTCCCGCTAAGTGGGTCATACATCTGGCAGAAAGCATTTTTCAAACACGCTCTGGGGAAAAACGAGACAATGGTTTGATATGCCGGATGAACGACTTCTTTGGAGCATGCATAGAATGGAATAAAAATGAGTTTTGCGAGGAAACGGGATGTCGGTGATTACGATGCATAAGTATCATGGGCTGGGAAATGATTATCTGGTATTAGATCCGGGAGTGAATCAGGTAAGGCTGCAGGAGAGAAAAATTCAGATGCTCTGCCGGAGAAATTTTGGGGTGGGAGCAGACGGGATTTTGTATGGACCGCTGCCTGGGAAGGAGAAACCGGAAGTTTGGATTTATAATTCGGATGGCAGCGAGGCTTTAGAGAGCGGAAATGGAGTACGTATTTTTGCGAAATATCTGAAGGATTTTGGATATGTGAAGGAACAGAAATTTGTACTGGCAACAAAAGCCGGAGATGTGGAAGTAGAATTTTTGGATGATGCCGGAAACTGTATGCGGGTGAATATGGGAAAGGCGGATTTTTTGAATGGTTCTATTGAGGGAGGCGGTTTTCTGCATGAGATTTTGAATGAGCCTTTGATGTTTCATGGAAGTTTGTATAACAGTACCTGTCTTTCCGTGGGAACGCCGAATTGCGTCATTATGACAGAAGATGTTTCCTGCCAAAATGCAAAGGAGTTAGGGCCTTATGTGGAAAATTCTGCTTATTTTCCGGGGCGGATGAATTTGCAGTTATGTAAAGTGGTAAATAGAGAAAGGCTGCAGATAGAAATTTATGAACGGGGTTCCGGTTATACCTTAGCTTCCGGTACAGGAGCGTGTGCGGCAGCAGCAGCGGCCTATCGTATGGGATTAACAGCAGCTAAGGTGACGGTGGGAATGCCGGGCGGAGAGCTTGTGGTTGAGATTATGGAAGACGGGATGATTTATATGACGGGATCGGTGAAAAGAGTGGGGACGTTTTCGTTGGCGGCGGATTTTTTTGCGTGAAATGACTGTTTTTCTTGTGAAGCCTGAAAAAAAGTGCTAGAATAGTCAAAGTGCAACATGCAGATCGGTATAAGAAATGCCCTCCGGGCATCCTTCTATGCGCGGAAAAGATGCGCAGAAATAAAGAAACACCCTCCGGGCATCCTTCTGTGCGCGGAAAAGATGCGCAGAAATAATGCGCATTAATAATGAAAGGAGTACAAATGAAAATATCAGAGTTTTTAAATAACGGAAAAGTAGGAATTTCCTGCGAATTGTTTCCGCCGAAGCTGGGAAGCCAGCTGAACAATGCGAAGGAAGTAGTAAGAGAAATGGCGAAACTGTCCCCTTCTTATATGAGCATCACTTATGGAGCTACAGGCGGCACAAGCGAATATACCGTAGACATCGCAAATGAGATTCAAAATGTGAACCATATTCCGGCGCTGGCGCATCTGACCTGTGTATCATCCACCAAAGAAAAGGTACATTCGGTGATTGAGCAGTTAAAAGAAAAACATATCGAAAATATTTTGGCTCTCCGGGGAGATATCCCGCGGGAAGCGGATTTTCCTCTGCCGAATCAGTATCGGTATGCCTGTGAGTTGATTGCAGATATTAAGAGTCAAGGAGATTTCTGTATCGGCGGAGCCTGCTATCCGGAGGGGCATCCGGAGGCGGATTCTATTCAGGAAGATTTGGTGCATCTGAAAGAAAAAGTAGACGCAGGCTGTGATTTTCTGACAACACAGATGTTTTTTGACAACAACATATACTACAATTTCATGTATAAGGTTTTGCAGAAGAATATTAAGGCGCCGGTAATTGCGGGCATTATGCCTGTGACCAACAGCGGACAGATCAAAAAAATCATTTCTCTTTCCGGCAATATGGTGCCGCCTCGTTTTAAAGCGATTGTGGATCGATTTTCGGACAATCCGGCAGCAATGCGGCAGGCTGGTATCGCATATGCAACGGAGCAGATCATTGATTTGATTGCAAACGGCGTGGATCATGTGCATATTTATACGATGAACAAACCGGATGTGGCGGGAGAGATTTTACAGAATCTTTCGGAAATTTATATTAGAAATTAACGATTTTTGGAGAGACTGCGTTTATCGCAGTCTCTTTTTCCATAGAATCCAGACAGATAGCAGAGAGGTTAAGATCTGACTTAACAGCATACCCATTAAATAAGCCTTGAGGCCATATTGAGGAATTTGGAAGTAAACGAAATAAATCCGGATTCCAATGCCCAGCAGATTTAAAAGAAACGGATAGGCCGGCATGCCGAGTCCATGCATGATGCTTGATAAAATCGAAGACAAAAACAAAAAGGGACAAATATAGCTTAACAGACAGATGAATTTTCCGGCCAGGGCATTCCCAAACAGAAAATCTCCAATCCATTTTCCGGTAAGCAGCAGGCTTCCTGTGCAGATTGAGCCAAGGAGCAGGCAGCTGAAAATAGTCTGGTAAATGGTTCTTTGGATTTTTTCTGTATCATTCCTGCTGTCTGCCTCAGAGATGGCGGGAAGGATCATTACCGATACGGAATTCGTAAAAACGGTAGGGAAAGTAACAATGGAAAGAGCCATACCGGTAAGCACGCCAAACACGCTTAAGGCATCTGACTGGGAATATCCAAATAACACCAGTCTGGAGGGAATCAGTATGGATTCAAAACTGACAAACAAAGTCAAAGCCAGACGGTTCATGCTCAAAGGAATCGAATAAGTCAGAAGTT
This sequence comes from uncultured Lachnospiraceae bacterium, assembly GCA_910585825.1. Classification (GTDB taxonomy): domain Bacteria; phylum Bacillota; class Clostridia; order Lachnospirales; family Lachnospiraceae; genus Roseburia_B. Next base: position 22,225 of record CAJUEY010000025.1, on the reverse strand, counting down.
TTCCCAGAGGAGAAGATACCCGATATTCGGTGGATTCTTTTGGTTTCTCTTTGGAAAAAAGCAGCGCCGTTATACACAGAAGAAAAGCTCCGGCTTCGCCGAATACCAGTCCCCATACAGCGATAGAGACATCTATGGATTTTCCCTGTTCCAATTGAATCTGATAGATGAAAAATACAAAAGCTACCCGGACAAATTGTTCCATAAAAGAAGATGCGGCAGGAATGGCTGCCTTTTTTTTGCCGTAATAGTAGCCGTGTATGCAGGAGTGGACAGAGGCCAGAGGAATCGAGCAGGCCAGAATGGGAATCAGAGGTGCACAGCGCGGTTCCAATAAAATGTTTTCTGCAATAAATTCGGAATACCGGAATAGAAGCAGCATGATGATAAGGGACAGAAAACCGGAAAGCAGCAGGCAAAGCCGCAGGAACCGTTTCGGGGAAGAGGGATCTCTTTCCTGATATTCTGCGATATATTTGGACAAAGCGGTACTGAGGCCGGAAACTGTGATGGCAAAACAAATTGTAGAAATTGGAAAAATTAGTTGATAGATACCCAGTCCTTCTGCACCGATTGTTCTTGATAGGAATATTCTATAGAAGAAACCTATGATTTTGCCAAGGATACCGGAGGCAGTCAGCAGTAAAGTTCCGGATATGATCGGATTTTTTAGTTTGTTGGAAATCTGCACGTAGCACCACCAAAAATCAGGGTTTATGTATTATATGAGAAATGGAGAGGAAAAATGAGTAAGATGATTTATTTGGATCATGCAGCGACGACGAGAACCCTTCCGGAAGTGACAAAAGCAATGGAGCCTTATCTGGATATTTACTATGGAAATCCTTCTACAATTTATGAGTTTGGGGAAAAAAGCAGGGATGCAATTGAGCATGCAAGAGAAACGATTGCCCGTACCATTCATGCCAGACCGGAAGAAATCTTTTTTACATCAGGGGGCACGGAATCAGACAACTGGGCGTTGAAGGAGGCTGTCAGCCATTATGAGCGTACCCATGAAAAAGAAAAGGGATGTATTCTGACTACGCCGGTAGAACATCACGCAATTTTAAACAGCTGCCAGGAATTGGAGCAGATGGGATGCGGTATTTCTTTTCTAAAGGTAGACCAAACCGGAAGAGTGATTTTAAAAGAGGTAGAACAGACCATAACAGAGCGGAAAAATGTATGTTTGCTGTCTGTCATGTATGCAAACAATGAGATCGGAACGATAGAGCCGATTGACGAGCTGGGAAGTCTGGCAAGGAAACTGGGAGTGATTTTTCATACGGATGCAGTTCAGGCATATGGACATCTGCCGATTCATGTGGGACGGGACCGCATTGATATGTTAAGCGCCAGCGCTCATAAATTCGGAGGACCAAAAGGAGTAGGATTTTTGTATATCCGCAGTAAAATCAACCTGCCGGCATTTATTCATGGCGGCGCCCAGGAGAGCAACCGCAGAGCCGGAACAGAAAATGTACCGGGAATTGTGGGAATGGGAAAAGCGGCGGAACTGGCACATAAAAGAATGCGTATGGAAAACCGCAAGGTCAGATATCTCAGGGATTATCTGGCATATCGCATTTTACAGGAAATTCCGGATGTGATTATGACGGGAAACCGGAAATTCAGACTTTTCAACAATGCAAGTTTCTGTTTTAAGGGCATTACAGGTGAGGCGGCGGCTATTCTTTTGGATACTCAGGGTATTTGTGTTTCTTCCGGTTCGGCATGTTCCACTGGAAGTCTGGAGGATTCTCATGTGCTGACGGCAATCGGCATTGACAGCCAGTGGGCGCAGGGGGCAGTCAGGTTCACTTTAGGAGCAGAAAATACCAGAGAGGAAATCGAATATGTGGTAGATAAGGTGAAAATGGTGGTTGCGGATATGAGAGGGAGTTGACTTCTTTTTCCCGGGAGATTATACTGCTTTATAGGAAACGACAAAATATTTGCCGTTTCCTATAAAATGTAAGAAATTAAAACAGCCGGGAAGTACAGCCCGGACAAGGAACAAAGACAGAACGGAGCGGAGAAATGTCAGGCAGAAAAGTAGTAGTAGGCATGTCCGGAGGGGTAGATTCCTCTGTGGCAGCTTATCTTTTAAAGGAACAGGGATATGACGTAATCGGTGTTACCATGCGTTTGTGGCAGGAGGATTCTGACAGAGAAGAGACGGGAAAAGAATGCTGTTCACTAAGTGCAGTTTCCGATGCAAGAAGGGTTGCCGATAAAATCGGAATTCCCTTTTATGTGATGAATTTTGGGGATGTGTTTAAGAAAAATGTTGTGAATTATTTTGTAGAAGAATATATTCATGGCAGAACCCCGAACCCCTGCATTGCCTGCAACCGTTATGTAAAGTGGGAGGCTCTTTTGCACCGCAGCATGGAAATCGGAGCAGATTACATTGCAACGGGACATTATGCGAGGATTGCCAGAAGAGAAAACGGCAGATATGCCGTTATGGCATCTAAAACAGCTAAGAAAGACCAGACCTACGCATTATATAATCTGACGCAGGAGCAGCTGGCCCATACCTTAATGCCTGTGGGAGAATATACAAAAGATGAAATTCGAGCTATGGCAGACAGAATCGGCCTTCCTGTGGCAGCCAAACCGGACAGCCAGGAAATCTGCTTTATACCGGATAACGATCATGGAGGATTTATTGAACGTATGTCGGGAGAAAAAACACCGCCATGCGGCAATTTTGTCACTGTAAAAGGAGAGATTATAGGAAAGCACAAGGGAATTGCCCATTATACAATCGGACAGCGCAAAGGATTGCATCTTGCTATGGGGAAACCTGTTTTTGTGACGAAAATCTGTCCGGATACCAATGAAGTGGTAATCGGAGAAGGAGCGGAAGTGTTTTCCAAAGAATTGACCGCAGACCAGATCAACTATATGGGAGTGCCCGATATCACAGACGGTATGCGTTTTCTGACCAAAATACGGTATGCCCATAAAGGTGCAATGGCCACTGTTTATAAAGAAAAAGAAGGAAAACTGCGATTTGTATTTGACGAGCCCCAGCGTGCCGTTACACCAGGGCAGGCGGTTGTCTTTTATGACGGAAAATGCGTTGCCGGAGGAGGCAGCATTCTGTGAGTTGTTCAGGCGCACGTCCTCTTGGGAACCTTGCGGCAATGGAAATTTTAAAATAAATCATAAAATACTATGACTGTCAGGAACCTGTCTTATAGAAGACGGGTTTTCTTTTTTTGAATACGGTATAATGTGTAAATCCTGCATTCTTTAAAATATCAGAAAGTCTGTAATAATCAAAAGCAATGTGTTCCGGTGCATGGGCGTCGGAACCCAAAGTTAGAATTTCGCCTCCCAGTTCCCGGTAGCGTTTTAAAATATCTTCTGTAGGATGTGGATGATTTAAACCATATTTGAAACCAGCCATATTGATTTCAATGCCTTTTCCTTTTGCAATGAGCATTTTCAATATTTCATCTATGACATCTCGAAATTTCTGATAAGAATAGTTTTTGTTTTTGGCAGGGCCGTAACGGACTACATAGTCAATGTGTCCATATACGTCAAAGTTGTCAAAAACAGCAAGATTTTCCAATATGGATTCAAAATATTCCAGATAAGCTTCGTCCTCTGTTTTTCCTTCATAAAATTCCGGATAATAGGGATCAAAGCCATGCACCACATGGGAGGAGGCGATAACCTGATCGAAATCTCCCATAGCTAAAAATTCGTCGTACCTTTGTTTCAAGTGGGGCTGCAGGCCAAGCTCTGCGCCGATGTGCATCTGAATTTGGTTTTTGTATTTTTCGGAAAGAGGTTTTAAGGTCTGAAAATATTCTTTCGGATCAAAATGAAAAGGGGTAGGTCCCGGATAATCATAGTCAATGTGGTCTGTAAAACAAATTCCGTTTAGATTTTTTGCGATGGCCGATAAGATCATGCTTTCCGGATCTGCCGTACTGTCTCCGGAAAAACGACAGTGCATATGTGTATCCCAGTACATAGTTTGGTCTCCTGTATTGTAAAAGTTTCGTTGCTGTTTAAGGGTGGAAATGAGGTATTAATGTCCGTTACAGATTGTTGACAAATTTTGCAATGGCGCGGCCTACGCCGTCGTCGTTGCAGGAGGTTGTCACATAATCACAGGCAGATTGGATTGCTTCGTCTGCATTTTCCATGGCAACGGATAATCCGGCTGTTTTTAATAGATCCAGATCGTTTTCGCTGTCGCCGCAGGCCATAGAAGATTCCAGGGGGAGGTTCAGAAAGTCGCAGAGAAAGCGAAGAGCGGTTCCTTTGGTAACGTCTGCCCTGGTAAATTCCAGATTGTGGTAGCCGCCGCACACCACATTGAGATCGGAACGGCTTAACAGGAGTTCTTTTGCCTTTTCCCTGTCTATAAATGTACCGTCAGCCTCCTGCTCAAAGGAAAGCGTTGCTTTCTGCAGAGTCAGATTGTTCTCAGAGACGTACTCGGCCAGATCCGGCACCTGATATCTGGTAGTTAAAATATAATTTTTGACCGATTCCGGAAGAACCAGAGAATGACGTATAATATGAAAGGTAGAGCTCTGAGTGTAGGCGTCTCCGTGGATAAAAGCATCCAGATGCAGATGCAGCCGGCGGAGCATGCTGCAGATTTCTGCTGCCGGCTGCGGTGCAATGCCTTCCTCGCGCAGGCATGCTTTGTCTGCAATACGGTAGATTCCCGCTCCGTTTGCAGTAATCGCATATTGAATGCCGAGTTCCTTTGCGGTATCAAAAGGAAGTCCGCTGTAAGGACGTCCGGTGGAGATGACCGTTGTGATTCCCCGGGCTGCGGCAAGGCGAATCTGTTCTTTTGTAAAAGGCGTCACTTCCCCGGTTCTGGAAAAAAGAGTTCCGTCTAAGTCTAAAGCAATGATTTTGGGGGTAAACATGGGATTCCTCCTGATATTTCTTTATTTGCGTATACTGTAATGCTCCGACATCTTTATTCCCGCGAGCAGCGGGCCGAGAAACCGCGCTTGCGCGGATATTTGGCGACTGCCGCGAGGGTCGGATACCCCGCAGCTCTGCTGCGCTGCAAGTTTGATGCCCGCCGGCTTGCTGCAGGATATTTGACTTTGCCAAAGTATAGCACAATATTTTGATAAATAAAAGAAAATTTTCATAAACTAGAGGGAAAGGCTTGTATTTTTAGAAAAAATTGGTTAAAATAAAAACAGGTTGGGCAATACGCCCCGAAAAATTAATATTCTAGGAGGAATAAAGACATGGCAGTAAGAGTAGCAATCAATGGATTTGGCCGTATCGGTCGTCTGGCATTCAGACAGATGTTTGGTGCAGAAGGATATGAGGTAGTAGCGATCAATGATTTAACAAGCCCGAAAATGTTGGCGCACTTGTTAAAATACGATTCTTCTCAGGGAAAATATGCATTAGCGGATAAAGTGACTTCCGGAGAAGATTCTATCACAGTTGACGGACAGGAAATTAAAATCTACGCTTTCCCCGATGCAAACAACTGCCCATGGGGTGAATTAAAAGTTGACGTTGTATTAGAGTGTTCCGGTTTCTATACCAGCAAAGAAAAAGCTCAGGCTCATATCAATGCAGGCGCTCGTAAAGTTGTTATTTCCGCTCCGGCTGGAAATGATCTGCCGACTATCGTTTATAATGTAAACCACACAACATTAAAACCGGAAGATACAATTATTTCTGCAGCTTCCTGTACGACAAACTGCCTGGCTCCAATGGCAAAAGCGTTAAATGACTTAGCAGGAATCAAATCCGGTATCATGAGCACAATTCATTCTTACACAGGTGATCAGATGACTCTTGACGGACCGCAGAGAAAAGGCGATTTAAGAAGATCCCGTGCAGCTGCAGTAAATATCGTTCCAAATAGCACAGGCGCTGCAAAAGCGATCGGTCTTGTTATTCCGGAATTAAACGGCAAATTAATCGGCTCCGCACAGCGTGTTCCATGCCCGACAGGTTCTACAACTATTTTAGTTGCAACTGTTGAGAAATCTGTAACAAAAGAAGAAATCAATGAATACATGAAGAAAGCGGCTACCGAGTCATTTGAATACAATGAAGAAGAAATCGTTTCTTCTGATATCATCGGAAGCACAGCCGGATCTATCTTTGACGCTACACAGACAATGGTAGGCGAGGACAATTTGGTACAGGTTGTTTCATGGTATGACAACGAGAACAGCTATACATCTCAGATGGTTCGTACAATCAAATACTTCTCAGAGTTAGCATAATGAATTGCAAAAATTCAGTCTTAGGCTGAATCTAATGAAAATAATCGCACGGTAGACTACTTTTTTAAGCCACAGGCTGCCAGAGTGCGAAAAAGACTCACAAAAGGGGTCCGGTCTGCTTGGACCGGATCTCTTTTCAGTTGTAAAATATTCGGAAAATGTTTCTGCAAAACGTTTTATCGGATTTTAAAATGAAAAGGAGGACATGACTCATGTCATTAAACAAAAAATCAGTAGACGACATTAATGTAAAAGGCAAGCGCGTTCTTGTAAGATGTGATTTTAACGTACCGTTAAAAGACGGAAGCATCACAGATGAAACACGTATCAAAGCAGCCCTTCCAACGATTCAGAAATTAATCGCAGACGGCGGCAAAGTAATTCTCTGCTCCCACCTTGGCAAAGTAAAGAATGGACCAAACGAAGGCGAGTCGTTAGCTCCCGTTGCAAAGAGACTTTCTGAAAAGCTTGGCAAAGAAGTAAATTTCGTATCAGATTATAATGTAACCGGCGAAGCAGCTACGGCAGCAGTAAATGCTATGAACGAAGGCGATGTAGTTCTTCTTCAGAATACTCGTTTCCGCGGCAAAGAAGAGACGAAAAACGGCGAAGAATTCAGTAAAGAGCTTGCTGATCTGGCAGACGTTTATGTATGCGACGCATTTGGTTCTTCCCACAGAGCGCATGCTTCCGTTGCAGGCGTAACAAAATTCATCACTGAAAAAGGCGGTGAAAATGCAGTTGGATACTTAATGCAGAAAGAAATTGATTTCCTTGGCAATGCGGTAGAGAATCCGGTAAGACCTTTTGTGGCAATCTTAGGCGGTGCGAAAGTTGCGGATAAGTTAAATGTTATTTCTAATCTCTTAGAGAAATGCGATACGTTAATCATCGGCGGCGGTATGGCATATACATTCTTAAAAGCAAAAGGATATGAAATCGGAAATTCTTTGGTAGACGATACAAAACTGGATTACTGCAAAGAGATGATCGAAAAGGCGGAGAAGCTTGGAAAGAAATTACTCCTTCCGGTTGACTCTGTTACAGTAGCTGCATTCCCGAATCCGATTGATGCTGAAATTGACGTTGAGGTTTATCCGGTAGAAAATATGCCGGCGGACAAAGAGGGCTGTGACATCGGACCTAAGACGGCAGAGATGTATGCAGACGCTGTAAAATCTGCAAAGACGGTTGTATGGAACGGACCAATGGGTGTATTTGAAAATCCGGTTCTTGCAAAAGGAACGATTGCAGTTGCAGAGGCGCTGGCTGCAACAGACGCTACAACAATCATCGGCGGCGGAGATTCCGCAGCAGCAGTCAACCAGCTTGGATTTGCAGATAAGATGAGCCACATTTCCACAGGAGGCGGCGCATCTTTGGAATTCTTAGAAGGAAAAGAACTTCCGGGCGTAGTGGCGGCAGACGATAAATAAAACATCTTATGATACCCCTAAACAGAAAAGGAGAATAGAAAAATGGCAAGAAAGAAAATTATTGCTGGAAACTGGAAAATGAACAAAACTCCAAGCGAGGCAGTTGCATTAGTAAAAGAATTGGCTCCATTGGTAGCAAATGACGAAGCAGACGTAGTATTCTGCGTGCCTGCAATCGACATCATTCCGGCTATGGAAGCTGCAAAAGGCACAAACATCCAGATCGGCGCAGAGAATATGTACTATGAAGAGAGCGGCGCATACACAGGAGAAATCGCTCCGGGAATGCTTGTTGATGCAGGTGTGAAATATGTGATTATCGGACATTCTGAAAGAAGAGAATATTTTGCGGAGACAGACGAGACGGTTAACAAGAAAGTATTAAAAGCATTTGAGCATGGCATCACACCCATCATCTGCTGTGGCGAGTCTCTGACGCAGAGAAAACAGGGCATTTATATCGACTGGATTCGTATGCAGATCAAGATCGCATTCCAGAACGTAACTGCAGATCAGGCAAAGACGGCAGTTATCGCTTATGAGCCAATCTGGGCAATCGGAACAGGTGAAACAGCTACTTCCGATCAGGCAGAAGAAGTTTGCGGAGCAATCCGTAACTGCATCAAAGAAGTATATGATGAAGCGACAGCAGAAGCAATCCGTATTCAATATGGTGGATCTGTAAATGCAGGCAATGCAGCAGAGTTGTTTGGTAAACCGGACATTGACGGCGGTCTTGTCGGCGGCGCTTCTCTGAAACCGGATTTTGGCAAGATTGTGAATTATAAATAATGAGTTTTTGACAAAAATCTGATAGTTAGAAAATGCGGTAAAATAAGGGTATCAAGGGAAATGAATTCCTTTGATACCCTTTTTTAATGTCTTTGGGATTGATTTAACTTTCATAAATATATATCATAATATCAGAATTCACAGATTAGGAGAACTATCATACATCAGAAACTATCATACAAGTATCATAATTGGAGAGACGGCATTATTGAAGATGAGGAAAGGCGACGGAGAAGACGCGTACAGAAACAATTACATCAAATACAGGAGACGATTTTCATTTTAGATGGGCTGAGAAAAAGATAATTTGTATGTTGGAATTAGGGAATAAACTGTCTGCTGTGACAGCATATTAAGAGAATACAAAACAATTCACAGCGGAAATTATCCGTTTCACGTCATTCCCATTACACTGAAAACAATATCATTCCGATATGGTCTGAAGGAAATACAAAAGGAGTGGAAAAATGCAGATAGCAGTATGTGACGACGAAAAAGAAATCAGGGATATGTTTGCGGAAATGATAGGGAAACTCTGTCCGAAAGCAGACCTGTCACTGTACCAGTCGGGGGAAGAGATGCTGAGGTCAGATAAAGAGCCGGATATTCTGCTGCTTGATATTCAGATGCCGGGGAAGAATGGCATGGAAACGGCAAAGGAACTGCGCAGAAAAAACAAAAAGGCGATTATAATCTTTGTGACAGCTCTGGACGATTTTGTGTTTCAGGCATTCGACGTAGGGGCTTTCCATTACCTGGTAAAGCCTTTTGATGAAAGGAAATTTGCAGAGGTGCTGCAAAATGCCATAAAACAGTCTGAGGACAGAAAGAAACTGGAGAGTGCAGGCGGAAAAGGAGAAATGCCGAGCCTGATGATAACCACAGGGGGAGAGCATTTCACTGTCAATCTGGAGGATATTGTATATGCGGAGGTATTTGACCGGAAAGTGATTCTGCATACGATGGATGCAGATATAGCATATTATGGGAAAATGAGAGAGCTGGAAGCAAAAGCGGGAGATAAATTTTACCGTACCCACAGGTCGTTCCTTGTGAATTTTAGATTTATAAAAAAATATGACGCAACAACAGTCTATCTCAAAAAAGGGCAGGCGCTTATGGCAAAACAGAATTATCAAGGGTTTGTGAAAAGCTATTTAAGATACAACCAAAGGAAGGGGCGGACATGAAATGGCTGATCTGGCTGTTTGGAACGGTTTCACACAGGCAGTTTCGATGATAGAACTATGTATTGCGGGATATTGTCTTTACAAACTTGTAAATCCATTTTTACAGAGTGCAAGGGCGGCATTGGCAGCGGGAGGAGCATTTACGTTAACAATGCTGGGATTTTATATTATGCCGCTGCATACGGATGCGTTTACGGCATATGCATTGGGAAGCCTTATATCATTTTTGGTGATGTGCGGTTTGGAACAGAGGAATTATATTCAGAAGGCTTTCCTTGCAGCCACCTATTTTTCATTGCGTTGGTTTACCGCCGCAATAGCGGAGCTTCTATATGACAGACTGTATCATTGGGCGGAAAATACCAAGTGGTATCAGGGGAATCCCCCTATGCACCTGCAGTTTGCGGTTTATTTCGGAGTCTGTGTATTTTATCTTACAATGGTGTATATGATCACGAATGGAGCAATTTATTATATAGTGAAAAGCTGTATGTATAAATATGAGCGGATGTCAATGCGGGAATTGATTATGTTGGTGATTCCGCCATTTCTGGGAGCGGTAGGATATAAAATTATACACTACTATCGCTTTTTCTATATGCAGGAGAAGAATCCGCCAGAGTCATATGATGTGTTGCTGCTGCTGTACTGCGGAGGGGCAGTGATTGTGATTGTTATTTTGATTATGCTCTATCAGAATATAAAATCATCACAGGAGGAAAAGTTAGAAAATCAGTTGCTTTCCACACAGATGAATAATTTGAAGATGCATATTGAACAGGTTGAAAACCTGTATCAGGATATCCGGAGTATGAAACATGATATGACAAACCATGTCCTTACGTTAGAAAGGCTTTATGAGAGGAATGAAACAAAGGAAGCCAAAGACTATGTAAAAGAACTGAAGTCAGCTTTCATGGAAACAGTGGGCGAGGTAAACAGTGGGAATCCTGTGACGGATGTTATTCTGCGTGGATGGAAAACAGAAGCGGAAAAAAAGAAGATTCGTTTCCAGTGTGATTTCCATTATCCCACAGGCTCTAACATTAATGCATTTGATATCAGTGTCATACTAAACAATGCGTTACAGAATGCAGTTGAAAATATAGGAGGGAGCGGCGAACTGCATATTTTGATTCTTTCATACCGCAGGGATAACGCTTATATGATAGAGATAAGCAACAGCTTTACAGGAAATTTGCGGCAGGATGCAGAAAGCGGACTTCTGATAACGACAAAAAGGGAAAAAGACAGTCACGGATATGGGCTGAATAATATCCGAAAGATAGCTGGGAAATATTTTGGAGATATAGATTTTTCTGTCAAAAATGAAGAATTTGTTTTAAGTATTATGATGATGACAGAGTAAGCAGATACCTCTTGTGCCAGACGGAAAAATCCGTCCGGCATGAGGGGCATTTTTGGTTTACGGCAGAAAAAGGGCGGCTCACAGCAACTGGATGTATGATCAAATTTTATTCTCCGATACATTTAGAAGAAACCGAATATGGATGACATAGAAACGGATTTCAAAATATTTTTCAGGAGGACAAATGCAATGACGATTAACGGTATCAGTGGAACAAACGGACAGATGGGGCAGATGGGAATGCGTCAGGCAACAGACTCGTACAGCAGAAATATTCAGAACCAGATTGCCAATGCACAGAAACAGCTGCAGGACCTATCCTCTAATGAGGAAATGACATTAGAGGAAAAGATGAAAAAACGGCAGGAGATACAGCAGCAGATCAATGACCTGAATATGCAGCTAAGGCAGCATCAGGTAGAACAGCGCAAAGAAAAACAGCAGACAAAAGCTTCCTCGACGGACGATATGCTTGGCGGGACGAAAGCAAAAGCAGGAGAAAAAAGCAAGGGACTGTCGAAGGCGAGCATGACGGCGATGCTTTCTGCAGACACGTCTGTCAGGCAGGCAAAAGTACATGGCAGCGTAGCCGCAAAAATGGAAGGCAGGGCGAATATTCTAAAAGCAGAAATCAAGCAGGACGGAAAAGAAAATTCGGAAGCTAAAATAAAGGAACTTGCCGAGATAGAGCAGAAGGAAATGGATGCATCAGCTTCACAAATGAATACACTTGCGGAGGCAAACAAGGCTGTGAAAGAAGCTGCTGCGGCAGAACGCGATGGCGATAAGACTTCCGGCATAAAAGAGGAAAAAGAACAAAACGGTGTATTCGGCGCCGGATTACAGACAGAAAATACGGAGAATGTACAGCGGGATAACGGCACACAGGCGGACAATGCACAGCATGTTGAAACAGAAACTCCGGAAGGTTCTATGGCACAGATATCCGTCCGTACCCATGTAGATGTCCGGTTGTAAAGGAGGGAAGGCTTATGTCAGAAATTAACAGTTTCAGCGACTATGCAGGCAGATATAACACAAATATGGATTATTCCACATTGTTTGGCGGAGGCGCTCCATATATTGACAATGGGATGAGCGGAATCAATGTATCCGATTATGCCATGATCAAAAACGGCAGCTATGGAAAGCTGATGAAAGCGTACTATGCGAATCAGGATGCAAATAAGCTGTCGCAGACAGGGGATTCCTCCAAGACACTGATGTTGATGCGTTCAAATGCAGACTCCCTGAAAAAGTCTGCGGAAGCGTTGAGCGATGCCTCTCTTTATGAAAAGAAGAAATTCAAGAAAAAAGATGAGGAGACAGGAGAGGAAATCGAGGTAGAGGATTATGACTGGGATGCCATCACAAAGGCGGTCAAATCCTTTGTTGAAGATTACAATTCTGTCGTGGAGCAGGCCGGAAATTCCGAAACAAAGAACGTGCTGCGTAATGCCGCATGGATGACGGAAATTACGGGGAAAGCAGGGAACCTGCTCTCAAAAGTAGGTATTACCGTTGGCAAAGGCAATAAGCTGGAGTTTGATGAGGAAACTCTGAAGAAAAAAACAACTTTAGCAAACAGCAGTATTGAGTTTGACAATATTTCTACCCTGAAATCCCTGTTTACAGGCTATGGCTCTTTTGCGGATAAGATTGCACAAAAAGCATCTGCAATTTCCAGCGCAGCGGCAAGGACAAAGGGCGTGGATAAGATCTATAACAAGCAGGGCGCTTATTCCGACACAATCTCTAAGCTGTTTGAGAGTACGATAGATAAAAAAGTAGGCGATCAGGTCAAGGATAAAGACGAAGATAAGAGTTCTGATAAAACTTCCTCTAAATCCAAAACAGATACAAATAAAGGCGAGAAGGATTAATGAAAACGGCAATATGAGTGCAGGAATTACGTTGATTTCGGCACGTATATGGAACGAATATTCCCATTATTTCATGTGCGGTATATTTGCACCAAATTTGGTCAACCAGTCCGCTGCGCCTCCCTCATTTGGTGCAAATCTCCCATATCATGCCCTTTGGGTACAAATAGGGAAACACATCTGGCAGAAAGCAATTTTAAACATGCTCTAAGCCGGTGGTTGTGATTTGTCCTGCGTTTTTAATTGATACTTAAACCAGCGCTTGCATAACCTGTAATTGTGTTAACCAAAGCCAATCCGCTTGCTGTTGCTGAAAATACCAGCATCAGTCTGGTTTGAGCCGTTACCGGAATGTTAAGGCCTGTAAGTGAACCGTTTAATAATGTTCCGATAGACAAAACTCCTGAAAGTGATGGAGTCATGTTGATCAATGTTCCGGCAATCGGAGAGAATACATTGTTCGGCGTTGTGGATTGATAGATCTGTGCCCTTACTGTGACGGTTGAACCTACTAAAGACAGTGCTACAGTTGTACTGAAGAATGCACTGAAGGAGGTAATGATACCGGCACGAGGAACCTGGAATGCAAAGTTAGAAAGTGTTCCGCTGGCATTTGTGATATCAATTGTGGAACCAAGCAGCGTAAGTCCCTGGGCGCTGCTTCCAAAACCAACAAAGGCGGGAAGTCCTACAAGTCCTCCGGCAATTGTTGTCAGGGCAACGGGAAGTCCTGATGCAAATGGAATAATAGCACCTGTGCCGGCAATGCCAGTGGGTCCTGTAGCGCCAGTGGGTCCGGTAATACCGTCAGCGCCGGTAGCACCCGTGGGTCCTGTAACACCGTCGGCTCCGGTAGCGCCCGTGGGTCCGGTAGCGCCAGTAGGCCCTGTAACACCGTCGGCCCCTGTAGCGCCCGTGGATCCTGTAGCACCGTCAGCCCCTGTAGCACCTGTGGGTCCGGTAGCGCCAGTAGGCCCTGTAACACCGTCGGCCCCGGTAGCGCCTGTGGGTCCGGTAGCACCAGTAGGCCCTGTAACACCGTCGGTCCCTGTAGCACCCGTGGGTCCTGTAACACCGTCGGCCCCGGTAGCGCCAGTAGGCCCTGTAACACCGTCAGCGCCAGTCGGTCCGGTAGCGCCGATTGGTCCCGTAGGTCCGGTAGCTCCGGTAGCGCCCGTAGGTCCCGTTGGACCCTCGTCTCCCGGGCAGCCTTTCGGTCCCTGTGGGCCAATTGGTCCGGTTTCACCTTGAATACCTTGCGCCCCGGTCACACCTTGAGGTCCCATAGGTCCGGTTGGTCCTGCGGGTCCGGTAATGCCCGGAATGCCTCTGGGGCCTTGTGGTCCGATGTCGCCTTGCGGTCCTGCGGGTCCGGTTGGCCCTGGATTTCCTGCAGGTCCCGTCGGCCCGATATCCCCTTTGGGACCTTCGCAGCCCGGATCGCCTTTCGGTCCGATATCGCCGCGAACACCCTGAATACCCTGAATTCCCTGTGGTCCTGCGTAACCTCTGGGTCCTGCAAAACCTCTAGGACCTGTGTTGCCGGTAGGACCTACCGGTCCGGTATTTCCTCTAGGACCTCTTGGTCCGGGAGCGCCGGGAATCCCCTGTGGTCCTATAGATCCCGGATCGCCTTTGTCACCCTTAGGGCCGGGGCATCCGTTATCGCCTTTGACGCCCTGCGGTCCCATAGGCCCCTGATCCCCTTTGGGTCCTGCAGGACCCCGTTCACAGCAGGAAGAATGACATGGATTATCATATGGATTGGAACAGTTGCATGAATTGTCGTGATTCATATCAAATACATCCTTTCGGCTTTTTGAAAAAGACACTCGGCTGGCCAGTGAAAAAAATATCTTTTTCTACAAATATTTTATGATTATTTGGTATATTTGTTACCAATTTGACTTGTTTTGGCTGTCAGGCAAGAAGTATGTCAGAAAAAGTTATGCGGTAAATAATTTTAGGAAACCTTCAGGCTGTCAAAATAATGCTTGTTGTACAGGTATGCTTTGGAGTAAGGTTTGCAAACGCCCGCTCTCTCGTTGTACTTTTTTGCCTTTTGCCTGTCTCCCATTTTGTCATAACATACGCATAACTGTAAAAGCGGGATATAATCATAACAATCAGGCACAATAAATCCGCCGGAATATTCATTTTTTGGCAGTTTCAGGGCGGTTTCATACCAATAGACGGCATTGTGAAAGTTGCCATGTTCCAGAAAATATTTTCCGATTTCACAGCACAATTCAGCTCTTGGCAGATCAAAGCTCATGCTGCGTAAGAGAGTCGTCAGCGCAGAATCTTCCTGCCCCAGATGAGAATAGCAGTCGGCACAGATAGAGCATGCCTCTATTTTATTTTCAATCCATCCTTCCGGCGAACGAAGAAACTGTTCAAACACTGAAACAGCTTCTTCGTACTGGTTGTGATAATATAACTCCCGGCCATAATAGTATTGCTGCCGAGGATCTAGAAATTTTCCTTCTGCAAGCATCTTTCGGTATATGTTCAGATTTCGGTCAGGATTTCCGGCGTTCATTTTTTTGTGACAGATTGCGATATCGGAATACAGGATGCTGCCGTTTGGGGGAATTACTTCATGGACGGCGCCAACCCAGCGGTACTTAGAACAGTTTCTGATCCATCGTTCCCGAAAATAGGAAAAGGAAGGCATGCCGCCTTCGTCGAAGGCAGTATGGTATTTCATCATTACAATATCGGTTTTTGGCGGCAGGGACTGCTTTAATTGCAGAAAGTTATCTCTGTCTGTCTGCTGCAGAATGTCGTCGGCATCCATCCACATACAGTAGTCCATTGACGCCTTGGAAAAAGAATAGTTTCTGGCTTCGGAAAAATCATCTGTCCATGGGTGGGAATAGACTTTTGCTGTGTAATTGGATGCGATTTCTACCGTCCGGTCAGTGGAACCGGTATCTACAATAATAATTTCATCTACGAGCTCCGCTACACTGTCCAGACAGCGTGCGATATGCTTTTCTTCGTTCTTGACGATCATACAAAGGCTTATTGTCGGCATGTTTGGTTCTCCATTTTCTTAATTTTACTATCTATAGAGTTTTTCGATACTTAAATACATGTTGACGTTGGATTTACATGCTGAAGAATGCCATATAAAGGACAGAGTGGAAACACTGTGTATTTCGGCAATAAAATATCTTGCTAATTTAAGAATTTCCTTTCGCTTTACGGTTTTGGCATATCCGGTATATGCAGTCTGCATACAGTCGTTAAATACAGGTGTAAGTTTTATGAATCCATGGTTTTTCATTTCAGCGGAAATATAATAATAAATAGCGTAGTAACCTGGATTCAGCATAATTGAGCAGCTATTGCAGAGAGATATTGTCTGGGTTGTATCAGGTATATTGATTTCAAGCGGAAGATCGGTGATTTCCGGCAGGATAATATCCTGACTTGCAAATGATGCAAATATACTGTTTTGCGGATATCCGGGAGGTCCCATAGGTCCGCGGGCGCCTTGTTCTCCACAGGGTCCCATAGGTCCGGTAGCGCCTTGTGGACCTTGCGGTCCAGTCACTCCCTGTGGTCCCGGTTCTCCCCGTTCGCCCGGACAGCCGGGAGGTCCTGGCTCTCCTCTGGGTCCCATAGGTCCCGGTTCTCCCCTTTCGCCCGGACAGCCGGGAGGCCCCGGCTCTCCTTTGGGTCCCATAGGCCCTGGTTTTCCCTGTTCACCCGGACAGCCGGGAGGCCCTGGCTCTCCTCTGGGACCTCGTGGTCCGGGTTTCTCGCATTTACAGGGGTGGTCACAATGCCTGGACATATCACAATCGCAGGGGCAGTCATGAGGCTCGGGCCTTTTGCATTCGTCTGGACATGTGGAAGTTTCTGGCTTTTCGCATTTGCCTGAGGAGCCGGAGAGTTCAGATTCTGCAGATTCTGCATGCTGTGGATGATCGGATGCAGCAGCGTCAGCCATGGTTTCAGAAGATTGAGAGGGCGAAGATGTGTTTTGGGGATAAGCTCTGTTGGGAGCTCTCTGCATGCCGAATAGATTCGGCGGATTAAATAGCCAGTTTAAATTGTAGTTATTCAATTGAAATCACCTCGTTGATATTTGATATTGAGTGATAATACAGTTATCATAATAAATTATATGCATAAAAAACGGATTCGGTTTTATGACAGAATGGCAATGAATCCGCTTTTCTGCATATTTGCACCAAATTCGGTCTGTGCAGCCCGCTGAATATCCCTCATTTGGCATATCATGCCCTTTGGATATAAATTGAGAAACGCATCTGGGAAAAAGCGACTTTCAAACGGTTACCAGGCTGAGCAATGCAAAAAATACCCAATAGATAAAAAATTATCCAAAATAAAAACCAATGGGATTTTTTTGTATGTAACCGTATCTAATATATGTAAGGTAAAATAAGGAAGCTCCGGAGCAACCTAAAATATCTGCAAGCATAGGAGGAATGCCTGATGCAGGCCAAAGAAACTGAAAAATTGGTAAAAAAGGCAAGACAGAAAGATGCGGATGCTTTTACAGAACTGATGCAGCTTTATTTAAAGGATATGTACCGAACTGCGCTTGCGATTTTGATGAATGACGAGGATGCAGCAGATGCAATACAGGATACAATACTTGCATGCTGGGAAAAAATCGATACTTTAAAATCGCCGCGGTATTTTAAAACATGGATGACCAGAATACTGATTAATCACTGCTGTAAAATCAGAAAAAATGCCGGAAATACAGGACCGCTTGAGGAATATGAGGAGCCTGCAGTCTATGATGTGTATAATCTGGAATTCAAAGAAGCATTATCGTCGCTGGATGAAAAATATCGTGTTATCATGACGTTGTTTTACAGCGGCGGCTATCGTATCCACGAAATTGCCGGAATGTTGAAAATTCCCAAAAGCACGGTACAGACACGTCTGAAGAGAGGACGGGAAAAGCTCGCCAGGGACTATTACGGGATTTATAAAGGAGATGAAATCTTATGATGAGAGACAATATTTTTTTAGAGGATGTACAAGTGCCGGAGATTGTTCAGCGAAAAGCAGACAGCGCCTTTTTAGCCATTCAAGAGGGAAGGAGCTTTATAATGAATGATATGGTAAAAAAAGAACAGAACGAAAGAAAAACAGGAAGATACGGATTCGCAGGACGGATTGCCCTTGCGGCAGCCTGTATGGCAGTGGTTGTTGCGGCGGGCGCTGTAACAGGCCCCCTTAAAAGCATTTTGGGGCATTCTGAGACAGGATCGGAAGATGCGCTTTTGACTGCGGTGGATGAGATTGACAAACTTTTTACGCTGCAGGTTAAGGCGGCAGATTCTGAAGATGGGAAGACGATTCCGCTTGCAGAAGGAAATCCGATTCCGGTGACGATGAAGGATAATAAGACAGGTTCGTGGATGTTTGGTGCGGATGATGTGGAGGGAAGTGTTGTTAATTATTGTATCAACATACCGCAGATTGTCTGCGAAGGCGGTCAAATTGACAGCATCACATACAGCATCAATAACGGAGCGTTTCAAATTGTGCAGCCTGAGAATGGGGAGAGCCTCATTACTGACGGACAGCTTTATGAAGGTGAGTTAAATACCGGAAGCATCGGGGGAGACTATAATGAGGAAAGGGAAGGTCTTCCGTCCGAACCGTTTGAAACACTTTTTTATCAATCTTTTACATTGGATTACGACAGGCAGTCAGATGAGCATACATGGATCAATATCTGCAATGAACGCCCTGACAGCAAAGAAATTGTACAATTGATTTGGAATGAAGAGGGGAGTGAAGAAAAATACAGCAGCGGAGTGCAGAAGATGCTGGATAATACCGTCATTACCTGTACGGTTAATTATCAAGACGGTACGTCTCAGTCGGTGGATATAAAAGTGGACAGTCATATTATGACTCGCCGGGAAGCCGGACAGCCGCTGGATGAAGGCATAGATCCGGAAGAGAAAATGACTGTCATTACATTTGAATTACAGTAGGAGAAAGAAGACCTTGTTTTTCTGATTCGTATGATATTTTAAAAAATAAGAACCTTCATAGGAGCCAGAGCGTGTTTGAAAATTTATTCCTACCACCTGTACGCCTCACTTTGCGTGATATTTGCGCCAAATTCAGTTGAAGCAGTCCGCTGCACCGCTTTTATTTGGCAGAAAGCAATTTCAAACACGTTCTAGCTATGGATTAAATGAAACAAAATTAAAAAAAGGATGCATATGAACTTAAAAACAAGGCTTTCTGCAATAGCGCTTACTGTATGTATGACATTGTCTGCCATACCGGATGCTGCATTTGCAGAAGAAACTACAACAGGCACAGTAGCGCGTATCAATAAGAAACTCTTGAAAAAGGGAGGACCTTCCCAAAAAGCAGCCGTAAAATAGAGACGAATTATAATCATATGTAGAAAAGACATTGGCAAAGATTTAGGTCAATGTCTTTTTTGTCGTAGAGCTGCCGGATTCCGGCCCCAGTACTGTACTGGACTGTGACCGAGCAGCGCAGTGCAGGGTCCAGGAATGAACAGTAACGAACTGTCACTGTTACAATGACAGATTATCTCTGTAAAATTGTAAATAAAAATAAATTATGCTATACTAATTGCATCTGAATGAAAAAGAGAAAATTTCAAAACGGGAAACAAAACAATGACAATGAAAGAAATATGGGAGCTGTTGGAAACAGAGCCTACCAGTGACAAAAGAGTCATCAAACATGCCTATGCCAAAGCAGTCAAAAAATATCATCCGGAGGAGAACCCGGAAGAATTTCAAAAAGTATATACGGCATATCAGCAGGCGCTGGCATATGCAAAACATGCCGGGATGAGACAGGAATCTCAGGATGTTTTTCAGATAAATCAGACAGCGCAGCAAGACATGCCGGAAAAGAAAAACGAGGGAATCGAAGAGACGGATAGCGAAGAACAAAAACGCATCCGGCAGATGTTTTCGGATATCAAAAATGAACAGGAGAAAAAGCTTTTCATATTCCGGCACAAGTGGGAGTGGTATCTGAAAAACCAGAATAAAGACAGTGCCAAAAAAGAGATGCTGGCTTACATAAAAACCCCCTGGTTTACGGAAATCAAAGAAGATATCCGCCTGCTTTATACTTTGGAAGAATACAGACTGCATCATCAGGCGCTGCTTTATCTTCTGGAAGAGGATGAAAAACATTTTTTGTATCAGGATATCGAAAAGTGGCAGAGAATGGAACAGCCGCCGGTACAAAAGAAAAAAGTCAGTTTTAAAAGGATTGCTGCAGTGATTCTGAGCATTGCGGCGGTTGTTCTGGTGAATATATTTGCTTATATGCCGAAAAAATCAGACAGCGGCTCCTCTGTAGGAAGTATCGACGTGGAGCGGGAAAAAGAAAACATCCTTGGTTTCTTGCAGGAAACCTATCCTATGGCGGAATTTACGGAGATCGAATCATCCCAGATTATAGATTCCTATTTTGAGGAGTTCAACAAATACGGCGGCGGAAATGCTTATACGGTGCATGTGGCGAATTCTGATATCGTTGTGAATGTTTTTGCCGCATACAAAGACGGCAGGATGTTTATCGGAGAAGATTTTGGGCGGCAGTATTTACGTCAGCTGGCAGAGAAACAGGATATTCTGTGCGATCTCTGCCATATTGAACAACCCTGGAATGACGGTGACAGTCATTATCTCATGGTCGGTTATTTTGAAATCGATGCGCAATTAGATCAGCTGGAGCGGGATCTGAATACATTTATGGAGCGGTTTTTGGAGTTTGCAATGAGCGGGGAAGTTCGTGAATTTGTAAATATCGAAGGCGTATCTTTTTGTGTGGGAAATTGTTTCCAGCCGACGGCTTTTTTTATGGATGCGGGGGAAATGCCAAAGCCGCTGCTGTATGATTTTGCAGATCTTCCCGGAGCAGAAGTTATGGCGGAGGATATGAAATATGCGGTTGCGGAATATTATATACATATGGAACCATGGCAGTTAGAGCAGATTCCTCAATATGAAGACTGGCTGAATTGGTATGAGGAGAAAGTGAAAAAAAGAGGTGCAAAACCTACTACCCCGGTGGGCAGTTCTATTGTAACACTGGCGGAAGAGGCGGGCGTACAGGCGCTTATATATCAGCAAGGGGTTCTTGATTGTATTTCAACCGGGGATATGTACCGGCTGCTGAAAAAATCAGGTGTATCAGTGACGGTCTTAGACGGCGGCGGAGGCTTTGAAGCGAAGGACGGAGGCAGTTATTTTACAGGAACGGTTCCCTGTGAAAAGGTATTGGAACTATTTGACATTGAGTAAAATCAAGGGTTTGCGGATTTCGTGCTCCTAAAGCGGTAATAAAATGGTAATGTTTTTAGAGCCAAAACTGAAATGTCATTCTATAAAATTTGCGATAGGCGAATGTAATGGATAAAATGTTACCGAGGGACATTGTAGAGTATTTGTGGTAATGATGGGGAAATCTATTGTTATTCTGGTGTATTTAAAAGATTTGAGTGGAAGAAAAAAAGAACTGTAAAAAGCCGAATTTTTTGTTATAATATAATCAGCAGAAGATTTTTGTGCTGGGTACGGTTATCCGGCAAGGAGGAATTGTTATGATTACAGCGGAACTGACAAAAAAATAGATGCTTTATCAAAGGATGAATACCGGATGGTAGAAGTGTATGTTGATAATGTAATAGAATATTCAAGGCATAGGAAGAAAGATGCTGCATGGCAGAAGATAAAGTCTGACTTGACGGAGTCTGATAAACGTATGCGGGAGGAAGGCGGCATTGAAATTGAAACTGGTTGAAATGTGCGGAGAGAACGTGGGGATAAAACATTTTTCGCAGGTTATTGATGGTTTTGAAGTCCGCCTTACGTTCTCAAATACTGGGGTTCCGATAAAAACCATATATGATGTCGGATCGGAGTTTGAACATTATTTTGTCATATATTCCCATAAAAACTATTTTTTGTACTATATCGAGAATGAGATGGTATATGTTATGGAGATGTATGATGAAAGGGAAGATTTTGCGAGGACGCTGTTTGGAATCGTCACTACCAGTAAAGAGACTTTGGAATATTGGGGTGAATAGGAGAATACATAAAAAAAGAAGAATATTGGATAGCGATAAAAAATATTCGGGCATTCTGTTTCTATTTTGGATGGAATGCCCTTATTTTGCGTTCAAAATGGAGAAAGAGAAGAAATTGGGAGAGTTAAAAGGCTTTTAATAGCAGCTTAAAATAGGTAATTGTTAAATGTTTTTTGTCTTTGATGTGGATAACTATCCGTATAT
>CAJUEY010000024.1 GCA_910585825.1 uncultured Lachnospiraceae bacterium | reverse complement strand
TGGTGCTTTGGGTAGACATACCCATTTATCAATTACAATTTGCGGAAACTCAAGATGATTTCTCATACAAAAAATCATCATACATATGCAGTCAAAAAACGGATTTTTCACAGACTGTCTGACGCTTATGCAAAAATAACTCCTGACATCACTGTCAGGAGCCGCTTAGCACAATAGATTTAGAATTCATTTTATTCATAATTCTCCGTATGGATTTCAAAATACGCCTGAGGATGCAAAATATGTGTACTTGTTCCTTGCTTCCGATTCTCCGGAAAATGCCGCTTTCAAATTCTTTTCTGTCTGTGTTCCATCATAACGATTCTTTCCCAATTTCTTATATCCTCTGTATATTTATTCATACGATACTGCTCCTGCATGAAGTATGTCCGTATACTCAGCAATTTCTTTATTTAATGTAACCAAATCATCCGCATTTAAATCATGTACCGAAGCATGTCCCGTTATTCTGGCAAATGTTTTTAATTCTGTCAAAGATACATTTAAGAAATTTGCAACTCTCTGCGCCGCCGCATCTGTTTTCAGTCTTTCACGCAATTCTTTCTTCTGTGTCGCTATACCCACAGGACAATCCCCTGTCCCGCAGATCCGGTATTGCTGACAGGCTGCCGCAATCAATCCGGCGCTGGCAATGGCAACGGCGTCCGCTCCCATGGCAAGGGCTTTGGCAAAATCGGACGATACCCGAAGACCGCCGGTAATCACCAGTGAAATATCCGAATGAACCGAATCCAGGTATTTTCTTGCCCGATGCAATGCAAAGACCGTCGGCACGGATGTGGATTCCCGAAGCAGCAGCGGACTCGAACCGGTTGCTCCTCCCCGTCCGTCAATTGTGATAAAATCCGGTTCGGCATAGACACAGTATTCCAAATCCCTCTCGATTCTTCCCGCCGCAATTTTAATGCCGATCGGTCTGCCGCAGGAACGCTCCCGAAGCATAGTTACCATTTCTTTTAAATCTTCTTTTGTATTGAGTTCCGCAAATTTACTGGGGCTTTGTATTTCTTCTCCTGCCTTTTTTCCTCTCAGCGCCGCAATCTCAGGCGTAACCTTATCTCCCGGCAAATGTCCTCCCATCCCCGGCTTTGTGCCTTGTCCGATTTTAATTTCAATCGCATCGGAAGACTTTAGATTCTCATCGGTTACACTGTACTTATTGGGTATGTATTCAAAAATATATTTATAAGCGGCTGCTTTTTCTTCCGGAAGAATGCCGCCTTCTCCGCTGCACACAGCCGTCTTTGCCATTGCGCTTCCTTTTGCCAGCGCCGTTTTGATTTCCCGTGAAAGCGCTCCAAATGACATATGGGAAATATACACCGGATTTTCCAAAATCATCGGCTGTTTCGCATGTTTTCCGATCACCGTCTTTGTCTCTACCGGATCTGAATCCAAAAGCGGCGGTGGATTTAACTGTGCGCCCAAAATTAGAATATCGTCCCATCCGGGCATAGCCATTCGGGTTCCCATCGCTCCGTCAATACTCTTTCCGGTTACCGCCATCTCGTGAATTTCATCCATATAACGGCTGTTCGGATCAGAACGTTCATATCCGGAATCATAAGCCAGTTCACTCTGATCCTGCCGGACTGCCGTCTTTGCATCCTCATCTTCTGAAATTTTTTCAAACTTAGAAGGGGGCTGCTTACAGACCGGACAGCAGTCTAATTCCGAAAATTTCTTTCCTTCTTTTTCCTCATCAAAAATAGCCCCGCATATGCTGCATTTGTATATTGCCATATCCATCCTCCTGTTCTGTTTTTTTAATCAGGCGCGACGCACCTGAATCATTGCTCTTTCTGTTGACATTCCCGACAGAGATAACCGATCTTTAAATCATAAAAAAGCAGCTCTTCCTCTATCTGCAGCTGAAGCTGCTCTGTCAGATCTTTTAAAAATATATCTTTTAATTTCCCACATTTTCTGCAGACCAAATGATCATGCCTTATGACCTTATCATATCTGTCCGGATATCCTTCCGTCGAAATTTTTCGGATCAGCCCCTGCGCGCATAACTGCGTCAGATTATTGTAAACTGTCGCCAAAACCATTTTAGAGGAATCTTCGATCAGTTTTCTATATATCTGCTCCGCGGTAAGATGCTCTGTCGATGCATGGATCATCTCAAGTATTAATTCTGCATTTTTATTCATATAACAATCACCGTATTTAGAATTATTCTAATTCTAAAATATATCCCTTTCTTTGTCAAGCGAAATATCTTCTTTAATCACAAGCGCATCCTCTTCCTGCTGCAAAGTTTTTCCGTTTGGAATGACCTTATTCTCATTCCTCTGTACCATGACAACTAAAAGTCAAGCTACAGTTCTTATAGATGTTGCAAATCACCAAAGCATGAAAAGGCGCAGAATCATGTCATCCATGATCTGCGCCTTTGTATTTCTTATCTGAATTGCAACTTCAAATTATTTGTAAAGTTCAACCAAACGTAACAGATGCTCATAACGGTCTTTTGCAGCCTGCTCGGATTCTGCAAAGAGTTTCTCTGCGCGATCCGGGAAGGATCTTGCCAGACGGCTGTAACGCGTCTCGTTATTTAAGAATTCCTGATAGGTTCCGTCACCCGGTTTGGATGTCAGTGTAAACGGATTCTTGCCTTCTGCTTTTAATGCCGGATTGAATGAGAAGAGATTCCAGTAGCCTGCCGCAACTGCTTTCTTCATCTCATCCTGGCAGTGATTCATACCGCCCTTTACACCGTGGAGCTCACATGGAGCATAGCCGATGATTAAGGAAGGTCCGTTGTAAGCCTCTGCCTCTGCGATTACTTTCACAGCCTGTGCCATATTTGCGCCAAGAGCGATCTGCGCTACATATACATAACCGTAGCTCATAGCGATTTCTGCAAGGCTCTTCTTGCCGATGTCCTTACCGGAAGCTGCGAACTGGCAAACTTCACCGATATTGGACGCCTTGGAAGCCTGACCGCCTGTATTGGAATACATTTCTGTATCGAATACCATAACGTTTACGTTTTCACCGGATGCAAGCACATGGTCTAATCCGCCAAAACCGATATCATAAGCCCATCCGTCGCCGCCGAAGATCCAGATGGATTTCTTAGCAAGATAATCTTTCTTCTCAAGAGCAGCCTGTGCGCCAGGGCATCCTGCCGCTGCAGCTTTCTCCAGTTCTGCAACCAATGCGTCTGTAGCTGCTGCGTTTGCTCTTGTATCGTCTTTTGTCTCCATAAATTTTGCAAAAGCAGCCTTGAATTCTGCGCTTGCTTTATCGGAAGATGCGGATTTTTCTGCGCTTGCAATCGCCTGATCGCGAAGCACTTTCTGACCGATCTGCATTCCGAGGCCATGCTCTGCGTTATCCTCGAATAAGGAGTTCGCCCATGCCGGACCTTTCTTAGAGTCTTTGTTTACGGTATATGGTGATGTAGCAGCCGGACCGCCCCAGATAGAGGAACATCCTGTTGCATTGGAAATATACATATGCTCACCGAATAACTGTGTGATCAGACGTGCATAAGATGTTTCTGCACATCCGGCACAGGAACCGGAGAACTCAAGCAGCGGCTGGTTGAACTGAGATCCTTTTACCGTGTTATCTGCAGGTACGCCGGGTTTCTTTCCAACGTTTGCTACCAAATAATCGAATACCGGCTGCTCGTCTGCCTGAGATTCCTGCGGAACCATTGCAATAGCGCCAACCGGACATACAGTAATACACTCGCCGCATCCCATACAGTCAAGCGGTGATACGCTCATCGTATATTTG
Organism: uncultured Lachnospiraceae bacterium; assembly: GCA_910585825.1. Lineage (GTDB taxonomy): Bacteria > Bacillota > Clostridia > Lachnospirales > Lachnospiraceae > Roseburia_B. The sequence goes on along the minus strand of CAJUEY010000024.1, from coordinate 45,692 downwards.
TATTCGCCAGCTTTTGGTTTGGTATCTGCAAGTTTGATGTTTGCCGGAGCTGCCTTCACTTCGTCATCGCTTAACATGAACGGACGAATGGTAGCATGGGAACACACAAATGCACACTGGTTACACTGAATACATTTCTCAGCATCCCAGGTAGGAACCGTTACGGCTGTGCCGCGTTTCTCATAAGCAGCTGCGCCCAGTTCAAACTGTCCGTCCGGGTTCTCTGCGAATGCAGAAACCGGAAGGCTGTCGCCATCCATAAGAGAAATCGGGTCCATAAGCTCTTCTACCATTTTAACGGTCTTCGGAAGTCCCGCATAAGGTTTCTTCGCAGGATCTGCTGCTGGATTCGACCAGGAAGCAGGCACTTCTACTTTATGTACAGCATCAACGCCGGCGTCAATTGCTTTGTAGTTCATCTCTACAACTGCATCGCCCTTCTTGCCGTAGGATTTCTTGGCAGCCGCCTTCATGAAATCCACCGCATCATCAATCGGCATTACATTTGCCAGTTTGAAGAATGCGGACTGTAAAATCGTATTGGTACGTTTGCCCATTCCGATTTCGATTGCTTTGTCAATGGCGTTGATGGTGTATAACTGAATGTTGTTGTCTGCGATGTATTTCTTTGCTTCTGCATTTAAGTGATGCTCTAATTCTTCATCAGACCACTGGCAGTTGATCATGAATACTCCGCCCGGTTTTACATCCTGAACCATCTTGAATCCTTTGTTCACATATGCCGGATTGTGGCATGCGACAAAGTCAGCCTGATTGATGTAATATGGGCTTCTGATCGGCTTGTCGCCAAATCTTAAGTGGGAAATGGTTACACCGCCGGTTTTCTTGGAATCATACTGAAAGTATGCCTGGATATATTTATCCGTGTGGTCGCCAATGATCTTGGTGGAGTTCTTGTTCGCGCCTACGGTACCGTCTCCGCCGAGTCCCCAGAACTTACACTCAACCGTACCTTCCGCTGCTGTGATTGGAGCGGGTTTCACTTCCGGCAGACTTAAATTTGTAACATCGTCTACGATGCCGATTGTAAAACGAGCTTTCGGAGCGTCTTTTTCCAGTTCTTTGTATACTGCAAAGATAGAGGAAGGCGGTGTATCTTTGGAGCCTAATCCGTAACGGCCGCCTGTTAAGATAATGTCGTTTAATCCCGCCTCACGCAGCGTAGCTGCAACGTCTAAGTACAACGGATCACCAAGAGATCCCGGCTCTTTTGTTCTGTCAAGGACTGCAACTTTCTTTGCTGTCTTCGGAAGAACTTTTAATAAAGCGTCAGATACCCACGGACGATACAGACGAACTTTTACAAGTCCTACTTTTTCGCCTTTTGCCGTTAAGTAATCGATGACTTCTTCGGCTACGTCGTTGATGGATCCCATTGCTACGATGACGCGATCTGCGTCTTCAGCGCCGTAATAGTTGAACAGGTCATAATCTGTGCCGAGTTTCTCGTTTATTTTCGCCATGTATTTCTCAACGATTGCCGGCAGTGCGTCATAAACCGGATTACATGCCTCGCGGTGCTGGAAGAATACGTCTCCGTTTTCATGAGAACCGCGCATAGCCGGATGCTCCGGATTCAGCGCATGGTCGCGGAATGCTTTAACAGCGTCCATATTGCACATTTCTTTCAGATCTGCATAATCCCATTTCTCAATCTTCTGGATTTCATGAGATGTACGGAATCCGTCGAAGAAATTGATAAACGGAACTTTGCCTTCGATCGTTGCTAAATGAGCAACCGGGCTTAAGTCCATAACTTCCTGTGGGTTTGTCTCACAAAGCATTGCGAAACCGGTCTGACGACATGCATATACGTCGCTGTGGTCACCAAAAATATTTAAAGACTGCGTCGCTACGGTACGGGCAGATACGTCAAATACACATGGAAGCTGCTCACCCGCAATCTTGTACATGTTCGGGATCATAAGCAAAAGTCCCTGAGATGCTGTAAAGGTAGTAGTTAAAGCTCCTGCTGCGAGAGAACCGTGAACGGCGCCCGCCGCACCTGCCTCTGATTCCATTTCCACTACTTTTACCTGGTTTCCAAAGATGTTTTCCTGTCCTGCCGCAGACCACTGATCAACCGTGTCGGCCATTGGGCTGGAAGGTGTAATGGGGTAAATAGCCGCTACATCCGTAAAGGCATACGCAACATGTGCGGCAGCAGTATTACCGTCCATTGACTGTTTTGCTCTTGACATTTGATTTCCTCCTTAAAAGATTAATGTTTTAACTACCAAATTCTGGCGGTTTTTCATACCGTCTCTAATATATTACTATATAGTTCTTATGCCAAAAAATCAATACTTTCGACAAGATTTTTTGTATAATTTTTTGTACTAGAGCGTGTTTGAAAATTGCTTTTTACCAGATGTGTTTTCCAATTTGCGGGAGATTTGTACCAAATAAGAGAGGCGCAGCGAGCTGCGTTGACCGAATTTGGTGCAAATATGCCGCGAAGCGGGGGGACGCAGATGGTGGGAACGAATTTTCAAACACGCTCTAGTCTTTGCTATTAAGTCTATGTCAAAGCTCATCCCAATATTATTTTAATTTTGCAGAAACATCACTTTTTTTCTTTGGTATTGCGCAAATCCCCGAAAATATAGGAAACTCATGATATAAGCTTACAAACGGGAAATTACCGGGTAATGACAGGTTTCCCTTCTGCATCCAATAAAGGTGTTAAACCTCCTGCATATCCTGATTGAACAAAAAGATAATTCACTCCTGTTTCCTTATCAACAAGTATCATCTTTAATCCTTTAACTAATGCGTTATCCTCTTTGTATGCTATTTCAAATCGATTTTCTTTTTTCCCCATTGAAAGTCCTCCCATCTCAATCTGCTCTTAGAAGCCGGTTCGTAATATTATATCTCTAAATGCTTTCTCCAATGGCTCCCAGTCCGGATTGCGGTCATCCTTCATAGATTCAGCAAGAACCTTATAATATGCCGGTTTCTCTTCAATATACTGATTGATTTTCTCTATCTTCGGCGCCTTGTCTGATTCCGACATTTTTACCTTCTTTTCAAGAAGATCCTTTATTGCAGATTTCATATCATCCTCAAGCACAGTGCAAAACAACTCATCAAATAATACCGTTCTGCATCTGTACTCCCACTGTCTATTTGAACCGATGCTTCTCTTCTACATAGAAATCCATCCCAGCACGTTTGCAATTGAACTAAACAAAATCGTCACAATGCAGATCGGAGCCAGATATCTCATAAAAAAACAATACATCTTCTTACGTTTAAAATCGGAAGATTTCTCAACCTCCTGCGCCAGCTTTTTTAACCCGACAACACGGGTAACCAGAATACAGGTAGCCAAAGCGGCCAGAGGCATCATAAGAGAATTCGTCAGAAAATCGAAAAAATCCAGAATCGACATTCCAAGCAAAGAGACAAAATCAAGCGCTCCAAAACCAAGGGCAGAAACCGATCCAAACAAAAGAATCACCGCACCCATAAGCAGCACCGATTTGCGGCGGCTTATTCCAAGCTGATCCTCAAAGGTAGAAACACCCGATTCTGCCAGAGAAATTGCGCTGGTCAATGCCGCCAGAAGCACCAGAAGAAAGAACACAATTCCGGCTCCCGTTCCAAATCCCATGCTTGCAAACACCTTGGGAATTGTAATAAACATCAAAGAAGGGCCCGCCTTTAATGTATCCGGATCTCCACCGGAAAATGCAAAAACCGCCGGAATAATCATCAGACCCGCAAGCATAGCAATTGCCGTATCAAACACTTCTACCTGCTTTGTGGATTTTTCAATATCCACATCGTCTTTTATATAGGAACCATATGTATACAAAATTCCCATGGCAATTGACAGAGAGTAAAACATCTGTCCCATGGCCGCCACTACCGTCATCCATGAAAAATGTTTAAAATTCGGAACCAGAAAATATGTTACACCCTTCCATGCCCCAGGCCTTGTCATAGAATAGATCGCAACAAACACAGCCAGTATCACAAGCAAAGGCATCATCACTTTTGAAACACGTTCCACGCCCTGCTTTACACCGGCAAAAAGAACTGCCGTCACCAAAACGCTAAACAAAAGAAACCAGAATTCCGCCTCAAAACCATTGGCAATAAAATTCGTAAAATAACCGTCTTCTGCCAGGGCAGACGCGCTTCCCCGTATGTGCTCAAACAGATATTTTACTACCCAGCCTCCAATTACACTATAATAAGGTACAATAAGCATAGGAATGACTGCATTGATCCAGCCCCCAAACCGAAACCAAAAACGATTTCCAAAAGCTGCGAATGCGCCTACCGGACTTTTCTTTGTCATCCTCCCTAATGCCGTTTCCGATACAATCAATGCATAGCCGAAGGTCAGCATCAAAACCAGATAAGTCAAAAGAAAAATGCCGCCTCCGTATTTTGCTGCCAAATAAGGAAACCGCCAGATATTTCCAAGACCCACAGCCGATCCTGCAACCGCGAGAACATATCCCAGCTTCCCGGAAAAACTGCTGCGGGTTTTTTCTTGCTGTAGTGAATTCCTGGTATTTTCTCCTTTTTTCATTTGTAAACCCTCCCCAAAATATATGATTGTTTTATCATAACACGGACCAAACATACAGGCAATTACTTTCTCATAGTAAAATGGATTCCTGGATTGAACTGTTATTGTTCACCACAGATTTCATCCTTGTGTCTGATGAAATAGAACAGACCTGTCAAATCAGCAATCCCCCAGCCAATAGGAATAGACCACCAGATCCCCGCAACGCCGATTGACGGTATTTTAACCAGCGCATAGGAAAGACCGACACGAATCCCCAGAGAAATCACAGTCAGCGCCACTGACATTCCAGGCTTTCCAACCGCCCGGTAAAGTCCATAAAACAAAAACAGACATCCGATTCCAAAATAAAATGGTCCGACTGTATGGAGAAAACGCACGCCCTCTGCTACAATTGCGATTTCTCCCTCCTCAATAAAAAGCTCCATCAGCGGCTTTGCCAGAAACCAGATCAAAAGCGACGCCGCTATGCAATAAGATAAGCTTGTCATAACTGCATAACGAATCCCCTGAAAAATCCTTTCGTTTTTCTTCGCTCCCACATTCTGGGCAATAAATGTGGAAAATGCGTTTGCATATTCCTGCGCTGGCATATATGTAAAAGAATCTACTTTTATTGCTGCCGCAAATCCCGCCATTACCGTTATTCCAAATGTATTCACCAGTCCCTGTACCATCAGAATCCCAAAATTCATCACCGACTGCTGCAGACAGGTTAAAAGTGAATAATTTGCAATTTCAAACAGACTGGATGCTTTGAGTTTAAAATGACAAAGGGCATTCCTGAGAGCTTTATTTTTTATGATTGTATAAATCCCGATTCCGATGCCTGATATGTATTGTGACAAAATCGTTGCGGCAGCCGCTCCGGCAGTTTCCTGTTTTAAAACCGCAATAAACCATATATCCAATCCGATATTCAGAACTGTGGAAATTCCCAAAAACACCAGTGGAACTACAGAATTCCCAAGCGCCTTCAAATATGCGCCAAAAAAATTATATACGGCAACGGCCGGTATCCCGCAGAATATGAGAACCAGATAATCCTTTGTAATCTTTGTAATCTCCCGGGGAATATTCATCCAGCGAATAATCATATCTACGCCAAAGAGCGCCGCTGCCGTAAGAACCGCTGCAATCATAGCCACTAACAGAAAGGCGGCGCAAATGCTGCGTTCCAGACGCGTTTCATCCTGTTTTCCGAAACACAGTGAAAAAACAACGCCGCTGCCCATACAAAGCCCCAGCAGCACAGATGTCAAACACGTCATCAATGCAAAGGCAGAACCAACTGCCGCCAGTGCATCTGGACCGATATAATGCCCCACTACCCATGTATCTGCAACGTTATATCCCTGCTGCAGTATGTTTCCAAGTATCATCGGCATTGCAAAAAAACACATTGTGGAAAATACAGAACCTCTTGTTAAGTCTTTTTGATTCATCCTTTCTTCACCCCAAATCAGTATACCATGGCGAAATGAATATGTAAATTTCGCATTAAACCTTGATAAATAAACAAAATATGATAAAATAGATAGCCGATGAAAGCAAAAGAAAGAAGGATCAAACCTATGAATATGAAAAGAGAAGACATCCGCAACATTGCCATTATCGCCCACGTTGATCATGGCAAAACAACTCTGGTAGACGAACTTTTAAAACAAAGCGGTGTTTTTCGTGAAAATCAGGAAGTAAAGGAACGCGTCATGGACTCTAACGACATTGAGCGGGAAAGAGGCATTACCATCCTTTCTAAAAATACGGCTGTATTTTATAAAAATACCAAAATCAACATCGTAGACACCCCTGGACATGCAGATTTCGGCGGCGAAGTAGAACGCGTCCTTAAGATGGTAAACGGCGTTATCCTTGTGGTAGATGCTTTTGAAGGCGTTATGCCTCAGACAAAATTTGTTCTGATGAAAGCTCTCTCCTTAGAACTCCCGGTTATCGTCTGCGTCAATAAAATTGACCGCCCGGAAGCACGTCCCGATGAAGTCATCGATGAAGTATTGGAATTATTTATGGATTTAGACGCCTCCGACGAACAGCTGGAATGTCCTTTTATTTTCACCTCTGCAAGAAACGGCTGCGCCATGAAAGATTTGAATCAGCCAAAAGAAGATATGACCGATCTGTTTGATACCATCGTAGATTATATTCCTGCGCCGGAAGGCGATCCCGATGCCGGCACACAGGTATTAATCAGTACCATTGATTACAACGAATACGTCGGACGCATTGGCGTCGGAAAAGTGGACAACGGCTGTATTAAAATAAATCAGGATGCTTTGCTGGTCAATCATCATGAACCGGACAAGCAGACAAAAATCCGTATCAGCAAATTATATGAATTTGACGGTTTAAATAAGATAGAAGTAACAGAAGCCAAAATCGGCTCCATTGTAGCCATATCCGGCATTGCAGATCTTCATATCGGAGATACCATCTGCTCTGTGGAAAATCCTTCTGCCATTCCCTTCCAGAAAATTTCGGAGCCTACTCTGGCTATGAATTTTATTGTAAACGACAGTCCTTTTGCCGGATTAGAGGGCAAATATGTTACCTCACGCCATATCAGAGACAGACTTCTTAAGGAATTAAATACAGATGTCAGTCTCCGTGTAGAGGAAACAGACAGTCCGGACAGTTATAAGGTATCCGGCCGCGGCGAACTGCATTTATCTGTCCTGATAGAAAACATGCGCAGAGAAGGTTATGAATTCGCAGTCAGCAAAGCAGAGGTTCTCTACCATACCGATGAAAACGGCAAACAGACAGAGCCTATGGAGCTTGCTTATATTGATGTTCCCGATGACTTTACCGGAGCTGTTATTTCCAAATTAAGCACCAGAAAGGGCAGCCTTTTAAATATGAAAAGCATCAGCGGAGGCTATACAAGGCTGGAATTCCGTATTCCTTCCCGTGGATTAATCGGTTACCGGGGAGAATTTTTAACAGACACCAAGGGAAACGGCATCATCAATACGATTTTTGACGGTTACGACCTTTACTGCGGCGATATTGAATATCGAAAACTGGGCTCCCTGATCGCCTTTGAAACAGGTGAATCTGTCACTTACGGCCTCTTTTCTGCACAAGATAGAGGAACCTTATTTATCGGGCCCGGAGAAAAGGTATATTCCGGCATGGTCATTGGTTCTTCTTCCAGAGCAGAGGATATCGAAATCAATGTCTGCAAAAAGAAACATCTGACCAATACCCGCTCCTCTTCCGCAGATGAAGCCCTAACATTGACGCCACCTAAAATTTTAAGCTTAGAACAGGCGCTGGATTTCATTGACGTAGATGAGCTGTTAGAAGTTACACCGGAAAACCTTAGAATCCGCAAACGGATCTTAGATTCCACTCTTCGGAAACGCGCCAATCTGAAAAAATAGTGTACAAAAATACAAAGAAAATTTTAGTAACTATTCAGTTAGACTTTATGTTCCTGCCATGCTATAATACAAAACACCTCACATTTCAAGGCACTAAAAAGGAGCGTGACTGCATGGCATTGACACTAGAAGATTTACAGGCAATCGGTAGTTTGATTCAGGATTCGATTCAGCCCCTTCGCAGCGACATTCAGGGCGTGAAAAATGATATTCATGGTATGAAAGTCGATATCCAAGACACGAAAGACGACATCCAGGGCTTGAAAGATGATATTCAAGGCGTGAAAGTCGATATCCAAGACACGAAAGACGACATCCAGGGCTTGAAAGATGATATTCATGGCATGAAAGTCGATATCCAAGACACGAAAGACGACATCCATGGCGTGAAAGTCGATATCCAAGATATGAAAGACAACATCCAATCCCTGGATAAACGGCTGCAAAAAGTCGAAAATCGTATCACCCACATTGGATTAACTCTCGAGAATAAAACCAACCACAACATTCAGCTGCTTGCTGAAAACCACATCAATTTAGTAGATAAACTTAACGAAGCTATCCGTATACAAAATAAATCCATCTTATACGAAGTACAGGTATCCGATTTAAAATCCAGAGTCGAACATCTCGAGCAGGAAATGGCAGACATTAAACTCAAAATTGCATAACGAACAAGTTTCGTCAGATACCAAAACTCTGTCACTGACAACATTTTTCAGATACATTTCAGCAATAACGCCAAAACGGCAGACCCCCGAAAAGGGCGCTGCCGTCTTTTATGCCTTAATATAATACTAAAAATGCTGCTGCGGACAGATTTTTATATCTTCAGCCAAAATCTATCCCTATTGTTTATTCATCTTCCTCCGCCGCAATTTCTTCAATATCTTTCACCGGTTCCTTTAAACCCTCAATCTCAATACCCTGCTTTTTCGCATAATCCCAGAGGGCTGCATGAATGGCCTCTTCTGCCAGCAGAGAACAGTGTACTTTCACCGGCGGCAGCCCATCCAAAGCATCCATAACTGCTTTATTGGTAACCAAAAGAGCCTCCTGTACGGTTTTCCCTTTCACAAGTTCTGTTGCCATACTGCTTGTTGCTATGGCTGCCCCACAGCCAAACGTCTTAAATTTCACATCCTGGATAATACCGTTGTCATCAATATCCAAATACATCCGCATGATGTCTCCGCATTTTGCATTTCCTACTGTTCCGATGCCTTTTGCATTTTCAATTTCTCCCATATTTCTTGGATTATTAAAATGATCCATAACTTTTTCGCTATACATAAATTTCCTCCTGATTCCTGTTTCATTCGCTTCCATTCTTTATGCCTTTCGGCTGGCTTTAAGGTAATCCGCGTAAACGGATACCTTTATGCCTTTCGGCTGGTTTTAAGGTAATCCTCATACAAAGGCGACATATTCCGGAGCCTCTCAATAATTTTTTTCAAAGTTTCCACTACATAATCCAATTCCTCTTTTGTCGTTTCCTCCGACAATGTCACCCTCAAAGAACCATGTGCAATCTCATGAGGTCTGCCGATTGCCAGAAGTACATGAGACGGATCCAAAGAACCCGATGTACATGCTGAACCGCTGGATGCACAAATTCCCGCCCCGTCTAACAAAATCAGCATAGATTCTCCCTCAATAAAGCGAAAACAAAAATGTACGTTATTGGGAAGTCTGTCGGTACGATGTCCGTTCAGCAAAGAAAATGGAATCTCAGCCTCAATCCTCTTAATCAAATAATCCCTTAATTTTTTCAGCTGACCAGAAACCTTTTCCCTGTCACGTTCTGCTTTTTTGGCTGCTGCTGCAAATCCCACAATTCCTGGAACATTATGGGTTCCTGCCCTCTTTCCCCGCTCCTGTGCGCCTCCATGGATCAATGAAGAAAGCTTTACCTTTCCCCGAATATATAAAAATCCAATTCCTTTCGGCCCATGAATTTTATGACCGCTGGCGCTTAACAAATCTATTTTCATCTCTTCCACATCAAGAGAAATATGCCCAAAGGCCTGTACTGCATCCGTATGGAAGAAAACACCATGCTCCTTTGCAATCTCGCCAATCTCTGCAAGCGGCTGTATCGTTCCAATTTCATTGTTGGCAGCCATAACAGAAATCAGAATTGTATCAGAACGAATTGACTGACGTAACTGATCTAAATTAATGACACCTTCCTCATTTACGTCCAGATAAGTTACTTCATACCCCTGTTTTTCCAGATATTCACAGGTGTGCAGCACCGCATGATGTTCTATTTTAGACGTAATGATGTGTTTGCCTTTAGACTTATAAGCCTCTGCGATTCCCTTTATCGCCCAGTTGTTAGATTCACTTCCCCCTGCCGTAAAATAAATCTCTGACGGTTTTGCTCCTATAATTTCTGCAATTTCTTCTCTTGCCTGTTCCACTGCCTGTGTGCTCTTTTGCGCAAACCGATAAATACTGGAAGGATTGCCATAATATTCTGTAAGGTATGGCTTCATCTCTTCCAAAACCTCTGGAAAAAGCTGGGTTGTTGCTGCATTATCCAAATATATCAATGATTTCATTTGTCTCCTTCTTTCTGTAAAATATTATTCCTATATATATTGTATGATATTTGTGGAGAACAAAGGTCTGCCTTATCTGACAGACCTTCCTTCTCTTTACCATATAGTCTAACTCTTATTTCATATCATGTCAATAGGTTTTATGGATTATTTTGTATGGTCAGTGTTACTGTGAATTCTTTTTCCAGATAAGCGCCGCTATTCGCAATCTGCACAACGACTTTTACCGTATCTCCTACTGCGTAATCTCTCAGGCAGTCTTTCAGTTCATCCATAGACCCAACTTCTGTATCATCAACTTTTGTAATAATATTGCCCTCTGTAATGCCTGCCAAATCAGCTCCACCGCCTTTGATCACCTGAGCCACATAAACACCCGCCGGCATATTATACTGTCTGGATACATCTTCTGTCACATCTACCCCATAGATACCCAAATAACCGCTTCCGGAATTGGTCACTTTTCCGTTTGCAATCAGATCTTCTAAAATTGGACCTGCTATTGACGTTGGAATGGCAAATCCCATTCCTTCCACATCGGTATCTGAATATTTGGAAGAATTAATCCCGATCACTTCGCCTTTTGTATTAATCAATGCACCGCCGCTGTTTCCCGGATTAATCGCTGCATCCGTCTGAATCAGACGGCTTAATACGGTTTCTCCTGTGGTCTCGTCTTCAAATGTCACTTCTCTGCCCAGAGCGCTGACCACTCCTGTAGTTACAGACTGTCCATAACCCAGTGCATTTCCAATAGCAATTGCAGCATCTCCTACGGAAAGTTCATCAGAATCACCAATATCAGCAACTTTTACTGTATTTAAAGTTTCTTCTGACAAATCAGAAAGTGCAACCTGTACCACTGCCAAATCATCTGCGGGATCGGTACCCCTTATAGTAGCCGGAGCTGTTGTATCATCTGAAAACTGTACTGTGAGAGTATTTGTATTTTCCACTACATGATTGTTTGTGGCAATGTAAAGATTCTCATCATCCTTGTCAACCAAAATACCGGAACCGCTGCTTTCTCCCTCTATCGTCCTGCCCTGTCCAAAGAAATTCATAATCTCCTGCTGCGTCATACCGGTAATCGCTACAATCGACGGCATTACCTCTTCCACTACACCGGAAACATCTGTGGACTGTGCAAAAGCCGTTGTTTTAACCGGCTGAATTTTTTCAGAAGAAATCGAATTGTTTTCTGCCTCTCCAATTTCTTCTTTTGCAGGAAAAGCGCTGTCCATAAAATAAGTTGCACCGGAAAATGCTGCCCCTCCCACAACGCCGAATACTAAAGCAAACGCTGCACATTTTGTTAACTTACTAAAAAAACGATTTTTACTCATATCAATTACTCCTTTCTTATGTCATGTTATATTTATATTTTTCTTTGTTTTCAAGGAGTAGTTTAATCTCTAATTATGTTCTGTTTTTGATGAAAATATGAAAAATATATGTTTTTTTACATAATTTCTTTGATTTCCCCGGTATTTCGGTAGTGTCTGCAGTCTATGACTCTTTGATTGGACGATCCCTTAAATTTTAACATGATACTGTACTGGGCTGCAATATAAGGTCCGTCTACCAAAACGTCTATATGGGAAAGCATTTCTGCTGTATCTTCTGTATAACACTTTCCACCGGGAACAAGATCCCGTTCCAAAATATATCCTGTATATGCCCAGACATCTTTATTTGGGCAGCTTTTTTTCATCCTCTGTAAAAAAGGCAGCAGCGCCTTTTGATTCTCCGGCTCCATGGGATCGCCGCCCAACAGTGTAAGTCCTTTTATATAAGAAGGAAAAAGAGAATCTATGATTCGATTCTCTGTCTCCTCTGTAAAAGGTTCTCCATTGGAAAAATCCCATGTTTCCGGCTGAAAACATCCCTCACAGTGGTTTCTGCAGCCGGAAACAAAAAGCACTGTCCGAACCCCCGTCCCATTTGCTATATCACAAAATTTGATTCCGGAATAATTCATAGATGCAGTACCCTCTCTTTGATTTCCTGTGTTCTGCCCTGATTCCAGAACTGCGTTCCGATATATCCGCAGGTTCTTCTCGCCACATTCATCTTATCCTGATTGTGGTTGCCGCAGTTGGGGCACTCCCATACTAATTTGCCGTGTTCGTCACTGACAATTTTAATCTCGCCGTCGTAACCGCAGATCTGACAGTAATCGCTCTTCGTATTCAGTTCTGCATACATGATATTCTCATAAATATACTGCATCACAGCCAGTACTGCATCTAAATTGTCTGTCATATTAGGAACTTCCACATAACTGATTGCTCCTCCCGGAGAAAGTTTTTGGAACTGAGCCTCAAATTTCAACTTGGAAAATGCATCAATTTTTTCACTGACATGTACATGATAGCTATTCGTAATATAATTTTTGTCTGTTACTCCCGGTATCATTCCAAACCGTTTCTGCAGACATCTGGAAAATTTATAAGTTGTGGATTCTAATGGTGTTCCATATACGCTAAAACCAATATTCGTCTCTGCCTTCCATTTTTCACAGGCATCGTTTAACCGCTGCATCACAGCCAACGCAAAAGGCGTTGCCTCCGGATCGGTATGAGATTTTCCTGTCATATAGTAGGTACATTCACAAAGTCCCGCATAACCCAGCGAAATAGAAGAATAACCTCCATATAAAAGCTTATCTATGGGTTCTCCTTTTTTCAGTCTGCTCAAAGCGCCGTCCTGCCAGAGTATAGGCGCAACATCGGAAGGCGTCCCCTTCAGACGGTTATGACGGTACATCAGCGCTCTTCTGCAAAGTTCCAGACGTTCATCTAACACCTTCCAGAACTTATCCATATCTCCGTCTGAGCTGCAGGCAGCATCCACCAGATTTAAGGTAACCACTCCCTGATTAAATCTTCCGTAAAATTTGTACTTTCCGTTTTCATCCTTATATAAATTCAGAAAGGAACGGCATCCCATACAAGGATAGCAGTTGCCGTCTTTTAATTCACTCATGACTTTCTCGGAAATATAGTCCGGCACCATCCTTTTAGCCGTACATTCTGCTGCCAGTTTCGTCAAATACCAGTATTTGCTGTCTTCTCTGATGTTATCTTCTTCCAGCACATAAATCAGTTTCGGGAACGCCGGCGTAATATAAACGCCCGTTTCATTTTTAACGCCGTGAATCCGCTGTCTTAATACTTCCTCAATGACAAGAGCAAGGTCGTCTCTTGTTCTTCCCTCCGGCACTTCATCCAGATACATAAATACCGTAACAAAAGGCGCCTGTCCGTTTGTTGTCATCAAAGTGATTACCTGATACTGGATCATCTGTACGCCTCGGTTAATCTCTTCCAAGACCCGGGACTCTGCAATGTTCTCTAACTGTTCTTCATTTAACGCAATGCCTGCAGATTCAAACTCCTTTTTTACTTCCTTGCGAAATCTGTGGCGGCTGACGTCTACAAACGGAGCCAGATGCGACAGTGAAATACTCTGTCCGCCATACTGAGAGCTGGCAATCTGGGCAATAATCTGCGTTGCAATGTTGCATGCCGTAGAAAAACTGTGGGGTTTTTCAATCATAGTGCCGCTAATCACCGTACCGTTTTGCAGCATATCCTCTAAATTCACCAGACAACAGTTATGCATATGCTGAGCGAAATAATCAGAATCATGGAAGTGGATGATGCCGTTTTCATGAGCCTCTACAATATCCGGAGGCAGCAAAAAACGTCTTGTGATATCTTTGCTGACTTCTCCCGCCATGTAATCCCTCTGTACGCTGTTGACCGTCGGATTTTTATTGGAATTTTCCTGTTTCACTTCTTCATTGTCACATTCCAACAGCGTCATAATCTGTTTGTCGGTGGAATTTGCTTTCCGCACCAACGCTCTTTTATAACGATAGGTTATATAATTACGGGCAACGGAAAATACCTGCTGCTGCATAATCTCGTTTTCCACAAGATCTTGTATCTCTTCCACATTTAATGCCCTTCCCATATTACCGCCGATTTCTTCTATGTGTTCACAGATCGTCTGCACCTGCTCTGTTGACAGCCTTTCGCTTTCAATTACAGACTGATTTGCCTTCAAAACAGCTGTTTCTATCTTGGAAATATCAAAATCTTCCTCGGTACCACTTCTCTTGATAATTTTCATAACAGTGTATCTCCTTATTCAATATGTTGTGCTCTTTTTTACGAGAGCATAACGAGCATACCATATATAGTATGCCCTGTCAAGTCGAAAAACGATATCTAGTATTTTTCATTACAATTCATCCCAGAGCGTGTTTGAAAATTCACTCCTGCCGCCTGCACGCCCCACTTTGTGTGATATTTGCGCCCTTTGGGTACAAATTTTGACGCACAAATTTTCTAATATCTCCCACAAAATACAAAGAACCGAATGCAACTGTTTTGCAGGAAGAGTTTTCCTTATTCTCATCTGTGAAAAAAGTTTTTATTACTTCCTCCAGATTGTCCTTATTCTCCGCCTCTATTCCAAAGCCTCTGATATATGCCGCCAGCTTTTCACCCTCTAAAGCCCTGACGCTTTTGGGAGTGACGGTTGTCACACGGGCTGCCAAAGGCAGAATATACTCTGTCATAACCTGATAGTCTTTGTCCGCCAGAACCCCCATGATAAAGTGAAACTTTTCCCCTGCATATTGTTCATTTAGACTATTGGCTAAAGCCTCTACGCCATTTCCATTGTGGGCGCCGTCAATCATAAGAAACGGCTCCTGACATAAAATTTCCATTCTGCCATTCCAAAACGCCTCAGCAATTCCCCGATGCATCGCATCTTCTGTAACCGGATACCCTAATTTCTGTAATTCCTGTGCCGCAAACACAGCTGCCAGAGCATTTTCCCTCTGAAAACTGCCCGTCATCTTCATCTGATAGGACATCTCTCCCAAATAAGAAAAACCGGATGCAGTGGGCATAATCTCTTTTTCATGAATTACACGATACGGTATTCCCCGTTCCTTGCAGCAGCCTTCTAAAACAGCAAGCGCCTCAGGTTTCTGACTTTCCAAAACGGCTCTTGTTCCGGCTTTTAAAATACCCGCTTTTTCTCCTGCAATTTCTGCCAGTGTATTTCCCAAAACCTCTGTATGATCATATCCGATTTTCGTGATAATACTGACCAGCGGACTTTCTATGACATTTGTAGAATCCAGACGGCCTCCCAGACCTGTTTCCAGTATGACAAGGGAACAATGCTGTTCTTTAAAATAAAGCAGCGCCATAGCCAGACAGTAATCAAACATAGCAGGGTTTACATCTGTCTTTTGATGCAAAAGCATTTGTCCAAGCCTTGCCGCATCCTCCTTTGAGATCTGGACTCCGTTTACCTGAATCCGCTCTGTAAATTCAATCAGATGCGGCGAGGTAAACAAACCCGTCTTTATTCCCGCCGCTGTTAAAATACTGCACAGAAAAGCTGCCGTAGAGCCCTTCCCATTAGTTCCTGCGATATGGATAAACGCAAGATCCTTCTGAGGACTGCCTACTGCAGCTAATAATTTTCCACTTACTTCAACCCCCGGCAGACTGCCGAATCTTCTTTTATTTTCAATGGTATGAATGATTGTCTGATAATCCATAATATTTCCTAAACCACCATAATAATGCCGCCGTCGTTGGCATACATACTGCTGATGCCAGCCGTCCCTACAACGACGATTTCTTTGAATTTTGCAAGTTTTTTTACCTCTTCCACAACTGCTTCCGCACGCTTGGGACAGTTGCAGTGGGAAATTGCAAGAATGCGTTTTTCACTGTTTGTCACACCGGCAATCAGCTCTTCTACCATTTTCTTTAATGCTTTCGTCATACCTCTGGCCTGACCAAGCTGACAGATTTCTCCTTCCGGAGTAGAAGCCATAACCGGCTTGATATTCAATGCGTTGGCAACAAATGCCTTCACCTTGCTGAGCCTTCCGTTCTTGCGAAGCGTCTCTAATGTCTCAAGCACAAAATACGTATGCTGCTCGCTGATATACTGCTCCACCAAACAGACCGTTTCTTCAAATGACATGCCCGCCTGTTCACACTCCTGCACTTTCATGCCGATCAGAGTCTCGCCTACAGACGCAGATTTGGAATTAAACACATGGATCTGCTTTTTGTCTGTTCCGTTTTCTTCTTCAAAAAGCTTCTTTGCAAGCTCTGCGCTGTTATAAGAACCGCTGAGCTCTTTTGACAGTGTAACTACATATATGTGTTCCTCTTCTCCCAAAAACATCTCCATATAACTTTCTGGAGAAGGACAGGAAGATTTCGGTCCCACCGGACTTTCCTTTACCCTTTTCAAAAAATCCAACTGGTCAAATGTCTCGTCATCTACAATTCTGCATCCGTCTACTTCCATTTCCAGAGGAACATTCTGAAAATGTCCGTCTGCTTTCAACTCTTCTGTCAGTTCCCCACAACTGTCAATAATGATCTTATACATCTGCTACCTCCAAAAATAATTCCTTTTCTGATTCTAATTTCAACCGTACGTATCTTCCACATTACTTTTTGTCTCTATATTTTGTGTTAATCATTTCTATTTTATGTAGTTTTGATTACTAGATGTATCGTATCATAAAATCTATCTATTGTATAGTGTAAATTTACATTTTTATTTCTATTTTGCAGCTATTCCGAATGCGGTCTCATGATTATTGGATTTCGCCCATTCAAAATAAATGCCAAAACCTATTTTATACGGATTTTTTCATCATAATGTATCTCATTTTTAAATTTTCAGAATATTTTATCAATTATCAACATTGATTCAGTTATAAATAATACTAATCAAAAATTTTTGCATTTTTTTGTTGACATATGCAGAATTATTAGATATAATAAATTCAACAAAACAAACAAGCAAACAATTTTCACAATCGGAGGTACAGACCAATGAAAACATAATGTATCATCCAAAAATCCTTTCTTCAAAGGTATTCATTCTGAGACAGGTTCGTAAAATGAGATGGAAACAGAGACCATGAAAGAAAAAAGAAGAGATGGACAGAGGATCAGTGGCAACGTTCAGATATGGTTCCAGTTCAAAAGGTTCATGGAGAACAAAATGGAAATATTCGTTTCACGAATTTGACAGAAAATAAATTACAGGAGGTACAATCCAATGGATGGCATATTTTAAAAGCGGCATCAAATAAATTGAATTTGATGCCGCTCTTCTTTTATTTCAAAATTATAAATCTTCCAAAGATTCTTTTATTTTTTTTAATAAACTCTTCTTCTTTGGCTTTTCTGCTCCCTTTGTACCTACATTCAGCGAATTACCGGTTTCCGCATTAAATTTGCGCACTATCATTCCTCGTCAGGAAATTCTGGCTCTGCCGCAAAGGTGGTATACGACCAGTGAGTCGCTATCCTGCCCGGATAGTTAGCCTCGTCACTCTCTATCATATAATCGATGCGACACCAGCTCCTTCCATAAAAGTCGTACTTCATCAGGAAACTTACACCTCTACTGCTGTAGCTTATATCCGTTGCAAGAGGGAAGTTTCTAATGATATTCTCCACATCCCCATGGATACTCTCTATGTCTGGAAAATCCGGATATCCTGTTACAGTCTCAGTCTCATCCAATTTCAGCTTGCCGTATACTCCCTTTTGTTTATGAACAGTGAAATACGTCGCAATGCGAAAAACATTTTCTTTATATTCGGAGAGCATAAGGTTTACCATTGGATGAGAGCCATCGTAGTACGGAAAAGATTTTGGCCTCGCATAGTTGATGATCATAAGCTTTACCTTCCCCATAACTCCATTGTGCGCCCTTGCTATAATCTCACAAACCCCTTCCTTCTCGTATGTGGTAACGTTACCTTCCCCATCCACGCTTGCCATTGCAGGGTCGCTGGAACTCCATACCAGCTCATCAGATATGGGAGTAGGATCATAATATTTAACAGAGAAATCACCATCAATCTCTGCGGTAATTTTATCATTAGCACAAATTCCCATTTCCCATCTGTTTGATGTATCAAAATTTACAAGTCCGACATTTACCATCATCGCATCCTTCCCATACGCCATGGCAGATACCTCATAGGATTTTTTGCTCTTTTTCTTTTTTCGGAAAGAAGCCACCTTATACTGATAAAGCTTTCCTGTCTTTACCTTTTTGTCCACCCATGTCCGTTTCCTTACGCCTATTACTTTCTTTACTTTCTTATATTTTCCCTTTTTCTTATTATATCGGTATATATAGTATCCGTCCACATTCTTGCAGGTTTTCCATTTAATCCGAATGGCCGTTTCTGATTCTTTCTTTGCCATGACTCTTTCCGGAATTGTAAGGCTGCGTGCCGCCAACGTTTCCTGAGGATTCGCCAAGAACAGGAGCACAACTGCCAAAAACATTAGAACATCCACTATAAACTTCCCATCTCTCCAAATATTTTTTGACATTAACTCATCTCCTAGTATCATCATAATTATCAACTCGATTCAATATGCAGTCTGAAATCAAAATTTTTCCATTATCATGTGTCTTATATGCCTGTTGGCCACACCAGCTCTTGCCCTTTGGTTTGGAGTCCGAATATGCATCTTTGAGCCCCATCATGTGACCCATTTCATGTGCCGCTATATAAGAATAATCACCCATTGATCTTTTTCCTGGATTTTCATTGTCACTAAGCTGATTCTCAAAAGGCATATAGATTTTGGAAATAGTTCCCCCGGGATGATGATGAAACCAATGGTCTCCCGGTCTTCCCATTTTCTTCACCACCACAAGACGATACCAGTAGTTCTTGTAGAACCTCACGCTCTTGTCCGTATATCCATTTGCCTGGAAGTTGAACTTGTTCTTCTTTTTCTTCAAGTTCCCCTTCGCACCAGATTCTTCCGCCCCCGGCACATCCTCCTCGTTTTGCGCCGCATCCTCCCATGGCGTGCCGCTTGGAACATCCACATACACAGTACACTTCACCTCATGTACGCCATCCGCGGTCGAAACGGTGACAACTGCTGTTCCCGCCTTTCCAGTTCTTATACTCCCCTCGCTGTCAACCATCACAACAGCAAGGTTGTTGCTATGAAATAAAAGATCCGGCTCTGGTGCGAACTCCGGCCAAGTTTCCACTTCAAGCGTCTCATCCTCTCCCATATCGAGAAACATCTGCTCCTCAACCAAGATAGACGTGAGAGGAACTGTAATATCACTCATTTTGACAAATCCCATTAAATCCTCGTCTGAGGTCTCCCCTATAGAAATTGCCATATGATGTCTTGCTCTCGTGTCATGGCCAATCAGTATCCTGACAGTTGAGGTCGTAACATCTGCCGCTTCCACTCTCGTTCGATAAATGCTATATGTAAAATAATAAACCAAATTCTTCTCTGTTTCCGTATTCTCTTTTTCAAAATTGCCTCCTCCTCACATTTTTCGATAGTAAATATTCAATTACTTGTAAACTTCATTCTATTTGTCTATTTTAAATACAAAAATCAATTTTGTCTATATTATATTTATATCTTATATACTCTTTTTAAAATTTTATTATGTAATTATTTAATAAAACAATAAAAACAATTCATATGGAACAGAAAAATTTAATTTTATTATTTAAAAAAACATTAATTGAAATATTTTATTTAAAACTGTTATCAGAAGAAGATATGTATGCCTATCAGACGTCACAGGAATTAAAAAACGGAGCAATATCTACATTTTTAAGAACGGAATCCATAGGTCAAAGACAAACAACTTCAAAAACCCATTACGCTATATAGAGAAATCGGCACACCCCGGTATTTTCAAGGGTTATGCCGATTTTAATTCAAAATCTGAAATTTCAGAATACATCATATAGAGAAGCGCAACAATAGTCGCAGCATCTGCTCATGTAAATCTCCATTCCGCCGCTTTTTAGTTGGCGGCACAAATAGTAATGAAAGTCTTTCAATTCTCTACGTTATTGGTAAAATAATTCTTAAAGAATAATTCTTTCGATCCCTTTCTTTTCATGTACCCCACTTTATATTACACTCTCTCATACTGATTTTTTTAGCTCTTTCGCTCTGTCTGCAGCTCGTATTTCCGCCGTTTCATACACCTTCTTTCTTCTTACTCCGGCAAATTGCGCTCCGACCAGACATAATCGCTGATCTCGCCGGTTTCCCAATCCAGACTCAAATAGAAAATCTTCTTCCTTTTCTTCTGTTTTTTCCAGAAAAAGGACAACGTTCTGCGTCTTATAATACGTCTGATACCCTTCAAACAAAAACTCCACTACGTTATCCCGGTAACGGCCGTTTTTCTCTGGAAAGAGCAATATTCCTATTTAAAATCAAGACCTCCAGCAGTTCAAATTCTTATTTACCTATCAAACCCTCTGAAATCCCTGCATTTTCAAGGCATTACGCCTGTCTAACGCTCAAACCTTATCTATCTGCCCTTGTTTTTGCCCTTACGAGCCGAAACAAGGGCAAATTTTTATTCCCCGCCGACTACCATCCATCAGCCTTGCGGAAGTACGCTTCGTCTCCCTTGTAGCTTTCGGGCGTTTCTTCTGTCCTCGGCAAACTGTAAACCTCAGAAACAACATGCCTTTTTCGCCGCGGTACATACAGATTTTTTCTAATTGCGCTTTTTCTTTTATTTGAGAAACAGATGGACGGACAGTTCTTGTCCCCGTAACGATGCATCGACCTTGCCCCCGTGGAGTTCCACGATGCGTTTTACAATGGCAAGCCCCAGCCCGGAGCTTTGGGGGGTGCTTCTGGCCCGGTCTCCACAGTAGAAGCGCTCAAAGATTCGGTCAGGCTCAATGCTGTGAGCATCTGTCAATCGGTTCGTGATACAGATATGGAGTCGGCCCGTGTCCTGTGCCGTCACGGTTACCGGAGCCAAACGATCGGCATATCTGCGGGCATTGTCCAACAGATTCTGAAACACCCGTACCATCTGCTGCGTATTGATATAGGTGGCATAGCTTTTCGCCCCCAGCTGCCATGAAAGCGTCAGGCTCTCTGCTTCCATTAGAATTTTATATTCATAAAGGATATGCCGCAGCAGTTCCAGCACATCCCTTTTCTCCATGTCAGGAAACTGGTCGGCGGAGTTTAGCTTTGTATATTCAAACAGTTCGTTGATCAGCCCGTTAAGCCCCGTCAGACGTCGCTCTACCACTTCAATGTATTCATCAAAGCGCTGCCGGTCTTCAGGCCCCGTCTCCTTCAGCAGCTCCACATAGCCGATAATCGAGGTAAGAGGACTGCGCAGATCATGGGAGACATTGGTAATCAGTTCATTCTTACTCTGTTGCTGCCTTTTTTCCCTCTCCTCCTTTTCTCTGAGCTGGACGGACATCTCGTTGATGACGGCGCACAGCCGGGTGATTTCATCGTCCCCCTGCAGCTCCATGGTCCTTCCAAAGCCCTCCTCCCGGATCTTCTGGATTTCCTGGGACAGATACTCCACATACCTGACCCTGCGGTTGATTCTGACGGAAAAGGAGACAATAAAGCATATCACGGTAAGCGCCACTGCCACCACCGACGGGAGATATTCGGCGGCAATGAGGTATTTATAGCCCAGATCATGAAAATAATCCCACAGCCCGGAATGGAGCAGAAACTGCATCATGGACAGCACCACCGCCAACACCACCAGGCTGATGGCAAGGGAGACGCAGGCTGCCTTCAGGAAATATGCCGTGAGGCGTTTTTGGTATGAGGAGGACAGTCTTCTGTAAACCAGGAAAATCACGAAAACCGTTCCTGCGATGACAATGCCGTTGATTAAAATATAGTTTGGTATTATTTGTAATACCGTCATATCTGATACCCTCTTCCCCAACAGGTCTTGATAAAATCCGAATGGACATTGTCCCAGTTCAGTTTATTGCGGAGATTGGCGATATGCATCATCACCGCATTTTCCGAACAGAAGAAGTCTTCATGCCATACCGCTTCATAAATCTGCGCCATGGTCAGCACCTGCCCCTTATTCCGCAGCATATATTCCAGGATGTCGTACTCCTTGCGCGTCAACCTCACTTCCCGCCCGCTTACCCACACCTGGCGGCTTTCCATGTCCACCGTCAGGTCCTCCGTCTGGAGCGTATGCGCCGGCTTTTCCGTCTCATTGTACTGTTTATAGCGGCGGAGCTGGGCTTTGATGCGGGCGAGGAGCTCAATGGGCTGAAAGGGCTTGGTCACATAATCGTCTCCCCCTACCGTAAGCCCCTGTATGATGTCTATGTCTTCTGATTTTGCCGACATGAATATAATGGGCATTCTGCTTTTTTCCCTTATCTGCAGGCAGGCGCTGATGCCGTCGATTCCCGGCATCATCACGTCCATCAGGATCAGGTCTACCTGATAGTGTTCCAGGATATCCAACGCCTGCGCTGCATTTTCACAGGCGAGGTAATGGTAGCCCTCATTGCCCAGATAGATGCCCAGAAGCCTGCGGATGTCTTTATCATCGTCAACAACCAATATGAATTCTTTCATGATAGCTTTGCTTCTCCCTTTCTGCAGAACTGCTGCAGAACTGCCGAGGCAAGGAACATGGACAGAAGCTCCACAGCAATCATCTGCCATTGGCTCAGACCGCACAAGTCGCCAAGAAAACCCGAAAAGGCAATCATGCCGATGGATATGATCTTAGCAATTATACCAATTTTCAGAAACTGAGGCAATGGTATTTTCAAAAAAGCAGAGCCTGCACAGAGCACTTCATCGGACACAAGTGGAACGATCAGCAGTACGCCAAGAATCCAAACGCGATACCGCCCTGTCAGCTGCTTTAACCACGCAAGCTGCCTTTTCTCTTTCCTCCCCTTTGAAATACGATGTGCAATCAGTGAAGATAAGGAATACATAATCATCAATCCCAGCACGGAGCCTATGACCCCAAAGAAAAAGGCCCCCAGGCTGCCAATCTGTCTGGTTCCCCACAGTATCACTGCAGTTTCCGGCACCGGAACACATATAGGACGCAGCACGCAAACAAGAAAATAGACACACCACATAACGACATCCCCTATTATTTGGTCCATACCGCACCTTCAGCAGAAGTCTGCTTCCCCTGGCAGCATTTTAATTTCATGTCCAGCACATATGCCGGAGGCAGATTTCGCCAGACCCGTACAATCCTCTGGATATTGAAATAATTTTCAAGAAAGGTTTTCCGCAACAGCGTATACTGAAATGTGGTAAATACGCCTTCGGTTCCGATAGCCTTTTGGGTCTGTGACAGTACCCTGTGGGACACCTGCCGGGGAAGAGATGTAAATGGCAGACCAGAAATGATATAATCCGCATGCCGAAACCCCTGTTCTCTTAAGAAGTCGCATACATTTCCGGCATCTCCATGGATCAGCACCACTCCCGGCATTCCATGGAACTGTTTCCGCAGCATTTCGTAAAAACGGTCATTCTGTTCAATCACGATATAAGTCGTGTCCCGCCTTTTTCTTGCTGCCACAACTTTGGTAAATACACCCGTCCCTGCCCCGTATTCTACAATGCAGTGCGCTTTATCGAAATCAATAGAAGCCGTCATGGACGCCGCAAGATGTCTGCTGCTGGGTGCAATAGCTCCGATCATGTCCGGAGCACTGAGGTATTCTCTTAAAAACTTCCACATAGGATGTCCCTCCTCATATAATGAATTCAGCGTGTTATGCTGTTATTTGATGATTTCAGTATAAAGAGGAAGTATAAAGAGAAAACCGTAAGAACTATAAAGATTTCTTTAGATATGGCAGGCCGATGCTTCCGCCTGCCATAAATTTTGAACAGATAAACATTATGGCAAAAATGCCCCTATAGGAGACGGCATATACAGATAAGAATGGGCAAAGAAAAGGACAATCACACATGAAAAAAGGATAAAAGGAGATGGGGCAAATTATCCATTTTGTTTCGTTCATTGTCAACGCACTCCTTATTGTTTAGGTAAAACTCCTCGAAAAGAAAAGCGGCAGAGCTTTAACCCTCTGCCGCCATGTTTCCTATACGAAAATAAAAGTTTCCCGATTACCACACTCCGTTATATCTTGTTAAAATATTTTCCTGCCCTTGCTCTTGCCCTTATAAGCAATCAACCTCTGTTAAGAGGTCATAATTTATAGAAATTCAAATTCCTGTTTGGCCAGCTCAATTTCCCTGCCGCCCACCATCACTTTTCTTGCCTTCAGATCTATCTCTGTTTGTTCCATGCAGAACTTGTTTTCCGCTTTTTGGGTCTTCGCCAGAACCAAATGAACTCTGGCAATCAGCTCCGGCATCTCAAAAGGCTTTGTCAGATCGTCCCATGCGCCGGAGGTCAGTCCAGTCAGCTTGTCCGACAGCTGGCTCTTCGCCGTCAAAAAAATAACCGGCATATCCTTCGCATACTGCATCAGGGAAAAGCCGTCGATATGGGGAAGCATCACATCCATAATGATCAAGTCGTAAACGATGCCGGATAAAAGATGCGCTTTCGCCTCCTCTCCGTCATAAATCTGCTCGCAGATGTGTCCGGATAATGCCAGATTTTGTTTGATCAGTCTGTTAATGGGCTCTTCGTCTTCTACAATCAATATGCCTGCCATAAATACTCCTTCTGCCACAGGTTTTCCCTTTTCCCAAATCATTTTTTGCGGTCTGTGCAATAAATGCACAGACCTGTCGGATAGTTACTGTTTTTTTCTATTATATAGGAAAAATGTTAGAAAGTTGTAACCAAATAAAACAGAAGACACATATTTTCTACTTCTCTCCATAACTGCAGCCGTTCCCCAAAATGCAAACCCAAGACAGGAGAATATTTTTCCTAACAAAATGCCCGGTGAATGATAGACAATTTCAATGCTGTGATCTCCTTTTGGAAGAACGGCTCCTAAAAATGCCGTATTCACAATCTCACTATCCCTTTTCTTTCCGTCTATCCAGATTTCAAATCCTTTATCATAAGGAATGGAGGTAATCAAATATCCTTCCCGATCTGCATATATTTCTCCACAGATCTGATTTCCCTTTGTCAAAGACCAGTTTGGAGAAAAAACAGACTGATACAAATCATCTTCTTCCAAAATAGAACTATTTCCCAAAAAGCTTCTGATATTTGAAATCGAATACTCTCCTTTTCCAAATGTCACTGCAGCCTCTTTTTGATTTTTCTCCAGTTTCAGCACATAAGTAAAGGTTGTATTCCCATTATAATAAATGTGGCTTTCTGCGCTGAGTTTGTTGCGTATCTCAGAAATTTCCACAATCACATCTCTGGAGCTTTTATGATTTTCGACATCAAACTGTATATACAAAAGCTGCTCTTTTGAGGCATCCGCTCCCCGTTTTGGAATCATCAGAGACGTCTGTACTGCCTTTTTGGCCTGAATACGATAACCGTCATTTGTCTTATGTACGGCAGAACTCTCCGGAAACAAAACGCCGCTTTCCCATACGTCAGAAGAAGGCTCTGCCTCTTCCACAGCATTTTCTTTTTCCACCACAGCGTACTGCATCAGCGTTGTCTGATTGTAAGGAAATGACAGTTTCTGATATTCTGTTTGGGAAATCACTTTGTCCGTAGCATAAATGACAGGCGCTGCATACTCGTTAATATCAGCAGTTACACTCTCCGTTTCTTTTGAACCTTCCCACGGCGCAGAGGAATTTTCAGCAGACTCTCCCACCAGATATTTTACTCCCATAAATTTCTGAAACAAAGGATTTTCTGATCCTGACTGCATCAGGCAGTTCCGAAAGGACTGCTCTGTCTGAAAAATATGTTCCCGAAAATTTTTATAAGCATCCTGATATGTGGAAGAATACATTGACGTAGTCCATTGACGCGCATCCCAGATCCGGTTGATATTCGCCATTTTCTCTTCGTGATTTCCTTTCTGCTCCAGCCGGAACAGTCCTCTGTCCTGTGCCAGAATATCGGAAATCTCTTCTTTCCAGGATGCATCCGTCACACTTTCATAAAATTCTTCCTCAATCTGCTCCGTTCCAAATCCGTTCAGATATATGCCTATCACTGTCAGAAAGAGAAAGGACGGTAAAAGGAGCATAGGCAGACGCTTTGTTTTCCGGTACAGAAAAGCAAAGACAGGAAGAAACAAAAGCTCCAGAAATACCATTGCATATTCTCCCGTAAACTCTTCTGTTTGAGAAATCACGGCAATCGCGCACCAAAGCGCCGCCATCAAATATCCCGCCGCACAGTGCCGCAGAGATATTTCTTTTTTCCTGATCTGTTCCAGAATTTCCGCCGCAAGATAGCACAACACCGGCAAAAACGGAATCAGCGATTTTTCTCTGACATAAAGCCCTCCATTAAACAGCCAGGAAAAAAACGGAATCGAAATTACCGCAAGACATCCCGCCGACAAAAGCCTCTCTCCCTTCTTTTTACAGAAAAGCCCCAGAAATAAAACTATCAGGATTCCAACTGTAAGCCCGATCCCATATCCGCTGTAAGCAAAACGCGCAACGGAGAAATCCGGCAGAAACAAAGAACTCAGAGAATCTTTTTTTGTACTGCTGCTCCTTGCAAACAGCGCATATGCCGTTGGAACTAACAAAATGCCGGCAGAAGCAACTGCAATCGCCACCGGAAGAAAAAGCCGAAAAAGTCTTCCTTTTCCTTCTGTCTTTTGGTATCTGGTGATTCCATACAGAAGCAGGGCAAAAATTCCCGCAATACTGAAATAAAAACTGGTCGTCACCATGCCAAATACTCCCGCAATGTAAAGCCCCGTCTTTCCCTTTTTCCAATACCGATCCACTCCAATCAAAGCCATGCACAAAAACGGCATGTAATCTACAAACATCACCTGACGATGCGACTGATAAATCATAGGGGCTGCCAGAAGGAATAAAATCGAAACCAAAAGCGCTGTTTCTGCAGAAAATCCATGGGTCTTCAGCCAGTAGTGCATCAACAAAACCGATGCCAGAAGACTCAGAATACAGATTGCCATAAGATAATCGCTCATTTTTACAAAAGGCAGCAGATAAGAGGGCCAGATCAAGGGACTGTACAGCCCATAATAGGAAAAATGATAGATATTTTGTCCTCCTCCCAGTCCTGCTGCAAATTCCGGGAAGAACCGCCCCGTATCGTAAAACTGCTGTCTAAAATAATCTGGTATCACACTGTGCTGGCTGCTCCAGTCTCCCCAGGATGCAAACAATCCATTGCGCCCCGCAAAACACCAGACTGCCAAAAAAACAACTGCCGTCAGAAAAACATATGTCTTATTTTTTATCTTCATGGTAAATACGCCTCCTGACATTTATGATATTCCCCTCCTCTTAAAAATCACATAAAGCATTTCTTAAGGTTTCTAAAGAATTTCCTATTTTTTTTTTAAATATTGTATAATAAATGAAAGATGCGCAGAAAAGAGAAAGGAGCATGATACTATGACGCAGAATGCGCCGCATATTTTAATTGCAGACGACAATCCGGAAATCCGCGAGATCATCAAGATACTTCTGACAGGAGAAGGCTTTCTTGTCACCGAGGCCAAAAACGGAACAACTGCACTGGAAAAAATCCAAAAGCAGAACTTTGACCTGATCATACTGGATATTATGATGCCGGATATGAATGGGTATGAAACCTGTCAGAATATCCGGAGCATCAGCAACACCCCCATTCTTTTCTTAAGCGCCCGGACCACCGACAGTGATAAGATTCTTGGTTTTTCCAGCGGCGGAGACGATTATCTGGAAAAGCCCTTTTCCTATCCGGAGCTAATCAGCCGGGCAAAAGCATTGATCCGCCGTTATCAAGTCTATCAGGGCAAACAGGATCAATACTCCGCCGCTGTTTCGGAACAGATTTCCTGCCACGGATTAAAAATAAATTTAGAACGGGAAGAAGTGTACCAGAACGGAAAACGCATTGACCTGACAAGCACTGAATATGAAATGTTAAAATTACTTTTGATAAACCGTCGTCAGATTTTTTCTGCCCAGCGGCTCTATGAGGCCATCTGGCAGGAACCTTATTATTACGGCGCCAACAACACGGTTATGGTACATATCCGAAATTTACGTCAGAAAATAGAAAGGGACCCCAAAAATCCTGTTTTGATTAAAACAGCCTGGGGAAAGGGATATCACATTGACTAAATTAAGGAAACTCCGGGAATTTGTT
Source organism: uncultured Lachnospiraceae bacterium (assembly GCA_910585825.1). Lineage (GTDB taxonomy): Bacteria > Bacillota > Clostridia > Lachnospirales > Lachnospiraceae > Roseburia_B. The sequence continues at coordinate 17,028 of CAJUEY010000024.1, read as the reverse complement.
TCTCATATCAAAATTCGCACAAAGCTTTTTCTCCTGATCCTGATTACAGGAGCTCTCTGTCTTACCACCTTCCGCTTCTTATGGCAGAAAAAATGGGATGTTTACTATTTTCTGGCAGAAACTCTTCCTTCCAGCCTGCAGTTTTTTCCATATCCGGCTGACGATTTCTGGATGAGACTATCGGAAGAAGCTGAAAAATATGACATTCCTGATTCCGAAGACGACGAAGAAAAAGTCAAAGCCATAGAACCTTTCTTTTCTCTGGCAGACGAATATACCGGCATCTATATATACGGATTAATGGACGGATTATACCGGGCTGGTCATTCTCCGAATGAGATGCTCTTAAGCGAGCCTTTCAATACCTTTTTTCAAATGACCTACCAATGGATTGATGATGAAGTAAATCAATTCTATGAACGTCCGATAAAGTTTAAAAACGGATACGCCAGTGTTTTTATCTACTTTTACCACTCCTCCTTTTTCATCGTTCCATATGCCGTGCTCTGCCTGATTTTATGTACTCTCCTGTTTCTTTTTGTCATCTTATATTTTGTCGGAAGAAAGTTAAAAACAGTTGTCCGCCTGGAAAAAAGCATTCTGCAGATGTCCTCCGGAGATTTAACCACACCCGTTCCCGCCGCCGGTTTTGATGAACTTGGCATTCTGGCCTTTGAACTCAACAATCTCCGTACCGCACTGCATGAAAATATTCTCAAGGAACAAAAACTTCATAAATCCAATCAGGAACTGATCACAGCGCTTTCCCATGATCTGCGTACTCCGCTAACCATATTAAAAGGATATCTGGAAATTGTACGACTGAACCGAACTCCCGATATGCAGGCAGAATACATAGACCGTTGTCTCAGGAAAACAGAGGATATTCAGGAAATGACGAACCAGATGTTTGAATATTCTCTGGTTTATGATGCAGAAGATAACAGAAACGATCTTCAGATTTTGGAAATTCCTCTGGCTTTTTTCCTGGACAGCCTCAAAGAACATACAGATTTCCTGCGTCTGGCAGGCTTTGAGACAAATCTGCAGATTTGTCATCCTCCTTTCGGCTCTTCTGACTTCTCCGAAGACTCCCTTCGGATTACAGCCGATCCCGCTATGGTCAAACGCGTATTAAATAATCTGTTTTCCAATATCATAAAATATGCCGACAAAAAAGAGCCTGTCCTAGTCTCTGTTTTTGTCGGCTCAAAGCTTACCATTCTACAGAAAAACCGTATCCGCAGCAGTCAAAATGATATTGAAAGCACCCAAATCGGACTGCAGAGCGCCCGCAAAATCATGGAACAATTCAATGGTACGCTGACAATACATTACGGCGAAGAGTTTTTTTCTGCAGAATTAAAATTTCCCCTTCACAGGGAATCTGACGTTTTGGACCCTTCTTCTACAGTTCTTTGATCCTCCTGTAAAAAGTTGCTCTGGACACATTGCACACGTCAGCTGCCTGCTCGCCGGTAATTTCTCTTTCCATATACCTCTTATAGATCATTTCAAAATTCTCCGGCATTTGTTTTATCGGCCTTCCAAACTGCACGCCCCGCAGTCTGGCAGCCTCAATCCCTTCTTTCTGGCGTTCTCTGATGTTTTTTCTCTCATTTTCCGCCACAAAAGAAAGCACCTGCAGAACAATATCGCTTAAAAATGTTCCCATTAAGTCTTTGCCTCTTCTGGTATCCAAAAGAGGCATATCCAAAACAACAATATCAATCCGCTTTTTCTTAGTGAGAAATCTCCACTGCTCCAAAATTTCTTCATAATTTCTGCCTAAACGGTCAATGCTTTTGACATACAAAAGATCATCTTCTTTTAGTATTTTCAAAAGTCTTTTGTATCTTGGGCGGTTGAAATCCTTTCCCGACTGTTTGTCCACATAAACATTCTTCTGCGGCACATTCACATCTTCCAATGCAATCATCTGCCTGTCTTCATTCTGCTCCCTGGAGCTGACACGCACATAGCCATATACGTTTCCCATTTCTTTTCCTCCCATATCTTTTGTTCATTAGTCATATTTCCATGCGGATATTCTTATTTTAAGGGAGGTTTTGGAAAAAAATCGAGCCGGTAAACTGTGTTTTTATTTCACAAGTTCACCGGCTCTGCAGCAGATTTTATGGATTTTACACGATATATTTTTTCAAAAAAGGAATCTTATGTATCAGAGCGGAGATTAGATATGAAAGAACAAAAACCAGAACACTGATCACAGGAACAGCCAATACCGGTGAAAAGGCAAGAGAATGAATCCCAAACAGATTCAATGCCTCAATCACCAGTGCATGCACCAGATAAGCCCCAAAACTGTACTCTGACAGTGTTCGGACAAACTTCTTTTTCTTTTCACTGACAGAAATCGCCTCAAACCTCTGTTTTACCAAAACAAAGATCAGCATGCTCTGGAGCATTACATTTATTGTAAAATATCCGTAAAATGTTTCCAGCGCCTCTCCTTTCCAGACAGATACGCCCGCTGTCAGAAGAATGGTTGCCAAAAAACCGATGATTCCCGCTGTATAAATAATTCTGCGCGCTTTTCTGTCCAGTCTGATCCGATTCAGATAATATCCCCATACAAAATAAAAGACATAGTTTCTGGCAAAATGAAAATCCACATTGTCCATCACACGGCTTATGACAGAACCGGCAGACTCAGAATACAGGGACACAATTTCAAAGAGCTGCGGCAGGACAAAGGAAAAAAGAAAGGAAAGCGCTAAAAAATACTTGATAAACGATTCCGATTCTACGATTTTTCTAAGAAACGGGACAATCAGATACAAACCTGTGAGCATAAACAAAAACCACAGATGATAATGTCCGGTAACCACTTCCGCAACCGCGTTTTTGATTCCGCAGCCTGTTGCAAAATAAACAACGACTGCATACAAAATTGACCAGAACACAAGGGCGGCAAGAATCCTTTTGACATTCTTCTTTAAGATCTGTTCCATGCTTTGGCTTCCGCCCAGAAACAAAGCTCCGCTTATCATTACAAATACCGGAACCGCCCACCTCACCATACTGTCGTAAATATTTAGCGTATTCCACTGCCATGACTCAACATCCGTCAAATACCAGTTATGAGCTGAAATGTGCAATATCATAACAGCAAATGTCGCAAGTATCCGCAAATAATCAAAATATTCCATTCTCTGTTCCAAACCTCTGTGATGTTCTGCATTTTTCATTTTTTCTCCGGCCTTTCTGAAAATTCTACACTTATATCTATTTTAATTTAGATGATGACAGGAAGCAAGAAAATGATTCCCCCTGATTTAAGTCTATGCATTTTTAAGGCCTCTACAGCAAAGTGCAAAGTCCCGGACTGAATAGCCGTCAAAATCCTCTTGTGAAAACCATTCGCCTGGATATCTGCTTTTTTCTTTAATATCTGAATATTTTGAATATTATTAATTTTATTTCAGTTATAATTAATACTAATTAATAATTTTCCAAATTTTTATTGACAAATTACTATTTTTCAGATAAAATAAATTTATCAAAAAACACATACAAAATATTAAGAAAGGGAGGTACAGTCCACCAAAACAGTAATGTAACATCTCAAAAAATCCTTTTTGAAAAGGTATCTATTCCAGAAAACAGGTTTGAGAAATAAAAAACACCATTCATTTTTCAGATTTGGTAATGGAAAATAGAAACGGGAGGTAAAATCCAATGAACAGCATAGTCTAGAAGCGGCATCAATCCAATGAGGTTTGGTGCCGCTTTTATTGTTTTGATTTGTCTGCGACAAAGGATTGACATTTTATTCTTTTTTGCTATTGTAATTGCAAAGACGTATCGCTTGATGTCCAACACTAAAATGAAAGGCGTTTTAAAAATGAAATCCATCTTAATTATCGACGACGACGTAACAATCGGAAACATGCTGGAAAAACTTCTTACCAAAGAAGGCTATCAGACGCTCCGCGCCTACTCCGGCACAGAAGCGCTCCTAATCCTATCCGCCCATAAGCCGGACCTGATTCTTCTGGATTTAATGCTGCCGGGACAGACTGGCGAAGAAATACTGCCCAAAATAAAAAATATTCCCGTTATTGTAATGAGCGCAAAAACAGATGTAAAAGATAAAGTAGATCTGCTTTTAGGCGGCGCCGCCGACTATGTGACCAAACCTTTCGACACCAAAGAACTGCTGGCCAGAATCACTGTCCAGCTCAGGAATGCATCTTTGTGCTCCTCTTCTCTTCTGACATACGACGATCTGGAATTGGATACCTCTGCCCATAGCGTCCGCATCTGTGAAAAAACGGTGAAGCTGACCAGAACGGAATATGCTATTTTAAAACTGCTGATGCAAAATCCCACACAGGTCATTGCAAAATCTGTAATATTGGACCGCATCAGCCAAGATACGCCGGACTGCACGGAAAGCTCTTTAAAAGTGCATATGAGTCATTTGCGGAAAAAACTTATGGATGCTGGAGGAAAAGATTATATTGAATCGGTGTGGGGAATTGGATTTAAAATGAATTTTACTGTTTCTTAACCCTTTTCTTAACTGCTTTCTTAACATTTCTCTGATAAGGTACCTCTATCACAGGTTTTTGCAATTACCGAATGTACAGAAAGGAGTTTTACCATGGAATATGTATTAACTGCAAATTCTTTATGCAAAAATTACAGACACTTCAAAGCGCTGCACAATTTTTCCATGCATGTCCCGAAAGGAGCCATTTATGGATTTGTTGGAAAAAACGGAGCCGGAAAAACCACTCTCATCCGGCTGATCTGCGGACTGCAGCGTCCCTCTTCCGGAGATTATGCCTTATATGATATCCCGGGAACATCTGTTGAAATTACAAAGTCCAGAAGAAGAATGGGAGCTGTTGTAGAGACGCCTTCCATCTATCTTGATATGACGGCGGAGGATAATTTGAAAGAGCAATATCGTATTTTAGGCCTTCCCTCTTTTTCGGGCATACCGGATCTGCTGGAGCTGGCAGGCCTTGCCCATACCGGCAAAAAGAAAGCAAAGCATTTTTCTCTCGGTATGCGCCAAAGGCTGGGAATTGCCATTGCACTGGCCGGAGATCCGGATTTCCTTGTATTAGACGAACCTGTCAACGGACTGGACCCTCAGGGAATCATTGAAATCCGGGAGCTGATCCTGAAACTGAACAGAGAACGGCAGATTACTTTCCTGATTTCCAGCCATATTTTGGATGAACTTTCCCGTCTGGCAACCCACTACGGATTCATTGATAATGGACGTATGGTAAAGGAAATCAGCGCCGCAGAATTGGAAAATGTCTGCAGAAAATGCGTCCGTCTGGAAGTCACCGATACCAAAATCCTCTCTCATGTACTGGATTCCATGCATCTGGATTACAACATTCTTTCTGACACAGAGGCAGATGTATTTGCAAAAATAAACATTACACAATTAACCCTTGCCCTTGCGGAAAAAAATTGTGAAATCCTGTCCTTGCAGGAGCGTGATGAAACACTGGAAAGCTATTATGTCAATCTGATCGGAGGTACGGATTATGAATAAATTATTGAGCGCAGGTTTAATACGTTTGAAAAAAAGCAAAGTTTTTCTGGTTCTTACACTTTTCATGCTTGTATTTGGACTGTATATGCCAATCGGCTCCTATATGGATATGAAAAGATATCATTTCATCCATGTACTGGACGATACCTTTTTTTCACAGATAATGCTGATCGGCATTGTCATTGCCATTTTCTGCAGCCTGTTTGTGGGAACGGAATACAGCGACGGAACAATACGCAACAAACTGATCGTCGGCCATTCCAGAATTTCCATCTACATTTCCAATTTAATCCTGTGCACCGTCGCAGGCGTCGCCCTCTCTCTGACTTATATGATCACCTGCGCCTGCGTGGGAATTCCTCTGTTGGGATTTTTCCAAATTGATGTTAAAACTGCTGCAATGCTGATTTTATTCAGCATCATCATCAGCATCACCTATACGTCTCTTTTTACCCTTGCCGCTATGCTGATCCACAACAAAGCAATTCTTGCTACAGTATCAATTATTGCAGCCTTTCTTATGATGTTTGCAGCAGGCTATCTGAACTCTTCCCTTTCCCAGCCGGAAATGAGATCGGATTTTATCATGAATGAATCCGGCGCAATTATGGAATCTAAACTGGTGCCAAATGAATTTTACCCTACCGGGACCAAAAGAAAGATTTATGAATTTCTTATGGAATTCCTTCCCTCCGGACAGAGTATTCTGGTTCTGTACGGAGAAATCCCTTTTGTCCGCACCTTTTGCTATGACTGTTTGATTCTCGCATCCACAGCCGGAATCGGATTATATGTTTTTTCAAAAAAAGATATCAAATAGGGAGTTTTTCATATGAATGTTTTTCTGTACAGTTTCATTGTCCTGCTTGTGGTTTTTCTTCTTCTGCTGCTTTTGAAAGTGCATCTTCTGCAGAAATCCGCAGAGGAAATCCGAAAAGCCTTTTCTGACAAGCTGCATACCGAAACAAATACATTAATTGATATTTCCAGCCGCGACCGCTTTATGCGGGCGCTGGCTGCAGATATCAATGAGCAGCTGAAAAAACTCCGCAGTGAAAGACATCGTTATAAACAGGGGGATTTGACCGTAAAAGACACGATTGCCAATATCTCTCATGATTTGAGGACTCCCCTTACAGCAATCTGCGGTTATCTGGATTTACTGGATGATGAAGAAACTTCGGAAATCGTAAAACAGTATCTTGCAGTAATAAAAAACCGTACAAAATCTTTGAAAAGGCTGACGGAGGAATTACTTTCTTACTCTATCGCTGTTTCTTCTGCATCTCTTGTTTTAGAAGAAACGGTATTAAACCATATTCTGGAAGAAAGTATTTCCTTCCACTATGCAGCGCTAAAAGGCTGTGGAATTGCTCCTGCCATTTCCATGCCTGATAAGAAAATAACCCGAATGCTGGATAAAAACGCCCTTTTCCGCATCTTTGAAAATATCATCGGCAATGCCATAAAATACAGTGACGGAGATTTACAGATTGCCTTGTCCAAACAAGGGCAGATTACGTTTTCCAATCATGCAGCCGGTCTGAATGAAATTGATGTGCAGCGGTTGTTTGACCGGCTCTATACAATAGAAACTGCCAAAAAATCTACCGGTCTCGGGCTTTCCATTGCAAAAACCCTTACAGAGCAGATGCATGGACATATTACTGCGCGGTATGAAAAAGATGTTCTTTTTATTGATTTGATGTTTTGAGTCACTCTATGAAAGAAAATCCCCTCTTTTCTTTTTTAAGCCTTTCTGCTACTATATCATCAGCAGTCAAAACTATAGCATATGTTTTGCTGCCGATCTTATATCATGATACACAAACGGAGTAAACGCCTTATGCATACCATTTTATTATTAGAAAATGACGAAAGTCTGCGCCGCGGCATCAGTTTTAAACTGGAACGAGAAGGGTTTCACGTCCTGTCCGCCGGCAGCATCCGTGAGGGAAAGGCTTATCTGAAGGCAAATGAGATTCAATTAATTCTGTGCGATATTATGTTAGACGACGGAAGCGGTCTTTCCTTCTGCCAATATGTCCGCGAAGAACTGTTAAGCGATATACATTTTATCTTCCTTACGGCAATGGATACGGAAATCGACATTGTCATGGGCTATGAAACAGGCGCGGACGACTACATTACAAAACCTTTCAGCCTCGCTGTTTTAATGTCAAAAATAAATTCTATTTTCAAACGTATCCCATCCGGGCATCCTAATATGACACACTCCCACAAATCGGCCTCAAAATGCACGAACAAAACGGCAGATCAGAAAGAATCTCCTGTCATAAAATCCGGCTGCCTGCTTTACCACCCCAACGAAATGCAGCTTTTTGTCGATCAGGAATCTGTGGAACTTACCCGGAATGAATATAAGCTGCTGCAGTTATTTTTAAACCATCCGAAACAAATTTTATCCAAAACTCAGATTTTAGAGCAGATGTTTGATATAGACGGAAACTATGTGGACGATAATACGGTTGCCGTCAATATCAGACGGTTACGAGAAAAAATCAAAGACACCGGTTCAAAACGCATGATTAAAAACATCCGGGGAATAGGATACGTATGGGACTTAGAAGTAGAATAAATACAAAACAACTCCTTTTCGCTGCAGGCCTTGCGATCATTCTGTTTACGGTATTACTGGATGCAACTGTTCTATCCAATCTAAAAAGCAGCTATCAGGACACCAAAAACATCATCTCCAAACTTGCCGGAAGCACAGAGGAAGAGGCCAATCCCTTAAAATGGTTAAAAGAACTGCCGGAGAACGACTGGCTTTCACAGGGAGAAGAATTTCTTTCCTTCTATGGCTATGACTCCAAAACAAAAACCGTCTGGGATAAAAAATACCTCGTTTCCAGAAACAAAATCCTGGCAGTCTCTGCTGCCTTCGACACGTTTTTGCTGCTGCTGCTATTCCTTCTGTTTCACTTTCTGCAAAGGCAAAACAAACAAAGAGTGGATGAGGTGGAAAAAGCGCTGCGGCAGCTTCAAACCATTGATTCGGACGCATTGAATTTTGTTTCAGCCGCTTTAGAACCTGTTTTAAGAGACAGGCTCTTCTCCCTGCAGGAACAAATCCAAACGGACCATACACAGCTGCAGGAGGAAAAAGAATCCACAAAAGCCTTTGTTACGGATATATCTCATCAGTTGAAAACACCCGTTGCAGCTTTAAAAACCAATCTGGAAATATTGTCCGGGGAAGAAATGACCAAAAAACAGCAAAAAGAATTTCTAAATAGCTGTATATCCCAGTTAGAGGGACTGGAAAATCTCACAAAGACCCTTGTCAATGTATCCCGCATGGAAAAAGGCATGATACAGCTTCACTTGCAGCCCGCCGATATCGGTGAAACAATTCTGGCTGCCGTCAGCCGCATTTATGAAAAAGCCGCCGAAAAAGATATTTCCATTGAAATGCCCCAGGGCTCTTTTCCGGAACATGTTCTCGTCCCGCACGATAAAAAATGGACCATTGAGGTTCTGGTGAATATTATGGACAATGCCGTCAAATACAGCGAGCCTCATACGCAGATTACCATTCATACAGAAACATTGACCACTTATCTGAAAATTGATATTGAAGATGAAGGAATCGGCATTCCAAAATCAGAATATCATAAAATTTTTCAACGGTTTTACCGGGGAGATTTAGTAAAAGAAACCGAAGGCTCCGGCATAGGCTTATATCTTGCCAGAGAGATTATGGAAAAACAAAACGGCATTATTTTTGTCCGCTCCAGACACGGCAGAAAAGGAAGTATTTTTTCCATACAGCTTCCAAAAGCTTAAGAAGAAGTCTTACATTTTTGTAAGGCTTTTTTTTCCGTTTGTAAGTGAGTTGAAAGAATCTGCCCTTATATTAATCTCATACCAGTAATTACGAACTATTGTTTCATAACTAATAGAATCAAAAATGAGGAGGAATATTATGAACACCATATTAGAAACAAAAGATTTATGCAAATATTACGGAACCGGTGAAAATCAGGTAAAAGCAGTCAACCACACCAGCATATCCATTAAAAAAGGAGAATTTGCCGCCATTGTGGGAAAATCCGGCTCAGGAAAATCCACGCTGCTGCACCTTTTAGGCGGCCTGGATTATCCCACTTGTGGAGAAGTCTTCATTGGAAGTCAGTCGATTTTTTCCTTAAAGGAAGAAGAACTTGCCGCATTCCGAAGAAGAAAAATCGGTTTTATCTTTCAGTCCTTTAATCTGATTACATCCATTAACGTCTGGGAAAACATCGTGCTGCCAATTGGATTAGACAACAAAAAAACAGATGTTCCATTTGTAAAAGGAATTATTGATATTCTTGGGCTGAGCAGCAAAATCAACAGCATGCCAAATACCCTTTCCGGCGGTCAGCAGCAGAGAGTCGCCATTGCACGGGCTCTTGCCGCAAAACCGGATATTATTTTAGCAGACGAACCCACCGGAAATTTAGATAGCAAAACGAGCATGGAGGTCATCAACCTGTTAAAAGCCTCTGTCAAAAAATATGGACAGACACTGGCTATGATTACCCATGATGAAGAACTTGCCCAAATGGCCGATCGTATTCTCGTCATCGAAGACGGCATGGTTACAGAAGATGGAAAGGCGGTGTCCTAAATGAAAACAACCACAAAGCTTGCCGTAAGCAGTTTAAAAGCAGGAAAAACCCGAAGTATTTTAACGGGAATCGCTATCTTTTTGACTACTGCATTGATTACAATTATTGCATTTGGCAGCAGTGCCATGATCCGGCAAAACAAAGATTCTGCCGCAGACACTTACGGAGAACATTTCGGCACATTCAGCCGGACTACTCCGGAACAAATGGAACGACTTCAGCTTCACAGCAAATTTTACAATATCGGAACGCAGACCTATGCTGCAGAAGGCATCTGCAAAGGCTATGATATGTCCCTTTATGCCATGGACCGCATCACGCTTATGCTGATTCATTTCAACATAGAATCCGGAACATATCCCAATGCTGAAAATGAAATTATTTCTCAGCGAGGTTTTTTTCAGGCCTACGGCTATGACAATCCGGAAATCGGAGATGCCGTCACAATTCCCTGCCGTATAAACGGAACCGGAGAAATCCAAAAAAAGACTTTTGTCATCAGCGGCTTTCTTCCTTCTTCCCAGGCAAACAACCTTGCCAAAAAATACAGCGCCTATGTTTCGGAATCATTTCTTGACGCTTGTCTTCCCGACAAAAACGAACGCCTTGTTTTTTTGAGCTTTCAAATCCGCAATGAGGAAAATTTAAACTCCAGTCAGATGAAAGATGAAATCTATGATCTCGCCAAAGATCTTGACATTTCGGAAAAACAGGTGAATGTCAACACGAACTATCTGATGTGGCATTTAGAGCCCAGCACAGATATTGTGATTCCGGTGGTATGCATTATTCTGATTATTATGATTGTATCCGCACTGGTAATCTACAACATTTTTAACATGGCGGCAATTCAGAAAATACGGGAATATGGACGCTTAAAAGCAATCGGAGCCAACAAAAAACAGCTGAAATCCATCATCCGCTTTGAAGGCCTGATTCTGTCTTTTGTCTCAATCCCGACGGGAATTCTCTTTGGCAGCCTGCTGTTAAAACTATGGCTTACGATTTCCATGCATATGGCGATTTCTGTTTTTTCTCTGCCCCTTACGTTTCTGGTGGCGCTTTTAACTGCCTTTACTGTAGCCGTATCCATGCACAAGCCGATTCGTCTTGCTGCAAAAGCATCTCCGGTAGAAGCCATGCGCTATGAAGCCGGCGGAAAAGAAAATCTGCGGAAAGGAAAAACAGAGATCCGGATTTTTTCCCTTACCTTATCCAATCTTTCTCTTCACAAAAAGAGAACGATTACAACGATTCTTACCATGGGGTTATCCTGCGTTCTTTTCGTAATCATTGCCAATATTGTAGGAAATATGAACGCGGAGCCTCAGGTCAGAGAAAACATTGAACACGGCAGATTCCGGATCAAAATCGACGCGCCTTTAAACGACACCACATATCCGGAAAATAATATGAATGAAATCCAGAAACACGCACCTTTTGGCAAAGATTTTATAAACAGGCTGAAGGAAATCCCCGGTGTAACCGAAATCAGGGAAAGAAAAATGATGCCTGTTTATATGACAAATCAAAATACAAAAGAAAAATCCTATGCCGTCATCACCGTGGTAAATGAAGAAGATTTTGCCTGGCTGGAAAAAAACGCCGAACGAGGCATCGTAGATTATGATAATACGGCAAAAGCGGGCGGCGTCATCTATATGTGGGATTATTTTCTTGATGATGAATATAAACTGGGTGATCTGTATCAATGCGAAATTTTAGACGGCGACGCAAAAATTTCTTTTTCGGGTCCGATTGTGGGAAGCTGTTCACATTCCAACGACGCAGAAATTACCATGACAGAAGCCACCTTTGAAACACTTGGAATCCAGGAAGATATGACAAGCATCCTGTTTGTGGACTGTGAACCCGACAGTGAAGACGCCGTAAAAAAAGAATTAGAAGAAATCGTTTATTCCATGGAAAATATCTCTATAAAGAGTTATCAGAATGAACTGGATCAGCTGGATTTCCAAATCATATTTATGAAAAGCGCCAGCTACAGCCTTTTAATTATTTTAAGCCTGATTGGTTTTATGAATATGGCAAATACGATGATTACCGGCATTGTCACCAGAAAACGAGAATTCGGCATCTTACAGGCAATCGGCATGAACAATCGGCAGCTGAACCAAATGCTGCAGCTGGAGGGATTGATATTTACTTTGGGCACTGCCGCAATCTCCCTGATCCTCGGCAATATCCTGGGCTGCCTTGCCTTTGATTTCTGCAAAAAAGAGGGAATTTTAGGATTATATGAATATCATCTGCCTCTGTTAGAACTATCTCTTTTTGTCATTGGAATTGTCGCTCTGCAGGGAACCCTGGCATTTATCTTGAGCAAAAACATCAAGAAAGAATCTCTTGTGGAACGAATCCGCCACGAAGAATAAGATTATCCATTGCAAGCACCGCCTGCTGTATGCTATAATAGTTCCGCTGTCATCTGACAGGAAACATATGGAATACATTAAGCAAAGGAGAGATTTACAATGAAGGTTACCAACGATATTTTGTATGTAGGCGTAAACGATCACGACATTGATCTTTTTGAAGGACAATATGTTGTCGAAAACGGCATGGCTTACAATTCTTATATTGTCATGGATGAAAAAATTGCCGTATTTGACACCGTGGACGCTCATTTTGGAGAAGAATGGCTGGGCAACATAAACGCCGCACTGAATTCCCGCCAGCCGGATTATCTGGTTATACAGCATATGGAACCAGATCATTCCGCAAATATTGCTGATTTTATGAAAACATATCCGGAAACCAAAATCGTTTCCAGCGCCAAATCATTTGTAATGATGAAACAGTTCTTCGGTACAGATTTTGCAGACAGACAAGTGGTAGTCAAAGACGGCGATACACTGGAACTTGGAACACATACTCTGACTTTCGCAGCCGCCCCCATGGTACACTGGCCGGAAGTGATCGTTACTTATGACAATCAGGATAAAGTTCTGTTTTCCGCCGATGCTTTCGGCAAATTCGGCGCACTGGATACAGAAGAAGACTGGGCATGCGAGGCACGCCGTTATTACTTTGGCATCGTAGGCAAATATGGCGTACAGGCACAGAATCTTTTGAAAAAAGCCGCTGCTCTTGACATTCAGATAATCTGCCCGCTCCACGGTCCGATTTTAAAAGAAGATCTCGGCTATTATCTGAACCTTTACCAGACATGGACCTCTTATTCCGTCGAAACAGAAGGGGTTGCTATCGCCTATGCATCTGCTTATGGAAATACCAAAAAAGCTGCAGAACTTCTGGCGGAAAAACTTCAGGAAAAAGGCTGCCCGAAAGTCGCCCTCAACGACCTTGCCCGGTGTGATATGGCTGAAGCTGTGGAAGATGCTTTCCGTTACGGCAAACTGGTACTGGCTTCTCCCACTTATAACGGCGATGTATTCCCGTTTATGCGTGAATTTATCCACGACCTGACAGAGCGGAATTACCAGAAACGTACCATTGGATTGATAGAAAACGGCTCCTGGGCGCCTACTGCTGCAAGAGTAATGCAGAAAATGTTTGAAGGCAGCAAGGAAATTACTTTTACCGAAACTTCTGTAAAAATAATGTCTGCATTGAATGACGAGAGTATCGCAATGATTGATGCATTGGCAGAGGAGCTTTGTAAAGATTAAATGCAGAATGCCCGAATAACATAGAAATGACATCGTTTGTATTTGATGCTATATAAGCATCGAATTCAAGCGGTGTCATTAATTTTTGATTATATTTATTTTCTGTTTTTCCTCTGGATTCTGTGAAACTGCGGTTTCACGGTAAGCTCCGAAACTACAACTCCCTCCCGCTGCTCTAAAATATATTCCACCGCATCTGCGACTTCTCCAGGCAGAAGATAAGATTCCTCTTCCTCTCCCACCGTAAAATCTGCATTCCGATAGAGATTTGTTTTCGTCATATCCGGATAAATTGCCGTAACCTTTACGCCGTATTTTCTCGCCTCATCAAACAGACTCCGGGAAAAACCGGCAAGCCCCGCTTTGGTTGCTCCATAGGCGCAGCCGTGGGGATTGGAGCTTTGCGCTGTAACAGATGCAATATTGATGATATAGCCCTGATTCTTTTTTAATTTCCGCAAAAGCTGCTGGGTTAGAATCATGGGAACTTCCAGATTTGTCCGAACCATCTGTTGTATTTTCTCCGGGCTTTGCTCTTCGTGCAGGCCGTAATATGCGGTTCCGGCGTTGTTTACCAGAATATACACATCATGCCGCGCTGCAATCTCTTTTATCTCATATAAAAGCTGTTTTGTATTTAAAAGATCACAAACTACAGGATGAAAATCCTTCCCTTCTATCTGCGTTTTAAAATTCCTTCCGATTCCAAACACCTCATAGCCAAGCCGGCAGAGTGTTTTACTGATTTCCAATCCAATACCGGAGGATGCTCCGGTTACAATTGCTGCTTTAGTCATTCTTCCCCTTTTCTTTCCATAAAAATATGTTTTCCACCGGTACTTTCTTTTTTAACTGCTCCGTCAGAAACTGTTCCATTTCTTCCGCCAATACTTTGGGATATTGATAAACTCCGTCTATATTTTGATATGGGAACTGTACAACTGCGGAATCGGGTTCGTTTTTTCTCATTTTCTTCAGATAATCCTGAGATACCCGGAATGTTCCTACGCTGACATCCAAAAGTTTTCCGGCGTCAATTTCTGCAAAGACACAGCTCAGCATGGATTCGTAATGCATTTTCCAATCCGGACAATAGAGCACAGGATCAAAACACAGCCGAATCGTAAAACCATCTTCCGCCGCCTGCCTGGCACAGGCAATGCGCTCTGTAAGCGACGGCGTGCCGTGTTCATATGCGTCTATCACTGTCTGCGGCGACAGGGTAAACGCATAGATCACCTGTGGAGACGGCTTTAAATCCGGAAAAGGCAAATTGGCGCATTTTGTACGGATTTCAATTTTTAAATTTTCCTGCTCTTTTGCAAATGCTGCCCATTCCTGCATATATCCGGTTACAGATGCAAGCGCTCCCAAATCCGTATCGTAAGATACACACAGATAAACCGGATGCTTTTTTAAAAGCTCCTTTACCGCATCAAACACATCTTCCAGATTGACAAATACCACCAGATTTCCGGAAGGATACATACCTTTTAGATAACAGTATTCGCAGTCGTAAATGCAGTTCATGATGCAGGAAGTATAATAAAAATGGTCGCTGCCAAAGCTCTGACAGACCGGCGCGCCGGGATAGATCAATGTGCCTGTTTTTACTGCAAGAATCAGATTCTGCGCCTTGTGCTGCAGCACGTATTTCTGACCTCTGCGGCAGAAAACATCTTTGTAATGATCAATTTCTATGATTTCCGCATGTTTAAAATGAGATAAAATCTGCTTTGTCCTTGCATATTCCATTGCTGCTTTTTCAACATAAATATGGGAACAGAAGGAATTATAATAATCTTTTTTTAAGTTCTTCAAAACGAAGCTTCCCCTCCCTTTTATCTCTGCATGGAAGTTTTTTCTCCTGATACATGTCATATATCACTTTCCGGTAATTAATTCCGGACAAGATACAGTAGCGGATATGCTGTCGAAGAGATGCTTCCATGACATTGGAACAATGCAGATCCTGACACAGTGTGTCAGTAATGTCATCGACATAGAAAGAACGCATTGTACTCTGGCATGGCTGACATTTTGCCGTAATTTTCGCAACAGTATTATGAATTTGATTCAACTGCTCCAGAAACGCTGCTAACTTATTGCTGTTGGCTGCAATCTGGCTCTGTATCTGTTTTGGCGCAACATGTTCAAAGTTTCCACTATCGGAAATTAATTTCAGAAAAAACATCTGATGCGGCCCAAAAAAATAACTGCCGGATTGATAAATGGCAGAGGCTTCCATATCGTAAAGACATATTTCCCGAGACTGTTTCAAATCTTCTTTTTGGAAAGGCTTTGCGCCTGTTATGATCTGAGCCTCAAAAAATGGATGGCGGTACAGCATATCGGGATAAAACGTTTTCCCGGTTGTCTGTTCTGTGATTTTGTTACAGAGAAACGGTTCCCTTTGGCTCGATCTTCCTGCACAAATCCCGATATTTATCAGAAAGTCGTAATCCTGGGGCGGATATTTTGTACAGACAACACTGACCGCCGCTGCTGCTGCAATCATACCGGTTCCGGTAATTGTCAGACGCATGTTCCGGGATTCATTGGAGAATACCTGAAAATGCGTCTGATCGGTTTCTTTTTTCAACTCATACTGCCGTATCAGCAGATGTGCCTCGCTATACATTGCGGTAAACAGATAAATCATGGCTGCACCCCTGCTTTCTTTTCATATCAAATACAATTCTTTCCCAGATACTCTAAAAATGCCGTACAACCTTTCATTACATCTGCATAAGTTTCATCGAAATTGCCGGTATACCAGGGATCTGCAATGTCGCGGCCCAAACCTGCAAAAGAGAGGAGTTTGTAAATTTTTCCTTTTGGGTCGCCGTTTGTGATTCTGGTCATATTCCGGATGTTGGCAGTATCCATGCCGATGAGATAGTCGTACTTGTCATAGTCTGCTTTTGTCATCCGGACTGCCTGATGTGGAATTAAAGGGATGCCCTCTTGTTTTAGTTTTTGTGCTGTACCGTAATGAGGCGGGCTGCCGATTTCATCGTTGTGAGTGGCGGCGGATCGGATTGTGATTTGGTCTGCTATATTTTTCTGGTTGACAAGATGTGTCATGACGCTCTCGCACATGGTGCTGCGGCAGATGTTGCCGTGGCAGACGAATAGTATTTTAATCATATCTTTTATATCCCTTCATAAGCCTTCAAACCTTGATATTTCA
>CAJUEY010000023.1 GCA_910585825.1 uncultured Lachnospiraceae bacterium | reverse complement strand
TCAAAAACTGTGAATGGCGTTCTCCTATTTCTTCGGCATATTGACCTGCTTTATCGGTTAGCTCAATACGGACAGAATTATTTCCCTCTAATAGCAAACGGACATTTTCACCCGCTGTCTGCATACGATTTTGTAGTATAAAGATACATGAAAAAATCGCTTTTACTCTGTGTTCGGTATCACAGTCGTATTCTTCAAAGAGTTCGTCCATTTTCATCTGTTTTTCCTTCGTATTTAGTGATAACAAGTTCCTGCCGAATAGCATAGTAACTCATTACTGCCATGTCAATATATTCTGAAAAAAAATCACTATTAAATTCAGATGATTCTCGAAAGAAAAGCGACAGAGCTTTTCCCCTCTGTCGCCTTGCCTTTCGTATATGCCGCCCAGTTCCTCAAATAATGATTTTGCCATTTTCTATTTCCTCCAAATAAGATATTCACTCCACATTATGGTGTCTGTTCTCTTAAACACAATTTTTAGTTTTCTCCTTATCCGGTTTCACTCATGTGTGTTTTACAATAAACTGGAGGTTTTTGAATGCACTTTTATGTCTATGTTTCCTTTCAACACTTTTACGCAGCTTTTCTGTCTTTTGCTGTAAATCATAAACACGCAATTCATCTTCATGCAGTCTGTCAGCCACCATTTGAAAAGCCTTGTCATGTTCCTGTGGGTCTTCAATGTAATGAAAATCAATGTAACACTGATGACACCAGCAATTACGTATTTCTCGAATCTGGTTTAATAAACCATAGTCTTGCTCTTTCATTTTTGAGTAACCTAATTCCTGCTCCAATTCATGAAGACTTATGGGCAGTTTCCCTAAAGGAGCATTTTCAACATTGGAATAATTATCATAAAATTTTCCGTTTTTGAGAATAGAATATATCAATTTTAAATCCTGCTCTATTTATTGAACAGACATAATCAATTCGCTATGTATTAGTTTAAATGTATCATAATTCATTTCATAAATACCCCAAAAAACAGGAGTTGTTATATTAACTTAATCCTTATAGTAACTTAGCATATGTTCATAAATGTTTCTGGTCTGTTTTTCATCTCCCCATGATATAGGGTCATCGGCATAGCATAGAGTCCAAAATGGTTCTATGTCCTGAATATTTCCGGGAAGATTTTTCCATAAGCTATACATTCGATTTGCAAAATATTCAATATCCGAGCAGTTTGCATAAATCGTCTCTAATTTGCTCATTAAAACTCTGCCGAACCGTTCGAGGTCAAGATTTTTGTAATCAATATGTGTCCTCACATAAATAATAGCTTTTTTAATGTCTGTTTCCCATTCCAAATAAAGAAAATCATCGTTTTCGGGGTTATTGAGAAATAATTTATCAAGCCGTTTATTGTACTCGGTTTCTGTTACTAATTCCTCATAAAGCAAAATAGCATAAACCAACAATTCCTCCATGATAATGCCTCCAATCCCTAATCTGTCCTATAAACAGTATTATACCATTGCACGACATATTATGTAATTCGTAAATATCAAAAAATAATTTTAAATTAGTATTGGCAGAACAAACAACAAGTAACAATATTAGATTAATCATGATGCGAAATACGTAATTTAAGAAAATATAATGCAAAATGAGAATTGGCATGGAAAAGACAAACTATATGATGACTGTTGATGATGGCGCTCAGGAGTTGGGCGTGTCAAAACAGAAAGGGTATCGCATTATCCGTCAGCTTAACGAAGAATTGGCGGCTGCCGGATATATGACAGTACAGGCAAAAGTACCTCGTACATATTGGAGTAAAAGATTTTATTCCGGAAAAAGAAATATCGGATAAAGGAGGGAGTGATTATAGAATGGCAGTATCCAAAGATACGGAAAAAGGCACATGAACTTCACAGATATGGGTGGAGGACTGGCAAGGCAAGAAAAAACATAAGAAGAAACGAGGATTTGTGGGTAAAAAGGAAGCCTTGGAATGGGGCGCAATACGCTGTTGGCATCAAAAACAGATATGAACATGAAGCTTGCACATTTCGTAGAGGTATATTTCAGGGATAAAGACGGCGAGTTGAAACAGCGCACGATTCGGAATAAGCGTTACATGATTGAACATCATATTATTCCGTTGTTAGGTAATAAGGCTATGGATGGCATTACACCAACAGATATTATTCAGTGGCAGAACGAGATACAATCCAAAGGATTTAAGGAAACTTATCAGCGTATGTTTCAAAATCAGATGACGGCATTATTTACCTGCGCAACAAAGATTTACAACTTAAAATATAATTCCTGCACGAAAGTAAAACGCATGGGCAGAGCAGATGCAGATAAAAAGCAGTTACAATTCTGGACGTTAGATGAATTTAATTGTTTTATTGGAACTTTTGACTTGGAGAGTAAGTATTACGTTTTGTTTGATTTGCTGTTTTACAGTGGCTGCAGGATTGGTGAAACCCTGGCGCTCGCTGCATGGGTATGAAAAAGAAATTCCGTGATGATTACTTACAGCGCAGCTATGACCAAATGGCGGAAACTTTTGGATTATCAAAGAAACAGGCGACAGAGGCAGTAAAGGCTCTTGAAAACATGGGTACTACAAACGTATTTTCAAGACAATCCAAGTAAGAGGGCAGATTTTGAATAATGTGCTGTTTATCGAATTAATTCCAAAGAGGCTGTATGAAGTGACATTTCCGGAAGAGATTGAGGAAAATACCCTCTCCCCGCCAAAGGAGATACCTCTATCCGCAGAAGGAGGGAGGGGCATTCCTGAATATTCTTTTTGCAGCAGGCTCAGCGTGGCCTCTAAAGATGTACAGAAATTTGCGGAATCGGATTTGCCTCCAACTTATTTCTGTTATGGTACTCGTGATCCTTTTGTAAGTGAATTTGAAGAGTGTATGGCAGCGTTGAAAAAAGCGGGAGTTTTGGCGGGTTCCGATGTGCCGGAGGGAAGACCCCATGGATACGGTTACACCGAGGACTGGATTCCGGGTTATGCAGAGTGGCTGAAAAGTGTATTTGAAAAGAATTGATTTGAGTGAAAAGTTGTGGAACCGGCGGTTGTTACCTCTGGGTACAAACTGATATACAAACAGAAACTTCTGTAAATGAGGGTTCTGGGGTATATTTTAGTTAGAAATCAAAAAGGAATGTCTGCAGTAATAAAAAATATAGAAATATGGCATGGTTTCTGAAAATTTATATGTACCAGGAGGCAGAAAGATGAACATCAGAAGATGGATGATGTGTTTGGTTATGCTTGTAAGTGATGCAGCAGCAACTGCCTGCAGTCAGAATACCGTAGATCAGATAGAGGAGGCAGATACGGTGCAGGGAAAGGATGAGAATATTGTGAGTGAATCGAGAGCTGTTTCAGGACAGAATGTAGATGAGGCTTATTTTACACAGAATTAGTAAACAACAGAAACGGAAAAAGACAGTTGTGCCGTTTGTTGCAATAGATAAAAAATATCAAAATAGATAAAAATAACAAAAACCCCTTGACTCTGCACCAGCTACAGGGTATATAGTTCTGGTAATTTAGAAAAAGGGGGCGGCAGAAATGCGTATTAGTGAAGCAGCAAATCTGACAGGACTGAACATCAGCAATATCCGTTTCTATGAGAGAAAAGGATTGTTAAAACCGGTAAGGGAGGAAGACAGCAAATACCGAAATTATACCGATGAGGATGTAACGCGGTTAAAACAGATCCTGCTATACCGTAAAATGGGAATATCCATTGAAACCATATATCTGTTGTTTTGTGAACAGGCAGAGCTTGGCGTTGTTTTAGAGAGGCAGAAAGCAGAACTGAAATCTCAGATTGAAAATCTGCAGGGAGCTTTTGAGTTGTGCGACATGATACTGAAAGAAGAAAATATCCTTCCGGAAAAGCTGGATGCATATCTTCAGTATGTTCATCAGGAGGAGAAAAAAGGAAAGCAGTTTGCCCAGATCGAGGAGCTGCTGGACGATCTCGCAGAGTATACCAAAATAGAGATATTCCGTTACGAGCCGTGCATTGAATGGCTGTTTCGGAAACCATGGATTGCTAAAATGCTGTCGGCAGCATTGGGGATGATGATAATTGTGATACCTTTGATAAATATTTATGCATATGGCGTAAAAGGGGAAGAACTGCATCTTACTTTGATCATTGTGTACGGAGTCATGATTCTGATTTACGCTGCGGGATTTTTGGCGTTTCGCAGGGTGAGAAAGCAAAATTCGGATAAGGGGGATGAGGAAAAATGAATCTCTTATACGAAGGCATCCGGCGGTTGATGGAATTGCTATATGGAATCTGCGGGGATTATGGAGTTGCGATTGTATGGATTACGGTTATGATTCGTCTGTGCATGGCGCCATTGAACCAAAAACAGCATCAGCTTTTGAAGAAACAGCAGAAACTGAGTTCAGAGGCGGAAAAAATCAAGAAAAAACATCGAAATAATAAGGAAAAAATAAATGCAGAGCTGGAAAAACTATATCGGGCAGAAGGAACAGGAAGCATGGGATGTCTGCTGTCTCTTCTGCAGTTTCCGATTATGCTGGCGCTGTATCACGGAATCCGCAGGGCGGTTGTGGTTGATGTCGGCACTGTATTGCTGCCCTGGGTTCCGTCATTACTGATGAGAGACAGCACCTTTATACTGCCGATCATTACTGTTATTATTCAGATGCTGCCGCAGTTGATGCCTTATGTCGGGTTTTTTAAAAGCTTAAATCTGCAAAAAATGAGTATACCTATGATTTTCATCATGCTGTTGATGAATAGTTGGTTTGCCTGTATGCTGCCGGCGGGAATTGAACTGTATTATATGATATCCGGGCTGTTTGTTTCGGTGGAACAAGTGGTATACAGCCGTTTAGCCGTCAGTTAAATCGGTTTCAATTTTGCGGCATGATGCTGAAATCATTTTATGTATAGAAACTGTATAGAAAGGAAATAGTAAAAAAGCAGGTGGTACAGACATCTGTCTGGCGGAAGAAGAATAAAAGCAGATTCGGCCGGAATGATTTCAAAAATGATGGTGACGTTCTATGCAGAAAAATGATGCGCAATATCAGAAAATGATAAAAACATCAATTCCCAGATTAGTACTCTCTTTGTCGGTTCCCACGATGCTTACGATGCTGGTTTCTTCTATATACAATGTAGCAGATACGTACTTTGTTTCCAAACTGGGAACCCAGACGTCAGGAGCCGTGGGAATTGTATTTTCTCTTATGGCAATGATTCAGGCAGTCGGCTTTACGGTCGGGATGGGAGCCGGAAGTACGATTTCCAGGCTTTTGGGAGAAAAAGACAATCAGAAAGCGCAGCAGACAGCATCCTGCGCTCTGGGAGTCTCGCTGGCGTCCGGAATTGCATTAAGCGCTGCCGGACTGCTTTTTCTGGAAAAACTGATGTCCTTGCTGGGAGCGACAAAAACAATTTTACCCTATGCAGTGGAATATGCCAGATATATTCTTTACGTTGCTCCGGTAATGACCGTTTCTTTTGTGTTGAACAATTTATTGAGGGCAGAGGGAAAAACAAAACTCTCTATGATTGGAATCGGATGCGGCAGTATTTTAAATATAGGACTGGACCCGTTGTTTATTTTTGTATTTGACTGGGGGATACAGGGGGCAGCCGTTGCTACGGCAGTCAGTCAGTGCATCAGCTGTGTCATATTATTTTCATTTTTCTTTTGGAAGAAAACAATTCTACATTTTTCTGTCAAAAATATATCCAAAGATATTTCTTTATATAAAGAGTTTATTGGAAATGGAATCCCGTCGTTTTTTCGACAGGGACTTTCTGCCGTTGCATCTGTTGCGTTAAATCATGTTGCGTCCTGTTACGGAGATGCGGCAGTAGCTGCAATGTCCATAGTGGGGAAGATATTTATGATGATATATTGCGTACTGATTGGATTTGGGCAGGGATATCAGCCGGTCGTGGGATACAATTACGGAGCAAAAGAATACGGCAGGGTGCGTCAGGCTTACCGCTTTATGATGATTGCGGGAACTGTTGGAATGACGGTGATTGGCGCGGGGCTCTTCTTTTTTGCGCCGGAGCTGGTAGCGCAGTTTGTGCCGGAGGATGCAGAGGTGGCGGAAATCGGAAATTGGGCGCTTCGAATGCAGTGCATCGTCATGCCTCTTCTGCCTCTGGGGATTGCCTGCAATATGACATTTCAGGCAGTGGGGAAATCCGTAAAAGCAACGCTGTTTGCATCCTGTCGCCAGGGATTCTTTTTTCTGCCCCTGATTCTTGTTTTTCCTCGTATATTTGGTGTTTTTGCCATGGAGGCAGCTCAGCCGGCAGCAGATGTCGCCACATTTCTGGTCTGCCTTCCGGCGATGCACAAATTTATGGGAAAGATGCAAAAAATGTAGAAATCCCTAATTTATGAGTTGTCTTTTTTTGCTCTTGTGGTAAAATAAGGTAAAAAAGAATGACGTATCAGACTAATATTTTACAATGGATGATACGATATAATAGATAGGACTATATATAATTATTAGACGCAGAGGGCAGTCTGAAGTTTTCTGTAGTTACTGGTCACGAAGTGAACAGTAATTTTCTGTGCTTTAATATTGAATTGAATGAGACAGAGAGAGAAGAGGAGCGATGGATATGTACAAGGATGTTGCAAAGCGGATATTGGCAGTGATTCTTACTTTTTGCATGATCGGGACTATGCCGGATACTGCACTGTTAGCTTCTGGTACGGGTTCGGAGGTTGCGAATACGGAAACCGATGAAGCAGATATCAGTACAACTGCAGAGGATTCGGAAGAAATGGACGCATTGGAAGACGGTGAGGCGCCGGATCGTACAGAGGAAGAAATCAAGACAGAACAGAAGGAAGATGACATTCAGGCTACGATTCCAGGGCGGCAGAATGCAGCTGCATCAGCGGAAGCTATAGATGCTGATGCTCCAACGGCAAGAGAAGGCGAAATTTCTCTGGAAAACAGCATTATCAGCAAGCCGCAGGTGCTTCCCAATCAGATTATGGGAATAATTCCTGCAGGCGGCGGATTTGTTACGAATGAAATCATTGGATTGGAGATATACAACACAGAGACGAATCAGAAACTGCGTCAAATATTAATAGAAGGTTCTACTACAGGTGGAGATTATACGGTTACAGCTACGATGATAAGCCCATCTGCTGCAAGGCTTACCATAACCGGAGTAGGCAGTTATACAGGATCATTAACGCGAGATGTTACCATTGGAAAAGATATTCAGGATGGAACAGTTAGCATAACCGCAGTCTGGGATGGAAACGAGACTCTTGTGAACGGTTCGAAGCCATTGCAGTATGGGTATGAAGGCAGAAGAATTGATCCCGAAGTAAAAATTGAAGACAGCCTTAAAGTGGGAGACAAAAGTCTGATCGAGGGTGTAGATTATGAAGTAATCCGGCCTGAGACGGGGAATCTCAATGTAGGTCAGGGGAAAGTTACTATTCAAGGCATTGGAGCATACGCAGGAAAACGAGAAGTCAATTTTGAGATTACTGCCGTTCATCTCAGTACGCTTTATGAATTGACACTGAAAACAGATCGTGTACCTTATAACAAAAAAGCGGCGCAGACAACAGAAGGTATTTTGCCGGGATTGACGGTAAGAAACACAATAACAGATACAGTTGTATATGATTCCGATGATTCTTCTAAAACTGGAAATGCTGATTTTCGGTTTACATATGTTAATAATAAGAGCTATACAAATGCAGAGGCGTCGGTGGGGCTGACTGCAGGGAGCAGTGGAAACTGTACAGATATTGTGACGCCGAAAGCATTCCGGATTACCCGGGCGGATGTGAATGATTTGCAGGCAGAGGTCACTGGTGAATATACCTATACAAAACAGCAGATTAGACCAGATATCAGTGCTATATTAATCCAGCAGGACGGAGCGGCATTAGATGCAAATGATTTTTCCATTACAGATTACGGAGAGAACATTTCCAAAACAGGAACGGTTACCATTCAGGGAAAGGGCAATTATACAGGAACACGGCAATTGCAATTTACGATTGCAGATTTTAATCTGGCCAATATACCGGATGCGAATATTGAAGGCAGTATTGTAAAAAGGGTAAAATATACCGGCTCTCCCATTGTCCAGGAAGGGTTGGGGAATTCTCTTACCGTAGACGGAAACACTTTCTATGAAGGTGTAGATTACACCATTGGCTATGCAAACAATATAGGAGCCGGAGAAGCAGCGGTTGTGTTCCGCGCGATTTCAGGTTCTAATTGTGTAGGAGAGAAGAGAAGTTCTTTTGTTATCTATAAAAATCTTTCGGAGAATGGAGATAGTTTAAGCGCTGAAGTAGTTGATCAGATATACACTGGCCAGGCGATGCGGCCGAATCCGGTTGTCGTGGATGATGCGGGAGAAACATGGGAGAAGACTCTGGTAGAGGGAAGCAATTATGAAATCGAATACGATCCCGCAGATGATTATACACAGGTGACGGAGCATTCCTTTAAAATCAAAGGATTGGCGCCTTATTATGAAGGGGAGAAAACAGTAACCTTTGATATCATACAGCGAGGGATGGACAGTGTTGTTGCCGAATTTAGAATGCCGGGTTCTGAAAGGAATACCTTTACAGGAACGGCTATTAAACCGGAAGTCATTGTTTATGGCACCAATGAAAACGGCACACGTACAGAACTGCCCCGCGGAGACTTCCAGTTTGCATATAAGCTGGTGGGAGAAAATGACGAATCGCCTTCTATAAATGCGGGAGAATACCGGGTGGAAGTCAGACCACAGTCTTCTAATGGCAATTATAATTACAATGGTACTCCGAAAACACTGTTTTATACGATTTTACCAAAAGAGCTGAAATACGATACCAGAAGATATTCGATTGAGCTGGGCGGATATGAATATACTTACACGGGCTCGCCGATTGATCCGGGTGTTACAATCCGGGATCTGGAAAGAAATCAGCTGTTGGTAAAAGATACAGATTATACATATGATGTGATTAACGGCACAGATGTGGGAACCGCAACCGTTATTATTACCGGAAAGGATAACTATAGAGGCGAGGTTCGAAGAACATTTGAGATAAAAAAGAAAGATATTGCAGCGGCAGCGAACGTAGAGATTACGCTGAAACCGGATGAAGAGTATGTATACACGGGAGAGCCGGTTGTTCCGGTTATATCCAAACTGGTGATTGACGGCAACGAATGGAATGAAAACAGCGTTTATGATGATTTTAATATTCGTTCAGAAGCGGTCAATGCGGGAACAGGATATACATTTACAATCGAGGGAAAAAATAATTATACAGGAACAATTTCTTCAAGAGATCATGGAGCGGTAACTTTTGATATTGCGCGGAAAGATATTAACGATGCATTGAATGTGCGGGTAAAAGATATTGCCAATCAGGAGTATACGGGAAGTCCTGTGGAACCGGAAGTTGTCATTACCTATAACGGGAAGACGTTGGTGAAAGGCACGGATTATACAACTGCCAGTGTCAATAATACGAACAAATATCCGGATGCGGATGAGAATGCGCCGGTTCCTACCGTTACAATTACAGGTATCGGCAACTACACGGGAACAAAAGAGATGACCTTTAAAATCTGCGACAGCATTCAAGGCGCGGTGATAGAAGGTTTGGACAATTATGCATGTACCTATACGTCTTTGCCGTGTGAGCCAAAGCCTACTAGTGTTGTGTTGGATGGAGAGCCTTTGCTTGAGAACAGAGACTATATTTTAGAATACGAAGACAATATTGAATCCAATTACAGAAACGGCAATCCCAGGAAAGATTATGAGGGAGTGCCCAAGGTGCTGATTGTTGGAACGGGCAAATATGGCGGAACGAAGAAAATTACATTCCGGATTGATGCGGTTATGCTGGCGGGAACAAATGCAGCCCAAATAGATGCAACCCGTTTTGTGACATCTGTGGGAGGCAATCCGGTATTTACCGGAAGTCCTGTAAAACCTGCGCTGACAGTTGCATATAGAACCGGCATAAGAGAATCGGGTACTGGAAAAGAAATTTTATACCAGTTGGACCCGGCTAAGGATTATGACGTTAATCCAATTTCCGATGTGGATGCCGGAACCAAAGATTACTCCCTTCAAATTGGCGGAAAAGGCAACTTCTACAGCCGCAGCTGGATTACGATTAAACAATATCGGATCAGTCCGAAACCGATCACCTCAAATTCAATTGAGGTAAGAGGTCTTGAAACGATTGATGTCAATGCCCGGCCTGTGAATATATCAGGAATCACTCTTGTAGACACACAGCGCGACGTAGATGGCGCTTATGTGAAAGAGGGCGGGGCATATGTTCTAAAGAACAGCGATTATACAATGACCCCTACCGGACTGGATCGGCCGGGAACTGCAAAAATTAAAATTATCGGTCGTGGGAATTACAATAATTCCAGGGAAATATCCATTGATATCCCCGGAAATCTGCAGGATGCCGAAATTGAATTTACAGATTCCAATAATTCGGATAAATCAATTGGAGAATATTTATATACCGGTTTTGCGATTACGCCGAAGATTCGCGTCACCTGCGGTGTGGACGGACAAGGCAATAAAATTGAACTGAAAAAGACGGATTATGAATACAAAATAATAGGAGATCCGATTAACCAGGGCACATATCAGATTGTATTGGTGGGAAACGGCGCATACGAAGGCACCAGCAAAACCGATACGAGTTTTAAGATTTTGCGGAGGCCGTTGAATGACAATGCCGTTAAGATGAGCGTGGCGGCAAGCGTAGATTATGACGACGGCAAAAATGTATGGCCGAAACCGACGCTGATGCTTGGAAGATATCAGTTAAAGGAAGGCGTGGATTACAGGCTGATACCGGAGGCGGTATGTTTTGAACCGACGATCAGCAGTGGAAGAAAATATACATTGATCATTCAGGCAATAGACGGAGGCAATTTTTCCGGAGCAAGGGAGCCGCATCGTTATACCATTGGTGCAAAACTGAATGTGAATATTTATTTAAAAAATGAGGCTGACCAGAAGTCTACTTATACCGGAAGACCCATTGAGCCGGAAATATTAGTTTATGATCCGGAGGCAGGTGCAGAACCTTTGGAGGAAGGCGTTGATTATGAGGTTTCTTATTCCGACAACGTCAATGTAGGGACTGTAACGATTACTGTAGCGGGACTTGGCGATCCGGATGTTACAGATCGAAAACAGTACTATGGAACAAAATCCATTACGTTTAGCATCGTAGCGATGGATCTTGGAAACAAAGATAAGATTCAGATTACCCCCATTGACCCGATTACCTATACGGGAAGCCCGATTACGCCGGAGCCTGCGGTAACCTGGAAAGGAAATGCGGAAGACGGCAGTGATGAGCTGTTAGAAATGGGCGTGGATTTCCAATTCCGCTATACATCGAATGTAGATGCCGGTGTAAATTCAGGAAAAGTGACAATTAGTCCGGCAGCCGGCAATCGGAATTTTACAGGCTCTCAGGAAGTGTCGTTTACAATTAATCCAAAGAATCTGGAAGATGAGGATGTGGTAATTGAAGGCGTGCCGGATCAGGTATACATTGGAGCTGCTATTGAACCGGAATTAAACATTCACTGGGGGGAAGATTCCTTCCATGAAGTGACGGTTCCTCTTGCAAATATGTCTGCTGCCCGGCCTACCGGTTATACAGCGACGAGTTATGGAGCAAGCGGAAACGTAGAAGTCGGAGCAGTGGAAATGACAATCCAGGGAAGGGGAAATTATACGGGAACCCGCGTAGTACCCTTTAATATTGTCAAAGTAAACCTGGATGAAGTAAGAGTGGAGTATTCCAAAGAAGAACAGTATACCGGAACGCAGATTAGACCTTCTGTAACTTTAAAATACGACAGTACGGACGGCAAAACAAGAGATATCGAAATGACTCCGGAGGGCTGGGGGTATGTGGTTACCTACGGCAGCAACGAAAGACTTGGAACACGG
Organism: uncultured Lachnospiraceae bacterium; assembly: GCA_910585825.1. Taxonomy (GTDB): domain Bacteria; phylum Bacillota; class Clostridia; order Lachnospirales; family Lachnospiraceae; genus Roseburia_B. The sequence continues at coordinate 38,773 of CAJUEY010000023.1, read as the reverse complement.
GCAGGAAAAATTACAGTAACTGCAAATCCGGACGGAAACTGTGAGGGAGGACCATTAGATCTGGCCTTTGATATTGTGCCGAGGCATATTACAGATGAAAAAACAGTGGAAATTCTCTTTTCCGGTGAAAAGGAGCCGCAGCCGCAGTATTATAATCCGGCGGATGGTCCCTGCGTATTAGATATTGATATTACATTTGTATGTGACGGTTATATTTATCATATGATCGAAGGGGAAGATTACAGTGTTTCCTATTTGGATAATGACAAATACGGAACAGCAACCGTAACCATCCAGGGAATGAAGAATTTTGATGATAAAGTTGTAAAAACATTCCAGGTATATAAGAGATTGAGCGATTGGCTCGCTCTTGATTCTGTAACAGACAATACATTGGTTTATAATGGAACAAAGCAGAAACCCACCTTAAATCTTCGTTATATCAATGAGATTCTGACAGAGGGAACTGACTATAAAATTGTCTATATAGAAGATGAGGATTCCGAAGAGGAAGATCCCGATGGATGTGTCAATGCCGGAACGCATACCGGAAAGATTGTAGGAATCGGCGAATATGGTGGAGAAATAGAGTTTGAATTTACTATTCGGCCCAGGGATATCAGCAATGTAACATTTGCCATTGAAGATCAGGAATATATCGGAAGTGAAATTTTTCCGCCCGTTACCGGAAGAGATGAGGGAATTGATACAGAACTTAGGCCGGAAGATTTTACAATTGCAAATGCTGTTTCCAATAAAGAAATCGGAACTGCAATTGTAACAATTGAGGCGGCGGAAAATTCCAACTATACAGGAACAAAAACAGCAGAATTTCAGATTGTTGCTGCAGACATTGGAAAAGAGTATATGATTGTTTCTGATATAGAAGAGCTTTGGGCATATACCGGTACAGAGATTGAACCGGAACTCATACTGGAAGATTCAAGACGGAATCCGGAGGGAGAAGCGATTTCTGGCAGAGCCGGTGAATTTTATGTTCTGGAAGAAGGCATAGATTATGATGTCGCATATGACAATGACCATATCTATCCGGATGAAGTGACGATGACGATTACGGGAAAAGGCCATTATACAGGAACGCTGGAGAAACAATTCAGGATCACGGCAAGCCTTGAAGATGCCGAAATTGATCCGATTCCGCCGCAGCCATATACGGGTGAAGAAGTTGAACCTGAATTGACGGTTCGATTGGGCGAGAAAGTTTTAATTGCCGGGACAGATTATGTAGTAAGATATAGCAATAATATTGACCGGAGTACAGAAGAGTCCCAAGCGGAAGCTACAATAATTCCGGCGGAAGGAAGTCTTTATACAGGCAGCAAGACGGTCAATTTTATGATTAGCAGAGATATTGCCGGAGCAGAGATTCGGTTTATGGGTCAGGGGCTTGACCAGATATTCAGTCTGAGCTTTCCTTATACGGGAGACCAGATTCGGCCGGTGCCGGCTGTCTTGTTTGGCGGCGAGCGTCTGGAAGAGGGTGTTGATTACGAAATTGAATCATATACCAATAATATAGATGTGGGAAGTGCTTCTGTTATTATAAAAGGAATTAACGGATATGATGGCGAGGTCACAAAACAGTTTAATATTATCCCTAGAAGCATCACACAATGCAGTTTTACTAATATAGTAGATAAGGTATATGCCGGAAGAGCGACCAGTCAGGATCTTGTCGTAACAGATGCCGGAAGGCGGCTGGAGGCGGGCAGAGATTATACGCTTGCCTATGCGGATAATGCAAATCCGGGAATCGCAACTATAGAAATTTCCGGAATTAACAACTACGGCGGCGCCAGAACGATTCGTTATCTGATCAATGTTTCTAATATGACGGCGGTCAGAGCGCAGGGGTATGGCGATTATGTAGAATTGAGATGGTCTGCAGTGCCGGGAGCACAGGGTTATGCTGTTTATGATTTGAACAATAAACTGATTGGAAAGACGGCGGCTCTTACCTACAGACATTCAGGTCTGGATGCCCTCACAGAATATGGTTACAAAGTCCGGCCTTATATCGTGTCAAACCGTACGACCTATTACGGAGGATTTTCCAGCAGTCTTCGGGCGACAACTAAGATTGCAAGACCGGTTGTCAGCTTAAAAGCGGGAAAGAAAAAGATGCGCGTATCCTGGAAGCGGATTAAAGGCGTCAGCGGATATGAGATTTATAGAAGTACGAAGAAATCAAAAGGCTACCAGAAAATAAGAACAGCGGGCAGAGTTTCGATTACAAGCTACACCAATAAGAAACTGGCAAGTAAAACAAAGTATTATTACAGAGTCCGGGCATATAAAGTTGTAAATGGAAGAAAAATTTACAGTAGTTATTCTTCTCCAAAATCAGCAAAGGCGAAATAAGGGATGAACTTATGGAGGAAACATACAGACTTGGCAAGCATGAATTTGCCACCCGGGAAGAATGGGAAGCTGCAAAAAGAGATTTAGAAAAAATAGAAACCATTGTGGCGCATTTGGATATTGATGATCCTGAAATTGTAAAGGATATTTATCACTTTATCCGTGATGGGAAAGTGATATTTGAAAGTAAGCTGGGAACCATGTTTTTCTGTGACATTTCAGACAGAGTAGCTCAGAATTTTGAGTATAAGCTGAAAAAAAGCAAGAAACTGCATCAGCAGAAACAGCGAAAAGAAGCAGAACAGAAAAAGGAAGAACAGCAGAATTTAAGAGAAACGCAGCAATCCCAGATGTTTAAGTATTTAGGGATTGCCTGCGCAGCCCTGTCGTTGATATGCGTTCTCTTTTATGGAATTTCCGTATTCAGAGAACGCAGCGCGACAAAGAAACTGGAGGAGGTGCAGCGTCAGAAAAATATTTCACAGGCTCTTGACTGGTATGCGGACAGAATTCGCAGGGAAGCGGATGAGAGCCAATTGGACATACAGCAGGCCGAGCAGAGCGAGCCGGAAACGGAAACAGAAAAGCCCCTTGAAGTTCTGCCGGAATATACGACTATGCATAACCAGTATCCGGAATTTGCAGGGTGGATCTATATTGATGATACACAGATAGACCTTCCGGTTATGCAGACTACAGATAATGACTATTATCTCGACAAAAATATTGACGGAACGGAAGATGTCAATGGAACGCTTTTTTTGGACTGCAGGAATGATTTTACCAAACCTGGTACGAATCTGATTATATATGGACATAACATGAAAAGCGGAGCAATGTTTGGCGGGCTAAAGCAGTATCTGGACGAAGAATATCTTTCCGCACATGACAGGATACAATTTGATACGATTTATGAAAAGCAGAATTATCGGATTGTTGCAGTGTGTCTGTCAGATGTGGGAGGTGAAGGGTCCTATCGGTATTACAATTACATTGAAGCAAATACAGATGAAGAATTTGCAACGTTTTTAGAAAATGTACGAAATTGTGCAGTATATGATCGAACGCAGGATGTAATGAAAAGTGACAGTTTGCTGACGCTTTCTACCTGCAATAACTATGTAGAGGACGGAAGACTTTTTATTTTAGCAAAAAAAATACAATAGCATGGAGGCTATGAAGTCAGGAGTGAGAAATATGAAAAAAAATCTAGCAGTACGAATCGGAGCAGTTGTCATGGTGCTTATGGTAGCGTTTTTCTCTATTTTACCGGATTTGGTAAGTGCAGAGGGAGATGATACAGATTTTTTGGCAGAATCCGAAATTGTGGCGGAGGCGCCGGAAGAGGAAGTTCCGGAGGTTTCAGAAGAGGAAGTTCCGGAGGTTTCAGAGGATGAAGGGATCACGGATTTGCCGGAAGAAGAAACACCGGATGAAGGAAATGACCTGGAAGGCGAGATGCCGGGAACTGAGATTACGGAGCCGGAGGCTCCGGCGGAAGGAGATTCCTCTACAGAAGATCCTTCTGAGGATGAGAAGGATACAGATTCCAAAGAAGAAACAGAGAATCCGGAAGTACCCGGAGAAGAAAATCCCGGTCCGCAGGAACCGAGCGAAGGCGAAGAGCCGGTAAATCCGGACGATGCAGAGCAAACACAGCCAAAAGAGGAAGATAATGCAGATCCCGATGAAAAAGATACCTTTGATGATTATCTGGCAATGCTTAATAATACTCAAATGAAGAGAATAAAGGGTGCGGCAGAACGTTTTGACAATGCAGCGAAAATGGCTGATATGGAATTGTTTGTCAGTGAGGAGGATGATTTTCTGATTGACGGAACTACCCTTGTAAAATATCTGGGAAGCGCTCCATATGTTGAAATACCTGCCAATATTACAGTAATAGGAGACGGCGCTTTTGAAGGAAATACAACGCTGCTGGGCGTAATCTTACCGGCAAATCTGCAGGCAATCGGCAGCTCTGCTTTTAACGGATGCAGTAATCTGGGAGAAATCAGCATACCAGATTCTGTTACATCTGTAGGAGATTCTGCATTTGCAAATTGTACTGGACTTGCAGGCGTATCTATCGGGTCCGGGACAGGAACCGTTTCTTCTAATGAATTTTATAATTGCGTCAGCTTACAGAGTGTGGCAGTACCGGAAGGCGTTTCCAGTATTCAGTCAGGGGCTTTTGCGAACTGCAGCAGCTTAAGCAGTATTTCTCTTCCGTCTACATTGGCAAGCCTGGATCGGGGAGCGTTTGCGGGAGACGTTAATCTGGCTTCTATTTCAGCAGCGGGAGGCGCATATTCTTCCTATGACGGATGTGTTTATACAGGCGACGGCAGCCAGCTGTTGATCTGCCCTCAAGGTAAAACGGGAATATCCATTGCACCGGGAACCTCATCCATTGCATCGGGAGCTTTTAACGGATGCAGCTATTTGTTGTCGGCAGTTGTGCCTGATGCTGCCGGTTCGGTAGAATCCAATGCTTTCAGCGGAAGCGCTATCAAATCAGTTACGATTCCAAGGGGCGTAACATCCATTGGTTCTCAGTCCGGCTGGACGCCGAATGTCGTATACGGATACAGCGGTTCTACAGCAGAGGCCTGGGCAAATCAAAATAATTATGTATTTGAAAGTTTAAATGAAACTTCCGGAGGAGGAGACCCTGCCGTTTCAGATGAACATATTGAAGACCCGGAAGGTGGAAGTGGAAATGATCCGACAGAAGTGGGGCAGACCGGAAAAGGTCCCGGCGTGACCACAAGAGCTTCGTCAGGAACCGGAAGCGGAACAACCGCCGCGATTTCCAGAAATAGCGGAAACCGGACAAATGCAACGCCCAAAACCGGAGTAGAAGATTATGGAATTTATTTCCTCTTCGCAGGTATTTTCTTAATAGGAATTGCATTCTTTGCATACAGCAGAAAACTGCGCTTAGATCGTTAAACTGCAAAAGATTTTATTTCAAAAAAACGTGTCTGCACCGATTGTTATTGGTGCAGGCACGTTTTTGGGTTTTAAAGGTTTGGCTATGCATTTTCCTGTAATGCAAGACGACAGGCTTTGGCAAGCTGATCACCGCAGGAAGTATTTTTAAAACCACAGCGAATGCCGCCGATTCGCTTTTCCACTTCATCTACTGTCATGCCCTCCACCAATTGGGGAATGGCTTTCAAATTGCCGTCGCATCCGCCGGTGAATTTTACGTTGTGAACAATGTCGCCGTCTAATTCCAGCTCGATCTGAGAAGAGCAGGTTCCATTTGTACGATAGGTGTATTTCATAACAGATATCTCCTTTGCATATAAATTGATTCGTTTACCGTCCTTAGTATATCATATTCTCAAAAAGTTAACAAATCATTTATGGTTTTCTATATTGTTAATGAGAAGGGAAAGTGGTACAATAAACATTGTGCTTAAAGAAAATAATGATTACAAATAAAGTGATAGGAGTCATATATGAATGCATTTACAAAACTATTTGGAACACATAGCGAACGGGAGTTAAAAAGAATAAGGCCCATTGTTGAAAAAATTGAATCATATCATGATTCAATGGCAGCCTTGACAGATGAAGAACTTCGAAATAAGACAAAGGAATATAAAGATAGATTTCAGTCAGGAGAGACATTGGATGATCTTCTTCCGGAGGCGTTTGCAACTGTGCGGGAGGCTGCAAGGCGGGTGCTTAATATGGAGCATTACCGGGTTCAGCTGATCGGCGGCATTATTCTACATCAGGGACGTATTGCAGAGATGCGTACCGGTGAAGGTAAAACATTAGTATCGACACTTCCGGCTTATCTGAATGCGTTAGAAGGAAAAGGCGTCTGTATTGTTACGGTAAATGATTATCTGGCAAAGCGTGATGCAGAATGGATGGGACAGATTCATGAATTTCTGGGGCTTACCGTAGGCGTTGTCCTAAACTCTATGGACAACGACGAAAGACGCGAAGCCTACAACTGCGATATTACTTATATTACAAATAACGAATTGGGCTTTGATTATCTGAGAGACAATATGGTGATTTACAAAGAGCAGCTGGTACAGAGAGGCCTGCATTATGCCATTATCGACGAGGTGGATTCGGTACTAATTGACGAGGCCAGAACGCCTCTGATCATTTCTGGCCAGAGCGGTAAATCCACTCGTCTCTATGAGGCTTGCGATATTCTTGCGCAGCAGATGGTACGAGGAGAAGAAAGCCAGGAATTTTCCAAAATGGATGCCATAATGGGGGTTGAAATTGAAGAAACAGGAGATTTTATCGTAAATGAGAAGGATAAAGTTGTTAACCTGACACAGGAAGGCGTTAAGAAAGTAGAGCAGTTCTTCCGGATAGAGAATCTGGCAGATGCTGAGAACTTAGAGATTCAGCATAATATTATTCTGGCGCTTCGGGCTCATTATCTGATGTTTCGAGATCAGGATTATGTGGTAAAAGACGATCAGGTTCTGATTGTAGATGAATTTACCGGACGAATCATGCCGGGACGCCGTTATTCCGACGGCCTGCATCAGGCAATCGAAGCTAAAGAGCATGTAAAAGTAAAAAGAGAAAGCAAGACATTGGCGACGATTACTTTCCAGAACTTTTTCAATAAATTTGAAAAAAAATGCGGTATGACCGGTACGGCTTTGACAGAAGAAAAAGAGTTCCGGGATATCTACAGCATGGATGTCATTGAAATTCCAACAAACGTACCGGTGCAGAGAAAAGATTTACAGGATGTAGTATACAAAACCAAGAAAGAGAAGTTTCATGCCGTATGCGATGCGGTAGAAGAGGCTCATGCAAAGGGACAGCCTGTGCTGGTGGGCACCATTACCATAGATATATCCGAAGAAATCAGTAAAATGTTAAAACGCCGGGGAATTCCCCACAATGTTTTGAATGCGAAATTTCATGAATTAGAGGCTGAGATTGTAGCGCAGGCAGGTCAGCACGGCGCTGTTACCATTGCTACGAATATGGCGGGCCGTGGTACGGATATCAAACTGGATGATGAGGCAAAAGCAGCCGGGGGTCTAAAGATTATCGGTACAGAGCGTCATGAATCCAGACGAATCGACAATCAGTTAAGAGGACGCTCCGGTCGTCAGGGAGACCCGGGTGAGTCACAGTTCTATATTGCTTTGGAAGATGATCTGATGCGCTTGTTTGGCTCCGAAAAATTAATGGGGATGTTCAATGCTTTGGGAGTTCCGGACGGCGAGGAGATTCAGCATAAGATGCTTTCCAGTGCAATTGAAAAGGCTCAGAGCAAAATTGAATTCAATAACTATGGAATTCGTAAAAATCTTCTGGAGTACGATCAGGTTATGAACGAACAAAGGGAGATTATTTATGCAGAGCGTCTTCGCGTTTTAAACGGAGAAAGCATGAGAGATGTTATCTTTAAGATGATTACAGACCGTGTGGAGGCGATTACAGATACTTGTATTTCCAATGAACTTCCTGCAGAAGAATGGGATATTAAGGGATTGAATGAAGTGCTTCTTCCGATTATCCCTCTGCAGCCGATTGCGCCGGATGTAATAAGCAATATGAAAAACTGCAAAGAATTAAAGCATTTGCTGAAAGAGCAGGCAGTCAAATTGTATGAGGCGAAAGAGACAGAGTTTCCGGAACCGGAACAGTTTCGGGAATTGGAACGGGTTGTACTCTTGAAAGTAATCGACAGAAAATGGATGGATCATATTGATGATATGGATCAGCTCCGTCAGGGAATCGGTCTGCAGGCATACGGACAGAGAGATCCGTTGGTAGAATATAAGATGAGCGGATTTGATATGTTTGACGGTATGATTGCAGCCATTCAGGAGGACACCATTCGTCTGCTCTATCATGTCAGAATTGAAGAGAAAGTAGAAAGAGAGCAGGTTGCAAAAGTTACCGGAACCAATAAAGACGATTCTGCAGCCAATACTCCGAAAAAACGCAGTAAGGCAAAAATATATCCAAACGACCCATGTCCCTGCGGAAGCGGCAAGAAATATAAGCAGTGCTGCGGAAAACAGAATTAGTATTCCATCCGGTTAGCCGGATAGCGTATGGGTCTCACTTTTCAGGAGAGGAGAAAGGGTATGATCACAAGAAAAAACATTGGAACAGACGGCCGGGGAAATAATGTGGAGTTGTTTACACTGACCAACGGAAATGATACGCAGGCCAAAATCAGTACATTGGGGGCTACACTGGTATCCTTTTTGTTCCGTGACAAAACAGGAACAATGCGAGATGTTGTTTTAGGTTATGATGATCCGGTTTCCTATCTGGACAACAAAGGCCTGTATTTTGGAGCGACAGTAGGCAGATGCGCCAATCGTATAGCAAATGCAAAGGTTGTCATTGACGGGACGGAATATACATTGGAAGCAAACAACGACACGAATAACCTGCACAGCGGCAGCAACGGCGTCAGCCATAAAATGTGGGAGCCGGAATCCATGGATGAAGAACAGAATGCATTGACGCTTAAAATTTTAAGCAAAGATTTGGAACAGGGATTTCCGGGAAATATGACAATAAAAGTTACATTTACGCTGGATGAAGAAGATGCTCTTCGGATTGCATATGAGGCAGTTTCTGATAAAGATACCATAGCCAATATGACAAATCACAGCTATTTTAATCTCGCGGGAGATGATGCAGGGTATATCGGAAGTCAGAAACTGAAATTGTATGCGGATTCCTTTACTCCCCTTGCTCCGGTTGGCTCAGTACCTACAGGAGAAATCCGTTCTGTAGAAAATACGCCCTTAGATTTCAGAGATTTTAAGGAAATTGGGCAAGGTATAGAGGATGATTATGACCAAATTCGTTATGCGAAAGGATACGATCATAATTTTATATTAGATAACAAGGGAAACCTTGCGCTTATGGCAGAAGCTGTTTGTGAGGATACAGGCATTCATCTGTATGCATATACGGATTGTCCCGGAGTTCAGCTGTATACAGGAAACTTTATTCATGAGCACAAAGGCAAAAACGGCGCTGTCTATGGAGAGCGGCATGGCTTTTGTCTGGAATCTCAGTATGTTCCGAATGCAGTGAATGAGCCAGCCTTTTTGGCGCCGTTTTTGAAAGCAAATCAGATATATTCTTCTGTAACGATTTATAAGCTTGCCTTAGATTGATTCTCAGGGTTATTTAAAATTTGACTTCTGATATCGGAAATCTGCAGTAAAACAGGCAGCAGCGCCAATGCGATTACAATGCCCACAACACCCTGAATGATATTAAACGGGATGCCGGTGGCAGAAGAGACTGCCCCCGCATAGAGAGCGGCTTTTGTAAATCCGCCGGAGGAAAATGCTGCCAGCGCTGTTTCATAAAGAAAATATCCGACGACCATAATTGTTTCGCCGGCCAGTCCGCCAATGATGACACATATGCTGTTGCCACGGGCGGACATTTTTTGTTTCAGCATGCGGAACAGAAAGCCCATAATGCCTGCGGTAAGCGCTTTGATGATGAAAGTCGCGGGCGCCCAGGAGGCATAGCCGGAGAAAATATCAGAGAACATGGAGCCGATTCCGGCAGAAAGACCGCCGATGAAAGGGCCGAAGATAATGCCGCAGAGTAAAACCATGCCGTCTCCCAAATGTATATAGCCAAAGGTCGGCGTAGGTATTTTGATAATCATTGTCGCAACACAGGTGAATGCCGCCATAAGTGCTGCGAGGATCAGTTGTTTTGTGTTTTTTTCGTTTTTTGTCATAATGTAATCCCTCATTTCTGTTTTTTACCTATCATACACACATAGTGGCATTGCATAAAGTGCCAGTTTTCTTAAAAATAAACAAGCCAGTTTGAAAGGGAATCAATAACAATTAAGAAAAACCTTCACATTCTTATGTGTTTTGCAGCAAAGTGGAATGTTCTGGGCTGAGCTAATACAAGATATCCGGCCTGTTGTAATTGTAAATATATGCCATGGGGCTATAAGGTAGAAATTAATTGACATTTTAACGTAAAAGTGGTATTTTAATTAACAGATAGCATGAACAGTAAGGAGTTATAAAAAAGAAAAATAATGGATAAACAGCAGATATTAATTGTTGATGATGAAGAAATAAACAGACTTATATTAGATGGAATGTTTGAAGATGAAGATTATGTAAGAATAGAGGCTTCAAACGGGCAGGAAGCGATTTGTCAGATGGAGAACAATCATAATATTGTGCTGATTTTACTGGATATTATCATGCCGGTTCTGGATGGATTTAATGTTCTGGAATATATGAAAGAACGCGGGCTACTTGATGAGATTCCCGTTATACTGATTACCAGCGAGACGATTGGCGACAGTGAAGACAGGGCATACTCTTATGGAGTGGCTGATGTGATACATAAACCGTTTTATCCATATATTGTTAAGAAGAGATGTAAAAACATCATAGAACTGTATCAGAATAAACATAGCATGAAACTGCGGTTAAAAGAGCAGGAGAAAGCAATTTTAGCACAGCAGAAAGAAATCAATGACAACAATGAATTTGTAATAGATGCGCTCAGTTCTGTAATTGAATCCAGAAATGCAGAGACAGGAGATCATACAAAACGCATTAAATATTTCACGAAAATCATGTTGAAGTATATGATGGAGAATTTCCCGAAGTATGGTTTGAAAGAGCAGCAGATGGATTTGATTACCAGAGCGTCAGTTTTGCACGATATAGGCAAGATCGGGATTCCGGATGCTATTTTGTTAAAGCCCGGACGCTTAACGGATGAAGAGTTTGAGATTATGAAGTCTCATACGACTATTGGTTGTGATATACTTCAGAAATTTTACAGGAATCAGACGAGCGAGTTTGATCGATATTGTTATGAAATATGCCGTCATCACCATGAAAGATGGGATGGAAAAGGATATCCGGATCATTTGGCGGGAGATGATATTCCAATTAGTGCACAAATTGTTGCCATAGCAGATGTTTATGACGCGTTGATAAGCCCCAGGGTATACAAAAGTCCATATCCAAAGAATGTAGCATATGATATGATCATAAATGGAGAGTGCGGTCAGTTTCCGCCGGATGTATTGGAATGTTTTAGGCTTGCAAAAGAGGAGCTTTTCAATTCTTTGGAAATGAATGACATGTCCTAATTGTTTTTAATAACGAAAGCATATAGCAGGCAGCAAAGAAGTGTAGAAATTTTTTGCTGCCTTTTTAAAGTTTATGTGGGAGGATAGGATGAAACAACTAGAAAACAGCATCTTTCCTCTGGAAGATGCATTGGAAATGATTCTTTTTTTTGACGCCGGAGGTATGATTACCTATGGGAATCATACCGCACGGGAAAAACTGGAATATGGAGATGCTCTGAAGGGAGTGCAGATTAGCGACATCTTTCCGAACACATTTCATTTGACAGAAGATCGGTTTACTGCAGATATCTCTTTTGGAGACAAGGTGCAGAAACTGACGGCATACCGTAAGAATCTTACCTGTTTTCCGGTAGAGGCGAAGGTTTTATGCAGCAGAGACTGTCCAAATACATATATATGTATGGCGAACGATATATTAGAAAAAGAATTTTTGAATAAAGAGATTGAACAGGTGCGCAGTGAAGCAGATGAGGCGCTTAAAGTAAAGTCCGAGTTTGTCGCAAATGTAACCCATGAGTTGAGAACCCCGGTCAACGGCATACTGGGAAATGTAAAGGAGCTGTTGGCGGAAGGAACTGTCGGAGAGATCGAACCGTCACTGCGGCTGATTGAGCGCTGCTGCGGCGATATGAATAAAATTATCAACAATATTTTAGATTTTTCCAAATTAGAAGCGGGGAAATTCACGTTAGAACCCCGGAGATTTCATTTCCGGAATATGCTGGATTATGTGAAATCGAATCAGATTAACAAGATTACAGAAAAAGGTCTGGATTTCTTTATGACAGTCTCGCCCCAGATACCGGAATACATAATAGCAGATGAACTTCGTATTGTGCAGATTCTGGGGAATTTGATATCCAATGCACAGAAGTTTACGTCTATCGGAAAGATTACTGTAGAGGCGGTACAGACAGCCAGCGTGAATGACAAAATAGAATTATTTTTTATGGTAAAAGATACCGGAATCGGTATTGATGATAAAGATAAAGAAAAATTATTCCAGAGCTTTTCCCAGGTGGATGCGTCGATTTCCAGAAAATACGGCGGCACCGGACTTGGATTGAATATCTGCAAACAGCTCGTAGAGCTGATGGGCGGAAAAATCGGAGTGGAAAGCGAGAAGAACAGGGGCAGTACCTTTTCCTTCTCCATATGGGCGCAAGTCGCGCAGGAAGATGCGGTTTCTGCAGCGCAGACGCTCTCCTGTACAATTGTGCCGGAAAGAGGAGAGGAAGAGGAACAGGAGCTTTTGAATACCAGAAAATACGGTACGCCAAAGAACTTAGATATCCTCAGGAAAAATCTTTCCAAACTCATCCTCTGTGTAGAGATGAAAAACTGGGAAAAAGCAGAAATGTTTATGGAAACAGTGAAACAGTTGACAGAAGGAGCGCCCCGTGAAGTGGGCAGAGTAGTTCTTCGGCTTAAAATGGCAATACAAAAAGAAAATTATGATAAGATCATAACTGAGTATGAAACGTTAGATCATTTTCTGCAGCAAAAGGAGTGAAACGATGTTTTATCAGAGCGCGAGCGAGGGTGGAGAAAAGATCCTGATCGTTGATGATGTAGAAATAAACCGGATGGTCTTGGAAGAGATTATCAGAAATATGGGATGTTCTCCGGTTCTGTATGAAAGCGGAGAGGAGGCGCTGGAGGCGGTTGGTACAGTTTCTCCGCAGCTGATTTTGACGGATATTTCCATGCCGGGTATGGATGGCTACGAATTGTGCCGGAGACTGAAGAAGAGTGAAGAGACAAAAGATATTCCGATCATATTTATTTCGGCTTTTGATCATCCGGAAGATATTGTAGAAGGTCTTTCTCTGGGAGGAGAAGATTATATTACAAAGCCTTTTGTTCCGGAAGTGATTGAAGCCCGCGTGGGCGTTCATCTTAGATTGAGCGCAGCCAAAAGAGAGCTGTTAGAGGCAAACAGGAAACTGCAGGTTTCTGTCAGTGAACAGCTGCGCCAAATGGAGCAGGAGAAACGAAATATTTTGTATGCGCTGGCAGATATTGCAGCGAAGAATGCGGGCTACAGAGAAGATTACATAGAACGTCTGAAAAAGAATTGCAGGCTTTTAGCACAGGGGATGCAGCTTTCACCCCTGTTTGAAGATAAGATTTCAGATACATTTATTGATACAATAGAATTGGCAGTGCCTCTTTGCGATATAGGGAAGATAGGAATTCCCACAGAGATTCTTCAGAAGAAAGATGAGCTGACCGAAGAGGAAGCTGCTATCATGCAGACACATACCAGGATTGGAGCAAAGTTTTTAAGCGATCTTTATGTGAACAGCGACTACAATGATTTTGTAGGTTCTGCCATTGAGATGATACGTCATCATCATGAATGCTGGAATGGCAGCGGTTATCCCGACGGCCTGGCCAAAGAGGAGATTCCGCTGATCGCACAGATTGTCTCCGTTATGGAACAATACTGCACTTTGACGGAAGAAGAGGGCTGCAATCGGGAAGAGGCTCTTGAGATAATGAGAAAGGATGTCGGAATAAAGATAAATCCTGATATTTTTGAAATATGCTGTATGATTTCGCGCCAATTGTGCTGATCATACAATATAATATAGATAATGACAGGAGGAATGTAGTTTTGATAACGGATGAGGAGTTTCAGAGAATTTCGGTTTATATGAAGTCGAATTACGGTATTGATATGAGCCAGAAAAAAGTAATCATCAATGGGCGGCTGGAGAATTATCTCCGCAAAGGCGGCTGGAACAACTGTACAGAGTATTTGGATGCCCTGAAGTCTGATAAGACTGGAACATTGGAAAAGATGCTGGTGAATCTTCTGACGACAAATCATACTTACTTTATGAGGGAATTTGAACATTTTGAATTTTTCAGAAAAGAAGTTCTTCCCTGGCTTAAGATAAAGCAGAGCAGAAATAACGATCTGCGCATTTGGTGCGGCGCTGCTTCTACAGGGGAAGAGCCATATATGATTGCCATGGTTCTGGATGATTTTTTCGGCATTGAACGCAATAAATGGGATAAAAAGATTCTGGCGACAGACGTATCCACCAAAGCGCTGCAGCAGGCGGCGGCAGGCGTATACAGTGCAGAGCAGCTGAAAAATCTTCCGGAGAAATGGAAACGCCATTTTTTCAAGCCGGTTGCCGGAGGCACGCAGTATATGGTAACGAATGAGCTGAAAAGCGAAGTTTTGTTCCGAAAGTTTAATCTGATGGACCCATTTCCGTTTAAAAAGAAAATGCATACTATATTTTTACGCAATGTTATGATATATTTTGATGAGAAGACAAAAACGGAGCTGCTTCAGAAAGTATATAATGCTTTGGAGCCTGGCGGATATTTGTTTATCGGCAGGACAGAAACCCTTGACCGGAGCAGTGTGCCGTTTCAGATTATTAAGCCATCGATATTCAGGAAAGGAAATGATTAACCTATGCAGCCAATAAGGGTTTTAATTGTAGAGGATTCTCTGGTATTTCGGGAATTGCTGATACAGAATCTGAGCAGAGATCCTGCCATACAGGTTGTAGCGACGGCGAAAGACCCTTTTGAAGCAAGGGACGCTATTCTACGGCACAAGCCGGATGTTATGACACTGGATGTAGAACTTCCAAGAATGAGCGGAATTGAATTCCTGCGAAAACTGATGCCTCAATATCCGATTCCGGTTGTAGTCATCAGCGCTTTAAGTGATAAAGTATTTGATGCTTTAAATGCGGGAGCTGTGGATTTTGTGGCAAAGCCGACAGTATCAAATCGTGCGCAGCTGGAAGATTTTATCCGAAATGAACTTCTGGTAAAGATCAAGATCGCTTCTACCGCTAAGATCAGCAACATTAAGAAAACGGTGTTAGGACAGGGACATGAAGTGCTTCCAGGAAAAGGCAAAGACAAGATCGTAGCAATCGGAGCATCCACAGGAGGAACAGAAGCAATTTTTTCGGTAATCAAAGATTTTGGAACTGATATTCCCGGTGTTGTGGTAACACAGCATATGCCGCAGGGGTTTACCGGAATGTACGCAAAGCGTTTAAATGATCAGTGCCGCATTCAGGTGAAAGAAGCGCAGACAGGAGACAGAGTGATGCCGGGACATATGCTCTTGGCGCCCGGCGGAGATGCGCATATGCGGTTAATAAAAGTCAATGGAGTTTATCAGGTAGAGTGTAAGAAAGGGCCAAGGGTGAACGGTCATTGTCCGTCAGTGGACGTACTCTTTGAATCTGTTGCAAAGTCAGCCGGCGCAGATGCAGTGGGGATTATTCTGACTGGAATGGGCGGCGACGGCGCAAAAGGACTTTTGGCCATGAGAAGAGCCGGTGCCAGGACGATAGGACAGGATGAATCGACCTGCGTAGTTTATGGAATGCCCAAAGTTGCATATGATCTGGGAGCCGTGCAGTATCAGGAGAAACTGCCTGACATTGCTGGAAGGACATACGCATTATTAAATAAAATGTAAAGGAGAAAAAGTATGAAGATTTTGCTGGCAGAAGATGATTTTGCAACAAGGAAATTTATGGTAAACTTTTTGTCAAAGTATGGAGAATGCGATGTTACTGTAGACGGCATGGAAGCAGTGGATGCATTTATGATGGCTTTGGAAGACGGGGAACCATATGATCTGGTATGTCTGGATATCATGATGCCGGTTATGGACGGCTATCAGTCTCTGGTAGGAATCCGTAATCTGGAAAGAGAAAGGAATATTCCGGAAGATAAAGCAGTGAAAGTAATTATGACTACTGCTTTGAATGAAGAGAAAAATGTAAAAATGGCGTTTGAACTGGGATGTACGATTTATTCCGGCAAGCCGATTGATCAGGAAAGATTTGAGAAAGCTCTAAAGAAACTGAATCTGATCCCGTAACATATCCCGTTTTTATATACGGGTTATGGCGTTTTACAAACGCATTATATAGATAAGAATACGCAGGAAAGGAGAAATTATGGCTGAAGAATTCAATACAGAAGGTATGTTAGACGTATATCTTTTTGAAAACCAACAGCTTCTGGAACAGCTTCAGGAGATAGTTTTAGACCAGAAGGATGAGGATTGTTTTGATGAAGACAGCATAAATGAGATATTCCGAACGATGCATACCATTAAAGGTTCTTCCGGTATTATGATGTTCGACAATATTACTGCAGTATCTCATAAATTGGAAGATGTCTTTTATTTTTTAAGAGAAGCCCATCCGGCAAATGTTCCCCATATGGAATTAGTAGAGCATGTATTAGCGGTGGAGGATTTCATTTCAGGCGAACTGGAAAAGATTCAGAACGGCGATCAGGCAGATGGGGATTCAACAGAAATCGTAGCAGATCTGGATGAATTTTTGATGACAATCAAAGGCGAAAAGAAAGGCGAAGAGAAGAAAACAGAAGTTTCAGGAAACGTACATAAAGAACCGACGCAGTTTTATATAGCGCCTGTTGCAACCGATGACAGCCGCTTTTACAAAATTTTTATTACGTTTTCTCCGGATACGGAAATGGCAAATGTACATGCATATAAAATTGTGTATGCGTTGAAAGAGGTTGCGGAAGATCTTCTGTACTCTCCGGAGGACATCATCTCGGACGAGAGTTGTGCAGAGCCGATTTTGCAGGAAGGTTTTAAAATTCTTTTACAGACAAAAAGCGACAAAGATGAAGTACAGTCGATCATTGGTTCCGGATATGAACTTGAAAAAGTAGATATTTTTGAATGTAAGGCAGAGGAGTTTTTCCAGGGATTTGATTTCGGGGAAGATTCGTCTCGCATCGACCTTGAGTCCAGTGTAGAAGATATAGAGGCTAAAACAGCAGGCAAGGATGAAAAGGAAGAGACCCAAAAAGAAGATAAATCAAAGATTGCACCGGGAGATTTTGTCATTCAGTCAAAAGAACCCGGCAAGCAGAAAAAGCTTGCAAGGGATAAACCAAAAGCAGAGAAATCTTCATTTATCAGCGTCAATGTAAGCAAGATGGATCAGCTTATGGATTTGATTGGAGAGCTGGTTATTTCCGAATCGGTTGTGCTGCAGAATCCGGATTTAAAGGTGCCTGGATTGAATCTGGATAATTTTACAAAAGCAGCCGTTCAGATGTCTAAGATTTCGACGGATTTACAGAATGTTATAATGTCAATGCGTATGGTTCCTTTGACCAATACATTCCAGAAGATGAATCGTATTGTTTTCGATGTATCCAGAAAGCTTGGGAAAGACATAGAATTTGAAATGATAGGCGAGCATACAGAAGTAGATAAAAACATTATCGAACATATTTCAGATCCGTTGATGCATATGGTTAGAAATGCAGTCGACCACGGTATTGAGACAAATGAAGAGCGTGAGGCAAGCGGCAAGAAGGAAAAGGGAAAAGTCACTCTGTCCGCTAAGACAGAAGCAGGAAAAGTTTGGATCAGCGTGGAGGACAACGGAAAAGGTCTGGATCGGGATAAGATATTACAAAAAGCTAAGAAACAGGGACTGTTGGAAGATGGGAAACCGGAATCTGCCTATACAGATAAAGAAGTATTTCAATTTATCACCATGCCCGGCTTTTCTACTAATGAGCAGGTGACTGAATATTCCGGCCGAGGCGTCGGCATGGACGTTGTAGTTCAGAATATTCAGGAGATCAACGGTATGCTGGATATTGACAGTACGGCGGGATTTGGCAGTACAATGAGTCTTAAGATACCATTGACGCTTGCAATTATCAATGGTATTGTGGTGGAAACAGGAGGAGCATCTTTTGTAGTAGAAATCGGCGTAATTAAAGAATTTGTCCGTGTGAAGGAAGAAATGATGATATGTGAGCCGAACGGAGACGAATATATTATGATACGCGGCGAATGTTTTCCGGTATTAAGACTTGGCGAGTGGTATGGCATGGATGAAGACAGCTATCGCAAATCCGTAGAAGACGGAATGATGCTGATTATGGAAATTGAAGATCGCAAGATCTGTCTTTTGGTAGACCGGCTGATTGGAGAACAGGAGATCGTTGTCAAACCGATTCCTTCCTACATCAAGAAAGTGAAGGGGCTTTCCGGCTGTACACAGCTTGGCGATGGCAGCATTGCTTTGATATTGGACCCCGCCGGATTAATGTAAAATGATAGAAAGGAAGGGTGTTTCCATATGGAAGAATTAAGTAAGCAGAATCAGGATGATTTACTGGATATTTCCGATGAAGAAAATGTGAGAAAAAGTAAGTATATGACTTTTAAGTCAGGAAACGAGCATTTCGGACTGGATATCCAATATGTAAACGAAATCATTCAGATTCCTTCAATTACGGCAATTCCCAGAACAGAAGATTATATCAAAGGGCTGATTAATCTGAGAGGAAAAATTATTCCTGTTATTGATGTACGTCTTCGGTTTCATCAGGAGCCGCTGAAGTATGATGCCAGAACCTGTATTATTGTGGTGAATGTGAGCGATGTGACAGTGGGATTGATTGTAGAGCAGATTGCCGAAGTAATTGAAATTAAGGATGAGAATATCCTGCCCCCGCCGAAGATGGGGCGTGTGGAGAGGACAGACCATAGGTTTGTGTATGGCATTGCAAGAGTAGGAAATTCTGTAAAATTGTTGTTAGATCCTGACAAATTATTAAATGATGATGATATTTCAGCAATTGAGCAGTCAAATAGCATAGTATTAGTAAAAGAATGAGAGGTATAAGAATATGAAAAACGTTAAGATGAAAACCAAATTGATTCTGGGATTTTTTGTTCCTATTTTACTTACAGTCATTAACTCTGCAATTGGAGTGTGGTCTACACGTCATACCGTTTCCACTGTGGAGGGCATGTATGAAGCAGAATATCAGACTGTTGTAGAGAAGTTAGCAGAAATTGGAGCAGATGAAGAAAAGGGCGATATACTGTTGGATGCGATCGCATCAGAAATAACAAACAGCGTAACAAGCCTCAAAACTGTGGCAACTGAGTTGAATGCCATCAGCATAGCTTTGATTGTGATTTCTGTCATCATTACGTTGATCATTGCGTTGTCTATCATTAAAAGCATTATGGTTTCTATCAGAGAGCTTTCCGGTGCGGCGAAGGATATTGCAATGGGGCGCGTTGACATTGACCTTATAAAACATGGAAATGATGAATTCGGCGAGCTGGTAGATGATTACAAAGAAGTAATCAGCAATATCAAAAGCCAGGCGCAGATTGCCGAGGAGGTATCCCATGGAAATCTGACAGTTACCGTAACTCCGAAATCTCCGGAAGATCTGTTGGGCAATTCTTTAAAGAAACTGGTAGAGGACAACTTAACTACACTTTCTAATATCAGCGATGCGGGTACACAGGTTACCATCAGTTCTTCTCAGGTAGCAAGTGCAAGCCAGGCTCTTGCACAGGGATCTACGGAACAGGCAAGCGCAATTGAAGAAATTACAGCATCTATTGATGAAATTGCAGATAAAACAAAACAAAATGCAGAGCAGGCGAATGAAGCTGCAGGCCTTGTACTTCATGCAATTGAAGATGTCAAGAAGGGCAATCAGCAGATGGAAGATATGGTAAATGCAATGCAGGATATCAACCAGTCTTCTGAAAGCATTTCTAAAATTATTAAGACAATTGATGATATTGCATTCCAGACCAATATTCTTGCATTGAATGCAGCGGTTGAAGCTGCAAGAGCGGGAGAAGCAGGAAAAGGCTTTGCAGTTGTAGCGGAAGAAGTCAGAAGTCTTGCAGCAAAGAGTGCATCTGCAGCAAAAGAGACGGCAGAAATGATCGAAGATTCTATTTCAAAAGTCAGCTTAGGTTCTCAGATTGCAGATGATACGGCACAGGCATTAGAGGCGATTACAAAGGTAGTACAGGAAAGTGAAGTTATTATTAATGGTATTGCAGAATCTTCCAACTATCAGGCAACGGCAGTGGCACAGATCGAGCAGGCAATTACACAGGTATCCCAGGTTGTTCAGACAAACTCTGCGACCAGCGAGGAATGTGCTGCAGCCAGTGAAGAATTGTCAAATCAGGCGTCTAAGATGCGGGATATGCTTTCTATTTACAATTTAAGAGGAGGGCATTCAGACAATTCCTTTAAAAGCGTATCCTCTTCCGATGAAGTTTCCAATGAGCAGGTAATTTCATTAGAGGACGATTTTGGAAAATATTAATATATCGGATAAAACAGTTTAGGCAGAAGATAAACTGTAACGGTCGGATTGGGGCACAGGGAGATGATCCCTGTGCCTGTTTGGTTTAAAGGATATAAACGTGAGGTGATTTTTATGACATTATTTGAGGAATTAAAAGAATTGGGTGTCGATATTGACGGTGGTTTGAAAAGGCTGGGCGGAAATGAGCAGCTTTATACAAGACTGCTGGGATCTTTTTTAAAAACGATGGAGAAAAATTCTGTTGAAACGGATTTCGATGAAACAGATTGTGCAGAGACGATAGAAAAGGCGCATGCCATTAAAGGGACTGCGGGAAATTTGTCCATTACCCCTTTGTATGAATCTTATGCGGAGATTTTGACATTGCTTCGGGGAGGAAATACGGAGAAAGCCAGAGAGATTCTTAAAGAAATTCTGCCGGGGCAGGAGCAAATTATCAACTGTATTAAAAAACATATGTAATAAATGCTTTATCAAATGATCAATGTATGGAGAATAAAGATGGATAAAAAAGTAATAAGTTTTTTCAGACGCAGTATTAGCACTGTAGTTGTGATTTGTGTTGCAGTGTTTATTTTACTGACCCTATTTATGTCTCATCGAACAGAACAGACGGTGGAGGAAATCAGTAATATCTACATGTCTGAAATGAATCAGCAGATACAGCAGAAATTCAGGTCAATTATTCGGCTGCGGCTTGAGCAGGTAGAGGGGATTATCAAACGAAACCCCTTGGATACAGAAAAAAATAATCAGCAACTACTGGAAGAACTACAGGTCAGCGGCGAAATCAGAAATTTTACTTTTTTGGGACTTTACGGAGAAAATGGTGATTTTGAGATTGTTTATGGAGATGAAGTGAAAATTTCTGATACGGATGAGGATATACAGACGTCATTGAATGAGAGTGAGGATCTGGTAACATACGGACAAAACGACCAGGGGGAGAAGATACTTCTGATTGGAAAGAAGGCTGCTTATGAGATGAAGAGCGGAAATATAAGCAAGGCGATTATCGCTGGAATATCTATGGAATATTTGAATCAGGCTCTTTTTTTGGAGGAGAATGATGCAGTAGTCTATTCTCATATCATTGACAAAAACGGAAACTTTGTAATCCGAAATTCAGATGCATTCCGCGAAAGTTATTTTGAACGAATTATGGAACAGTATGATGAATTTGATGGGAAAAAAACGGATGATTATGTAAGAGAACTGAAAAACGCTATGGATAAGGAAGAAATGTATACTTCGCTTGTATCTATAGACGGACATCAGAGAAAGATTTATTGTTCGCCTCTTTATCTCAGTTCTTCCTGGTATCTGATTACAGTTATGCCTTCTGAGGTTTTAGGGGATTCTATTACCGAATTGGATACGATGCGCGTTATCATTATGATTGGATCAGGTGCGGTAATTTTGTTTACCATGTCTGTTATTTTTGTTCTGTATTATCGACTGTCACAGAAACAGCTTCGGGAGCTTGAAAAAGCAAAGGAAGAAGCAGATCATGCTAATAGGGCAAAAAGTGAATTCCTCTCCAGTATGAGTCATGACATTCGTACGCCGATGAATGCAATTATCGGAATGACAGAAATTGCTCAGAGAAATATAGAAGATCCAGTTCGTGTGGAAGAGTGTCTGCGTAAAGTCAGGCTGTCAAGCAAACAGCTGTTGGGATTGATCAATGATGTATTGGACATGTCCAAAATTGAAAGCGGTAAAATGCCTTTAAATATAGCGCCCATGTCATTACGAGATGCAATGGATGATATTGTCAATATTATGCAGTCTCAGGTAAAAGAGAAAAAACAGTATTTTGATATTTTTATTAAAAAAATTGTATGTGAGGATGTCTTCTGCGACGACCTACGGCTAAATCAGGTGCTTTTGAATTTTTTATCCAATGCTGTAAAATATACGCCGGAAGAAGGCAGGATTGACGTGCATATGTATCAGGAAGAGTCGCCCAAAGGGGAAGATTTTGTGCGCACACATTTTCGCGTTATAGATAACGGAATCGGAATGTCGCCGCAATTTCAGGAGAAGATTTGGGATAATTTTACCAGAGCAGATTCAGACGAAGTGCGTCATATTATGGGAACCGGCCTTGGCATGGCAATTACAAAAAAAATAATTGATCTCATGGGCGGAAGTATTGAGCTTAAGAGCGAGTTGGGCAAAGGAAGCGATTTCCATATGATACTGGATCTTAAGAGGTCAGACGTCAAGGAAGAAGATATGAAATTGCCGGCGTGGAATGTGCTTGTAGTAGATGACAACGAGGAGCTTTGTACCAGCGCCGTTTCCAATTTGGAAGAGCTGGGAGTTCATGTAGAATGGACCTTAGACGGCAGAAAAGCAATTCAAATGATAGAAGAAAGCCACAACAAAAAGAATGATTATCATTTTGTTTTGATTGATTGGAAAATGCCCGGCATGGATGGAATTCAAACAATTCATGAAATCCGAAATCGGGTAGGTCAGGATATTCCGGTATTTTTGATTTCTGCGTATGATTACAGTGATCTGGAGCAGGAAATCAGTGCAGAATTAATTGAAGGATTTATTTCAAAGCCGCTTTTTAAGTCTACTTTATACTATCGATTGATTCAATATGCAGACGGTTATACAATGGAAGGCGAGAAAAAAGAAGAGCAGGAGGCGGATTTTTCCGGAAAGAGAGTGCTTTTAGCGGAAGATATGGAAATTAACTGGGAAGTAGCCAGCGCCATATTGTCTATTACAGGCATGGAGCTCGAATGGGCGGTTAACGGAAAGGAGTGTCTGGAAAAGTTCCAAAGTTCCGAAGTTGGATATTATGATGCAATTTTGATGGATATTCGTATGCCGGTGATGAATGGTTATGATGCTACAATGGCAATCCGTAAACTGGATCGGAAAGACAATAATCTGCCCATCATTGCCATGACAGCAGATGCTTTTGTCGGAGATATACAGAAATGCATGGAGTGCGGTATGAACGCTCATATCCAAAAACCGATTGATTTAAAGGAATGCATCAGTGTGCTGCAGAAATATTTAGGATAGTTGATGCATATACTCATAAAAACGGAAAAACAGTTTTATGAGTAATGCAAAAATTGAAAATCTTTTGAATCTTGCACTGGATGCCAATATGAACGAGCGTGAAAAATCTTTGAATCTGGGAGTCGGATATTTTCCGGCGACGCAGACCTGGGAAGTGATCATTCGTTTTGTACGAAATGGGTTGGAACAGGTGCAGGATTTGCTCAGAATGTATGGGTATGAAAAATTGATTTCTAATATTACTGTGCTGAGTAATTCTTATGCAGTACTGATTCTGCCGGAGCAGTTAGTCAGCGTTGTGGCAGAATTAGACGGAATCATTTATATGGAAAAACCAAAGAGACTCTTTTTTGCTGTGAATTCAGCAAAAAGAGTCTCTTGTATTACTGCACTGCAGACAGGGGAGAGTGCATCATCTTATGTCGGAGGAGGAACGGAAGCACAAAGAAATCTTACCGGGCAGAATTGTCTGGTAGCAGTGATTGACAGTGGAATTGATTTTGAACATCCGGATTTTAGGAAAGCAGACGGAAGCACAAGGATTGCATTTTTGTGGGACCAGACGCTGGATGCAGCTCTTTTGAATGAAACAAGAACAGAAGAAAATGCAAAAATTACTTATAAGCCGCCGGAAGGATATTCGGACGGGGTATTGTTTACCCAGTCAGAGATTAATATGGCATTGGAAGCAACAGATTCTGCGGTCAGGCAGAAACTGGTTCCAAGCAGAGATACTTCCGGACATGGAACGCATGTGGCGAGTATTGCGGCAGGATGCGGCAGAGCATCTATGGGAAGATACCGAGGAGTTGCTTATGAATCGGAGCTTTTGATTGTAAAATTAGGAACACCGGGAGAAACATCATTTCCCAAAACGACAGAACTGATGAAAGCAGTTGATTTTTGTGTCAGAACAGCGGAAGAAATGGGAAAGCCCCTTGCCGTGAATCTGAGTTTTGGAAATAATTACGGATCTCACAGCGGTACTAGTCTGATAGAAACTTTTTTGAATGATATGTCAGATCATCATCAATGCAGTATTATAACGGGAACGGGAAATGAAGGAGCGGGAGAGGCTCATTATCAGAATCGAATTGCTGCCGGAGAAATGCAGGAAGTAGAAGTTACTGTCAGTAGTTATGAAAGTAAGCTGAATCTGCAGATATGGAAACAGTATCAGGATGATTTGAGGGTAGAAATTTTGCTTCCGGATGGAAAGTCTAGTGGGACATTGATTAGAAGGGGAACTCTACGAGTTGAATTTGAAACTGTGGAATTGTTGATTTTTTATGGAGAACCGGTACCCTATAGTATCTATCAGGAAATCTATATAGATGTGATTCCAAGGGGAGAATATATTCCTTCCGGATTGTGGCGGATTCGACTTACTGCAGGAGAGGTTGTGGACGGAGCTTATGATATGTGGCTGCCTTCCGGAGGTATTTTAAATGAAAATACCGGATTTCCCAATCCTTCGGAAGTGCGCACACTGACAATTCCCTCGACATCTGCGAAAGTAATCAGTGTGGCTGCATATGATTCCAATACAGACAGTACGGCGGCGTTTTCCGGAAGAGGGTATACAGCATGGACCAATCAGGTAAAACCAGATCTGGCAGCACCTGGTGTTAATATTATGGCAGCTGCACCCGGCGGCAGTTATGCTGCCAGAAGCGGAACATCTATGGCAGCGCCCTTTGTAACAGGAAGCGCTGCGCTTATGATGCAATGGGGGATTGTGCAGGGGCGCGATCCGTTTTTGTACGGAGAAAAATTGAAGGCATATCTGATCAAAGGCGCCCGGAGGATTTCAGCGGTAAAGGAGTATCCGAATCCCCAGCTTGGCTGGGGCGTATTGTGTTTGAAAGATAGTTTGCCGGAGTGATTATGTTTTATTTACGGTTTTTATGTGAAAACCGCAGTGTAAAAAGGTCTTTCCACGCTGCCGGATGAAACAGGATTAGCAGTGGAAACAGTTCCAAACGGCCGGCCAGCATGTCAAACATCAATATATATTTGGACAGTATGGAAAAGTGTCCAAAATTCTGTGTTGGTCCAACCAACTCCAAGCCGGGGCCAATATTGTTAATTGTAGCGGCAACGGCAGTAAAATTGGTGCCAAAATCTTTATTATCAAAAGAAACAATAAAGATGGATACAGAAAATATAATCATAAAAGTAATAAAATATACATTGGTAGAACGCAGTACTTCATGTTCTACAGATTTATCATCCATTTTAATTTTTTTGATAATTTTCGGATGAATGTAAGAATTTAGTTCCTTGATAATTGTTTTGATCAGTAAAATAAAACGGGAAACTTTAATTCCGCCGCCGGTACTTCCGGCACAGGCTCCAATAAACATAAGCAGCACCAGAATAGTTTTACTGGCCTGAGGCCAGAGATCAAAGTCAGTGGAAGAAAAACCCGTTGTGGTAATAATAGAGCCTACCTGAAATGCGGCATGTGTTAATGCGTCAAAAATGCCGGTGCAGCTGTTTAAAATATTCAGGAAGATAATGCCGGTAGATGCCAGAATAATTGTAAAATAGACCCTGACCTCTTCCATGCAGAGCGCTTTTTTCGGAGATCCGAATAAAGCAAGGTAGTAGGCGTTAAAATTGACGCCAAACAGTATCATAAAAATTGTAACAACCCACTGAAGATAAGTCGAATAACCGACCAAACTATCGTTTTTAATACCGAATCCGCCTGTTCCCGCTGTACCGAAACTGGTGGTCAGGGCATCAAAAAGGGGCATCTTTCCAATCAAAAGAAGGATGATTTCCAAAAGAGTCATTGCAAAATAAATCAAATAAAGAATTCGTGCAGTATAACGAATTTTAGGAACCAGTTTTCCAACCGAAGGTCCAGGGCTTTCTGCGCGCATCAAATTGATATGAGAGCCTCCGCTTAAGGGTATTACTGCCAGAAGAAAGACAAGGACTCCCATTCCGCCGATCCAATGAGTAAAACTCCGCCAGAACAGAGCGCAGTGAGAGAGCGATTCTACGTCGCTTAAGATACTGGCTCCTGTGGTAGTAAAGCCGGAAATCGTTTCAAATAAAGCATCTGTAAAGGAAGGGATTTCTCCGCTTAAATAAAAGGGAAGACAACCAAAAAAACTTAAGAGAATCCAGCTTAAAGCGGTGGTGATGCAGCCTTCTTTTAAATAAAACACCTGATCCTTGGGAGGTTTTCTTGTCATAAGAAAACCAAGACACAGGCAGACAGCTGCTACACCAACATAATAAAGACCTTCGTGTTCCAGGTAAATTCCGGATATGAAAGCAGGCAGGAATAAAAGCAATCCTTCAATTTTAAGTACGCTGCCCAGAATAAATCGAATAATTGAACCGTTCATTTGAATTCATTCATCCTCCTGCTATGCTAAAATGTCCAGAATGTCTTTGAAACCTGTATGAGTAGTAACGATCATAACACTGTCTCCAACCTGAATAGAATCCTGACCGCTTGGAATAATAATCGAACCGTTGCGGTTGATAAAAGAAACCAGAAGATTTTTTTTCAGAGGTAGATTCATCAGTGGAGTATTGGTTACTTTGGAATTCTCGTAAACCCGAAATTCAATAGCCTCTACCTGATGGTCAAACATGTGATACAGCGTTTCGATATTGCTGTCCATAGAGTTTTTCTTAGCCCGGACATAGGCAATGATAGCTTCTGATGTTATGTAACGGGGATAAACCACGCTTCCCAGATCCAGATGGTTGATGACTTCTTTAAAGGTAATGCGGTTGATTTTTGTAATGACTTTGGCATCAGACACTTGTCTTGCATGGAGTGTCAGAAGAATATTTTCTTCATCAATGCCGGTTAATGCAATAAAGGATTGTGTATATTCAATCCCTTCTTCTTTTAAAAGCTCCTGATCGGTTCCGTCGCCGTTGATAATAATAGCTTTTGGAAGAAGGGTGCTGAGTTCTTCGCAGCGATCCTTATCTTTTTCAATAATTTTCACAGAAATACCCATTTGAATCAATAACCGGGAGAGATAATAAGCTGCCTTGCCGCCGCCGATAATCATGGTGTTTTTGACCTGATTGGTTTTGAAGCCGATCTCTTTTAAGAAAAATTTCCCAACTTTACGGGTGGCGACAAAAGATATAATATCTCCGGCCTCCATTTGAAAATCACCGGAAGGAATATACACTTCTCCATGTCGTTCAATCGCGCAAATCAAAATATCTGAGGCGATAGTCTTGCCTAAATGTGCAATTGTCATACCGCTTAGAATGTTGTCCTTAGGAAGTTTGAACTTTACCAGTTCTGCCTGACCATGGGCAAATGAATTGACCTCAAGGGCAGTGGGAAGGTATAAAATGCGGGCAGCCTCTTTGGATGCCTCAAGCTCCGGGTTAATGATCATGGCGAGACCTAATTTCTCCCGGAGATAGTTGGCCTCGCTGCTGTAATCCGGTGTGCGGACTCTGGCAATTGCGGCACAGTTGACGACCTGTTTGGCTACAGTACAGCAGAGCAGATTCAGCTCATCGGAGTTGGTAACGGCAATGATCAGATCGGCGTCTTTGATGCCGGCTTCCATTTGTATGGTGTGGCTGGCGCCATTTCCTGCAAGACCCATTATGTCATAGTAATTGGCAATTTCCTGAACTTTTTTGGCATTTTTGTCAATAATGGTAATATCGTGACCTTCTTTGCTAAGCTGTTCAATGAGCGTCGTTCCAACTTTGCCGCAGCCTACGATGATAATATTTAATCCCGGATTAATGGGATTTTTGGCCTTGAACATATATGAACCTCCTGTTATGTCATATATAAATATATATATATGAATATGCCGGTGTGTTCTCCATTTGTCATTCATCGAACACACAAGCGCACGTTTTAGCTGCCATTCGTAAAACATGCAGGCACGTTTCATTTACTAACGCTCATTATATCACGCTGTGTCGAAAAATACAGTATCTGATTGTAAAAAAGAACAATATTTCTATTTCAATTCCACTGTATCCGCCCAGAAGCGCTTTGGAATATTTTGAATCTGTAGTTTAAGATTTTCTCTGGATTTTATGGCAATTGACTCAAAAAATGCACACCAGAGACTGCGAAAAGTTTCTTCTTCTTTGGAGTAAGCTTCTGCCAGAGAAAGGTTTATGGAAGAGGCGTCAACGATCAGATAATCTTTGGAAGCCTTGTGAACGGCGGCAATCTGGTGCGTTGCGTCATAGATAATGAAATTTTCCAGTGGAAGGCGGTTGGTAAAGTGTGCAGCCAGAATGGGGAGCACGTCATTTTTCGGGTGTATCTGGGCAAACAGAATCTTATTCCGGAGTTCTGCAAAACGCAGAAATTCCAGCAGATGATGCGCTTCATTCTGCGTCTGGCGATTGAGTTCAAAAATACAGGCGATACAGGGCTCTCCAAGATATTCCAATACTTTGGCGCCTTCCGGAAGGGCAAGAGCCATTACAATCGTCTGATAAATGGCATTTGCCTTATCCATGGAAAGTTTTCGGCAGCTGCCGTCTGCCATGGCGCATTGGCATATGGTTTCGTAAAAATATACGCCTAGCTTTTGAATCAGAGTGCGAGAAACTTTCCGGCTCTTGGAAGAGTCTGTTGTTACAGCAATATATTCGGAAAAAAGAGAAAGGTTTTGATTTTGGTCGGAAGAAAGCTCTATATTCTTATGACCGAGTTTGCTTGCCCAGGCGTCGTAAACGCCGGTAAAAATACCGTCAATACTGTTTTCACACTGAAATACATACATTTTTGCCACCTCCGAAATTGACATCGTCAAAAAGAGAAATCTGGCGGTAGCTTTCTTCGCGTAGTTCTCTTGGAATTTGTGTTTTGTCGGAAAGAAGATTTCGGCAGATATAATCTTCTTCCAACTTTGTGGGATACATCATACGTCCGGAACAGGTAATAAAATAAAGGGCGCGCTTTAATACAACGCCGATTTTTTTTAAGTCTGGAAAATCCAGCCGGCAGCCTGTACGTGCTTTTACAATGCGCTTGGCGGATTTGGCTCCAATGCCGGGAACCCGAAGGAGCGTCTTGTAATCTGCCGTGTTAATTTCCACCGGAAAACATTCCAGATGACCCAGAGCCCAGTCGCATTTGGGATCAAGATAAATATTAAAATTCGGCCGGCTCTCGGAAAGCAGTTCATTTACGGTAAAATGATAATAACGCAGCAGCCAGTCCGCCTGATACAGTCGGTGCTCTCGGAGAAGCGGAGGGCCTTGAGACAGCATGGGGAGGCTGGAATTCTGGTTGACATTTACGAAGGCAGAATAAAAAACCCGTTTCAAATCAAATTTCTGATAGAGACTTTCTGCTACACTCATGATCTGAAAATCATTTTCCGGGGTAGCTCCAATGATCATCTGGGTGCTTTGACCGGCGGGCACAAATTGCGGTGTTTTATGATAAACCATGAGTTCGTTTTTGTTCTGAATGATGCCGTTTTGAATCTGACGCATGGGTTTTAAGATTGTAGTTCTGGATTTACAGGGAGCAAGTTCGTGCAAAGCGTGGCTGGTGGGCAGCTCTAAATTTATGCTCATACGGTCTGCCAGAAAACCCGCTTTTTCAATTAAGAGAGGATCTGCCCCTGGAATTGCCTTCACATGGATATATCCCTGAAAGCGGTAAACAGTCCGAAGGCGATACAAAGCCTGATAAATTAAATCCATAGTATAATTGGGACTTACAATAATGCCAGAGCTTAAAAACAGGCCTTCAATGTAGTTTCTGCGATAGAATTCAATTGTTAGCGTACAGATTTCTTCCGGTGTAAAAGTAGCCCTTGGAATATCGGAATTGCAGTTGTTCTGGCAATAGGCGCAGTTGAAAATACATTCATTTGTGAAAAGAATTTTCAGTAGCGAAACACAGCGGCCGTCTGCAGAAAAAGAGTGGCAGATTCCGCAGGCAAGGGTGTTGCCGATTCCACTGCCGTCGCCTCGTCTGTTTATGCCGCTTGAGGTACAGGCAACGTCATATTTTGCAGCGTCAGATAAAATTTTTAGCTTTTCCAAAATGGAAGGAGCCAAACGGGCAGTAGGAGAGGTGTTTGGAGGAACCCGGGAAGGCGGATTATTAGTGGGTGTGTTTGTGTACATATGAGCCTCCTTTGCAAACGAGTGTTCTTTTGCAAATATTATAAGTTATAATAAAAGAAAATGCAAGAGAAAACCGAATATTCGTTCTAAAAATAAACTCTGAACAGTTGCTGACCACGGTATAAACAGCAGTTCTGCACTGGAATCGTTTTGCTTATTGTAAAAATCCAAAATCAATGGTAAGATGAATAAAGTTTTATAGACAGCAGGAAAGCAAATGAGAGTGGGAAATATATGGCAGATTTGGGAAATCCCAGGAATACAATAGCAGTATTACAAAAATATCAATTTCATTTTCAGAAAAAATTCGGGCAGAATTTCTTGATTGATCCCCATGTACTGGATAAAATTATAGCTGCGGCAGATATTGGCAGGGAAGATTTTGTTCTGGAAATCGGGCCGGGGATTGGCACAATGACACAGTATCTCTGTGAATGCGCCAGAGAAGTTGTAGCTGTGGAAATAGATAAAAATCTGATCCCGATTTTGGAAACAACATTAAAAGAATATGACAATGTGGAAGTAGTCAACAGCGATATTTTGAAAATGGATATTGCAAAGCTGGCGCGGGAGAAGAACGGTCAAAAGCCCATAAAGGTTGTTGCGAATCTTCCTTATTACATTACAACGCCGATCATTATGGGGTTGTTTGAGAGTCATGTTCCTATAGAAAAAATTACTGTTATGGTGCAAAAGGAAGTGGCGGACCGGATGCAGGCGTCCCCGGGCAGTAAAGATTACGGGGCGTTGTCGCTGGCTGTACAGTATTATGCGGCGCCAGAGATTGCAGCGAATGTACCGCCCAACTGTTTTATGCCAAGACCGGCTGTGGGCAGCGCAGTGATTTGCCTGACGCGCCATAAGGAGCCGCCGGTGAAAGTGACAGATGAAAAGCTGATGTTTGCCATTATACGGGAGTCTTTTAATCAAAGAAGAAAGACGCTGGCAAATGGCTTGAATAATGCGCCGGATCTTTGTTTTTCCAAGGAAATGATTCAGGAAAGCATTCTTGCTCTTGGCGTTCCGGTTAATGTCAGGGGAGAAACTCTGTCCTTGGAGCAGTTTGCAGAATTAAGTAATATTTTAGCAGATATTTCATTCACAAATATTGACAATGTGTGTGTGCAGGAGTAATTGTCAATAACAATTTTTGCACCATCAGACAATAGAGATGTTGTTTGATGGTGTTTTTTAGGGAAGGAAAGTTGATGGGGGCAGTCAACGAACAAGCCGGTTTTAAAATGAAATTTGAAGGAATAATTGCAGGAATGCGTCATATATTTGTTATATGAAACAATTTTTATATCGTATTTTTTGCGTCATAGCGCTTTTTATACTAATTCCCATTGTATTTACATTTTTAATACAGGGAAATGGAGAACATTCCATAGAAGACCTGCAGTTTGTACCCAAAACAGAAACGGCAGAATCAGTATTATTTCAGGAAGATATTCTGCCGGGGATTCTTGCAAATGAGATTTCCATGGAAACAGAAACGGAAGCGATCAAGGCACAGGCTGTTATTGCCCGGACAAACTGTCTTCGGGCGCTGGAACAGGGGGAAGATCTGCCGGAGGGGCTGACCAAAGGAGAGATGATCCGTATATGGGGACAGGAAAATTTTTCGGAATATTACAGTCAGTTGGAGAATGCAGTTGAGGCGACAAAAGGCATTGCCATGGTATATCGTGAATCGGAGAATGGGGCCATAGAAGAGGTATCGCCTCAAAAGCCCGCAGAAGACAGCGTATCACCGGAGCAGCCGGAGGCGTCTTCCCAAACAATCGGATATATTCGGGCAGATTTTCACAAATGCAGCGCCGGGTATACCAGAGACGCGGCAGAAATATATGAAAAGGAAACGTATCCTTATCTGAAAAGTGCGGACAGCAGAATGGATCTTTCGGCAGAAGATTTTCTGAAAGTGGTTTTTTATACGAAGGAACAGTTTGTAGAAAAAGGAGGAGAACTTTTTTCGGAGGAGACCAGAACTACGATTTCAGAAAAAACGGCAGAAGAACTGCTGTCTCAAATTTCGGTGACAAAACAGGATTCCGCAGGCTATATCACGGAGATCGAAATTGACAAAACCGTCCATTCCGGAGAAGAAGTTCGGCTGCTCTACGGCTGGAATTCTTCAGCGTTTTCCCTAAAAGAAGTAGACGGGGAAATCCGGGTGGTTACAAAAGGGTTAGGCCACGGACTGGGAGTTAGTCTATACAGCGCCAATGAGCTGGCAAAGTCGGGATATTCTTATAAAGATATTTTAAAATATTTTTATACAGAAATTGAATTTGTTACACAGTATGATTGAATAAAACTTCAAAATACGCACAAACTATAGTCAGCAGCGTTATAAAATTGTAACGTCAAACAGCAAATATGACTATGGATGGTGATGATATGAGAAGAGGTAGAATTTTTTTTCGGCGGAATCAGTATAAAATAGCAGCCGTATGTGTGCTGGCCGCTGTTTTGGGACTTGCGGGTGTTTATATGCTGAATGGAAGAATGACAAAGGAGCAGGAACAACAGCAGCAAAAGCAGCAGGTCGCAATAGAGGAGCCGAAAGAGAAAGAGGACAATACAGTTGCAAAGCAGACAACGGAAGAGAAGGATGCCGAAGAGAAAAAAGAGCAGACGGCAAAGGTGTCTACGGTGATTCAGCCCAAAAAAAACGTAAAGAAAGACACGCAGACAAAGACGAAGACGAAGACCACAACAGATACAGATGTTGCCAAAGCGGAAAGCAAAGAAGAGCAGGTGCAAAAGACAGAGCCTGATGAAACTGTGGAAACGGCGGCAGTCAGCCAGGCGTCTTCCACGGAACTGCATTTTGACGCTCAGGCGGGGCTGCTCTGGCCGGTGGAAGGATCGGTAATTTTGGATTACAGTATGGATCAGACGGTGTACTTTGTGACATTGGATCAGTATAAATACAATCCGGCAGTAATTATTGCGGGAAATGTGAATGATAAGGTCAAAGCCGCTGCAAACGGAAAAATCACAGATATTTCTACAAATGAAGTGACCGGATGTACGGTAACGATGGATCTGGGCGATGGGTATACTGCGATATACGGACAGTTAAAAGAAGTACCCTATGAGCCTGGCGCATATCTGGAGGCAGGCAATACAATCGGATTTGTGAACGAACCTACGAAATATTATGCTCTGGAAGGAAGTAATCTTTATTTTGCATTGGAAAAAGACGGAGCTCCTGTAGATCCTGTGGAATTCTTCCAGTAACTATGAAATTAAGGGCAAAATAACGGCTTCTTTGAGTAAGAGAGTAAAAGTTTTTCTTGAAATTTTATGAGAGATCGGTATAATAAAGGATAGTGTCTAGCAGGAGAGTCCTTCTATGCATGAGGTGAGCGCATAGAAAGGCTCTTCTGTTATGTTAGGCTTATTTGCGGGATGCCCGGAGGGTTTATATGGAGAAACAGGAGGATATCAGTTATACATATATGGTAGAATGCAGCGACGGCACGTTATATACCGGATGGACCAATGATATAGGGAAACGGCTCCAGGCACATAATGCAAAGAAAGGAGCGAAATATACGCGTTCCCGTACACCGGTAAAGCTGGTATATCTGGAAAAATCAGATACAAGACAGCAGGCTATGCAGCGGGAGGCACAGATTAAACGTCTGAGCAGATATGAAAAAGAACAGTTGATCAAAAAGAGAAAGGATATGTATGGAGACAATCAAATTTGATGAGTTGGGGCTTACACCCCAGATTTTACGCGGAATTAAGGAAATGGGATTTGAGGAGGCCACACCGATTCAGGCACAGGCAATCCCAGTGGTAATGAGCGGACAGGATGTAATAGGACAGGCACAGACCGGAACCGGTAAAACAGCAGCGTTTGGAATTCCAATGCTGCAGAAGGTAGATCCTTCTTTGAAAAAGACACAGGTGATGATTCTTTCGCCTACCAGAGAGCTTGCAATACAGGTGGCGGAGGAACTTCGGAATTTAAGCAAATATATGCATGGAATCAAGATCCTTCCGGTGTATGGCGGACAGGATATCACAAAGCAGATTCGTTCTTTAAAAGGCGGAATTCAGGTTATTGTAGGTACGCCGGGACGTGTCATGGATCATCTGCGGAGAAAGACGATTCGATGTGAAGATGTGCATATGATTGTTTTAGACGAGGCGGATGAGATGCTGAATATGGGGTTCCGGGAAGATATTGAGACAGTTTTGGAATACATTCCGGAAGAACGTCAGACGGTGTTGTTTTCAGCGACGATGCCGAAACCCATACTGGAAATTACTAGAAAATATCAGACGGATGCCGTTACCATCAAAGTAGTCAAAAAAGAGCTTACCGTATCGAATATTGAACAGTATTATTATGATGTGAAACGCAAGGACAAGATTGAAGTTTTGACAAGGCTTTTGGATTATTACAATCCAAAGGGATCTATCGTATTCTGTAATACCAAGAGAATGGTAGACGAGCTGTCCCATGAGCTGACGCTGAGAGGTTATTTTGCAGAGGGATTACACGGAGATATGAAACAGGCTCAAAGAGACCGGGTTATGGCGAATTTCCGCAAAGGCAAGACCGATATTTTGATTGCCACGGATGTTGCAGCCAGAGGATTAGACATTGATTATGTGGAGGCCGTGTTTAATTACGACATTCCTCAGGATGATGAATATTATGTACACCGGATCGGCAGAACCGGGCGTGCGGGCAGAGCCGGTAAAGCCTTTAGCTTTATCAAAGGAAAAGAGGTCTACAAGTTAAAGGATATCATGCGTTACTGCAAGACCAAAATTTTCGCACAGCCGATTCCGTCTTCGGAGGATGTGGCTCAGATGAGGGCGGAAAAAGTTATGGATAAAATAACCACAATCATTGAAGAAGAAAATTTAAGAGAAATGATCAATTTCATCGAAAAACAGGTCAATGAATCCGACTACACGGCAATGGATATTGCAGCAGCGTTTCTAAAACAGGCATTAGGCGGCTTAGAGACAGCGCCGGAGGGCTACGGAGCAAATGACCATTATGATTTTGGAGATACCGGGGCGGAAGAAGGCATGGTACGTTTGTTTATCAATATCGGCAAAAAACAGAAAATTAGGCCGGGGGATATTTTAGGCGCAGTTGCCGGAGAGTCCGGTATGAATGGAGATCTGGTAGGCACCATTGATATGTACGATAAATTTACATTTGTGGAAGTGCCGAAAGAATATGGCAAGAAGGTGCTGGCTGCCATGAAAAATGTCCGCATCAAAGGCAAAGAAATCCATGTGGAAGTTGCAAACAGCAAATAGATGAAATATTTGTGTATCCGTTTGTGAGGAAGCATTATAAAATCGGTGTTTTATGCAACATAAAAAGTGTATCAAGTCAGGAAGGATAAAAGACTTGATACACTTTATTTTGTTTGAAATTATGCAGAATGTTTTTCTGTGTATTCGGTTTTAAAAAGTACATTTCGATATTTCATCAAAACGCCCATCAGTATCATTCCCAAAACGCCGCAGGAGAGGAGTTCTCCGATTCCTACTGTCAGCATAAAATATGGGATAGATCCTTCAAACTGGTAAACATAGGCAAGAACAAAAGGAACGATCACAGTATTTGCCAGAATGGGAGGCAACGGAGCCATCCATTGACGCTTTCGCAGCAAATAGGTTCCCACTGCTCCAAGCAGTGTTGCAAGGCTGCCGAACAGGATGTCAAGAGGCATACATCCGGTAAGCAGGTTGCTCAGCAGACAGCCGATGGTCAGTCCCGGAATCGCCGCCGGTGTAAAAAACGGCAGGATTGTCAATGCCTCAGAAAACCGTACCTGAATGGCATAATTCGCTAGGCCAAGGGCATTGGCAAGCAATGTCAGAACGACATACAATGCGGCGATCACAGCCGCCTGGGTGATAAATAGTACTTTTTTGTCTCTCATATTTAGTTTTCTCCTTTAGTTTTGTTTTAGGTGAGGAAGGTCTCGAACTCACCGTTTTATTTTTGGAAAACCTTTGATTTTACAGGCTATTCCGAAGATTTATTATACTGGAAAATATGAAAAAGTCAAGCCCTGACTCAAGCTTGCTTCCTGAAGAAGATGCATTAACAGCATTGAAACGTGTATTTTCTATTAAGGATTGTAATTTTGATGCAAAATTTGGGCAAGCTTGTAGTGGTTTTGGGCGGGAAGAAAGAAGAATTGCTACATTACATTCCTCGTCACTTTGCGCATTGTTATTTTTTTATAATGTTACGAAGGAACATCCGCTGAAATTTTCTGAATACATTACAGGGATTCAAAGAAAATTAAATATTAATTTTGCTGGATTTTTACTGTAACAAAACCGTTGTCATCAAAATTCCTAAAATCTTTTTATTCATTTAATAACAACTTGATTGGATTATACTTCTGTGTCGGATCTAAACATTCTAAAAAATAACCATAAAAAGCTCTCTCTCTTAATTTTATCTTTCTATCCTCTTCTGTCATTTGGCTGAAATCTATTTCATCCAATCTTTTTATAATTTGCTTTGCCAGATCTATAGCAGACTCTATTGTTGTACCCAAAAGATTTACTTCTTCCCCTTTTCGCATCTGCTCCATTTGCATTCTCATATATTCTGAAATAAATTTTACTTCTATATTATTTCCTTTAGAAACTCCTAAACCATTAAAACCTGTTTTTTTCTCTGCATATTTCCAAGCTTCTTTAACTTGAAATGGGCAATTAACAAACATATTGTCATTCTGACATTGCCTCTTCAACTCCTGAATATATGCATCATAATCCTCCATCTGATATTTTCCTGATAAAATTTCATCCCAAAAAGAATAATCTTTCATATAAACTTTATGCGGTTTTCCGGCAATTTCTATTGCCTTTTGTAACTCTTCATCTGTCAGTTTTCTCGACCATAATTCATTACTGCCAAACTCTAAACTAATATCACTGCAGACGATTTTTTTCTGTTTATCATATATTTCAATATTTACGCTGCCTTCTAAAGATAAAACTCTGATGAATTCATAATCACGAATTGCATGAAATGTATCTTCAAATGCATCTGGTCTTCCCTCAAAATGAGAATAGTAATCCAACATATCCTTCATCCTGTTTACATGAAGATAATGATCATACACTCCCTCTTCCATGTAGGTTTCGGCAATATCGCTAATCATATCCCTCCAATTATATGCCGGCATCTTTAATATATTATTGAAATTATTTTGCCCAGCATATCCTTTCTGTATTGCCATTTCCTGATAGAATAATAATGATTCCCAACTACTTAATGTGCCATCCGCTATGTCTCCATACCTTCCTCGTTTTGTATCTGCATGACTGCATAAAGCAAACATCTCAATTTCTGTTGCGTTGCTGGTATCCACTTTAGAAATATCAATATAGTATTTGTTAACATCTCCAGTTTCATTTATTACAGTTACCTGCACAGTTGGAGATATTTTTGTTGCATTATCTGCATACTCCGCTGTCATCTGATATATACTTCCATTATTTCCTATATACTGTCCCCTGGCATTAAAATCGATTAACTCGGTCGTTTCCTCCCAGTCATGTTCCTGAGTTTCTGCTTTTCTTTCATATATAATAGTTTTTGACAAAGTATACACATTCTGCTGATTTCTCGTTATTACACCCAATGTTTCCATACAATTATCATCTCCCTAATAAAAATAATATATTTCATTTTTATAAACAAAGTAATCATATAATGATATAAATCTTATAGCTTTATATTAATGCGGTTTAATTATTTTGTCAATGCATTATTAAACCCAGATTATTCACGGCACAGCCGAGAAAGTGGCTGAAAACCGCTTAGTTACTGTATTTTAACTGAATATTGCTTTTCACCTATTAAGTGAATGAAAAAAGAGCATCCACTTGTGATAAAATTAAGGTGTCTAATCTCAA
>CAJUEY010000022.1 GCA_910585825.1 uncultured Lachnospiraceae bacterium | reverse complement strand
ATATACGGATAGTTATCCACATCAAAGACAAAAAACATTTAACAATTACCTATCTTAGTATTCCATATTTTTAACA
Source organism: uncultured Lachnospiraceae bacterium (assembly GCA_910585825.1). Lineage (GTDB taxonomy): Bacteria > Bacillota > Clostridia > Lachnospirales > Lachnospiraceae > Roseburia_B. The sequence goes on along the minus strand of CAJUEY010000022.1, from coordinate 54,567 downwards.
ACATATACAAAACATTGATTGTTTTCTTTTCCGAAAAATGCTAAAATAGATTTCATTGAGCACATTAACAAGGTAAAGGCGGTAACATTGTGGCAAAAAACAAAAAAATTGTTCGTTATAGAAAACCTTTTCATTTAAATATCGGATTGATTATTTTTGGCATAATTTCTATTTATATTCTGTTTTATATTTATTCCTTTTTTACCTCTACCCATATTTCTGTTTATGAGGTAATCCATGGAACGATTGCTGTCAATAATTCCTACACGGGGCTTGCCCTGCGCAGCGAAGAAATTGTAACTGCAGAATATTCCGGCGAAATCAATTATTATAGACGAGACGCGTCAAAAGCCGGTGTAGGAGATTTGATTTATTCTATTGATTCAGATGGAGCAATTGCCGACCAGATTCTTTCAGCGGGAGAGGATAGTTCTGTATTGAGTGAAGAGAGCCTTTATGATCTGGAAAAAAACATATCGGAATATTCCAATAGCTATCAGCCGGAATCTTTTTATCAGGTTTATAATTTTAAAAATGATTTGAATGCAAAAATCTCAGAATCTTTAAATATGGGCGCGTTAAATTCCATTACAGATGCTGTTTCCGCTGCTGAAAACAATTCCACTTTTCACAAAGGAACTTCCCCCAAAGACAGTATCGTCGTTTATTATATAGATGGTTTTGAGAATGTTACGACCGGAGATTTTACACCGGAGATGTTTGACGCATCAATCTACAATAAAGAGAATTTAAAAGACCGCCTCAAAGTAGATGCAGGCGATCCCGTCTGTAAACTGATTACAGATGAAGACTGGCATCTGATTATTCCTATTGGTGAAGACATCCAAAAACGGCTCGAAGAGGTTTCTACTGTGCGGATTCGGTTTAAAAAAGACAATACGATTGCAAGAGTTCCTTTTACAATCCTGGAAAAAGAGGGAAATCCCTATTTAATTCTTTCTCTTTCTCACTCTATGATTCGTTTTGCAACAGATCGATATATTGAAGTAGAATTGTTGTTTGAAGAAGAGACAGGCCTAAAAATCCCCAATTCTGCCATTACTACAAAGGATTTTTTTACCATTCCCATGGAGTATTTTCAAAAAGGAAACGATTCCAATGCAGATGGAATTGTCATTCGCAAAACAGATAAAAACGGCAAACACACAGATTCATTTGTTACTCCAAATATCTATTTTGCAACCGAATATTCTTATTATGTAGACGGAGAAGAATTGTCTGACGGAGATATTGTTTTAAAGCCAAATTCTGATGAAACTTATACAATTCATGAGACGGCAAAGCTGGAGGGGATTTATTGTATTAACAAAGGTTATGCTGTATTTCGGAAAATAGATGTTATTTATCAGAATGCAGAGTATGCAATTATACGAAACGGAACAGAGTATGGAGTGTCATTGTATGACCATATTGCGTTGGAGGGTAATTCCATTGAGGAAAATGTGATTATCAGTAATTAAGGATGTGTGGAAAATATCCCATTATGTGCGAAAATAACGCACAAGAATAAAGAAACACCCTTCGGGTATCCCTTTATGTGCGAAAAAAACGCACAAGAATAAAGAAAGGACGGAATGATAAGATGTTAGCAGAAAATTTAAAAAAGGTAGAAGAAAATATTGAAAAAGCCTGCCGGCGTGCAGGAAGAAAGAGAGAAGAAGTTACATTGATTGCCGTCAGCAAGACGAAACCGATTTCCATGCTTTCAGAAATTTATGATTGCGGCATTCGTGATTTTGGTGAAAATAAAGTACAGGAAATCTGTGAAAAAAGAGATTTTCTGCCATCTGATATCCGTTGGCACATGATCGGACATCTTCAGCGGAACAAGGTAAAATACATCATAAAAGATACGGCATTGATTCATTCCGTTGATTCCTATCGTCTGGCAGAAGAAATCAATATTCAGGCAAAAAAAATCCGCCGTATAGTACCGATTTTAATCGAAGTAAATATTGCTGAAGAATCCTCAAAATTCGGCATTGCTGCAAACGAAACGCTGCAATTGGCAGTAGAAATTTCCAGATTAGATAATCTGCGGATTCAGGGATTGATGACAATAGCTCCCTATACAGAGAATCCGGAAGAAAACCGGCCTTATTTTGAAAAAATCAGAGAATTATCTGTTGACATAAAACAGGAAAACATTGATAATGTATCTATGGATGTTTTGTCCATGGGTATGACTGGCGATTATATGACAGCGATTGAAGAGGGCGCCACCATTGTCCGTGTTGGGACAGGCATTTTTGGAGCCAGAAATTACACCTGATTGCGCGTTTTCAAACACGCTTTAATATTCAAAGGGTATACAGTTCATTGTGTAGAAACAAATGCCCGAAGAGCATTACAATAATTAGTTAGGAGATTTACTTTTTATGGGAGTACTTGATAAATTTTTAGATGTCATGCGTTTGAATGCAGATGAGGAAGAAGACGATTTTTATGAAGATGATTTTTACGATGACGATGAACCTGAAGTGAAGGCAAGATCTTTTCGTAAAGAAAAAAATCGTACGGAATATGAGGAACCTAACGCCAAGAAAGACCGATCCAAGACATCACAGAAGATTACACCTATCCGGTCAACAAAGAAACAGGGAGCAAACGGCATGGAAGTATGCGTTATCAAACCCACATCTGTAGAAGATGCACGGGAAATTACAGATACCCTATTATCGAATCGTACCGTTATATTAAATGTAGAGGGATTGGATATCGAAATTGCACAGCGCATCATCGATTTTACAGCCGGTTCCTGTTATGCGATTAATGGTAATCTGCAGAAAATCTCCAATTACATATTTATTATTACACCGGCATCTGTAGATATTTCCGGAGATTTTCAGAATTTATTGGACTCCTTTCAAACTTCCGGACTCCACATTGATCTTTAGGAAGGAATTCTAAAATAACACTATGGAACATCAAGAAGATTTTATGATCCAAAAACGTTTGTCTGATTTATCCCGAACAGCCAATCGGAGAGGCATCGTTACTTTCAGTAATTTTTTGAATTTAAATGAACAAAATCTTTTTCACCAGATAACAGCTGATATAGAAACCTCTTATCAGTTTTTTGGCGGATATGAATTTGCAGAGCGTCAGATGATAGCCTTTATCCCTGATGCTCTTTGTTATACCGGGGCAGAAGAGGAGTGGCATTATCCCATTGTATGTCTCAGATTTCACCCGAAGAATCTGAAATTTGCAGAAGAATTGTCTCATAGAGATATTTTGGGAGCATTAATGCATTTGGGTGTAGAGCGTTCTCGAATCGGTGATATCAAATTAAATGAATCCGATTACTATATATTTTGTGAAGAGGGGATTGCTGATTATCTTTTACAGTTTTTAGATAAGATACGGCATACATCTGTCAAAGGAGAATTTGCAGAACCCTCTGTTTTCATTGAACAAAAATTTGAATATTTAGAAGGAATTGTTTCGTCTAACCGCTTAGATTCCATTGTATCTTTTTTGACAAAAAAATCTCGAAATCAAAGCGTTTCTCATATTCAGTCTCAAAAAGTGTTTGTGAATGCATGTATAATTACTTCTAATTCCTATGAATGCAAAGAAGGAGACATCATTTCTATTCGGGGATTTGGAAAATACATTTATAATGGGAGCAGTGGGCAGACACGCAAGGGCCGTATGAAAGTAACATTACAAAAATACATTTAATAAGGAGAATCTAACCATGTCAAAGTCAATTACTGTTTCTTATGAAGGCAGTCCCTGTTATGATATTCTCTTAGAACAGGATTTTCAAAAATTAAATCACAAATTAAAAGAACTTGGATATCAGAAAGAGCAAAAAGTTTGCATTGTAACAGATTCCAATCTTGAAACTCTGCATTTAGAATATTTATCCCAAAAAATTAATTCTTGTTTTCATAAAGTGATATCTTTTTCTTTTCCTGCGGGAGAAGAAAATAAAACACTGGAAACGGTTCAAAAATTATATCAGCATTTAATAAAGGAACATTTTGATCGTCATGATTTGCTAATTGCATTTGGCGGCGGCGTTGTAGGTGATTTGACTGGATTTACGGCAGCTACCTATTTGAGAGGCATTGATTTTATTCAAATTCCAACTTCTCTGCTTTCCCAGGTGGACAGCAGTATTGGTGGAAAAACCGGCGTCGACCTATTACAGTATAAAAATATGATTGGCGCTTTTTATCAACCCAAATTAGTATATATGAACCTCTCTCTATTACAGACTCTTCCAAAAGAGCAATTTGTATCCGGAATGGGCGAAATATTAAAACACGGTTTAATTAAATCTGAATTATATTTTGCGTGGTTAAAGGAGCACAAAGACGAAATCATGAAATTGCAGCCGGATATTTTAGAGGAAATGATCTATCAGAGCTGTCTGATCAAACGTGATGTTGTCGAACGTGATCCCAAAGAAAAAGGGGAGCGGGCGCTGCTTAATTTTGGACATACCATTGGGCATGCCGTGGAAAAACTTACAGATTTTCAGTTATACCATGGACAATGCGTGGGTATTGGAATTGCGGCATCCTGTTTCTTATCCTGTAAGCTCGCTCACATTACAAAAGAGGACTGTGAAATGATTTTAGAAACTTTAAAGCAGTTTCATCTTCCCACTACAGTAGAACAGTTATCTGCCGAAGATATTCTTGCTGCCACAAAATCCGACAAGAAAATGAAGGCTGGAAAGATCAAATTTATTTTACTGCAGAGGATAGGCGATGCATATATCAATCCTGATTTGAGTGATGAGCAGATTTTAGATGGAATTTCCTCCATTCTAAATCATGCAGAGAACAAAGCAGCAGAGGAGTAGTAAAATGCAGACTTCAAAAAAAAAGACGTTTCAGTTACTGACAGGTATATTTGCTGTTCTTATTGGCATCGGATTGGATCAGCTTACCAAACAGCTGGCTGTTTTACATTTAAAAGAGAAGGCAGCCATTTCAATTATTCCCGGCGTTTTTGAATTGTATTATCTGGAGAATCATGGAGCAGCATTTGGTATTTTACAGGGACAAAAAGTTTTTTTAATTGCAGTAACTGCAATTACAATGATTCTTTTGGCCTATTTATATATTCGAATTCCTGAAGCAAAACATTATTTTTATATACGGGCAATTATTCTTTTACTCATTTCCGGCGCCATTGGAAATTTTATCGATCGATGCCTGCATGATTATGTCATTGATTTTTTCTATTTTAAATTCATTGATTTTCCGGTTTTCAATGTCGCAGATATCTATGTTTCCATAGCGGCCGTTTTATTGGTTTTGCTGTTTTGTTTTTATTATAATGAAGAAGATATTGACTTTTTAGCAGATCAAATTCTATTTTGGAAAAGGAAAGAAAAGCATTGATATGGAAACAATAACATTTACCGCCAATGAAACAGACGCAGGACTGCGTTTGGATAAATACCTGTCTGTACAGATGCCGGAACTTACCCGTTCTTTTCTGCAAAAACTGATAAAAGAAAATTATGTGACAGTAGAAGAGCAGTCTGTGAAAGCTAATTACAAATTAAAACCTGCTCAAATTGTTTCTGTTACAATTCCTCCTCCGGAAGAAACTGAAATTATGCCGGAAGATATTCCTCTTGATATTTTATATGAAGATAAAGATCTTTTGGTAATAAATAAACCCAAAGATATGGTAGTTCATCCCTCAGCGGGCCATTTTTCCGGTACATTGGTCAATGCTGTTATGTATCATTGTAAAGACAGCCTTTCCGGAATCAACGGAGCTATACGCCCTGGAATCGTGCACCGGATTGATAAAGATACCACCGGTTCTTTGATCATCTGCAAAAATGACGAGAGTCATCTTTTTATTGCCGAACAAATCAAAGAACATTCCATAAAAAGAATTTACCGCGGAATTGTATCCGGCTATGTCAAAGAACAGAAGGGCTGTATCAAAGGCAATATTGGAAGACATCCCACCGACCGCAAAAAAATGGCAGTTCTGTCAAACGGCGGTAAACACGCTATTACACATTACAAAGTTCTCGAGCAGTGGAAGAACGCCGCATATATGGAATTTTGTCTGGAAACCGGCCGTACACATCAAATCCGTGTTCATATGGCAAGCATCGGACATCCACTGTTAGGAGATATTATCTACGGAAATTCTAAAAATCCTTATAAGCTGAACGGGCAGACGCTTCATGCCATGACCATAGGATTTCTGCATCCTAAAACAAAAGATTATCTGGAAATTTCAGCTCCATTACCGGACTATTTTGAATCTTTAATCAAAAAATTTCGTCAGATTTCTTAATTTGTGTATACTTTTTATCAAAAAAAGCGTATAATTATAATAAAAAGATACACAAATAATAATAATGAAAAGGTGGGATTTCTATGAACAATCAGATTTATACAATTGGAAGAGAATTTGGCAGTGGAGGAAAAGAAATAGGAACAGCCCTTGCCAGGCGCCTGGGAATAAAGTGTTATGACAAAGAATTGTTAAAAGAGGCTTCCAAACAAAGCGGTTTTTGTGCTGAGATTTTTGAAAATCACGATGAAAAGCCAACCAGCAGCTTTTTATATTCCTTGGTTATGGATACATATTCCTTTGGAGGATATACTTCAGCGCCATTTTTGGATATGCCGTTAAATCACAAGGTATTTTTGGCACAGTTCGATACCATTAAAAAAATTGCAGAGAAAGAATCCTGTGTAATTGTAGGCCGCTGTGCAGATTATGCTTTGGCAGACAATCCAAACTGTATAAACATTTTCATTCATGCAGATTTGGATCACCGTGCAGAAAGAATTTCCAAGAAAATGAATCTTCCCATAAACAAAGCCAAGGACTTGATTCAGAAAACCGACAAACAACGTGCAAGTTATTATAATTATTATACCAGCAAAAAATGGGGAAATTCCAGAAGTTATCACATTACATTGGATAGCAGCCGAATCGGCGTAGAAGGCTGCGTAGACCTGATTTTAGCATATCAACAGCACATGTAATCCATATGAAACTATTCGCAAAAGACAAGTTTAACGAATAGTTATCCCCATATAGGATTGAGTCTGTATTCGTCATTATTATCGGGGATAACTACTTCGTTAAATTTGTGTGTTTGTATACTTGTGTGTTTATATAATTCATTAGTTATCTCCATATATAGGATTGAATCTGTATTCGTCATTATTATCGGGGATAACTATTTCGTTAAACTTGTGTGTTTGTATAAAATATTATAATTCTTTGGAATCTAGGAAAATTGTGAATGGGCCATCGTTTTCAAGACTTATTTTCATATCTGCCCCAAATACACCTGTTTCCACTGAAAAGCCTTTCATACGACATTGTTCGATTATATATTGATACAGACGATTTGCAAGTTCAGGAGCCCCTGCGTGTACAAAAGAAGGCCGATTTCCTTTTTTACAATCTGCATAAAGCGTAAACTGAGATACCAATAATAAACTGCCTGACACATCTTTTAAAGCTAAATTTGTTTTTCCTTCTGCATCTTCAAAAATACGCAGATTCAAAAGCTTTTTTATTAATTTATCCGCTATTTCCACCGTATCATCTTCTGATACTCCAATAAAAACCAAAAATCCCTTTTGAATTTCTCCTGTAACATTTTCGTTCACCTTAACCCTGGCATGGTTCACTCTCTGAATCAAAAATCGCATTTTTTCTCTCCTCTTCTATCATTTTACAAATTTTAAATCAAATATAAGTTCAGGATTCAACACCAATATCCATACAAAACAAATTTCTAACAACATCTATACTTCATCTCTATCTTATAAATTATATCATAGATTTTTAATAAAAAATAGTTTATAATTATAATAAACTATTTTTACATATGATCCACAATAAGGTATCAGATATATCAACATATATAAAACAAAATTTTATTACGCAATAGGATCACACTACAGGATGCGGAGGCCCTACATAAATGAAATTACAACAACTACTCAGCTACACCAGAAAAGCGATAGATGACTACAAAATGATTCAACCCGGCGACAAAATCGCTATTGGAATTTCCGGCGGAAAAGATAGCCTGACACTGCTCTATGCCCTAAAACATCTGCAGCGATTTTATCCAAGTCCATTTGAACTTATTGCAATTACTGTGAATCTGGGCTATTCAGAATTCAATCTGGATAAAATCAAAGCTTTATGCCAGGAACTGGATATCTCTTATTATGTTGTAAACACCGACATTGCCCAAATCATCTTTCACGATCGAAAAGAACACTCTCCCTGCTCTCTTTGTGCCAAAATGCGAAAGGGCGCTTTAAATCAAAAAGCAAAAGAATTGGGCTGCAATAAAGTCGCTTATGCCCATCATAAAGATGATATTGTAGAAACAATGCTGCTCTCCCTGATCTACGAAGGACGATTCTATTCTTTCTCTCCAGTCACTTATCTGGACCGTATGGATTTGACTGTCATACGGCCTATGATGTATGTTCCGGAAGCAGACGTTATTGGTTTTCATAACCGTTACCAGCTGCCGGTAGAGAAAAATCCCTGTCCCGTAGACGGCGTAACCAGACGAGAATATGTCAAGCAGCTTCTTCGCCAGCTGAATTTGGAAAATCCCGGCGTCAAAAACAGGATGTTTACGGCAATTGTAAATGGAAAAATACCAGGCTGGCCAACATAAACAGCTCCTTTGAAAGATGTGTAAGTTTAATGAAACGAGGATACAAAATGAAAGAAAAAGCATACCATGAAAAAATAAATATCGAAAACGAGTTAAAGCTCAGGGAATTATTACAAACACTCCCTCACTTCTGTAAAGATTATTTTATCGGAATTGAACCGACTACTTCTTCCAGAACCAGGATTGCCTATGCTTATGATTTGCGGATTTTTTTTGAATATATGCATGAAAATAACCCTGTCTGCAGAAAAATGGAAATACCCGACTTTTCTATTGATATTTTAGACCAGATACGGGCGCAGGATATCGAAGAATATTTGAATTGGTTAAAATACTACATCAAAGATGATGTGGAACATACCAATAACGAGCGGGGCATCTCCAGAAAACTGGCGTGTCTAAGAAGTTTTTATCACTTTTTCTTCCGGACAGAACGGATCACGACTAATCCTGCAGAACTTGTAAAGATGCCAAAACTGCACGAAAAAAATATCACTCGTCTTGATGTAGATGAAGTTGCTCTGTTGTTAGATGAAGTAGAATCCGGAGAAAATCTGACAGAGCGTCAAAAGGCATACCATGCTCAGACCAAAAAACGAGATCTGGCTATGCTCACATTAATGCTTGGAACGGGAATCCGTGTTTCCGAATGTGTCGGATTGGATATAGATGATGTGGATTTCAAAAACAACGGCATCAAAATCCATCGCAAAGGAGGCTATGAATCCATCGTTTATTTCGGTGAAGAAGTGGAAAAAGCTCTTGCTGATTACATGCAGGAACGACAGAAAATCATACCGAAAGAAGGAAACGGCAATGCCCTCTTCTTATCTATGCAGAAAAAAAGAATGAGCGTCCGCTCCGTAGAAAATCTGGTGAAAAAATATTCTAAGCTTGTAACCTCTATCAAAAATATAACTCCGCATAAACTGCGGAGTACATATGGAACAACACTTTATCAGGAATCCGGCGATATTTATCTTGTTGCAGATGTTTTAGGCCATAAAGACGTAAATACCACAAGAAAACATTACGCTGCCCAGGCAGACGAACGACGGCGTCAAGCGGCCAAAATGGTCCGTCTTCGAGAATGAATCTTCTGGATTTTCAAACACGCTCTAAGGTCTGATTATAGGCTATGTGGCATATACATCAATGACCTGTTGAATACGATCCTTTACCAGTAGAGCAATTTCCTGCGTTTTCATACTCTGATATTCCTGATACATAATAGGTTTCAAATAATGTACCTGTGTGGTGATTTTTCCAAAATGAAAGCTGTTGAATACCTTATAAGAATCAATCAAAGCGACCGGTACAATCGGCGCTTTTGCTTTGATTGCTGATTTAAAACTTCCGGCTTTGAAATCTGTTACTTCATTCTTATTGTTAAATTCATATCCTCCTTCTGGAAAAAGAATATAGCGCTTACCAGAAATCACATCATTTGCTACTTCGTTGATAATGGTAATTGCCTGTCTCACATTATCTTTCTCCAAACGTTTCCCCTGAATCAAATCTATAAATTCCTTAACCAAAATCGTATTGGACTTTGCTTTGTCCATTACAATAGAGCAAGGAGATTTATGGGTATAAATAATACCCAATGCATCATATTTTCCCTGATGATTAGGGTACATAATGTAGCCGCCTTCTGTTGGAAGATTTTCTGTGCCAAAGGCTTTTGTATGAATTTTACCGGACACTTTCATAAGACGTATCATATATTTTACCAGATTATAACGCTCTTCTTCTGTATAACGCTCCGGATGTTCCGATTCACGGCGCATCTTAGGTATAATATAAGGAGCCCGGAATAAATTCTTAATAATTACATAGATAAATCTTAACATATTATGAACACTCCTTAGGCTTTATTATATCCTATTTTTTTATAAAATACAAGAAAATACCGAAGGCCCATAAAGAACCTTCGGCATTTAAATGCTAGGGTTGGTATTATCTATTTAGAATAGACTACCTTATTTTAACATCTTTTTCATTTCATCAGCTACGAACTGAACTTTTGTACCAACAATTACCTGAACGGCATTTTTGCTTGGTCTCATTACGCCAGCTACACCTGCTGATTTAATTTTCTTCTCATCCACCTTAGTGTAATCATTGATCTCAAGACGAAGTCTTGTGATGCAGTTGTCGAGAGATTTTACATTTTCTTTTCCGCCAAGACCTTCTAATACGATCTTAGCAACTTCTGTGAAGTTGTTGTTAGAAAGAACTACGTTCTTCTCAGCTTCTAAATCTTCATCTTCTCTACCCGGTGTCTTCAAATCAAATGTTACAATAGCAAAACGGAAAACAACATAGAATACAATGAAAGCTGCAATTCCAAGAGGAATGATCATCCATGTATTAGCTGCTGCCGGAAGTGATGCTGAGAATACAAGGTCAGTTGCACCAGCAGAAAAACTGAATCCTGCTCTGAATCCAACCAGAGTTGTAATAACTGTAAATACACCGTAAAGCAATGCATAGATTAAATATAAAGCCGGAGCAAGGAACATAAAACCGAACTCAAACGGCTCTGTAACACCGCAGACGAATGCACAAACGGCTGCAGAAGCTACTAAACCGATAGCTGCTTTTTTATTCTTTGCTGTATGTACCATAGCAAGAGCAGCTCCTGGAATACCAAACATCATACATGGGAAGAAACCGGACATATACATTCCAAGACTCCATGTAACGTCTGCGCTTGCGCTTGTTTCGCCAGCCCAGAAGTGGGACAGATCACCAAGACCAATGGTATCAAACCAGAATACGTTGTTCAATGCATGATGCAGACCTACCGGAATTAACAAACGGTTCAAGAATGCGTAAATACCAGATCCAACAGAACCCATTCCTACAACGCCTTCGCCGATTGCAATTAATACACCGAATACTACCGGCCATACAAACAGCAATACTGCGGAAACAATAATTGAGATTACGCCTGCAATAATTGCTACACAGCGTTTGCCACTGAAGAATGACAGCCAATCCGGTAACTGTGTTCCCTTAAACTTGTTGTAACAAGCAGAACCGATACAGCCGGCAAGGATACCAATAAACGGATTTGCAATTTTGTCAAATGCAAGTGTCTTATTTACATCATCAGCAACTGAAGACATTAATGTTGTAACTGTGCCTGTAGAAAGCAGAGTTGTCATCATCAACCAGGAAGCAAGTGCTGCAACACCAGCTGTTCCATCGTTGTCTTCTGCCATACCAACACCTACACCGATAACAAACAGAATCGCCATATTGTCAATAAGCGCTCCACCGGCTTTCACCAGAAAGAATCCAAACAGATTCAAAAAGCCGCTCATATCACCGCCCTGCATAGTAGCCGGACACAGCGCATATCCGATACCCATCAAAATACCGCAGATAGGCAGGACAGCTACGGGAAGCATCAAAGATTTTCCCAATTTTTGTAAATATTTCATCATAAAAAGTTTACCCCCTTGTTTTAGTTTCGCCCTAGCACCGAAACAATTTACAAAATTAATTTATAGATTTGCCTTCAGAAAATCTTCCACTGCTTTAACAGCATCATCTTCATCCGGTCCCTCTACCTTAACTGTTATTTCTGTGCCTTTCGTGGCACTCAATCCCATTAATGCCATAATTCTTTTGGCATTCGCTTCTTTCCCATCTTTCACGATAGTAATATCACTCTGAAAACCGCCGGCCAATTTCACCAAAAGTCCTGCCGGTCTTGCATGTATACCAAGTTCGTCTGTAATCGTATAGTTAATTGATTTCATGAAATTTTCCTCCTAAATCTCTCTGATTGCTTTTCTAAGCCCCAGTACATATGTGGAGGAAACGGATAATTCATCAACTCCCATATCTACAAAGGTTTTGGTAAGGCTGGTGTCGCTTGCCAGCTCGCCGCAGATGCCTACCCAGGCATTTTCCTTATGACCGTTTTCCACCGTCATCTGAATCAGCCTTAAAATGGCCTCATGGTGCGTATCGCAAATGTTTTCCAGTTTCTGATTCTGCCTGTCAATAGCCAGTGTATATTGTGTCAGATCGTTGGTGCCGATACTGAAAAACTCTACTTCTTTTGCAAGCTGATCACTGATGACAGCTGCCGCGGGCGTTTCGATCATAATGCCCAGTTCAACTTCACCCATTTCAACGCCTTCGTCTTTCAGCTCTTTCTTCACATCTTCCACAATTGCTTTGATCTTTCTGATTTCATCGACAGAAATAATCATCGGGAACATGATGGATGCTGTTCCATAAGCGCTTGCCCTGTAAATTGCACGCAGCTGTGTGCGGAATATATCCGGCTGATCCAGGCAAATGCGAATCGCGCGATAGCCAAGCGCCGGATTTTCTTCCGGTTCCAGACCTAAATAGTCTGCTTTCTTATCAGCTCCGATATCCAGTGTACGGATAATGACTTTCTTGCCGTTCATCTTTTCCAGAACAGCTTTATAACTTTCAAACTGTTCATCTTCTGTAGGAGCGCTGTCTCTTCCAAGATAAAGGAATTCACTTCGGAACAACCCGATTCCGCCGCCGTCGGATTCCAATACACGCTCTACGTCTTCCACTCCTCCGATATTGCAATAAACATTTACTCTTCTGCCATCGGTGGTAACATTATCCTGTCCGATCAGTTTTCTAAGGCTTTCCGTTTCACTGATCCACTCATCTCTCTTCTCTGTCAGTTCTGCAAGAACATTTTCCAGAGGATTGATAATCAATTCATTATTAAAACCGTCTACGATAGCCATCTGTCCCTGATACTCATCTAAAAGAGCCACATCCGTGCTGACCAGAGACGGCAAATTCAAACTCCTTGCCAAAATCGCCGTATGTGAATTTGCAGAGCCATGAACTGTAACAAAAGCAAGAACTTTGTTCTTATCCATCTGGATCGTTTCACTGGGCGTCAAATCGTCTGCCAGCAAAATCACCGGTTCATCAGATTTGATTGCATCATCACCGACGCCCGCCAGAATATTAATTACTTTGTTGGAAATATCCAGAATATCTACGCTTCTTGCACGCATGTATTCATTGTCCATTGCGGCAAACATCTGAGAATAGGTATCGCCGATTTCTTTTACTGCATATTCTGCATTGCATCCATCCTTAATCAGACCTTTGATATCTTCCAGATAACCTTCGTCTTCCAGCATCATTCCATGCACTTCAAAGATCTTTGCCTCTGCCTCTCCTACGCTTTCAAGCGCTTCCTGATACAAAGTTTCCAACTGTCTTTCCGCTTCTGCAACTGCCAGTTCAAACCGTTTTATTTCCATGTCTACGTCTTCAATTTGTTTTTTTACAAGAGCAAATTCTTTCTTTCGGTAAACATAGATTTTTCCTATGGCAATGCCGTTTAATACGCTTTTTCCAGTACATTTAACCATGACGCTCCTCCTTATACCGAACAGGTGATCACGTCATCGCCGGGTTCCACTGCTCCGCTATTCTTGCATTCAATCTTAGAATAATCAGGAGTATTGCAGATAATCATCGGCATCACTGTATCGTATCCAGCTTTGCTGATTTCTTCTATGTCCGCTTCTAAAATAAGATCGCCTTTTTTTACACTTTGATCCGCTTCTACCTTTGTGTCAAAAAACTGACCTTTTAGCTGCACTGTATCCAGTCCCACATGCATCAGGATTTCAACTCCGTCAGATGTTGTCATTCCAATCGCATGACCAGTCGGAAAAACTGTAGTAATCGTACCGTCAGCCGGAGCAAAAAACTGATTCCCGGCAGGCTTAACAGCCATTCCCTTTCCAAGAATTTCTTCTGCAAACGTCGGATCTGCCACTTCGCTGATCGGAATGCATTCTCCCTTTACAGGAGCGGCAAGTACAATTCCCTTTTTCCCTTTCATAAAATCAAATAATCCCATTTTGTTCCCCTCCATTTCTTTTCAGATACATACCCTCTTCCCGTCAAGATTCCGATTTAAAACGACCGGGCTCTCTTCTGTCTGAAAGTCTGGCATCTGTTTTTTAGAAACCGACTAATAATACATTAATAACTGAATATTATCATATCATACCCCAATATTATTTACAAGTTTTTTATCAAATTTTTTACAGGAAGCTATTTGATGACAGAGATATTCCTAATATGCATAAATATTGGATGAAATTCAATTGTTAAATCAGTATTTAGCATAATTGCAGTACGAAAAAAGCTGCATCAGACAGATCATTTTATTCACGGCTGCCAATCAAGAACGTGATTTGTAGTAAAGCATGCAGTGACAATATCCTTCAAATTCTGGATCATGAATTTGTTCTCGAAACTCTTTGCACATACACTTATTATCTTCGGTTCGCTCCATTTTACATGGACAGTAGCCTCCTGTTCGTTTCAACCCTTCCTGTACAAGCCGGACTGCTTCGGCATCCTGATTCAATATAATTTTCATAATACTCCTTATCTATGTCTTTAAAGACATTTCATAAAATTTTTTTAAATACGTTTTGTACAGATGCAGTTGTTTCTGCCGCCATCTCCGGAATATCATCATGATGAGCATGGAGAGCATTCTATTTCTAATGCTTTCCGTTGGCAGGGAAACGGAATGCTATGTACGTTAATATTATATTAGTGAATTTTTGAATATACAAGAGATATTTTTGCATTCCTAAAAATTTTTCAGTCTGTGCAGTAATTGCACAGACTGGTGTAAATGCATTCTCTGTTCTATCCTCCTAAAGTAATATCCTGTTCCTGATACCATTGCAATGCATCCAGAAATTGTTTCTCCTGAAAATCCGGCCACAATTCTTTTACAATATAAAAATCAGAATAGACCGTCTGAATAGGTAAAAAGCCAGACAAACGACACATACCGCCCCATCGTATTACCATATCGACTCTTGGCACTTCCCTGGATGCCCATCCGTTTTTCATATCCCATTCCCAGCCATAGTTCACCAGAAAATTCACCCGTATGGTTTCCTTGTTTCGGGCAGGCTTACGCCTGCAGTCTGCATATGGAAGAAGTTCTTTCGGAAAACAGGAAGAACTGGTATTGCCGATGACATGCAGTTCTGCATTTTCCTCTTCAATCATTTCAACAGCTTTGATGCAGGCTTTTGAAAATGCAATGACCTGTTGTTTCGGCCTCTTGCAGTTATCTACGGTAAATCCATAGTACGTTAATTCCTGTATGCCGTAATTTCTTGCTGCCCGAAGAAGTTTTACCCCTGGTTCTAATCCATATGCATAACCTTCTTCTTTGTGAAGGCCATTTCTTTCTGCCCAGCGTCTGTTGCCGTCTGGAATGATACCGATATGTTTGGGAATGCGTTTCATAAGTATCCTCCTGATATTTTAAACGTATCTATATAAATGATTTATATTACTTGTGCTATAACAAAACAGCTCTTATAAATATGGACGAATTTGACAAGTTTATACATTTGTAAAAAATTTGCCAAATAACCATTTTCAGCCCTTCTGCATACCATATCATAAATCATCTTTGTCAGGAGATTCCATGAACCAATTCCGTTACGATTATGCAGTGATCGGCGGTGATCTTCGTCAGATATACTTATTGTCAGAATTGTCAAAGACTACGCATGCCCTCTGCCATTATGCTCTCTGCCAGCCTCCAAAACAATTCTTCCCGACACAGCATTTCACAGCGATGACTTCATTAGAAACAGCCGCAGCCAATTCCCGGCATATTATTTGTCCCATTCCTTTAAGCAAAGATTCAGATCTTCTAAATCAAAGCGGCGTCAAGAAGAACATCCCATTAAAACAGCTTTTATCACTTCTGACGCCCGAACAATGCTTTTTTGCCGGCTGCATTCCTGATGCTTTCCATCAGGAGGCTTTGAAAAAAAGCGTTCTTGTCTTTGATTTTATGAAAGACTCTGAATTGTCTTACTTTAATACAATCGCAACTGCAGAAGGCGTTATATGCCAAGCAATAACAGCCAGTCCTATGAATCTTCATAAGAGCAGATGCGCCGTATTGGGTTATGGAAAATGCGGCCGTATCCTGACAGATGATTTAAAAAGAATGTTCTGCTATGTAACAGCTGTTTCCTCCTGTAAGGAAGAACTGGCACAGGCGGCTTTATCTGCAGATGACGCCATGGATTTGAAGGAGTTCTTTACCTGCATAGGAGAATATCATTTTATCTTTAATACCATTCCATCTGTCATATTGACAAAGGATATTCTTGTGCATGTAAATCCACAGACAAGAATCCTGGACATTGCTTCTGCTCCGGGCGGTGTTGATTATGCCGCAGCAAAAGAATTAAATATTCCGGCAATATTGTGTCCCGGTCTGCCTGGGAAATATGCTCCCCTCTCTTCTGCCCAGGCGATTCTACGATGCATAGAAAAATGCAAACGCTCTCCAGACATATTTTGATGTGTAAAAAGCACGCAGCAATTGAAATTACGGAAACATATGCCGTACTTATGAAATATCCTCCGGATATCCCTTTACGCGCGGGAAATGCGCAGCAACACAGAAAGGAGTCAATCATGTCTTTAAAAGAAAAACAGATCGGAGTCGCATTTACCGGCTCTTTCTGCACTTATGAAAACGTATTTAAAGAACTGCAGAAATTAACCGAAGAAGGCGCCATTGTCCAGACTATTTTTTCAAACGCCTCTCAGACATTAGACAGCCGCTTTGGTAATGCAGAGGATTTTTTGCAGAAAGCAGAAGAAATAACCGGAAGAAAACCTATCCTGACGATTCCTCAGGCGGAACCCATAGGTCCCGGAAGCCTTCTGGATATTCTGGTTCTCTTCCCCTGCACCGGAAACACTCTTGCCAAACTTGCTAACGGCATCACAGATACCCCGGTGCTTATGGCGGCAAAGGCGCATCTTCGGAACAACAAACCTCTTTTAATTTCTCTTTCTACGAATGATGCCCTTGGCATGAACATGAAAAATATCGGACTTCTGCTCAACGCAAAACACATTTATTTTATTCCTTTTGGGCAGGATAATCCGGAAAAGAAACCAAATTCTATGATTGCTTATACAAATCTGCTGATTCCTTCTATTGAATCTGCATTGATGGGAAAACAACTGCAGCCGATTATCCGATGCAGCAAATAAATTGAAATGCCCTGAGCATCTCTTTATGCGTAGAAATATGCGCAATCATTATGTAAAAAGGAGTCTGTTATGTGTGGAATTGCAGGATTTTTTAATCCGGATATGGATTACACAAAAGAACGAAAAAAATGGAATACGATTCTAAACAATATGAACCGGACATTAAAACACCGGGGACCTGACGGAAATGGCGTTTATTTAAGCTCTTCCTGCGGATTTTCCCATGTCAGGCTGAAAATCTTAGATCTTTTGACCGGAGATCAGCCCATGGTCAAAAGAGCAGGAGAAACAGAATTTGCCATTGTTTTCAACGGTGAAATCTATAATATGAACGAATTGAAAGAGGAATTGTTGTCAGAAGGAGCTTCTTTTGA
Organism: uncultured Lachnospiraceae bacterium; assembly: GCA_910585825.1. Lineage (GTDB taxonomy): Bacteria > Bacillota > Clostridia > Lachnospirales > Lachnospiraceae > Roseburia_B. Next base: position 36,414 of record CAJUEY010000022.1, on the reverse strand, counting down.
AACAACCAGCGACACAGAAGTAATCCTTACCGGCTATATGCTCCACGGAAAAGAGTTTATTCAAAAATTGAACGGTATTTTTGCCGCTGCAATCTGGAATTCTTCTTCCCATACCCTGCTGCTTTTCCGGGACAGATTAGGGGTGAAACCGCTGTTTTATACAAAATTGGGAAATACGTTTCTCTTTGCATCGGAAATCAAAGGACTGTTTGCATATCCCGGAGTAGAGCCTGTGATTGACCATAACGGTCTGTGTGAAATTTTTACTTTAGGGCCTGCGAAATCCTATGGAAAAGGTGTTTTCAAGGATATTTTTGAAGTGCTGCCGGGTCATTTTATTACCCTGAATCCTTCTTCCTATACCGATCAGGCTTACTGGAAATTAGAAAGCCGTCCTCATGAGGATTCTTTGGAAAAAACCATTGAAAAAACAGCATGGCTTTTGGAAGACGCCGTAAAAAAACAAATGCTGTCGGATATTCCCATCAGCACCTTTCTTTCCGGCGGCATCGACAGCAGCCTTGTAACTGCAATTTGTGCAAAGGAATTGAAAAAACAGGGAAAACAGTTGAATACATTTTCCTTTGATTTTACCGATAATCAAAAATATTTCAAAGCCAATGCTTTTCAGCCCAGTCAGGACCGTCCTTTTGTAGAGCAGATGATAAAACACTGTGACACAAATCATCGTTTCTTAGAATGCGGCAACACCCAGCAGCTTGCATGTCTTTATAAAGCGGTAGACGCAAGAGATCTGCCCTGTATGGCAGATGTGGAATCCTCCATGCTGTATTTTTGTTCCCAAGTAGTATCCTATAACAAAGTTACTCTGACGGGAGAATGTGCAGATGAAATTTTCGGCGGATATCCTTGGTTCCACAAAAAAGAGGCTTTTGAGACAGATGCGTTTCCCTGGTCGCCAAATATGGAGCCAAGACAGACGCTTTTGAACGATGCGTTGATTCACGATCTCCATATGGAAGAATATGCGCATGCAGCCTATGAAAAAACCATTCATGAAACACCCATTCTGGAAACAGACACTCCTGAAGAAAAACGGCGCAGAGAAATCGCCTATTTAAATCTGAAATGGTTTATGGTTACTCTACTAGACCGAATGGATCGAACCAGTATGTACAATGGACTGGAAGCAAGAGTTCCCTTTGCAGATCATCGCATTGTGGAATATATCTTTAATGTTCCCTGGCAGATGAAATGTCCTGACGGAGTTGTGAAGGGACTGCTCCGCCATGCCGGAGCCGATCTGGTACCAAAAGAAATTCTCTGGCGGAAAAAAAGCCCCTATCCAAAGACCTATGATCCTTCTTATGAAAAATTGCTGGGCCGTCAGTTAAAAGAAGTGCTTTCCGTACCTTCTTCGCCGATTCGGACATTGTTAGATACGAAAAAAGTAAGAGCCTTTTTAAACAGTCCTTCTGACTACGGGAAACCATGGTATGGCCAGCTTATGGCCGGTCCCCAGATGCTTGCCTATATGCTGCAGGTCAATTACTGGTTGAAAAAATATCGAATTCGGATTGTCTGACTGCGTTCAAAGATATGAATAAGCAGCGGTTTCTCCATAGAATCCGCTGCTTATCTGTCTTTCACTTATGATCACAATCATTTTTCTTCCATATATGATGTTTTACCTCTGTGATAATTCCTGTGTAACATCTTCCCATGTCACGCCTTTTTCTGCCATTAAAACCATCAAATGATAAAGATAATCGGAAATTTCGTATTTGATTTCCTCTGGATTTGGATTTTTGGCAGCAATAATAATTTCGGTATTTTCCTCTCCTACTTTCTTTAAAATCTTATCAATTCCCTTATTAAAAAGATAATTCGTGTAGGAGCCCTCTTTCGGATTCGCCTTCCGATCAGCAATAACCCCATACACTTCTTCAAATACCTTCAGAGGATTTTTTTCTATGTATTCTTTTTTTACAATGGAATTGAAAAAGCAGGTGGGGCTGCCGGTATGGCAGGCTGCTCCAATCTGTGATACTTTTGCCAGAATTGTGTCATAGTCACAATCTGCCGTCAGAGATTTCACATACTGGATATGGCCGGAGGTTTCTCCCTTCATCCAGATTTCCTGACGGCTCCTGCTGTAATATGTCATCTTTCCGGAGCTAATGGTACGATGAAATGCTTCTTCGTTCATGTAAGCTAACATTAACACCTCATCCGTACGATAATCCTGTACGATAACAGGAACCATACCGTCTGAATTCAGCTTAAAGTCAGACCATTCTAAGGATGACGTGAAGTTCACCATATGGATTCCCCGGGCAGACAGCTCTGTTTTCAGCAGCATAATATCCTGATCCATTTCTGTTACAAATTTTCCTGTCACGCCCCTTACGGAATTCTTCTTTAAAATATCTGAAATTTTATCCAGATCATATTCATCTACAACAACAACAGAGGGAATGGATGTTATATTCTCTATGGCGTCTAACAGTTTCTTGTCGAAGACCAGCATTTCATGAAAATTCTCTTCCATTGCCTCTTTATTCTTAAAAATGAAGTTCACATTCTCCACCGATACCAAAATGCGGTCTTTACCAAAACGTTTGCTGGCCTTTTCTGCAAGTTCAATGCTGTTTGGCTTGGAACCGTTTAACATAACCTGAAGACAGCCTGCATAGAAAAATTTTTTAATATCCTCGAAACGTTTAATGTTTCCGCCTGCACATACTTTAATCTCAAGATTACGGTTTAACTCCTTAATCGTCTGCAGATTTTTCTCATGTTCATCGTCATCATCGGAAAGATCAATCATAAATATCTTATCAATTCCGCAGTCATTATAAATCTTTGCTTTTTCAAACACATCTCCGGCAGGCGTCAGATCTTTTGGGCCATTTACGGCTCTGCCGTCTTTTAAATAAATTGTTGCTACAAGATTCTTAAATTCCATGTTATAAACTTCCTTTTGTCGATAAAATTCCGGTAATTCGTTCGTCTATTCCGGTTGCTTCATCTAAAGCTCTTGCAAAAGCCTTAAACATACCTTCAATTATATGATGATTATTTGATCCTGACAATACCTTAATGTGAAGATTCATCTTAGCTTTATAAGAAACTGCATAAAAGAATTCCTTTACCATTTCTGTTTCCATATATCCCACGCGTTCTGCGGTAAAATCTGCATCAAACGCCAGATAAGGCCTTCCCGAAAGGTCAACCGCACAAAGCACTAATGTTTCATCCATGGGCAGAATACAACTGCCATAACGCTTAATGCCCTTTTTGTCTCCCAAAGCTTTTTTGATTGCCGTGCCAAGTACAATCCCGGTATCTTCTATGGTATGATGACCATCCACCGCCAGATCTCCCGCCACTTTCGCTTCCAGGTCAAAAAAACCGTGTTTGGAGAAGCCCTCCAGCATATGGTCAAAAAAACCAATTCCCGTGTCTATATCAGAAACACCGCTGCCGTCCAGCTCTAATTTCAAAGAAATATCCGTCTCATTTGTTTTTCTCTTTATTTCCGCTTCTCTTGCCATATTCTCTACTCCTCTTCAAATCTTATCCGAATGGAATTTGCGTGGGCCGTCAGCTTTTCGCACTCTGCAAACTGTACGATATCCTGATATACAGGCGCAAGCGCCTCTCTGGAATAAGAAATAATGCTGGATTTCTTGATAAAATCATCTACGCCCAAAGGTGAGAAAAATTTTGCTGTTCCATTGGTAGGAAGGACATGATTCGGCCCTGCAAAATAATCGCCTAAGGGCTCTGAACTGTATTCTCCAATAAAAATTGCACCTGCGTTGCGAATCTTTGTCATAACCTCAAATGCATTTTTCGTAACAATTTCCAAATGCTCAGAGGCAATGTCGTTGGCTGCTTCAATGGCCTCTTCCATAGTTTCTGCCACCAAGATATATCCATAATTGTCCAATGATTTTAAGATGATTTCTTTTCTGGATAACGCTGCCGTAAACCGTGCAATTTCTTCAGATACTTTTTCTGCCAAATCTTTGCTTGTGGTAATTAAAATGGCAGATGCCAGTTCATCATGCTCTGCCTGGGACAACAGGTCTGCCGCTATAAATTTCGGATTAGCCGTCTCATCCGCCAAAACTAAAATCTCACTGGGGCCGGCAATGGAATCAATACTTACAAAGCCAAATACGGCTTTTTTGGCAAGAGCAACGTAAATATTGCCTGGTCCTACAATCTTGTCCGCCTTCGGTATGCTTTCTGTTCCAAAGGCCATTGCAGCAATTGCCTGAGCTCCTCCGGCTTTGTAAATCTCATCCACACCGGCTTCTTGGGCAGCGACCAGTGTAGATGCATAGACGCTTCCGTCTGCCTCCGGCGGCGTCGTCATGATAATGCGGCTTACGCCCGCTACCTTTGCCGGAATGACATTCATCAATACCGAAGACGGATATACGGCCTTTCCGCCGGGCACATAAACACCCGCTGTCTGAATCGGCGTTACCTTCTGTCCTAAAATAATACCGGATTCATCACTGTCAAACCAACTGTATTGTTTTTGTTTTTCATGATAAATACGAATGTTTTCCTTTGCTTTGCGGATCACTGTCAGCAGTTTTTCATCTACTTGCTCATAAGCTCTTTTTATTTCTTCTTTTGTTACTCTTACATGATCTGCCGTAATATCGGCGCCATCAAATTGTTTTGTATAGCCAAAAACTGCAGCATCCTTCTTTTCCCTGACCGCCGCAATGATATCGGCAACCCGGCTTTCGTATTCCGTATAGTGATTCGGACTTCTTTTTAACAGATTATTTAAGATATTTTGTCTGGTTTCACTGGTTAGCTGTAGTGTTCTCATCCCTTATCTCCTCTTTTCAATGACGGATTTTAAATCTGTAATCAGCTTGGTAATACGCTCATGCTCCATTTTCATACTGACCTGATTGACCACCATTCTGGCGGATAACGGACAAACCTCTTCTAAGACGAAAAGTCCGTTTTCCCGCAGGGTAGAGCCAGTCTCTACAATATCCACAATCACTTCCGAAAGTCCTACGATGGGCGCAAGTTCAATAGAGCCGTTGAGCTTGATAATTTCTACGGTCTGATGTTTCTTGTTATAAAAATAATCCTTTGCAATTCTCGGATATTTGGTCGCCACGCGAATCAGTTCATGATGCTTTAAAAGCTCTTCCGCGTTTTTGGGACCGCAGACACACATACGGCATTCACCAAATCCCAAATCCAACACCTCATAAATATTCCTGCCCTCTTCTAATATCGTGTCCTTGCCTACGACTCCGATATCGGCAGCGCCGTATTCTACATAAGTAGGCACGTCCGGTCCTTTGGAAAGGAAAAATTTTAATTTTAACTCTTCATTGACAAAAATCAGCTTTCTGGTGCTTTTGTCTTTCATTTCTTCACAGGTGATGCCGATTTTCTCAAACATCTCCAATGTTTGTTTTGCAAGTCTGCCTTTTCCCAGGGCAAATGTTAAATATCTGTTGTCACTCATAATTTCACCTGCTTTTTCTTCTCATATCTTTGTCAAATATCTCATCAATTGTATATGTATGCATCCTCATAACCGGAACATTATACTCTACAGAACCTCCTGGTGTATGAATCACATAGTTCATATTTTCCGGAGTACTCTTATAATGACAAAGATATATTTTATCATAATTCTATCACTTTATCCGCATAAACTCAAGGATTCATTGGGAAGAAACTTACTCCAGAAAAATCACCTGACTGCGATAATTCCGTTTCCCATACGCTTCATACTCTTCTTTTGTATGAAAGGAATCCATTCCAATCAATTCTACCGTCGTCCCATTCCTGCGCAGTTCTCCCGCCTGCATTGCTGCTTCGCGGAAATACTGCTTGGCATATACAATCAAAATTCCCTCTTGCGGAACCGAAATTTCGATTTTCTGACGCGCAAGAGCCGCCATAAGCTGGTCAATCACAATTGCAAAACCAATGGAGGGCGCGTTCTTTCCAAAATAAGGCAGTAACTTATCGTAACGGCCTCCTGTTAGAATCGCTTCGCCGTTCCCGAACGTATACCCGGCCAGAAGAATCCCCGTGTAATACTGATAATTGCTCACCATTCCCAGCTCATAAGAAATATATTTGCCGATTCCGTATACTTCCAGAGCTTTGTTCAGCTCCTCCAGACGGACGATCGCCGCTAAAATTTTCGGATAATTAACAGCCAGTGTCCTTGCCCTTTCCATTTCATCTGCAGAAAAATAAAATCCCTCCAGCATACGGAACAACTCCCGGAGATTTTCTTCCATTTCCCAGTTTGCAAGCGCTTCTTCAACGCCAAAATAATTTTTGTTGCCGATCAGCTCCCGAAGCTCCTGTGCTTCTTCTTCGTCAAAACCGGCAGCTTCCGCCAGTCCGGCAAAAAAGTCAGAATGCCCTACGCTTAATTGAAATTTCTCAAGTCCTGCCGCCAGAAGACACTCCACTGCCATAGAGATCATTTCTGCATCCGCATCTACAGAATTGTCACCGATCAACTCCGCTCCAATCTGGGTGTTCTCTTTTAATCTACCCTGATATCTGGAATTATTGATAAAAATATTGCCCATATAGTAAAGGCGTATGGGCATATCCTCTTCGCCGTAATACATTGCAACGGATCTTGCAATAGAAGGGGTGATATCCGGCCGAAGCACCAGAGTATTTCCCTCTCTGTCAAAAAATTTATACAAATCTTTAGAAGGCGTCGTCCCGATCTCTTTGCCGAAAATATCAAAAAATTCAAAAGTGGGCGTCTGGATAATTCGATATCCGTAACATTCCATTGATTTTTTTAATTTATCCTGCAGCAGATGCTTTTTCATGCATTCGTCATTGTAAATGTCTCTGACACCTTCCGGTGTATGTAATAACTGATTTTTCATTGCTGTTTGTCTCCGTTTCTGTCAAAAATATATCTTATGGGTTCTTCTTCATCTCGGCTGTCTTTACAAAAGATGTTTTCCAGGCACTTTAGTGCGCTGCCATGATACCACGGCAAACTTGTTTTATTATATTGAAAATTTCATACGATGTCAATCTCTTGTCTTAAGATCCTTCTGGAGCCCCTCCAGATAAGGAACCATAAATCCTCCTTTATGTTCCAGAAAAAAATCCGGATTTAACTCTTCATAGCGAAAACTCTTCCTGCCTCCGTCTTCTTTTCTCTGCCAGAATTTTTTTAACAGGGAAAACTGGAGATAGTAAAATTCCTCTCGTTTTGTATAAGAAATCAATATAAATGCAATTCCCTTTTGCTTTTCAAAATTTTCCATAAATGAAATCTGATGCGCATGAATATTCGCCAGGGGAAACGTATCCGTATGGCATTCTTTTGCATCGAAACAAACCGGAATTCCCTGTACGGCTCCGATATAATCCACGGTACTCTGCTGATCAAAATAAGCCAGAGTGATATGTCTGTTTTCTTTATCAATTTTAATGGGCGTAATGGGCGTAGGAATTTTCTGAATCAACCCCAGTCCGTTTTCCAGATATTTTTCATTGGTGCGGTTTATAAATTCTTCAAAAGCCGACCCGCGAAGTCCCCTGCTGTTCCAGGTTGCCATTTTATTTTACTCCTTTTCAAACAGTTCAATTGCTTTTTGAAATGCCTCCGGCAAAGGCGCTATGACCTCTTCGCGGTTCTTAAGACAAATCCGGTACGCATGTAAAAGCTGCGTGGAAATTCCTTTCCGTTTCGCCGCACCGTATTTATAATCCCCCACGATCGGATGGCCAATCGAGGCCAGATGCGCCCGGATCTGATGGGAACGTCCTGTAATCAGATTGATTTCCAGAAGTGTTGCATTGGAAAAATTCTGAATCGGAACGTACTCTGTTTCGATCCATTTATCTTCTTTGGATTTTGGTTCTGCCAGAATGAACACTTTATTCTGTTCCCAGTCTTTGTGGAGATAACCCTTTAGACGGCAGGGGCCTGCGATAACACCCTCTGCGATGCCGCGGTAATATTTTTCAATTTCTCTCGTTTTTAGGCGATCAGACATCTCCTGCAGACCTTTTAATGTTTTCCCGGCAATTAAAATTCCGGAAGTGTTTCGATCCAGACGATTGCAGACAGACGGCCGGAACGTGCCAAACTCATCTTCTTTTATACTGCCTGTCAAAAGCAGATAGGAAAGAATATATTCATTTGCCGAAATATCATCCGGCTTTGCTTTCTGGGACAACATGCCTGCCGGTTTATTGATCATCAAAACATCTTCATCTTCATATAAAATTTGAAAAGGAAGACGATCCGGCTGCAGTTTTGGCAGTTCTTCCGCAGATCGCTTCTCCTCGGAAGAAGATGTGAATTTCTGGTAAGTTTCTTCGGAAAAAAACATCTTAACATTGTCATTTATGTTTAGTTTTTCTGAACCGGCCGCTTTTTTATCGTTTAATACGATATTCTTCTTCCGCAGCATTTTGTAAATAAAATTTCCCGATGCATAACACAGATGTTTTTTTAAATATTTGTCAAACCGCTGTCCCGCTTCGTTTTTCTGAATCCAAAATTCTCGCATTTTATTCTCCGTTCTTTTTCTGTAGAGTCTTTTTTGACTCTCTATCTGCTTTTCTTCTTATGCACATTGCGTATGGTTCTTTTTTTGGAGCGTTCCCTCACAGAACGATTTTTTGAAGTATCTTTTACACGGTTCTTGGAATCGGCAAAATGTTCTCCCTTTCTCGGACGAATCAGACATTTTCGGTCAAATCCAATCAAATCTTCTCTCCCCGCCTGAATCAAAGCCTCTCTGACCAATTTATAATTTTTCGGATCTCGATACTGAATCAGCGCCCTCTGCATGGCTTTTTCATGGGGATTTACTGCAGTATAGACCTTTTTCATCGTCCTTGGGTCCAGTCCGGTATAATACATACAAGTGGATATGGTGGAAGGAGTCGGATAAAAATCCTGCACCTGCTGAGGCATATATCCAAAGGTTTTTAAAAATTCCGCCAGTTCTACTGCCTCTTTTAAAGTAGAACCCGGATGCGAAGACATCAGATAAGGTACCAAATACTGTTTTTTTCCTAATTTTTTATTTACTTTTTCATAGGCATTTACAAATTTCTCATACACCTTCACAGAAGGTTTTCCCATTTTTTCAAGGACAGCGTCACTGATATGCTCTGGCGCAACTTTGAGCTGGCCGCTGACATGGTATTCACACAATTCCTGCAAAAACGTCTGATCCGGATCAAAAATCAAATAGTCATATCGGATGCCGGAACGGATAAATACTTTTTTGACATTGGGAAGGCTTCTCAATTTTCGCAGCAAAGACAGATAATCATTGTGATCGATGTTCAGATTTGTACAGGGATTTGGAAACAGACATTGTTTTGCGCTGCATACGCCCTTTGACAATTGTTTCTCACAGGAAGGAGATCTGAAATTCGCCGTAGGGCCTCCCACATCATGGATATATCCTTTAAAATCCGGATGCTTTGTCATCCTTTCTGCTTCTTCTATCATTGATTCATGGCTTCTGGTCTGGATAATCCTGCCCTGGTGAAAAGTCAGGGCGCAAAAACTGCATCCGCCAAAACATCCCCGGTTGCTGACCAGACTAAACTTTACTTCTTCAATGGCGGGGATTCCCCCTGCTTTTTCATAAGAAGGATGATAGGTCCGCATAAAGGGCAATCCATAGATATCGTCCATTTCCCCCTGGCTTAAGGGTTTCGAGGGAGGATTCTGCACCACAAACAGTTTTTCATCATAAGTCTCAAACAGACGTCTGCCGCTAAAGGGATCTGTGTTGCAGTACTGGATATAAAAGCTTCTGGCATAGGATTCCTTCTGGTCTCTCACCTCTTCAAAAGCCGGCAATTCAATGGCGTCATAAATATCTTCCCGCTTTCTGGTTTTATAAACAGTTCCGTCAATAAATGTAATATCTTCAATGGCAATGCCGCTTTCTAAAGCTTCTGCAACAGCAATGATGCTGCGTTCCCCCATGCCGTAGGAGATCAGATCTGCACCGGAATCCAGCAGAATAGAACGTCTCACTTTATCTGACCAATAATCATAATGAGCCAGCCGTCTCAAACTGGCCTCAATGCCGCCAATAATAATGGGAATCTGTTTATAAGTTCGGCGAATCAAATTGCAGTAGACAATCGTCGCATAATCCGGCCGCATTCCCATTTTGCCGCCGGGAGAAAACGCATCTGTCATACGCCGCTTTTTGGATACGGAATAATGATTCACCATAGAGTCCATATTTCCGGCTGTCACTAAAAATCCAAGTCTTGGCGCTCCGAACAGGTCAATGCTTTTGTCGTTTTTCCAATCCGGCTGGGAAATGATTCCCACAGTGTAGCCATGGGCCTCCAATAGCCGGGAAATAATAGCATGTCCAAAGGACGGATGATCCACATAGGCGTCTCCGATTACATAGACAAAATCAAATTGTTCAATTCCCCGTTCTTTCATTTCTGCTTTTGTAACAGGTAAAAAATGTTTCTGCATCACGCTCTTACCATACTTTCTGTCTGTTCTCAAATATGCTCTTTCATGCCAATAGCTGTCTGACTTCATCATAAGATTCTATGTAATAATCTGAAAGCTCCTTTTTCCGCTCCCGCTGGCCGGCAGAAAAAGAATCTTCCACTCCGCATACCTGCATCCCTGCATTTTTTCCCGCCTCAATTCCCTTCACAATATCTTCAAATACAAGACATTCTTCCGGTGAAACTCCAAGCTGCCTTGCCGCCTCCAGATAGACGTCCGGAGCAGGTTTTCCTTTGTTGACAGAACAAGAGGTTACAATGCAGGATATATATCTGTCAAAATGATATGCCTCATTCACTGCCGCTATCAATTCTTTGGAATTGCTGGTGGCAATTCCCATTTTAATTCCCCTTTTTTTCAGCTCTTCTAAAAATCCCATAATACCGGGTTTTAAAGCTACTTCATAACGGTATTTATTTTCCGCCATACGATTCCAGATTTCCTTCAATTCTTCTACGGATTCCGTTAAATGATAATAGTTTTTACAGAAAACAGCTGTTTCCGTAAAACTCATTCCTTCTATTTTTTCCTGCAGATCATCTTTGTATTCAATCCCTCTTGCACGCAGAAATTCAATGTCGATATCTCTCCACAAACCCATGGAATCCACAAGAGTTCCGTCCAGATCAAATATGACTGCCTTTATCCGGTCAAACATAAGTTTCCCCCTGTTCTTTTAATAATGCAACCTCCTGTGCTGTCAGCTCTCTGTACGCTCCAGGAGAAAGCGTTTCATCCAGTTTTAAATTTCCCATGCCGATCCGTTTCAAATAAACGACCTCTTTCCCAACCGCCTGAAACATCCGTTTAATCTGATGATATCTGCCTTCTGTTATGGTAATCTCCACCTCAGAAACAGGAGCAGACTTTTTTATAATCAGTTTTGCAGGTTTTGTTTTTGTGGAATCCCCAATCTCCACGCCAACCGCAAACAAAGCAGCATCTTCTTCCGTCACAATGCCGTCAATCCTGACCTCATATATTTTTTTCACATGTTTCGCCGGACTTAACAAATTGTGGGAAAGAGCTCCGTCATTTGTAATCAAAAGCAAACCTTCCGTATCCAGATCCAGTCTGCCCACCGGGGATAATCCGCTATGGCTTTTGGGTATGTAATCCATCACTGTTTTGTACTTCTGATCTTTACGCGCCGTTACGCAGCCGCCCGGTTTATGGAACATATAATAGACATATTTCTGATATGTTAAGGGCTTTCCAAAACAGCATATCTCCTGTTCCATAGGATTCACCTGCTGCTTTGGCTGTACCCGGCAGCTCCCGTTTACCGTCACATTTCCCTGTCTGATATAACGTTTTACCTCATTTCTGGTTCCAATCTGCATATCCGCCAGCAATTTATCCAGACGCATCTGTTTCTCTCCTATTCAAAACAAAACTTTAATTTGTTTTCTTCCAGTTCTTTTAAAAAGGGATAAGGATTATAGCTGTGTTCCTCTCCATTCTCATCATCCAGATAAATCCCAAGGTGCAGATGTACCGGGAAATAACCTGTTGTCCCTTCTGTTTCACTGTATCCGGTATCTCCCATAAAACCCAGCAGCTCTCCTGCTTTTACTTCGTCACCGGCCTGAATGCCCGGCGCATAGTCGTTCAAATGAGCATAGTAAAAATAAACGCCGTTTGGGCTTCTGATTCCGATACGATAACCGCCCAGTTTCAGCCACCCGATCTTTTCCACATATCCGTCGGAAATACTGATCACAGGATAATGCCCCCGTTTATCAATGACCGCCATAATATCACAGCCTTCATGATGCCGTTCTCCTCCAAAACTCCGGCTCTCCATCCAACTGTCCGAAAAACTGACACGATAGCCATTTGTATCATAAGAAGACTCCGGTACAGGAAAATATACCATATCTGCCCGTACCGTATCTGATACATCTTCTGTTTTTCTGTCTGTCATTTCCCACAGAGAATGAAATAACCATACATCTGCCATTACAATTGTCAAAAACAGTAGAACATGACATATATACCTGCGTATCTTCACAGAATTATTTCATACTCCGTAATAATTCTGTTAAAAACCGATAAACCCGTTCCGCAGATGAAATGCTTAAGCGTTCCTTTGGCGTATGAATGTCAAAATTATCCGGACCAAAAGAGACGGCGTCCATTTGTTGGATTTTATCTGCAAACATACCGCATTCCAAGCCTGCATGAATCGCCTCAAAAACAGGCTCTTTTCCAAACAGCTCTTTGTATACAGCTGCCGCCCGGACTCTTACTTTTGAATCCGCCTGGTATTCCCATGCCGGATAATCTCCGTCAATGACAATTTCTCCGCCTAAAAATTCAGCAAGATAAGTCAATTTATCCGCCAGTTCTTCCTTTCGGCTCCCTACACTGCTGCGGACGGACGTTGAAACGGAAAATGCCTCTTGATCCAGTTTTAAAATTCCGGCATTTAAAGAAGTTTCCACCAAACCTTTGATATTTGTGCTCATATGCATTACGCCGTTTGGCACATTCCGCAGATAAAACAATATTTTCTGCATGGAAGATGCCGTCAGCACCTGATACACGCCCTCTTCCTCTATTTGCGCGCTTACGGCTAATTCCGGTTCCGACACTTGATATTCCTTCTGCAAAACAGCTGTAATCTCATCTATACATTGACGAAACAGTTCTGCATCCTCTGAAGAAATCACGATGCTGCCAACGGCTTCTCTTGGAATGGCATTGTCTTTTAATCCGCCTTTCAGAGAAACGATTCCAATGGGCATTCTCTGCTCTATATATTTTAAAATTCTTCCCATTTCAATAATGGCATTGGCATGTTCTTTGTCAATTTCACTGCCGGAATGGCCTCCGAAAAGTCCGTGAAGACGAATCGACGCTTTTCTTCCTCTCTCTTCCCGCCAGGTCGTTGGAATTTTCACCAGTGCGGAAAGTCCTCCGGCACAGCTTGTCAAAAAATGTCCTTCCACATCCGAATCAATATTCAAAAGAATATGTCCTTTCAACATAGAAAGATCTACGGATTTTGCTCCTAAGAGTCCTACTTCTTCATCACTGGTGATGACGACTTCCAGCCTTGGATGTAAAAGCGCGTCGTCATCTAAAATTGCAAGCGCATAGGCGACTGCAATTCCGTCATCTCCCCCTAAGGTGGTTCCTCTTGCTTTTAAGAAATCGCCATCCACATAAAGATCCAGGCCTTCTTTTTCAAAATCAATTTCTCTGCCTGCTTCTTTTTCACAGACCATATCCATATGTCCCTGAAGAATTACCGGCTCTGCATTTTCATAACCGGCAGACGCCTCTTTTATCATAATTACATTATCGTCTGCATCCTGATAATGTTCGAGACCATGCTCTCTTGCAAAATTTACCAGATAATCGCTGATCTCCTTCGTATGATAGGAACCGTGGGGAATCTGGCTGATTTCCTGAAAATAACGAAATACATTTTGGGGTTGAAGATTTTCTAAATGATTCATAGCCGCCTCCGTTTTTTAATATATTGTATTATGAAAAAAAAATATTTTCTTTTAATCCTGATACTTTTATTTATTATTTTTATCATTACACACCCGGCTATTTCCGTAGCCGCGGCCAGCAGCGGGCTTTTACTCTGGTATGAACAGATCCTTCCCGCCCTGCTCCCGCTTGCGATATTATCCAATCTCATGGTGTATTCCAATTATATGCAGATTGTGACGAAATATTTGCATCCCTTTACAAAGCATCTCGTTCCCACCAGCCAAAACGGTTGTTTCGCTTTCCTGGGCGGTATGCTTTTTGGATTTCCCATGGGGAGCAAAATCAGCGCAGATCTGGTCAGCCAGGAGAAGATCAGCCAAAAAGAAGGAGAAATCCTTGCCATTTGTTTTAACCAGTTAAGCCCTGTTTTCATCAGCGGTTATCTTCTTACTTCCGTCTTGAAGATTCCGGATCTGATATGGCAGAGCTATGCGGCATTGTATCTGCCTCCTCTTTGCTATGGCGCATGGAAATTAAGACGCCTTAGGCCGACAAGCCAAAAAAAATCGGCATCGGATTCTAATCTGGATTTTCGAATCATTGATGCCGGCATTATGAACGGATTTGAATCTCTGACAAAATTGGGCGGATACATTATCCTTTTCTCTATTTTTGCGGCCCTGCTTCATACGTATAATGCAGGATATCCTCTGATCAACCTGATCTGTACCGGACTTACAGAGGTAACTACAGGAATCTCCTGTTTAAAAAATTCCAGCCTGCCTTCAGAATGCATTTATTCCCTCTCGATGTTCTTTTCTGCTTTCGGAGGCCTGTGCGGTTTTGCCCAAACCTGTTCCATGACAAGAGAATGTTCCTTTTCCAAAGTACGCTATCTGTTCTGCCGGCTGTGTTTTGCGGTAATCAGCAGTCTTCTGGGATTATTGTTCACAGTTCTGTCTGCACCGTAATCAAAACACCGAAGAAAACCTTTTTCCAATAGAATCAGGCATCCTCGCTATCATCTGAGGAAACATATTCCAGATCAATATTGGGCGATTCCACATTTTCCTGTACCTTTGCACTGCCAAAATCCTGCGGCATCAGTTCTGCGCGATTTTGTGTTACAACATCCAAATATTCCTGCAGAGAGTTCACCAGATTCTCTGTCCGAACCCGTGATGTCTCAATAGAATTAGAAAGAATCTCTTCCAGTATTTTTAACTTGTCATCGGTATAGGTAATTGCACTGGTGCGTATCGCATTGGCGTCATTGGTGGCATTGTCCAAAATTTCCTGCGCCTGTTTCGTGGCTATCATGACAACTTCATTTGCCTGGGCATAAGCCTGCTGCATAATCTCGTGCTCACTGACCAGTTCATTTGTCTGAATTTCTGCCTGTGCAAGAATTTCCTCTGCTTTTGCCCTGGCATTTGCCAGAATTGCCTCCTGATTACTGATAATTTTCTGGTAGCGTTTGATTTCATCCGGCGTATTTGCACGCAGCTCTGACAAGAGCTCATCCATCGTCTCTTTGTCTACAATAATATTTGATCCATTGAACCTCTGAGGTTTGCATCCTTCTATGTACTCTTCAATTTCTCCGATAACCTGCTCTATTCTGCTATTCATGCCAATACTCCTTACCTGTTAATATTATATTTTTGATAAATCCGATCCACAAACGGAGCCGGAACAAATTTGGAAATGTCGCCGCCATATGCGGCAAACTCCCTTACAACAGAAGAACTGAGATAAGAATATTTCAAATTTGTAGTCAGAAAAACCGTCTCTACTGCCGGATTTTCTACATGATTTGTCTGTGCAATCTGAAGTTCATATTCAAAATCTGTCACTGCCCGAAGGCCTCTTACAATAATCGTCGCACCGCTTTCCTTCATATAATCCACTAACAGCCCGTCAAAAGAATCCACTGTCACATTAGGAATATCTTTTGTCAGTTCCCTTAACATACTAACACGTTCATCTACAGAAAACAATGAATTTTTCGCACTATTATTCAACACTCCCACAATTAATTCATCAAAAATCGACGAAGAACGTGCAATGATATCCTGATGTCCAAACGTAATCGGATCAAAGCTGCCCGGATAAATGGCTTTCCTCATAGCGATCCCTCCTTAGGAATATATGCATATTTGTCTTATATTTTTTTTCTCTTATGAATGCAAAGCCAGCCTCTTCCAAATACGAAAAGCTCGTTGTAAGCGCCGCCTCCACAATAATCAGAGTATTTTCTTTTAAAAGCGAAGAATCTTTCAAATACAAAAGAACATCTTTTTCCAGGGATTCTTTATAAGGAGGATCCATGAAAATAACGTCAAACTGATATTTCCCTTCCATAGAACGGAGGGCAGACATAACATCTTTCTGTAAAAGCAGGCTCTCCTGTTCTGATTTTGTATAACGAATGTTCTCACGGATACAGTCTGCAGCTTTTTTGGAATGTTCTACAAATACGGCATATCTCGCTCCCCGGCTGACTGCCTCTAATCCGATTTGTCCGCTCCCGGCAAACAAATCCAGAAAATAACTGCCTGGAATTTCAAATTGCAGCATATTAAACAAAGTCTCTTTTATCCTGTCTGTTGTGGGCCGTGTATCCTTTCCCTGAAGCGTTTTCAAAGTCAGTCTTCTCTTACTTCCTGCAATAATTCTCATTTTCCTTCCTCAATCCCTTCCCCTGGGTATCATTGTACAGTTCGGGTATCTTTGCTATTGCGTATCATCTTTTCCACAAGAGCAAGCGCCGCCAAAACAGACGACTGACGCACTTCCTGTCTGTCTCCTGAAAAAATGTGTCGTTCCACTTCTGTGTCATCTCCCAGACAGCATGCCAGATAAACTAAGCCTACCGGTTTTTCCTTTGTTCCTCCATCAGGACCTGCAATGCCTGTGGAAATAATGGAAATATCGGCATTTGCAGCTTTTTTTGCCCCTTTCGCCATTTCCTCTGCCGTCTGGCTGCTGACAGCTCCATACTTCTCTAATGTTTCATGGGATACTCCTAAAAGTTTTTCTTTTGCCCCGTTAGAATAGGTAATATATCCTTCTTCCAATTGCCCGGAAACCCCTGGCACATTCACAAGGGCTGCTGCAATCAATCCGCCGGTGCAAGATTCCGCTGTGGTAATTGTCAGATTATGTTTGATTAAAAGTTCTACAATCTTATTTTCCATATCCATGCTTTCCTGTTTTTTCTTTTTATTTTTGTTCTTTCAGCACATCTTTATTCTTGATGATATAATCAATCAGAGAAACAATCGTCAGAATCAATGCAGCATAAATAAGAATCACGCCCAATATTTCAAAAAATACATGATCGATATCCAACACCAGAACAATAATCATCAACATCTGAAATGTTGTTTTAAACTTTCCCCAATAACTGGCTGCAATCACAATCCCATTGTCTGAGGCAATCAGGCGAAATCCGCTGATAATGAACTCTCTGCTGATTATGATAATAACAATCCAGGATGCCAGCTGTCCCGTTTCAATCAGACAAATCATCGCTGCGCAGACCAGAAGCTTATCTGCAAGAGGGTCCATAAATTTTCCAAAATTCGTTACCAGATTATATTTCCTTGCAATTTTTCCGTCTGCAAAATCAGTAAGGCATGCCGCCGCAAAAATACCTGCAGCAATATAATTTCCATATCCTTCTAATCCCTGATACAACAAAAAGAATACAAAAAAAGGAATTAATATGACACGGAATATCGTTAATTTATTCGGCAAATTCATTCTGCTATCTCTCCTATCAAATCATATTCATATGCCCCTGTGATCTTCACTTTCACAAAATCTCCCGTAATAAGAACCTTGTCTGTATGAATGAATACATAACCGTCTACTTCCGGTGCATCTCTGTAAGTGCGGCCGATATAAACGTTTTCATCTGCCACCTGTCCTTCGATCATAGCCCACAGCTCGCATCCTTTTATTTCTTCATTTTTATCGAAAGAAATTTCCTGCTGTAATTCCATAACAGCATCTCTGCGGCAGAGCTTTGTTTCTTCATCCACCTGATCCGGGAAAGAAACTGCCGGTGTATTTTCTTCCGGCGAATATACAAAAGCTCCAAGGCGGTCGAATTCCATGTCGTTGACAAACTGCATCAGTTCTTCATGCATCTCATCTGTCTCTCCCGGAAATCCGCAGATTACTGTGGTGCGAATACAGATATCCGGAATCTTTTTTCGCAGCCCTTCTATAATGGAAACAAGATCATCATGACTTGTCCGTCTTCCCATTTTCTTTAAAATCGCGTTGCAGGCATGCTGTATCGGTATATCCAGATAATGGCAGACTTTCTTATTTCGCAGAATCGCGTCTGTCAATTCCTCATCTATTTCTTCCGGATAACAATAGAGAATACGAATCCAGTAAAGCCCGGAAATTTGATTCAATTCATCCAAAAGTTTTCCCAGTGATTTTTTTCCATAAAGATCAAGTCCGTAAAGAGTTGTCTCCTGAGCAACTAAAATCAATTCCTTTACTCCAAGAGATACGAGCTCTCTGGCCTGCTCCACCAGTTCTTCCAGAGGTACGCTCCTGTATTCTCCCCGAATGGAAGGTATCACACAATACGTGCAGTGTTTGCTGCACCCCTCTGCAATTTTTAAATATGCAAAATGTCCGCCGGTAGTGAGCATCCGTTTCTTTTCGGAATGCGGAAATCCTTTTAATTCCCGGAAATTTTCATAACGGGTTCCCTCCAGAACCTTATGTACTGCTTCTACAATGCCGTCATAAGAATTTGTACCCAGAACTGCGTCTACTTCCGGTATTTCTTCTTCTATTTCTTTGCGATATCTTTGAGCCAGACATCCTGTTACGATCAGTCCCTTTAAGCTGCCGGATTTTTTATATTCTGCCATGTCTAAAATTGTCTGGATGCTTTCTTCTTTGGCATCTCCGATAAAGCAGCAGGTGTTGATTACAATCACATCTGCCTCACTCTCATCATCTGTTATGGTAATGCCGTCTGCTGCAAGCAGTCCCAGCATATATTCTGCATCTACCAGATTCTTGTCACAACCCAGCGAAATAAAAAATAATTTTCTCACGATTCCTCTTTTCTGCCTGTTTTCCGGCATTATGGGATACCCGAAGGGTATTTTCTCCTTGACTGCTACAAAAGGGATGTCAAAACCCGCGTTTTGTACATCCCCCTTTATACCATACGGTCTTTATTCTTCGTCTTCGCTTAATATCTTCACATCACCCACATACAATTCCTCTACCGCGATAGACAGAGGTTTCTTTCCATGGGAATTCGGCAGCATAGGTTCCGCTCCTCCGATGATCTGACGCGCTCTTTTCGCCGCTGCAATCACAATGGAATACCGGCTGTTGACTACCGGCTCTTCTCCGATTGCAACATCGTGGTTGACAACTTTCATTAATTCTACATAAGATGGATGTATCATATTTTATTCTCCTTCCGAAAAGCGTTTCAGCTCTTCTTTGATTCTATTGATAAATTCCTGATTTCGATTTACTTTCTGGTGTTCATTCTGAATAATGGAATGGACTTTCTCTACACAGTCTTCCAAGACTTCGTTGACGACCAGATAGTCATAGTCTTCTATCCCCAAAGCCTCTTCACAGGCTCTGGCGAGTCTTGCCAAAACCACAGTTTCTTCATCGGTTCCTCTTCCCAGCAGACGCTCTTTTAATGTACCGGCGTCCGGCGGTGTTACAAACAACAGCAGCGTATCCGGAAACATGGCTTTTATTTTCCGCGCCCCCTGGATCTCAATCTCCAGAATGACATCCCTTCCGGCCTCTAACTGCTTTTCTACATAAGCTCTTGGCGTGCCGTAATAGTTTTCAACATACAGAGCATACTCTATCAGTTCATTTTTTTCAATCATTTTTTCAAATTCTTCTCTTGTTTTGAAAAAATATTCCCGTCCTTCCTGTTCGCCCTCTCTTGGTTTTCTTGTGGTTGCCGAGATAGACAGAGCATAATTTTCCTGATATCTGTTCATCAGCAGATTCATAATGGTGCCCTTGCCGGCGCCGGAAAATCCGGAAAGTATGACTAAAATCCCTTTTTGCTGTTTTTTCATCTATTCATCCTCTTTGATTCCTGCCAGTTCATGAAAACGTCCGGCCAGCGTATCCGGCCCTGACGCGGATAAAACCACTATATCTTTGTCCATAATAATAATGCTTCTGGTCTTTCTTCCCTGCGTAGCATCTACCACACGCTCCTCTTGTTTGGCTCTCTGTACAAGACGCTTGGCCGGCGCAGAATCCGGTGTCACAATCGCTATGATCTTATCTGTATTCACCAGATTGCCAAATCCAATATTCATCAGTTCTGTCATAGCCGTCTCCTACTCGATATTCTGAATCTGCTCTCTTACTTTTTCGATATCTGTTTTTAAATTGATGCCTATATCAGAAATCTCCAGATCCGTCGTCTTCGACAATATGGTATTGGCCTCCCGGTTCATCTCCTGAGCGATAAAATCCAGTTTCCTTCCGATACTGCCGCCTTCATCTAAGGCAGATCTGGTGGATTCCACATGACTTCGGAGACGTACCGTTTCTTCATCAACGCAGATTTTGTCTGCAAAAATAGTCACTTCTGTGAGAATCCTGTTCTCATCCATCTGTCTGTCTTCCAAAAGCTCGTTTACTTTTTCTTTCAGACGATTTTTGTATTCTATAATAACATCCGGGGAACGTTTTTCAATAAAATCCACATAAGAGAGCATTGTATTTAATTTCTCTTTTAAATCTGCGGCAAGACGTTCTCCCTCTGCAATCCTGCTGTCTACAAACTGGCTGCAGGCCTCCCTCAGAGCCTTTTCCAGAATTGTCCAGAGCTCTTTTTCATCGACGCTCTGCTCTTCCATTGTGAACACTTCCGGATATCTGGATAAAGTACTGACGCGGATATCTTTTTCCAATCCAAAGGTTTCTGCCATTTGATTCAGATATTTCAGGTAAGATGCAGCCACATCTTCATTGTATTTCAATGCAAAATTTTCTTCTGTATAATCTTCATAAGTAATAAATATGTCTACTTTTCCCCTCTGGATGTATTCTTTTAATAAAGTGCGGATATTACTTTCAAAAAAACCGAACTTCTTCGGCATTTTGATGTTGACATCCAGATACCGATGATTTACGGATTTTAATTCCACTGTGAACTTTCTGTCATTTTCCATAACTTCACATCGGCCAAATCCAGTCATGCTCTTAATCATGTAAATCCTCCTGCCGGCCTGCTCATGTACTGACCTGATTTCTTTTGTTTTGCAATAGGTTACTTTCATATGCGCAAATCATTTTTATTATATCGGAAAAAACTGGATTCGTCAAATTAAATCTCTTACTATTCCGGATATTTCCTGTCTACACAAACAACATAATAAAAATTTTTTCCGCCCAAAAAGTTTCCCCTTCATAATAGCCTGAAATATTCACGGAAACATTTTCTTCTAAATCAGAAAAACTTCCTTCTCGTCTCTCAATATCGGAATCTCCGTTCACTCCGCTGTTTTTTACTGTTTTTACCTCATATTGGGTCGTTTCTGAAATAGTTACTGTGACCAGCGTCTCGTCCGGACTGCCCTCTGCCGGCTCCACCAGTACATCTTCTCCGTCTTCAAAAGCCTGACGAATGACCAGACTGTTCTTTTCGATGCTTTTTACACTTCCAATCAGTGTTGTCATTTCTTTCTCAATGTCATCAATGTGAGAAATGTCGTCTTCTGTCGATTTAAGGGTTTCATCCGGTTTTTCCTCTCTGACCGAAACGTTTTTTGTCGAAGGAGAAGCCTCCTTTCCGGAATCTCCGCATCCTATCATAAGGATCGCTAATAACGCAATACCCACACATCCCGCTGCTTTTTTTCTTCTTTTCATTTTCAGTATCCTCCTAATTTTTTTTACAAAAAAAGAATACCAACCCCTTCTCTAATAAATCTCTAAATAAAAAACGATTGTAAAACAGCCTCTGCCGCTGCTTTACAATCGTTAGTTTTATTTTGCCGAAATATATCCCTGCGCTTTCAAAAGCTCTGCACAAAGCACGGCTCCTCCGGCAGCTCCCCGCACGGTATTATGAGAAAGCCCTACAAATTTCCAGTCATAGACAGTATCTTCTCTCAATCTTCCCACGGAAACTCCCATGCCGTTTTCATAGTTGACGTCCAATGCAACCTGAGGTCTGTTATCTTCTTCTAAATACTGGATAAACTGCTTTGGCGCGCTTGGAAGATTCAGCTCCTGAGGCAGTCCTTTATAATCCAAAAGCGCTGCGACTAACTGTTCTTTTGTCGGCTTCTTTTTAAATTTTACAAATACGGCCGCTGTATGTCCGTTTAATACCGGAACACGAATACACTGACAGGTGATCACCGGACTTTCTGCCGGAACGATTACACCGTCTTTGATTTCCCCCCAGATACGCAGAGGTTCTTTTTCACTCTTTTCTTCTTCACCGCCGATGTATGGAATGATATTCCCCTCCATTTCCGGCCAGTCTTTAAAAGTCTTTCCGGCGCCGGAAATTGCCTGATACGTTGTCGCTACTACCTCGTAGGGCTCAAACTCTTTCCATGCAGTCAGAACCGGCGCATAGCTTTGAATAGAGCAATTTGGTTTTACTGCAACAAATCCCTTCGTCGTTCCCAGACGTTTCTTCTGGAAATCAATGACCTTCATATGATCCGGATTGATCTCCGGCACTACCATTGGCACATCCGGCGTCCAGCGGTGCGCGCTGTTGTTGGAAACTACCGGTGTTTCGGTTTTTGCATATAACTCTTCGATTTTTTTGATTTCTTCCTTTGACATGTCCACAGCAGAAAACACAAAATCAACAGAAGCCGCAGTTTCCTCTATTTCGTTTACATTTTTTACAACAATATTCTTTACCGCCTCAGGCATCGGCGTATCCATTTTCCAACGTCCGCCTACAGCTTCTTCGTATGTCTTGCCAGCGCTTCTTTCACTTGCTGCAATCGTCGTCACTTCAAACCAAGGATGATTCTCAAGAAGAGAAATAAATCTCTGTCCGACCATTCCTGTTCCGCCTAATATACCTGCTTTTAATTTCTTATCCATTTCTTTTCTCCTCCATGTTCGCCCAACGCGTACATTTGTCTTTTCTGTAGAATATCTTATGACAGACTGCCGAAAATTGCAATTCACATTTTTGCAGAAAATTTGGAGGAAAACCTGTTTTTCTTATGCATTTGTACCAATACCGGGATTTGCTTTCAAATAGGCTTCTTCCTTTTGAATCACAAGCTCCATTGCCGCTTTTCCCGGCGCGCCAATGGTCAAACGCTTGTTTACACAGGTTTCCATGGAAATTGCTTCATAAATATCTTCTTCAAAAACATCGGAAAACTGTTTCAGCTCTTCCAATTTCATATCGTCAATGGCAATTCCCTTATCAATACAGAACAGTACAACCTGTCCGATGACGCCGTGGGCATCCCGAAATGGCATTCCATGATTTACCAGATAATCTGCTGCATCCGTTGCATTGGTAAATCCGTGATTTGCGCTTTTTCGCATAACATCTTCATTGAATTTCATGGTAGCAAGCATTCCTTCAAATAATGCCAGACAGCCTTTTACCGTATCCATGGCATCAAATGTCAGCTCTTTGTCCTCCTGCATGTCCTTATTGTAGGCGAGGGGTATTCCTTTCATAGTGGTGAAAAGGGAAAGCAGCGCGCCATATACTCTTCCGGTCTTTCCTCTGACCAGCTCTGCAATATCGGGATTCTTTTTCTGAGGCATAATACTGCTGCCGGTACTGTAAGCATCATCAATTTCCACAAACTGATATTCATTGGAATTCCAAAGAATCACTTCTTCACAAAAACGGCTTAAATGCATCATAATCGTCGCCGACGCCGACAAAAATTCGATCAGATAATCCCGGTCGGATACTCCATCCATACTGTTTAAAGTAGGACCGTAAAATTCCAAAAGTTCTGCCGTGTACTCTCTGTCCAGAGGATATGTGGTGCCCGCCAGCGCTCCGGAGCCCAACGGACAGTAATTCATGCGCTCATAAATATCAAAAAGGCGCTGTCTGTCACGTTTAAACATTTCAAAATAAGCTCCCATATGATGCGCCAGCGTAATCGGCTGTGCTTTCTGCAAATGGGTAAAGCCCGGCATGATTGTCTCGGTATTCTCTTTCATCAAGCGCAGAATTGTTTCTAACAGCTTTTTTAACAATTCATCGGTTTCTTTTACCTCTTCTCTGGTATAAAGACGCATATCAAGCGCCACCTGATCGTTTCTGCTTCTGCCGGTATGCAGTTTTTTGCCGACAGCCCCCAAACGGTCAATGAGATTCGCTTCTACAAAGCTGTGGATGTCTTCATATTCATCGGTAATGGACAATTTTCCGGATTCTACATCAGCTAAAATGGCATCCAGTTCTTTTGTAATCTGCTCCATTTCCTCTTTTGTAAGAATCCCCTGCTTTCCCAGCATAGCGACATGCGCTTTGCTGCCTTTTATATCTTGTCTGTACATCTTTTTATCAAATGAAATAGACGCATTAAACTGGTATACCAGCTTGTCTGTTTCTTTGGTAAAACGACCTCCCCATAATTGTGCCATAGTTGTAAAACTCCTTTCATATTTATTGCGCATCTTTTCAGCGCATAGAGGGATACCCGGAGGGTGTTTCATATTTATTGCGCATCTCTCAGTTTCTGTCTGCTGCGGTAAGAAAAAATACAGCCGCAGTAATCCTGCCGATACATCTCATATTTTTTGGACAGCTCCACAGAACGCTGATATCCGTTTTTTTTCTTAAAATCCGACGGAAGATAAGCTATCCCGTACTCACCGGCCAATGTTTCTCCAATCTCATTTAATTTCACCGCATTCTTCAAAGGACTGATGGACAATGTCGTTGTAAAATAATCCATTCCAAGACGTTTCGCTGTCTTTGCAGCCTCCGAAAGTCTGAGTTTATAACAGGCAAAACAACGTTCTCCCCCTTCTGTTTCCTGCTCTAACCCCTTTACTGTCTCATAGAACCGTTCTTTTTCAAAATCCCCTCGCAGAAATTCCACCGGATATTTCGCCGGAAACGTTTCGACAAACCGCATCTGCTCCTTTACACGTTTTTCGTATTCTTCATCCGGATAAAGATTGGGATTATAATAAAAAACAGTGATCTCAAAATACGATGAAAGATATTCGATTACATAGGAACTGCAGGGCGCGCAGCAGCTGTGCAGCAGAAGCTTTGGAACCACACGCTCTTCCCGATGCCGTTTTAAAATCTCCTCCAATTCTTTCTGGTAATTTCTTTGATTCATTTTCTCACTGTCCTTTGTCTTTTCTCATATGTAAAATATTTTACATTATGTGTCAAAAAATAGCAACCGACATAAACTAAATCTATAAGCAAAAAGGCGGGGATTTTCATGGAACCTCTGATTATATGCAATCATGTCAACTATACCTACCACACATTACAGGGGGAAACGCCTGCGCTGTGTGATATCCATTTTCATGTAAACGAAGGAGAATTTGTAAGTATTGTCGGCCCTTCCGGATGCGGAAAATCTACGCTGCTGTCACTTTTATGCGGACTTTTGCAGCCGGAATCCGGAACCATATATTTCAAAGGAACGGCTGTTTCCAACCATACAAGACGCGGCATTGGTTATATGCTGCAGCACGATCATTTATTTGAATGGAGAAGCGTCCGGAAAAACATTCTGCTCGGACTGGAAATACAAAAGAAAATATCGGAAGAGAGTCTGATCGAAGCTGATCATCTCTTGAAACTATACGGACTATATCCTTTTAAAGATGCAAGGCCTTCTCAGCTTTCCGGCGGTATGCGCCAGCGGGCGGCGCTGATTAGAACTCTGCTGCTGCACCCTGATCTGCTGCTTTTAGACGAACCTTTTTCTGCATTGGATTATCAAACAAGGTTAAAAGTCGGCGACGACATCGGCGGCATTATCCGCAGATCCGGCAAAACAGCTATTCTGGTCACTCACGATCTTTCAGAAGCCGTCAGTTTGGGAGACCGCGTTGTTGTTCTTACTCCGCTGCCTGCCTGCATTCAGAAAATCATTCCTACCGGATTCCCAAAAGAACTGTCTCCAATGGAACGCAGAAATACAAATGAATTCAAGGACTATTTCAATGAAATCTGGAAGGAGTTAAATCCAAATGAATGATTCTCTCTCCGCCGCACAGGCGGCCTATATAAAATCTTACAAGTATCATAAAATAAAAATTCAATTCTACCGTATCGGAATTCTGCTGCTGTTTTTAGCTCTGTGGGAAGTCAGCGCCCGTATGGCATGGATTGATGATTTTATTTTTAGCAGCCCCTCAAAGCTTCTGCTCTGTTTCTATCATATGACAACAGAAAACAATTTATTCTATCACATTGGAATTACTTTATTTGAAACCCTGGTCAGTTTTTTCCTGGTTATGGCCTGCTCTCTTCTGATTACAATTCTGCTCTGGTACAGCAAAAGCCTTACGGAAACTTTAGATCCTTATCTGGTGGTTTTAAACAGTCTGCCAAAGTCTGCTCTGGCTCCTCTTTTGATTGTCTGGCTTGGGGCAAATTATAAGACGATTATCTTAACCGGGATGTCTGTTGCTATTTTCGGCACTATTTTAAATCTTTATATTGGGTTTCGGGAAGTGGACGAGGAAAAGATTAAATTGATACGAACTCTTGGCGGAAATAACAGCGATGCATTATTTAAGGTGATTCTGCCGGCAAACTGGGCAAATTTGATTGGTCTGATGAAGAGTAATATCGGGCTTTGTCTGGTGGGAGTGATTATTGGGGAATTTATTGCTTCTAAATGCGGGCTTGGATATTTGATTATTTACGGGAGTCAGGTCTTTAAGCTGGATTGGGTAATACTGTCGATCTTAATTTTATGTGTAATTGCTATGGGGCTGTACGGAATTATCAGGTCGTTAGAGAAAAGATATTTGAGGCAGGGCTGAACCAGTCCTGCCTTCTCATCTGTCTTCGTCATATGATCATTCGCTATTTTTGACAAACCACACATTCAAATCCGTTGCTCCTTCAATTCCATCCACATGTCCGCTCTCCGAATACTGCCAAAATGTAAATTCATACGGCGTCTGAGGAATCATTTCATAATCCGCATACCAAACAGGATAATCCTGCAGTTCTTTTAAATCAAACAAAAAAGCCTCCCAATACATATTGCTGTAAATCATCGGTTCATAATCAGCCTCTTTTATTTTTTCACAAAATGCAATGGTATTTTTAGTAAACTGCTCTCCTGTTACATCATCTGTTCTGGCCTCGTCGTCGCGAATCAATTCCGGATCATATGCAACAGGAAGATCTAAAGAAATGCCATTTAAGTGTTTCAGAACCATTTCTGCCTCCTCAACAGCTTCGGATTCATTGACCGCCTGTGAGAATACATAAACTCCTACTTTTAACCCCGCCGCTTTCGCCTGAAGGATATTGTCATAATAATTTCTGTCAAGATTCAAACTGCCTTCCTCGCCATATCCCCGATATACCATGCGGATAAAGGCGAACTCATATCCTGCCGCTCTTACCTTTTCCCAGTTAATGAGATTCTGATGATGCGATACGTCTATGCCCTTCTTAATCGTATAATAAGAATCGCCTTCATAGCAGATGTCTTCTTCATCCCTTTTCAAACAGTTCCAGTCGTATTTGTGCATTTTCAGTTCCGGATCAATGGTTGTTTCAAACCATTCTCCCCATGCATCCACAAAACGCAGTCTCTGATCCTGCTGTGTTCCAGATTCTGTCATTGTTGCTGTAATTTCATATTTTTCTGTATCTATTGGTTCATCGTTCTGAAACAGTTCCGTTTCTTCTGTGGAAATCTGACCGGCCTTTTCCTGCGCAGGTGCACACCCACACAGGAAAAGCAAAAAAACTGCAAGAATGTATTGTCTAATAAAAAAATTTTTTCTCATAACTCCCCTCCGGACATGATATCCTCAATAGAAAGAAAAACCAGTCGGACATGTTTTCTGCCCTTCCGGCTCCTCCTTCTTATACCTGCATCGACTTCAACAGCTCCAGTCTTTTACAAAACATCTCGTAAAACTGAGGCAATGTATGGAAAACCTCTTTGTTTACTTCTCGGATCTGGTTTAAGCCGATTCTTTCTACCGATTTCACAGCAGCTTCTTTTTGATTCATATGTTCTCCAAACAGAGTCTGACAATTAGAGCCTTCTATCGTATCATAAGAATGAAACGCCTGATTAAAATCCATTAAATCATATAGTCTGACTGGTTTATTATTGGAATTTCGGACTAATACTCCCCAGTTTCCCCAATGTCTGTCTGTATTTCCAATGAGATAATCTATAATATTCATCATATAGTAATTGTGCCTATCCAAAGAAAGAATGTATTTTTTGGTATTCCTGTCATGATTAAAAGAATAAATTTCAAATGATTCCAGAGAAACGATAGAATACTCTTTTGACGTAATGTTACTGCTTACACTGACTTCTTCTCCGTCAAAATAGTCCTTTTCATATAAAACCTGGGAAACATCAAAACACCTGCAGATCTGACTGGCAAGCAGTTCTCTTTCCACCGCATCGGAACCGCCGTCTTTTAACAGTCTGAAACCGTCATCCTTTCTCTGCCATGCTTTCGGGAAACATCCGTTTGTAGACAAATCTCTCGCCAGATATTCGTTCTGCACCGTATATTGTTTTCCCTTTAACGCAATATCAATAAAAGTTCGATCCAGATGATTTTCGTATAAATTGACCTCGCCAAATGAAATCTTCTCGTTCTTTAGCTTTACCCAAAAAACATCTGTTAAAGATGCGCACCGATAGGACAATGCAATTTTAGCCCGCTCTTTATCTGTTACAGCCTGCAGCATCCCTATGCTGTTTAATATCTCTTTTGCATACTTTCGGTCTAAAGTGAGAACCCTTGTGGCACACCAGTAATTAAAATTTGTAATATTGTTTACCAGTGTGTCAATATCATTGGATTCTTCTAAATACAGGTTATATGGCATAAATGACTTATAATATATTTTGCATTTTCCGGATTCGCTGATCTTTGCAACCTTTCTATCCATATGCATAATTTCATATATTTTTTTCTCTGCCATTTAGCCACCCCGTTTTAACCGGTTTCCTACCGTTCCATTATAATGATTGTTCAGCCTGATTCTACCATACATTATTTCGTCACCTGTTTGACTTTCAATCCCGCTTTTTTCAGGATTTTCTTATACTTAGCCAATTGCTTGGACGGCGCTTTCACCTTCAGGCTGGATTTCGTACCCTTGAATGCCTTTTTTCCTACGGAACTAAGCTTTTTTGACTTGATTGTCACTTTGCCAAGTTTCCTGCATCCGTTAAAAGCGCTCTTTCCAATCGTCGTCAGGCCGGATTTCGATGTCTTGCCAATCGTAACTGCCGTTATCTTCCTGCAGCCGGAAAACGCGCTTGCTCCGATCGTCTTTACGCTGTCCGGCAGAGTAAGCGTCTTCTTCAAAGCAGAACATCCCTTGAATGCGCCTGCTCCAATTGCATCTACATTTGTACCAAAGACAACTTTCGTCAGCTTGGTACAGCCGGAAAATGCATTTTCCCCAATTGTTTTTACATTATCTCCAATGGTCAGGCTCGTCATCTGCTGGTTGTTCTTCATTGCATTTATTCCAATGGAAGTCACATGATACTTCACGCCGTCCGTGCCTGCAACTGTATCAACCATAACATTCACTGCCGTGGATTTTGATAATGTCAGCTCCACTTCTTCGCCGGCTTTTGTCACTTTATAAGTGAGATCATTGACCGTAAAGGTTGCGCCGTTTTGGAACGAGGTCTGATTTTCACCATCTCCTGAATTACCGCCGTTACCATCGTTGTTATCATCGCCGTTGCCATTGTTGTTATCATCGCCGTCGCCGTTGTTGTTATTATCACCGTCGCCGTTGTTGTTATCATCGCCGTTGCCATTGTTGTTATCATCGCCGTCGCCGTTGTTGTTATTATCACCGTCGCCGTTGTTGTTATCATCGCCGTTGCCGTTGTTGTTATTATCGCTGTCGCCGGGACCTGGTTTTTCGTCCGGGGTATAGTTATAATGTATCGTTGCCTGTGACACTGCCGCCGCCGTATCACCCATTTTGTTTATGACTTTCCACTGCGCCTCTGTGCCTGTATAATATATGTCCTTTAAAGAAGAAGATGCGAATGCGGATATTCCGATTGTCGTTACGCTGTCCGGAATAACGACAGTGGTAAAACCGGAACAGGAAGCGAATGCGGATGTCCCTATGCTTTCCGCACCTTGCGGAATTTCCACTCCGGCAAGCATCAGGCAGTTCTGAAACATGCCCTCGCTGATACAGTCTATATTTTGGGGCAGCGTTACATGCATCAGATAATAGCATTGCATAAATAGATTGTCGCCCATCTTTACCTGTCTGCTGCCGGGAGCGAACGTCGCGCTCGTCATTGCCTGACACTGAAAAAATGCTCCGGCGCCCACCTCTCCAATACTTGCAGGCAGGGCAATAGAAATAAGGCTTGTGCACGCCCGGAATGCATTTTGTTCGATTGTTTCCAGCCCTTCGGAAATACTCACCGAACTAAGATTTTGACATTCGCGGAAAGCGCTGTCACCGATGGTCTTCACGCTGGAGGGAATGACCGCGGAAATAATCGAAGAACCACGGAATGCATGATTTCCAATCGTCGTTACACTGGAAGAAATCTCCGCGCTAAGAACCCCGCAGTTCCAAAAGGCGCAGGAACCGATACTGGTAACGCCGTCCTCAATCACGACCTTCCGAATTTGACCGCTGTTTTCGTTCCAGGGCAGCTCTCCGGTACCGCTAAAATCCGGCATGGCTCCTTTGCCCGTAATCGTCAGCGTACCTGCTTTCGTCAAATTCCAGGCAAGCCCTCCGTCAAGCGATCC
The DNA here is from genome assembly GCA_910585825.1 of uncultured Lachnospiraceae bacterium. GTDB lineage: Bacteria > Bacillota > Clostridia > Lachnospirales > Lachnospiraceae > Roseburia_B. Next base: position 5,447 of record CAJUEY010000022.1, on the reverse strand, counting down.
CTTTGCAATGGATAAATTGGCTTCCGGATCACTCGGCGGAATATAACCCTGCGGATAGCGAGTGATATAATGGCTGGTGTCGCGCATCACTATTTCTTTCGCTATTGCACGCCCCCAATGAACCCTGCCTTGATGGTCTCCGGTACTGATGTTTCCTTCGGCAACGACGACGCCTGCGTCACTCACCTCAAGCACGATCACGGTATGGGCGTCATTGTTGACACGCAGAATATCTCCGGGTTTTATGTCTGCAAATGTAAAATCACCCTCTGCATACATCCTGGCCGGCAGACTGCCGAATGCCGCGTCGCTGAGTATAAAAGCAAAGGCTACGCAGCCCACGGCGCTGATCTTCTTCCCGTTAAGCGTTCCGCCCTTCCAATGATAAGTTCCCTTTGCGTCCGAATAAGGCTCATAATCGGTCCAGACCGTCCCTTCCTTATACTGATCATCTTCCTTTAATGCGATCATGGCCTCATAGACTTCCTCCGGAGCGGGAACATCACCGTCACGGGCAGACAGTCCGGATGTGGGTTCTCCCATATGAATATCCTCCTGCAGCAAAGCGTCTCCCTGCCATGCGTATACCGCTAACGGAGAAGAAATACATAAGCACAACGCTAAAGCGATTGACAAAATTCGTTGTTTCAATTTTTCAACCTCCTAATTTATCGTTTGGGGAGCGCCTTTGACCGGCAATTCTCCCCTTTATAAATATATTTTTGTTTTTCTGATTTGTCAATATGCACATTCTTTGCCAACGCCTTCTTCTTCCTCCAACGGATAAGAATAGAAGATTCCCCATACGTTATCTTCAAACGCTTTCCATTTGACATGATTGATCCAAGGCGAAACCATCTCATTTTCTTCTGAGTTCCATAAATCAGCACCAGACGGCTGTCATTGGCTCCCTGAAAATGCATATAAAAGACACCTGCCGTTTAGGGCAAGTGTCTATGTAAAAATATTCTGTTTTATCCGCTGTCATTTTTCCCGGCAAAGAAATGCCATGGCAAGGATTTCCCACTGCCGGATTAGAACGGAAACCGACTTACTGTACGGAAGAACTGCCCTTTAGCTTAAACTTTTCTACAAGGCTCTTCATAAGTTGTGACTGACTGGACATTTCCTGGCTTGCAGCCGCGCTTTCTTCCGCAGTTGCCGAGTTAGTCTGCACCACACTGGAAATTTGGTCAATACCCATCATGATCTGAGAGATGGCGTCAGCCTGATTGCTGCTGGCCTCTGAGATCTGTCCGATAATGCCTGTCATTTCGTTTACATCATTGACTGCCAAAACCAGAGACTGCGCTGTTTCGTCGGCAATCTGAGTTCCGTTTTCCACTGCCTTTAATGAATTTTCTATCAAAGCGGCGGTGTCCTTGGATGCCTCTGCGCTTTTGCTTGCCAGACTGCGGACTTCATCTGCCACTACGGCAAACCCTTTTCCTGCAGAACCTGCGCGAGCTGCTTCTACGGCAGCGTTCAAAGCGAGAATGTTGGTCTGGAAAGCAATATCTTCAATTGTCTTTATAATCTTGCCGATTTCACTGGAACAGTTACTGATATCCCCCATTGCCTGCATCATCTGCTGCATTTTTTCATTGCTTACATTCATTTTCGTACTGACACTGCCTGCCGTATCATTGACCTGTCGTGCATTTTCTGCATTCTGGTTCACCCTGTTGGATATTTCGTTGATGGTGGCAGCAAGTTCCTCCACGGAACTGGCCTGCTCGGTGGAACCCTGGGCAAGCGTCTGAGCGCCGCTCGATACCTCTTCCGCTTCGTTTGCAACCTGAGACGCGCTTTGGCTGATCTGCAGCATCGTGTCATTGAGCTTTTCTGCAATGCTCCGGAAAGAAACAAGCAATGGATGGAAACCGCCTGTATATTCTTCTTCACAGATAGAATCCACCGTAAAGTCTCCTTCCGCCATTTTTGCAAGGAATTTATTCTCATCATCTAAAATAACCTGCAGCTTACGGAGCAATCTGCGTACCTGTGCAGCGAGAACGCCCAGTTCATCTTTCGCGGTATAGGAAATCTCTACATCCAGATCACCCTCCGCCATTTTTATAGCGGCATTCTCGATTTCAGAGATAGGAATTTTGATCAGGCGTACGATGACAAAGGAGAAGATGACTCCCACAAAGATAATGGCAATGATCACCGCCGTCATCATGTAAGTGGCTGTTTTGTAGAGAGAAGAACTTTCCTCTGCCGCATCGTTGCTGCCTTTTGAATTATATGTAATGATCTCATTAAAGGCGCTGTTTAAAGAATTATAAAGCTCTACACATTCGCCTTCCAGAATGGCGCGGGCCTCCTCTATGCGTCCTTCTTTGGCCAATGCCATCATTGTTTCATCCGCATCATTGTACTGAGTCCAGAAATTCATTGCATTATCATAGAAATCTCTTTCTTCTTCATCAATTAATTCCTTATATGTGGCTAAAAGCGTATTCATATCTTCTTTTTCACTTTGCAGATACTGAAGGCTTGATTCTTCTACTTCCTCGGAAATTGCGGTAAGATAACCTAATTCATTGAGACGGATGTTGGAAAGGGTGCCGCTCAGATTCCTTGCCGTATCAATACTGGGAAGCCAGCTTGTTGAAATGTCACTTGTCATTTCGTTCATCTCGCCCATAAGGTAGAATGACATACCGCCGATAATAAACATGCCAAGCAGCGCAACTCCTATGAGGATATAAAGTTTTACTCTAATTTTTAAATTTTTCAGACAGTTTATCATGTCCATAGTCTCCTTTCGTATTCCTTTGCCTGCAGCTGCCGGTTGTGAAAACAATCATTTTTCCAGACAGCATTTTAAGTTAATATCGGCATTTTTTTCCTGTTAAGTTATAGTTTTTTCAAAAAATTTTTAATTTCTTCCTTCTCTGTACGATCGGAAGACTCTGTCCCTTCTGCCGGAGCCGGATCAGTTTCTTTTTCCGACATTTCCTGTCTATTTGCCGGTTCCTGCCGGGTAGAATTATCTTCCGTCTATTTTTTAGCAAATAAATAATCGGATAAGAAAAACGAACAGGGACGATTTTCTTATCCGGTCTTATACTTACGCTTATAAGTCCTCCGATAACTATTGTTTAAGCCAACAGATAAAATTTGGTTTCTTCTTCCATAACTGCAAGCTTTTCGATATTTTTATGAATAGTATTCCCGCCTGTCTGCCACACTATAACAGAGTGATCCATACTCGCGTCAACTAAAATAGCATATGTGTTCATTACGAGCCTTCTCCTTCCGTCAGACGCAAGATATACCCTGCCATTTTTAGCAGGATATGAGTCCATAGTTACCTTTTTTAAAATCATACTGAAAATTTTATATCCATGATTGAATCAGACTCTGAAACATCCTTCCATAGGGAATAAATGGATTCTAGGATCTGGAACTGAACATCCATGATCTGTGCGCGATTATCATCAGCCACGGACATGGCGGTCATTTCGGCATGGCGGGACATTTCTTTTGAATACAAGTAATGATTCTGACTTTATTCTGTTAATGGTTGTCAAAATATTTAAAACACACTGCATAAACTATATGACTTAATAAAAAGATACCTACAGCAATCATGCAGCCTACCATATCTGCCTTGCAGATAGCGGAATACAAAGCAAGGATAATAAAACCAATATTTGCAAATTCAGATACAAGGGTGTATGCTTTGCCGTTAATAAGTACGTTTCTTTCGTCCTCATCCATGATTTTAGCGCGTCCAATCTTATGGATAAAATGTTCAAATAGAAAATCTACAATGCCATAAGCTATTAGTGCGCAGCCGGCAGAGAGAATAAAAGCAACAGGAAATCCCTTTATAAGACTAAAAGGTAAGAGCAAAATACCAATACCAATAAATAAACACGCAAAAATTTTCTTACTCTTTCTCATGTCAATCCTCCTCAAAATTAAATAATTCTTCAATCTTCAATCCAAATATTTTAGCTAACTCATGTGCCAGCAAAACAGACGGATTATATTGCCCTTTTTCCAGTGAAATTATAGTTCTTGAAGAAACTTTTACTAAATCAGCAAGTTGCTGTTGGGTAAGCTGTTTCTCCATTCGGTATTCTCTTACATTATTCGATAGTAGTGTAGGAACTTCTTTTTTCAAATTTTTCCTCCTTAATATGAAATAAACTTCACGTGAAATTTATTTCATATTAACGCTTGGATATACATTTGTCAACAATTTCTTGCTTTTATTGCTAAAAAGGTATGAGAGGGATTCCGTGTAGTCGGCATTGTGTGTAATGTGTATAACTGGCTGTCTTATGGAATTGTGGGTAACTCTGTTTGCATTTAACATTTTATAAGTTTTCTAATTTCTCTAAGAAACATTTTTCAAATCCTCCATTGCTACCAATATTTTTCTGCGGTTCTTCTGTCGTTCAGAACCGCCTTTGTCCCCTTATAATAAATCCGGGCAGTTTATTTCATCATGCAGACATACCAATCCCCTTAAAATTATGTACATTTTCTATGCTTCACTTGAAACATTCGACATTGCATTTGATACAGTATCATTTTCAGCCGTAGGCGTATTAGTGGTATCATGCTCCGAAATTTCATTTGGCGCTTCTGTCGGCTTAGAAATTTCTAAGCTCATGGTTGTTTCCATTCCTCCGATACGCATTGTCATTACAAGCACTCTTGAACCGTCTGGCTTAACAATAATTTCTGTCTTTGATTCAGATTCTTGTTTATCTTCCTGTTTCAATTCTTCATCTGATACATCATTATCCTCCTGCTCCAATAATGGATTTGTTGATTTAAGCGCCTTATAAATATCCTGCACATTGGCATTCTGCCTTGTATCTTCGGGTGCAGACGCCTCTGTTTCCTGTTTTTGTGGGTAAAATTGTCCGCCCCTGCTCTTGTTGTGTTTATTTGTTGCTACATTGTTTTGATAATAATTATGTCCAATTCCATTTACGCTCATTTTTCAAATTCTCCATTGTTATCAATATTTTTTCTGCGGTTCTTCTGTCATTCAGAGCCGCCTTTGCCCCCTTATGATAAGTCCGGGCATATTTTGTTTTACTGCAAAATGCCTGTTGCTCCCATAATGTTCTTCTCATAAGCCGCAGCCACAGAACTTATAACCTCTGATGCAGCCGTATATGTAAACCTGTTTGTTTCCATTGTACGGTTTGCAAGTGCTTCCTCCATAGTCTGCTCCCTATATGCTATCTCCATTTCCTGCCTGCGTTTCTCCGCCGTTTCTTGACTATGTTTCAAATTCTCTTGACGTTGTGCCGCTTTCTTTTCCTGTTTTGCCTTTTGTTCAGCTTCCACCTTTGCTTTCTTTTCGGGCGATTCTTCTCCGCTAAGATAATAGGTCACTTTTGTGTCCTGTTTGCGCATTGGTATGCACCTAAAACATCACTTACTCCTAAAATACTCATTTCTTTCTCCTT
>CAJUEY010000021.1 GCA_910585825.1 uncultured Lachnospiraceae bacterium | reverse complement strand
AGAAAATACAAGGGATACAGCGATTGTTTAATCTACTAACTGTCAAAGACAGGATATTAAGATACATCAAAAAAACCAAAAATACAATAGGAAATTCAAACAACTTTTCTTATTTTTCAAAAAGTTTTTTAGTCAATTTTACTTAAGCCTTATTTACAGAACCAAATAATTCCATCTTCTCTTTTACAGTTGCTTTGATTGCTTCTGCGCCGGGAGCCAGTAATTTACGAGGATCAAATCCTTTGCCCTCTAAATCCTTGCCTGCTTCAATATATTTACGTGTAGCGTCTGCGAATGAGAGCTGGCATTCTGTATTGACATTGATCTTAGCTACCCCAAGAGAGATTGCTTTCTTAATCATATCTTCCGGAATACCTGTTCCGCCGTGAAGTACAAGAGGCATATCTCCTGTGAGCTGCTGGATTGCATCCAATGTCTCAAAGCTTAAGCCTGCCCAGTTTGCAGGATATTTGCCATGGATGTTGCCGATGCCGGCTGCAAGCATATCAATGCCAAGGTCAGCGATTGATTTACATTCCTGTGGATCTGCACATTCACCCATGCCTACAACGCCGTCTTCTTCGCCGCCGATAGAACCAACTTCCGCCTCGATGGAAATTCCTTTGTCATGAGCTAATTTTACTAACTCTGTTGTCTTTGCAACGTTCTCATCAATCGGATAATGAGATCCGTCAAACATGATAGAAGAAAATCCTGCTTCTACGCATTTTAAACATCCTTCATAGGAGCCGTGATCCAAATGCAGCGCAACCGGAACTGTAATATTTAATTCTTCGATCATTGCTTTTACCATAGCTGCAACTGTTTTGAAACCTGTCATATACTTGCCTGCACCCTCAGACACACCAAGGATAACCGGTGAATTTAACTCCTGTGCAGTCAAAAGAATAGACTTCGTCCACTCTAAGTTGTTGATATTGAACTGTCCTACTGCATAGTGGCCAGCTTTTGCTTTGTCAAGCATTTCTTTTGCAGATACTAACATAACTTGATCTCTCCTTTTCTAATTTTATTTCTTATAGTATAGCCTACTTCTTCTGAAAAATAAACCCCTAATTTTTCACCATAATCTCCAATGCCTGCTGCATATTTTTCACTGTCGCCTCTCTGTGGCTGCCGCCGAATTCCCCGTCTAACGTCCAGGAAATCTCCTCTTCTGATATAAAAGTAATATGATCGCTTTTAAAGGAATAAATCAGATCCGTATCGTCGATCAGATTCGTCAGAGAAGCCAGAATCGCATTCAGTTCCACAATATTTTTGGGCATCCGAATCAGCGTCACTTCAAATTTGCCATCATCCAACAGTACGTTTTTGCCGGTCATATTTTTGAACCCGCCGACAGAATTGGAATTGGTGATCATGCCGTAAATAAATTCATCTTCAATCACTTCGCCGTCATGCTCCACCCGAAGAAAATATGAAGAAATTTCAGGCAGACTTTTTGCCGCCTCTAAAATATATGCCACATGTCCCAGTATATTTTTCCACTCTTGAGGCGTTTTATAAGAAACAGCCGTAAAAATACCGAATGCTGCAACATAAATAAAGGGATTGCCGTTAAACGTACCCACATCACAGGCAAATTTCCGACCGGACACTGCAGCTTTTGCCGCTTTTACCATGTCTTTTGGAATCTTCAGGGAATTGGCAAAATCATTGGTGCTTCCTGCCGGAATATAGCCCAGCGGCACTTTTTTGGAAGAAAGCATCATTCCGCTGACAGCCTCATCTAACGTTCCGTCGCCGCCGCAGCATACAATAAGGTCAAATTCTTCTGCACGGTTCTTGACAATGTTTAAGGCATCTTCCCTTGCCTGTGTGGGATATATGGTGACATCATACTCCTCTTTTACCATAAGATCCACAATCTGCAGTAATTTATTTTTGATCTGCCCCTTTCCTGCATGGGGATTAAATACAAATAAAAGTTTCTGCATGGCATCCATCCTTTTCTTATATACTTACTGTTACATTTCTTCTGCAATTTCAGATATCCGTCTGAGTCTGTGGTTGACGCCTGATTTTCCCACCGGCGGATTGAGATAGGCTCCCAGCTCTTTTAATGATGCGTCCGGATATTCCAGCCGCAGCAAGGCGATTTCCTTTAAATGATCCGGCAGACTCTCAAGCCCTTTTTTATCCCGGATATGACAGATATCTTCAATCTGTCTTACTGCTGCATTAACGCTTTTGCTGATATTGGCCGTTTCACAATTCACCTGCCGGTTTACAAAGTTCCGCATTTCTTTTACAATCCTGACATTTTCCAAATTCATCAGGGAAACATGCGCCTCCATAATATTTAAAAGATCTACAATATGCGCTCCTTCTTTCACGTAGACCACCTGATTTTTTTTGCGGGCTACAATCCTGGCATCCACTTCAAAGCTCCGGATCACAGACTGCAGCTGTCTGGCCTGGCTCATGGTGCTGCAGACGATTTCAAAGTGGTAAGACTTATCGGGATCGCTCATGGATCCGGATGCTAAAAAGGCTCCGCGGATAAACGCTCTTTTACAGCAGGGCTGCTGTATCAGCAGACCATCTGCCATTTCCGTGCTGCGAAAACAACCTTTCCTCCTGTCCCACACTTTTACGCTTTCTAAAATTTTATATACTTCTTCTCCGGCCAGTTCCTCCGGTATATGTTCCATAGAAAATAAAAGAGACAACAAAAGTCTGTATTTTTCCTTCAGGCAGGAATTTCCTGTTTCCAGCCGCAGCCGGATATCTCCGTTTGAAATCCTTAAATTTCCGGCAAAACAAATAATTGCAGACAGTTCTGCAATCCTGCAGTGTCTGGCCGTTCCTGCCAGCATGGACAGTTCTTTTTTCACTTCCCCTGAAAACGACATCCTCTTCGTCACCCTTTTTCTATATCTCTGTGTTCCATCTTAAGTCCGTATTCCCGTCGGCTGCACAGATTTTTATATAATTCGTTGGCAAGCGTCACAGAACGATGCTTGCCCCCGGTACACCCAATTCCAATTACCAGCTGGTTTTTTCCTTCCACGATATAATTGGGAATCAGGAAATTGACCATATCCGTTAATTTCTCCAGAAAAACATGAGCCTCTTCAAACTGCAGCACATAGTCCTGTATTTCTTTGTCGTTGCCGCTCTTAACTCTCAACTCTTCCACATAATAAGGATTTGGCAGAAAACGCACGTCAAACACCAGATCGGAATCTGCCGGAATTCCATATTTAAACCCAAAGGACAAAATGGTGATAAAAAGATTCTGATACTCCTGCTGATTGACAAAAATTTTATCCAGTTCTGCCCGAAGCTCCCTTGTTAAAAGCCTGCTGGTATCAATAATATAATCCGACCTTTTTCGCAAAAACGTCAGTCTTTCCCTTTCTGCTGCAATTCCCGTTTCTACCCGCTCTTTTCCCGATAGCGGATGATTCCGCCTTGTCTCTTTGTACCTCTTTACCAAAACAGAATCTTCTGCATCCAAAAATAAGATCTCCGGCGCTTTTCCCTTTTCCTCCAGCCTGGCCAGAATGCCATGCAGTTCTGAAAGAGAATGTCCGCTCCGTATATCAATGCCTATGGCAAATTTCTGCAGCTCTTCGCCGCTTGTCTCCGATAATTCCACAAATGTTTCTATCAAAGGAATCGGCAGATTATCCACACAATAAAATCCGATATCCTCCATCATCTTAAGCGCTGTACTTTTCCCGGCTCCAGACATGCCGGTTAAAATGACTAATCTCACGTTTTATCTCCCCTGTCACCTAATGTATACTCTGTTATCTAAAATCTGCCGATCATTTTCACTTCCGGTTCCAGTTCTACGTCAAACTGTTCTTTTACTGTTTTCTGGATATGATGTATCAAATCCAGTATATCCTTCGCCGACGCTCCCCCTTTATTAATCACAAATCCGCAGTGCTTTTCTGATACCCGGGCGCCTCCTATGGAAAACCCGGAAAGTCCGGCGTCCATAATGAGTTTTCCTGCAAAATATCCTTCCGGCCTGCGGAAGGTGCTGCCTGCACTGGGATACTCAAGGGGCTGCTTTGCAATTCTTTTTGCTTTTAACTCTTCCATTTTAAGAAAAATCTGCTTTGAATCGCCTTTTTTTAAGTGAAATTTTGCCGCCAATACCAGATAGCCGTTCTCTTCAATACAGCTGCGGCGGTATCCAAATCCCATCTGACTACAGGTCAATTCCTTTCTGTTTCCGTCTCTGTCCAAAACCGTTACAGAAGAAACAATATCTTTCATCTCTCCGCCGTAAGCGCCGGCATTCATAACCATGGCTCCTCCGACGCTGCCCGGTATCCCTGCTGCAAATTCCATACCGGAAAGTCCGTTTTTGTAAGCTTCTGCAGCTGTTTTGGACAACAGCGCCCCCGCCTGGGCAGTGACATATTCTCCCTCCGTAAGAATTCCGGCGGACTGTTTCCCTACTTCGATTACGGCTCCTTTGATTCCTTCGTCTGAAACTAAAAGATTGCTGCCGTTGCCGATCACCGTTACCTTTGTCTGATGTCTGTGAAGAATCCGAAGCGTCTCCGCCAGCTGTTCTGTTTCCGGCGTCAAAAACAACTCCGCAGGACCGCCCACACGAAATGTGGTATGGCGGTCCATTGGCTCATTCTGCAATACCTGCTCTTTTCTCAATACTTCATCCAATTCCCTTAGTAATTGTTCCACGCCTGTTTTATTCCTCTTTTAAAAATATATTTTCTGATCAGATTGTTTCCAAAAACGCCTGATAACCCAATAAAGCCTCATACAGATCCACTTTGCTGATAATTTCCCAGGGAGCATGCATATTTAACACTGCAACGCCGCTGTCAATCACCTGCATACCGTAATTAGCCAAAATATAAGCAATCGTTCCGCCGCCGCCCTGGTCTACTTTGCCAAGCTCCGACGTCTGAAATGCAATATTTTTTTCATCCAGAATATTTCGAATCTGCGCCATATATTCTGCATTGGCATCGTTAGAGCCGCTTTTTCCTCTGGAACCGGTATACTTGTTAAACACCAGCCCTTTTCCAAAATATGCCGCATTTCTCTTTTCTGTCACTTCCGGATAATTCGGATCATATGCCGCGCTCACATCGGAAGAGAACATCTTGGAATTCCGCATGGTGCGGCGCAAAGAAATCTCGGAATAAGCTCCCATCTGATTTAACAGCTCCGCCACCGTATCTTCAAAAAATCTGGACTGCATGCCGGTAGCTCCCACACTGCCAATTTCTTCTTTGTCCACCAGAAGGCATACGGAAGTGGTTTCCGGCTCTGTTACATTTAAAATCGCCTGAAATGACGGATATGCGCAGACTCTGTCGTCATGACCGTATCCCATAATCATACTCCGGTCAAATCCGTAGTCTCTAGCCTCTCCGGCGGGAACTGCCTCGATTTCGGCGGAAAGAAAATCGTCTTCTGATACGCCGTAAGTTTCTTGTAAGATCCGCAGAATATTTCCTTTTACCGCATCCTTTGCTTCTTTTTTGTCTTCTTCTTTTTTCATCGGGATACTGCCGATCAAAAGGTCCAGTTTCTCTCCCTCAATGACTTTTGCCGCTTTTTTCTCCAGCTGCTCACCGGAAAGATGAATCAAAAGGTCGCTGATTCCAAATACCGGATCTTGCGGTTTGTCGCCAATATTCACATTGACAACTGTGCCGTCTTTTTTCACAAAAACTCCATGAAGGGCAAGCGGCAGGGTCACCCACTGATATTTCTTTACGCCGCCGTAATAATGGGTGTCAAGCATTGCCATTTCGTTATCTTCATACAGGGGCACCTGTTTTAAGTCAAGTCTCGGAGAATCAATGTGAGCTCCCAGAATATTCAATCCTTTTTCCAGATTCCGTTTTCCTATGACAAAGAAAGCTGCAGCCTTTCCCATTTTGCCGGCATAAATTTTATCTCCCGCCTTGATCTGTGTTCCTTTTTGAATCAGCTCATCCAAATCCACAAACCCCGCGTCTTTGGCCAGTGATACAAATTCCTGCATACATTCCCGTTCTGTCTTACATTTGGAAATAAACTTCCGGTAATCTTCTGCAAAATCCATGACTTTCTGTCTTTTTTCGCCTTCCGGATATTTCTCCCATGCATTTTTGTTTTCCATATCTGTTATCCACTTTCTTATAAATTTATTATACTATTCTTCTTCGCTCTTTGCGAAATTCGCCTGTACACGGCGGTAGAGTTCCTGAGCTGCATTGTAGCCCATTTTCTTCTGACGATGGTTTACTGCTGCTGCCTCGCAAATCACAGCGAGATTTCTGCCCGGACGAATCGGCAGTGAATGACACACTACTTTATTCCCCAAAATTTCTGTATATTCCTCTTCCAGTCCGAAACGGTCATAATTATTTTCTTTTTTCCAGTCGGATAATTTAATCACCAGATCAATATTCTGCTTCTCCTTGACACATTCCACACCAAACAAAGTCTTTACATCAATAATTCCGATGCCCCGCAGCTCAATAAAATATCTGGTAATGTCCGGCGACGTTCCAATCAGCGTATGATCGTTGATTTTGCGGATTTCCACCACATCATCCGTTACAAGTCGATGTCCTCTCTTCACAAGCTCTAAAGCTGCTTCGCTTTTTCCTATGCCGCTTTCTCCCATGATCAAAAGGCCTTCGCCATACACATCTACCAAAACCCCATGGATTGTAATACAGGGCGCCAGCTCTTCTGTCAGAAGATTGATCAGCTCCGCCATAAATCCTGATGTTGCCCGTTCTGTGCCAAGTACCGGAATTCCGTTGCGGTTGGCTGTTTCCAAAAACATAGCGTCCGGCTCAAATCCCCGGCAGAATATGACGCAGGGAATATCAAAAGAAAGGAATGCATCATACAATTCTTTCTTCTCTTCTTCTGTCTTCTTCTGCAGATTGGCATATTCTACCATTCCGATGATTTCCACACGAGACTGCTCAAAATGCTCAAAAAATCCATTCAGCTGCAGCGCCGGACGATTCACGTCAGAAAGGATGATCCGGTGATCCTTTAAATCAATATCCTCCGTAAAATTATGCAGTTTCATTTTTTTTGCAATTTTTGCTACGTTAACACCCTCCATACCATTTCTCCTTTCCTGTCTATAATATAGAAAAAGTATATCATATTTCTGTATTTTCATCAACAGAATGAAACCTAAAGGATACCTCTTTGCCTTTCGGCAGACACTAATGAAAATACTGATATACTGCTTTTGCAGACTTATGATTCATTGTGGGCGTATCTGCCAGCTCTTCTATATCCGCATTTCGTATGGCATCTAAAGAGGGGAAACGCATCATAAGGGCTTTTCTTCTGGAGGGTCCGATTCCCGGTATTTCATCTAATACGGAGCGTACCTGCCCTTTGCTCCTTAAAGATCTGTGATATTCAATGGCAAATCGATGAGCTTCATCCTGAATCCTGGTGATCAGCTGAAAACCCTCGCTGCTTTTATCAATTGGAATCTCTACATTATTATAGTATAACCCACGAGTCCTGTGATTATCATCTTTTACCATACCGCATACCGGAATATTTAAATGCAGCTCTTCTAAAACCTGCAGCGCAATATTCACCTGTCCTCTTCCGCCGTCCATCATAATCAAATCCGGAAATTTTGTAAAACTTCCAAAGTCATTTTCCAGTCCCTTTTCTTTTAACTCTTCCCTTTCCAGTTTTCCGTGCTCAAACCGCCTCGTCAAAACCTCATGCATCGACGCATAATCATCCGGTCCCGATACCGTTTTAAGACGGAATTTCCGGTAATCACTGCGGCAGGGCTTTCCTTTTTCATAGACAACCATAGACCCCACTGATTGAAAGCCGCTGGTATTGGAAATATCATAAGCCTCTATACGAACGATTCCCTGCAATTCCAACAGGCCGGCAATTTCCTTCACAGCTCCTATTGTCCGCCCTTCTTCCCTCTTGATCCTCTCTTTATCCTGGGTTAATATCAATCCTGCATTCTTAGAAGCCAGCTCCACCAGCTTTTCTTTCATGCCTTTTCTGGGAATATGGATATATGTCTTCTGCCCTCTTCGTTTAGACAGCCATTCTTCTATGATTTCAATCTCATCAATTGCCGCCGGCAGCATGATGCGTTTTGGAATAAAAGGAGTTCCTGCATAATACTGTTTGATAAAAGCCGTCAGAATCTGCTCTGCCTCATCTTCTGCTGCAATTTTCATATAAAAATGTTCTCTTCCAATCAGCTTGCCGCCCCGGATAAAAAACACCTGCACCACGGCGTCTTCCTTCTCCTTTGCCAGTCCTATCACATCCCGGTCTTCGTCATTGGCGTCTGTTATCTTCTGTTTCTGCGCCACCTGTTTTACGCTGTTTAACAGATCTCTGTACTCCGCTGCTTTTTCAAATTCCATATCAGCAGAAGCAGCCATCATTTTTTCTTTCAATTCCTGCATAATCGGCTGATATTCTCCGTTTAAAAACCGAATTGCCTGAGTAATGTGCAAGGCATACTCTTCTTTTGAAATATATGCCTGGCAGGGAGCCTCGCACTGCTTGATGTGATAATTCAGGCAGGGACGCTCCTTGCCGATATCCCTCGGCAGTATACGTCTGCAGGTGCGGAGTCCATAAAGCTTATTTAAAAGATCAATGGTATCCTTCACCGCCCCTGCGCTTGTATAAGGGCCAAAATATCTGGATTTGTCTTTTTTCATCTGACGTGCAAAAAGGACTCTTGGAAAATCCTCTCCCAGAGTCACTTTTATATATGGATACGTCTTATCATCCCTTAACATGGTATTGTATTTCGGCCTGTGTTCTTTGATCAGATTGCATTCCAGCACCAGAGCCTCCATCTCTGAATCTGTTACAATATATTCAAACCTTGCAATCTGCCTGACCATTTGGGCTTTTTTGATTCCTTCATTGTGGCTGGCCTGAAAATACTGATGTACCCGTTTTGTCAGAGAAACTGCCTTGCCAATATAAATAATCGCATCTTTTTCGTCACGCATAATATAAACTCCCGGCTGATCCGGGAGTTTTTTTAATTCTTCTTCCAAATGAAATGTCATGATGTTTCATCCTTACTATCGTCTGCCGTCATATCAATATGCTTTCCTTTTTCGGCGTCTTTCTGGTTGTCTTCCTCTTCTTTGGGTTCCGGAAGACCTTTCATCTCCCGAAACATCTTCATAAATTCCTTACCGGTAATGGTTTCATGCTCAAATAGATAATCGGAAATTCCATCCAGAACTTCTCTGTCCTTTGTCAGCATATTGACTGCTTTGGCATAACAGGAATTGATAATCTTAAGAACCTCCCTGTCTACCTGGGCTGCTGTCTTCTCTGCACAGTTCATAGATGCTCTGCCGTCCAGATACTGGCTGTCTACCGTAACCAGATTCATCATACCGAATTTATCTGACATTCCAAACCGGGTAATCATAGATTTGGCAATGTTAGTAGCCCTCTCAATATCATTGGCTGCGCCGCTGGTTACCGATTGAAATACAATTTCCTCCGCTGCACGCCCCGCCATGTAAGTAGTGATCTTTGCCAGCAGTTCTTCTTTAGTGTCTAAGAATTTTTCTTCTTCCGGCGTCTGCAGGGTATAACCCAAAGCTCCCATCGTCCTTGGCACAATAGTGATCTTTTGCACCGGCTCCGTATTCTTCTGCAGAGCAGTAACCATGGCATGCCCGACTTCATGATAAGCAACAATGCGTTTCTCTTTTTCACTCATCACCCGGTCTTTCTTCTCTTTACCGCCCACCGCTACTAATTCAAATGCCTCAAACAAATCGGTCTGATTCACATATTTACGGCCGTTCTTAACGGCATTGATTGCCGCTTCGTTGATCATATTGGCAAGATCAGAACCTACCAGTCCCGCTGTCGCCAGAGCCAGAGCTTCCAAATCCACTGTCTCATCCATCATAACGTCTTTGGAATGCACCTTTAATGTCTCAAGACGTCCCTTCTGATCCGGACGGTCTACGATAATTCTTCTGTCAAAACGCCCCGGCCTAAGCAGCGCTTTATCCAATACCTCCGGCCGGTTCGTCGCCGCTAAGATCAAAAGTCCTTTTGATGTATCGAATCCGTCCATTTCCGCCAACAGCTGATTCAGGGTCTGCTCTCTTTCGTCATTGCCGCCGAATCTGGAATCCCTGCTCTTTCCAATGGCGTCAATCTCATCAATAAATATAATACAGGGGGCCTGTTTCTGCGCTTCCTTAAACAAATCTCTTACACGGGAAGCTCCCACGCCTACAAACATTTCTACAAAATCAGAACCAGCCAGAGAGAAAAACGGCACGTTTGCCTCTCCTGCCACGGCTTTGGCCAACAGCGTCTTACCCGTTCCCGGAGGTCCTACCAACAAGGCTCCCTTCGGCAGTTTTGCGCCGATATCTCTGTATTTCTTGGGATTGTGAAGAAAATCCACAACCTCCTGAAGCGATTCCTTCGCCTCGTCCTGTCCCGCCACGTCTTTAAACGTCACGCCTGTGGATTTCTCCACATAAACCTTGGCATTGCTCTTTCCCACGCCCATGACGCCGCCTCCGCCGCCCATGCGCCTCATCAGATAAGCCAAAAGAATCCATACCAAAGCTAACGGAATGACAAAGCTTAAAATATTATAGATCCAGGTGGAGGTATTATCCGGAATATATCCGAAAATCTCCACGTTATGCTTTTTGAGCAAGGGAATCATCTCTGCGTCATTAACCATGCCCGTATAATACGTCTGCTTGTATCTGACGTCCTTCCCGGATTTCTGGACAATGTTGATCTGCGTGCCGGTAAATTCAATGCTTTCCACTTCCCCAGCTTCCACCTTTTCCAGAAACTCCGTATAGGAAATCTTCTGATTAAGCTGCTGTGTCCATTTATTTGATATGATGCTCATAATAAATAATACAACAAGCGACACCATAATAAATGTCAAAATAACCTGTCCGTTTTTATTATTATGATCACGGTTCTGCTTATTTGGTTCCTTGTTATCCATAACTTCCTCCGTATGGCAGTATGATTCTGCATATTCGCAGTCAATCCTTTTTTGGACTGCTATTGTTTATTATATGTGTTAGAGTCTTCAAAAGCAATATGAAGTTCATGAACTTTTTTTGTTTTTTCTTAATATTTTCTAAAGAGCGCAAACAGAGTATACGGAAATACCCATATACCCTGTCATACATTTAGCTGTCATACATTTCTATATAACACGGCGTTAAAGCCGAAATTTTTCTCTTAACAGATCTCTGTCACCTGATAATCCTGCTCTTCCACTGCTTTTTTCAAAATCTCATCGGAAACTTCTCCGTTTAAAGTTACCACTGCAGTTCCCTTTTCATGGCTGACATCTGCGTTTCCCACGCCTTCAATGCCTTCTAAGACCTTTTTCACCCTTGCCTCGCAGTGTCCGCACATCATACCTTCGATTTTCATTGTTTTTTCCATGGTAATTACCTCCGCTTTCTTTTTCTTTTTGATTTTTTTATCTTTTCCTGCGTCATGAACTGACAGCAGATTTAAACGCAGCGCATTTGTAACGACGCAGAAACTGGATAAACTCATAGCCGCAGCGCCGAACATAGGATTTAATTTCAGTCCAAATAACGGAATCCAGATTCCCGCCGCCAGCGGAATTCCTATCACGTTATAAATAAATGCCCAAAACAGATTTTCATGAATATTTTTCAATGCAGCCCGGCTCAGGCGAATCGCTGCGGGCACATCGCTTAATCTGCTCTTCATCAGCACCACATCTGCGGCGTCAATGGCGATATCGGTTCCGGCTCCAATGGCAATGCCGATATCGGCTCTCGTAAGAGCGGGCGCATCGTTGATTCCATCGCCTACCATAGTCACTTTGCCCTGTTTCTTTAAAGAAGCAATCACTTTTTCTTTTCCTTCCGGCAAAACGCCGGCAATCACTTCGTCCACTCCCGCAAGCTTTCCTACCGCCCTGGCGGTACGCTCATTATCTCCTGTCAGCATCACTACACGGATTCCCATATTCTGGAGTTCCGCAACCGCCCCGGGGCTTTCCTCTTTTAACTGGTCCGCTACTGCAATGATGCCGATAAATGCTCCTTCTTTTGCAAAAAAGAGAGGCGTTTTCCCTTCTTCGGAAAGTTCTTCGGCACGCCTGCCGCTGTCTTTTGGTATGGAAACAAACTGCCGGATAAAAGATGCATTTCCGCCCCAGAAACGAATCCCATTTATTGTTCCCGTTAATCCGTTTCCTGCAACTGCGGTAAACTCTGTCACATCTTCCGGTTTCTGATTTCTCTCTTTTGCATATTTTAAAACGGCAGATGCCAGAGGATGCTCGCTCTTTTGTTCCAAAGATGCGGCAAAATGCAGCAATTCTTCTTCCGTGACGCCCGCTGCAGGCAGCAGATCCGTTACAGAAGGCTCTCCCGTGGTAATCGTTCCGGTTTTGTCCAAAGCCGCAATTTCGGTTTTTCCGGTTTCTTCCAGGGATACCGCCGTCTTAAACATAATGCCGTTTTTGGCTCCCACTCCGTTTCCCACCATGATTGCAACAGGCGTTGCAAGCCCCAGCGCACATGGACAGCTGATCACAAGCACTGAAATTCCCCTTGCCAGGGCAAAGCCGATCTCATATCCGGCAATCAGCCAGACAACAATCGTAACCAGAGCAATCCCAATTACAACGGGCACGAAAACACCGGATACCTTATCCGCCACCTTTGCAATCGGCGCTTTTGTCGCAGCCGCATCACTGACCAGCTGGATGATCTGGGACAACGTTGTATCCTCTCCCACCCGGACTGCTTCGCATTTTAAAAATCCGGACTGGTTTAAAGTTGCGGCAGACACCGGATCGCCTATGGCCTTATCCACAGGAATGCTCTCTCCTGTCAATGCCGACTCATTTACAGCGCTGTCTCCCTCTAATACAATACCGTCCACAGGGATATGCTCCCCCGGCCGCACTACGAAAACATCTCCCTTTTTTACCTGATCAATGGGAACCTCTTTTTCCGCCCCCTCCTGAAGAACCACTGCCGTCTTAGGCGAAAGCCGGATCAGGCTTTTCAATGCATCCGTAGTCCTGCCCTTTGATTTCGCCTCTAACATTTTCCCTACCGTGATCAATGTCAGTATCATAGCTGCGGATTCAAAATAAAATTCATGCATATAATGCATAACCATGTCCGCACTGCCTTTTACCTGAGCGTCTGTCATGGCAAACAATGCGTAAACACTGTAAACAAAAGATGCCGCGGAACCCAGGGCTACCAATGTATCCATATTCGGAGACAAATGAAACAGGCTCTTAAATCCGTTTATAAAAAATTTCTGATTGATCACCATGATAATCACCGTCAATAAAAGCTGCAGCAATCCCATGGCGATATGATTTCCTGCAAGAAAAGCCGGTATGGGCCAGTTCCACATCATATGGCCCATGGAAAAATACATCAGAATCAGAAGAAATCCCACTGACGCCAGCAGCCTGCTGCGCAGCAACGGCGTCTCTTTGTCCTCTAACAAATCTTCTGCATCCTTTGCATTTGCTGTTTTTGCAGCTTGATCCCTGCCGCCTTTTCGGGAGGCGCCATATCCCGCATCCTCTACCGCTTTTATAATCGCCGCGGAATCAGCGTTTCCTTCCACCCCCATGGAATTGGTCAGAAGGCTGACGGAACAGGAAGTGACTCCCTCCAGTTTTCCAACTGCCTTTTCCACTCTTGCGCTGCAGGCGGCGCAGCTCATTCCGGTTACTGTATATTGATCCATGCCATCACCTCTATTTCATTAATTTTTTCAGTGTGACAAGAAGCTCATCTACTGTCTCTTCTTTTCCTTCCCTGATATCTCTTATCACACAAGACTTGATATGATTTTCTAAAAGCACACGGTTAAAACTGCTTAAGGCTGCATTGACCGCTGCCGACTGCACCAGAATATCGGTGCAGTATGCATCTTTTTCCACCATTCCTTTGATCCCCCGCACCTGTCCTTCAATACGGTTCAGACGGTGAATCAGGTCTTTGTATTCCTGATCGGAACGTTCCTTTGTCTTACAGGAACAGCATTCCCGTTCTTCTTCCATATCTATACCTCCATCTCTTATTTTCAAAGCCATTATATACCCCCACAGGGTATATGTCAAGTAAAAAAAGATGTTAAGCCGCCGGTTTTCGCCGTGACTTAACATCTTTCTATGTTTTTTAGGCATATATCAATTTTTCAAACATATTTTCCGTTCTTTTATTTGATAACCGCCTTACTGCTTATTTTCGCTTTTTTCAGCAGTTTCTTGATTTTCTTTTTCTGCGCCGCTTTCATCTTCTTCGGCAGTTTCACTTTGATGTTCGCTTTCGTGCCTTTAAACGCCTGGCCTTTGATTGACTTCAACGCTGTTCCAGAAATCTTCACTGTTTTCAGTTTCTTATCTTTAAAGAACGCTTTTTTGCCAATCGTTGTCACGCCTGTGCCGATTGTCACATTCGTCAGACTCGTACAGTTCGCAAAAGCCTGATCTCCGATGCTTGTTACATTGTTGCCGATAACGACCTTCTTTACTTTCTTATAGCCTGCATAAGCTCCATTACCGATTCCTACAACCTTGCAGTCAATATTATTCACTTTTGCCGCAGCCGGAATAGTAACGGTTGCCTGATCTGCGCCTTTTACAACAATCAGCGTATTATTTGCCGCTAATTGATATTCTGTATCGCCGATCTTTGTGGTTTCTCCTACTTTTATTACCTTCTCTTCTGTCTGACCGCCTTTGTTTTCGGTCCATCCTGCATACAGAGTGATGTCTTCCGTTACGGACTGACTGAAGTCGTATTTTTCTTTCAGCGCCTCGTCTTTGTACCAGCCTGTAAATGTGTATCCCGCTTTTGTCGGAGCGGCCGGCTCGGATACTGCAGTATTCTGATCGATTTTCTGCGCCGCGACTGCCGTGCCCCCATTGCTGTTGAATGTTACGGTAACTTTTTCCGCCTCGCCTGTCTTATTCACAGTCACCGGTATGGTCAACGTTGTGGAACTGCTGCCGCTGTTCGGCCTTGTAATGGTAACCGTTACAAGAATCGTTGCGTTTCCTTCGCCGACTGCCGTCACAACGCCCTCATTTGTTACATTAATTACAGAAGGAGCGCCTGCGGTTACAGCATCCGCCACTTGATAAGCAAAGGATACATTGTCTTTCGTAATATGTTTTCCTTCCGGCGCCTGACAGCCTGAATTGTCAATCACTGCGCTTGGAGCAAGTGTCCTTGTACTGTCTACCGCCATTGTAAAGCCTTCAAATCCTGTAAAACGGATCTCACAGGTACAGGGGATCTGCTCTTCCAGGAATTTCAGATTCCGAATGGCAGTATCCAAAAGCGATAATAACTGGTTCATCCGGCGTTCTGTATATGAGCTTCCGCTTAAGCCCCTTACCGCTTCTAACGCTGTCTGATAAACTTCCCAGCTGTCTTCTGTATAATCGGTTTCCGTTCCCTGGATGTCATCCTGCGCTTCTCTGATCAATCTTGCCAATGCATCATCTAATGTCTCAAGCGTCTCTACGGCAGCCGTCATTTTGTCTATTGCAGCGCTTATTTCTGCATCTGTCGCATTTACGTTCGCAAACACAGTCTCCGCATCTGTAATGGCGTTCTGCAGCGCCGTCCAGCTCGCTTCTGTATAACCGGATTTTTTATCATCTCCATACTGCTCTTTGACTTCATTAATTTCAGACTGCATTAATCCCTTGGCTGTATAGTCAGTATCAGCTATGCTGTCAAATGCCGTTTTCATAGCGGCAATCTTCTCATTAATCTGGGCTTCTGTAAAACTCTCCGTATCTAAAAGCGTCTGTGCCTCATCTATTTTTGTCTGAAGCGCTTCCACTTTGGCTTTTCCTTCCTCAGTGTAATAAGATTCATGGTATATATGATTCTTATACGCTTCAATCTGGTTGAACAGTTCATCCTCTAACGTCACCAGAGCCACACGAGCCTGCTGTATCAGTTTACGTCCTTCCGCAAGTTCTTCGCCCGTAACGATTTGCGTATCGACAAGGCTCCGAACTGCACGCACCGCATACTTGTAGTTCGCCCAGCTTCCGCTTGTATAACGGCTGCTGTTTTCCTCTCCAAGCACTTTCTGTTCCAGCATTGACTGCATCGTATTCACATCATTTGCCGCAACGCGCAATTCATAACGCCGCAATATGCTGTTGTCTTTTTTCAAAAGCACGGTATAGGTTCCGATATCCAGACCGCTCGCTATCTTTATCTGATTTGTATTGGAATCCCATGTAACTTTACCGTCTGTGCCTCTTGCTGTGATTGATATTTCTGACGAATTGCCTGTAACGGCAAAGCTGTCTGACTTCGTCTCCTCATAACCTTCCGCCAATACCATGCCGTCCGGCCCCTCTACGATCTCTGTCTCATAATCATCCAGCAATACCAATTGAGGCCCTGTGATCGGTTCGCCGTTTAAAGCTGTTTTATTTGTGAAATTCGCCGCGCCTTCCTTGCTGACAAAAAGTTTTCCTTTGTAGGTATTATTAAAAATCAGCGTTAATGTATCTTCACCTGCGTTCAGCGACTCCTGAACAAACTCTGAGATATCCACTTTTACTTTGGTTCCGTCAACTGCTGCATAGTTTGCCGCAAATGCAAGATCCGGATATACATCAGGTGTATTGTCTAAAATATAGGTGCCTGAAGATTTAAACGCATCCTCTGCGACGCTGTATGGATTGTCTGGATCTGTATCTCTCCATGCTCTCCATTTGCTCCATGTAAGAGCCGTGCTGTTTGCATCGGTATCGGCAACGCCGTCTCCTGTCTGCGTTCCTTCCGTCCAGGTAAATCCATCTTCTCCCACCGGAACTTTCGCTACTCTGATTCGGACATTGACGCCGTCTACATATTCCAGATGATTTTTGTTTCCGTTGGAGGTTACTCTTCCAAGATAAGTCAAAACAAGTTTGGCTCCCTTAAATTTATCTTTATTTATATTGGATAAATCAAACTTCAAAAATGACATTTTCGTATCGTCACTATCGTTATGGAGACCTTCTCCCAAGTAACCGATATTTCTGTTTAACGCATCGTCTTCGTCAATATTGGAATTGTAATTCAATCTGAGGAAGTTCTGTCCACCGTAATTTTTGTCCTTCTCATTTCCCCAAGTCTGTACATAAGCATCTTCCGCCACATTGATGACCTCAGAAGTTTCTTTCTTTACGGAACTGTCCGCAACATGAACCGTTACGGTATGCTCTACCGGTTCATTGCTGTGGTCATAAGCATAAAACTTAATATTATATGATTTGTCGCCATGACGCTCCTGCGGCGTCCATACAAACGCCCCCGTTGTTTCATCAAACTGACATCCAAGGCTCTGCTCTATATTCTCGTCTATTTCATATCTGACACGATCCCCAAAATCCGGATCTTCTGCTTTTACATAGAATTCCAGCGGCTGATTCACATAAGCCTGTACCGTATCCGCCGGATTTGTAAAGACCGGAAGTCCCACGTTTTCTTTGATAAATACAGTAAAATCATGTGTCACGGCTTGTCCGGACTGACCTGAAGAACTGCCTTGAGTAGCCGTAAGCGTCAGTTCATACGCTCCCTTTGTGAGGCCTTCTTCAATCTCTAATCTCTGCTCCTGCGCATTCCATTTAATCTTTCCGTTAGCGGTATTTCCAGTCAGCGCTATATCATATGTATTGCCATCCTCTACACCCAGCACTGCAAAACTGTCGGAACCTGTCGCCTCATATCCTTCCCTGAGGGCGATATGGGATTTTCCGGCGATGCCGTATTCCTGCGCCTGATCAACGTAGTCTAAAACAAGAGTCGGAGCTACGTTTGTCAGATTTCTGCTTTCGATTTGAGCAAATTTCTTGTTAGCATCCTCTAAACCTGCTCCTTCTTTGCTGACAAAATATACCGGATAACCGACCGCCTGATTTTTATTTAACAGAAACGACAATCTTTTATCCTGAACATCAGCGCTGAGTTTAGAGCGAACGAACTCTGTAATGTCAAGCTGAAATTTACGTCCATCAATAGAGTAGCCTTTTCCGCTTGTATTCCATGATTTCGTTGTATTAAACATATTCCTATTTGCGATGTTGGCTGCATTTTGTACGATATTCGCTAACGTATAGGAACCTGACTCAACCGGAGTTATATCCGAAAAATTCTCGCCTCTATTCTCCTCAAAGTACTCCCAGCTCAATTCCTTATTTTCTGCAGCTACTTCTTCTTTCTCACCCTCTGTCCAGTCATTATGATTCCATACTTTCGCATAAAACGCACTCTCCTCTGTCGAATTCGCAGAGCTGGTTCCAACATAAGTCAGCTGCAGGTATGCATTGGACACCTTGGTCAGATCGACTGAAACAGTATTTCCTTCTTCATCTTTAAGAGTTCCACCGAGATCAAACTGAAGAGCTGTTATTTTACTATCACTTCCATCTTCTCCTATCAAACCTCCCTCCGTCTTATTCATCATCAGAACAGGCATTCCGCCATAATTTTTGTTGCTATCCGGCGTTCCTCCTTCCCATGATCCGATAAAAGTATCTTTTGCTACCGTCAAATAAGCTGTCTTTGTCGTACTCTGGGAATTTCCAACATTAATTGTCACCTGTTTAGAAACCTCTACCGCATCTTCACCGCTGCCGCTTGTCGCCTTAAATGTTACCGTACGTGTACCTGCCGCTCCCGGCGTCCATTTAAATTTTCCTGTAGAAACATCCAGTGTAGCCGTGTTATCGCCGCTGCCAAGACTTTCTAACCCTTCTGCCGAATAGGTGACATTCTCCCCATTCGCCCGCACATAAAACACCAATGGCTGTCCTATGTACGCCTGCACTTCATGATCCGGATTCGTAATGGCAAAATCCACCATATTCATTGCGCTCTCCGAACCGGCAGCTTTACCCGCTGCATGCGTTTCCAATGGAATCCCCGGCAATGCAAGAGCCGCTGACAGCATAAAAGCCATCACTCTTTTTACCATTTTCTGTTTCATCTTAATTCTTTACCTCCTCTTTTCCGTTTCTCAAAACAGTCTCACAAAGTACACTTTTTGTTACGACAAAAAAGGCAAAAAATTAAATTCCATTAAAAAAGCCAGCTCACGGAAACCTCCGTAAAATGGCTGAAAACAAATATCAACTACGACATGTATATTCTTTACTATTGAAAAATGAATGAGTTTTTGACTATCGCAAAAAGTGTACTTTTTGCAACTATAGAGGTTTTGAGAAATGATTTTAAAATATACAATACTATTTTATATCCCATAATTCATTCTGTCAAATATATTTTAAGATTACGGCTTATTTTTGAAAGCCGGTAACGCGAAAGCCCTTTTTCCTGCATCAATCCATTGATGGTCATTTTCATCACCTCATGAATATTATTTCGGCATTCCGATCATATGGCAATCGTTGCCGAAGGGAAAACAAAACGCTGACACCACCTGCCATGATGTCAGCGTTTATCATTCGCTTCTCTTACCATTTTAATTTTTAATTAAATCCCACAACCTTCTGAGAAATCTTATATGCCGCAATGGAAATCTTTCTGCCTCCCCGTCCCGGCAGATTCATTGTATTCCCCATAATGCCGGTGCGCAGACGATGAAACAGACGAAGATCCTGCTGCTTAATATAGCGCCACAGCTCCCTCTTCTTTTCCAAATTTTCTTTTGTGCCGGAACGAATCAGCATCACCGTAGATATCACTGTAATGATTTCCAGATAATTAAACATATAACGGCGGAGTTTCCGATTGGGGATTTTCCACAGATCATAGGAGTCCACCATGATCTTATTCACCTTAATCTGCTGATCGATTCTGCCAATCATCACCTTTTCATTGACAGACTGATCTTCCCTGCCGATAAAATACCGATAAAAATCCACATTCAGATAATACATATTTTTCACGTAGGGCAGAGGCTGATAGACAAAGAGGTTGTCCACATAAAAAGTATGCCGGGGCAGCTCCAGTCCGCAGTCCCTTAACAATTTCGTACGGTAAATCACAGAATGCATCAGAATGTAAAGTCCCTTTCTGAAACGTTTCGCATCTTCCCAGCGAAACAGCCTGTTCTGCGGCAGCATGGAAGTGTATCTCATCACTCTTTTATGCTTTGCGCCCTGTTTCTCATATACAAAATTACTGATCATCATATCCAGCGTTTCATCGCCGCCCGCAAACTCCTTTAATTTGGCAAGAATGGCTCGATAGCTTTCCTCATCTACCCAGTCATCGCTGTCTACTACCTTAAAGAACAGCCCCTCAGCATTTGCAATTCCAGCATTAACCGCTGCACCATGTCCGCCGTTTTCCTGATGAATCGCCCTTACGATTCCAGGATACTTCTTTTCATAGGCATCCGCGATTTCCGGCGTCATATCCTTTGAGCCGTCATCAATAATCAAAATCTCTACGTCTTCTCCTCCCGGGAGCAGGGACTTGATGCAATTCTCCATATAATCTTCTGAGTTATAGCATGGAATTGCTATGGATAATAATTTCATGTCTTACCTCCTTCGGTCAAGCCGTTCTATCATTTTATTTTATCGGCCAGCTGCAACGCTTTTTTTACAATTGCATCTATATTGTAATATTTATATTCTGCAAGTCTTCCCAATAAATATACGTTTTTGTATGGCTCGCTTTTCCTGACATATTTTTCATAAAGAGCCTGATTCTCTTCATTCAAAATCGCGTAATAGGGAACTTCCCCTTCACTGCCTGTATACGCATAAGGATATTCTTTTACAATAGTCGTTCCGTCTGTATCTTTCTGTCCTGTCAGATATTTAAATTCTGTAATTCTGGTATAATCCTCACTGACAGTATAATTTACGACGCTTCTTCCCTGAAAGCTTTCCCTGTCAAAATGCTCAAAGCGAAAATCCAAAGAACGATAAGGCAGACGGCCGTATTCACAATCAAACAGCTCGTCCAAAGCCCCGGTATAAATTACCTCTCCTGTAAATTCTTCTCCCTGAAAAAGTATTTTATCTTCTGTAAAAGTCAGATACTCTCTGCAGTCAGCGGAAGTTTTTACTGTAATATTCGGGTGATTCAGCATTTTTTCAAACATAGCGGTAAAACCGTCTTTTGGCACTCCCTGATATTTATCCTGAAAATATCGGTTATCTCTGGAAATTAATACCGGCACTCTGCCTGTTACTTCCGGGCTGATTTCCTCCGGGGTCTGCCCCCATTGCTTCATGGTATAATACAAAAATATATTCTGATATACATAATCGGCAATCGCATTTATCTTTTCATTGGGATTTTCTTTTAATTTCATAATAGGAATACGGCTGCCCTCTCCATACTCCCGGATTAAGATCCCTTCCAGCTCCTCTGCCGTTTTTCTGTCATATACCTGGTAAAGCGTATTTAAATTAAATGGAATCGGCAGCAATTTCCCATGAACATTCGCCGCTACTTCATGTCCAAAACAATACCATTCCGTAAAACGGGACAAAAACCGATAGACCTCTTCCTCACTGGTATGGAAAATATGGGGACCATACTCATGAATCAAAATGCCATAGTCATCCGGTCTGTCATAGCAGTTCCCTCCAATATGAGAGCGTTTCTCCAGAATAAGAATCTTTCTGCCCCTTTCTGCAAGCTTACGCGCCGCAGCGCTTCCGGCGGCGCCGGACCCAATTATGATACTGTCATACATTACAATACCCTCCAAAACAATTCCATAGATTGGCAACAGTTCAGACAAGCTGCTCTGTTACATAGATTATTTCATTATACACATTTTAAAGGCATGGCGCAATAACTTTGGAATTCATAGATTGTTCACAATTCCCTCATATTATGTAAATATTGATGTCATAAATTATGCTTATACTAAATATAGTTGAAAATCAGCTACTCAAAATAATTGAAAATGCCTTGCGTCCGGCAAGGTTTCCTCCCAGTAAATAGTGAGTTGCTTCACTTTTAATAAAATCTTTTTCATATGAAAAGCCGGTGTTTGAAATGCAGCACCGGCTCCCTCTTTTTCTATTTCTTTATTTCTCCGAAAAACGTTCTTTCCCCAGACGGATATTCAGATATTCCATGTATGCTGCGAAAGCAGAAGGCATGGGATAATTCTCCTGAAAGTCAGCCGTCTCTGCAAACAGGATTTCCTCCTTTTGCTCCTCCAGTTCTTCTACCCGGATCAGATATCCCGCCATACGCCATTCCACATGAGAAAAGATATGCTTTGCATCAGACAGCCGTTCTACCCGGAGGGGCGTCAGATTCATTTCTTTTACATAAGAAATCACTTCCCTGCTGTCCATATAACCCAATTCATTGGGAAATTCATACATTCCCGCCAAAAGACCTTTGGCCGGCCGTTTTTTTAATACAATCTTTTCTCCGTCCCGAATCAAAAATACAGTACGTTCTTCTATTCTGCGCTTTTTCGCCTTCTTTTTTACCGGAAGTTCTGAAATTCTATGCTCTCTTTTTGCAATGCACCTATTCCGCCAGGGGCATTCGCCGCACTTTGGTTCTCCGTTCGGCAGACAGACCGTTGCGCCTAATTCCATTAACGCCTGATTGTACATACCGGCTCTGTCTGTCGGCATAATCTTTTTTAACTGCTGTTCCATATTGACACGGACAGACTGAGACATGATATCCCGGTCGTCTCCCGCTGCTCTTGAAATAACCCGAAGCACATTTCCGTCAACGGCGGGAACCGGCCTGCCATATGCAATGGAAGCGACTGCCCCCGCTGTATAATGGCCGATTCCCCTGAGATTTAGCAATTCCTCATAAGAGTCTGGAATTTCTCCATGATACTCCGTCATAACCTGTTTTGCCGCAATCTGCATATTACGCACCCGGTTGTAATATCCCAGTCCTTCCCACAATTTCAAAAGCTGTTCTTCCTTACATTCTGCCAGAGCTTTCACATCCGGCAGGCTTTTTACAAATCTTTCAAAATATGGCTTTACTGCTTCCACTCTGGTCTGCTGCAGCATAATCTCCGATACCCATACCCGGTATGGAGAAGGTTCCTCCCTCCAGGGCAGAACTCTGGCATGCTCTGCAAACCATTGAAGCAATGGCTCCGTCAGCTTCTGCAATCCGTATTCTTCTATCTTCATGATTACTCCTGCTTTATCCTATTTCCTAATTTTTACCTTTCCAGAAACCGCTCCCGACTCCGACAGAATACCGCCAATGTTTTTCTTTACGGCAGTCACTTTATAATAACAGGTAGAACCAGTTCTTCTCCTCTTATGAAGATAGCCGTTGCTCTTTGCAGAAAGCTCCGTCAGCTTTTGATATTGCGCCTTTGGAGACGTTTTGTAGTAGATGATGTATTTCTCCGCGCCCCGGCTTTCGTTCCAGGTGAGCTGAACACTTTTTGTTTTTACGTTTACAACCGCCAGATTCGCGACTTTTTCCTGTTTCTGTGCATAAACGGCAGATACTCCTTTCTCGCTGACCAGATTCTGCCTGCGGTTTACCGCCTGCACATAATAAGTGTATCCTACGCCTGCGCTCAGTCCCTGATCGACAATGGAAGTCTCTTTTGTCTCTCCCACAAATACCATAGTACGCCCGTTGGATCGATAGATCTGATAACATTCCGCTCCCCGCACAGAAATCCATCTCACTTTCGTCTTCAATCCGTATCGTTCCGCCCTTACATAATCTGGAACGCCAAATTTCGGCGTAATTTCAATTACGGATCCTTTCTTGATACTGCTGCCTGCGTAAGCGCTGATGCGGTATTGCACCGGCCCGGATTCCGCCTTTACCGGATTGGTTACAGTATAGGACGTCACCGTATTTTTTGTAATGACTGCCTCACGGCGGTATGTCCTGGCTGCCGCATCATAAACGTCAATATAATATCCTTTTGCCCCAAAAACCCGATTCCAGGAAAGGGTGTCGTTCTGAAGGATTTCTTTTGTGGTTTTGTTCTGTTCGTATGCGGTTTTCTTTATTTTAAAACCAGAAGGAGCTGCAAAGCCCATTTTTATAGAAACTTCCGCGCTGGAAAAATAAGTCTTGCTTTTTCCTTTATTCCGATAAGCTTTCACCATAAAATAACAGGTTTCATTCTTTTTTACACTTTTCTTCATCGACTTCTTTGTAGTCGTCTTCCATAAAACATAGGAATCTCCCGGTGTACCGGAATGGAAATAAATCTCATATCCTTCTGCATTTGCCGCAGGAGTCCATGTCAGTTTCACTTTTTTAGGCGACACTGCCTTAACTTCTGCTTGTATACTTCCAATGGTATTTTTTACCTTTGATACATTTGAAAAACCGCTGGTTGTTTTCTTGCCGTTACTCATATCGTAATAAAACGCTTTTACTTTGTAACGATAGGTTTTGGCAAATTCAACTTCACCATCCATATATTCATCCTCTGTAACGGAAGTCAGATATTTAAATTTCCCCTTTCCAGATTTACGGTAAATATCATATCCGGAAACAAATTCGCCAGAAGATTTCATAGACAGCGCAATTTTACCGTCTTCGTTCAGCCTAGTCTCAAGATGCGGCTTTGGCACGGCAACGGAAATTTTTACGGCTTTTGATAAAGCCGTGCATAATTCCTGTTCGATATAAGAATCTGCCGCAATTTTACGCCTGATTTTATAGTAATAATTTCCGAATCCGGCTCCTCTGTCAATATACGTATAGATTCCGTCTGCCTTTGCCGCAACGTCCTCATACCATTTGTATGCGTCGGCCGTATCCTCTTTTGCACGGTAAATTTCATAAACTGCTCCTGCCAGAGCATTCCATTTCAACTGTACCTGCGGCCTGGAAAATCCTGTCTGATTGCCGGCCTGATCCAAAACGGGAACGCTGACCAGATAACCAGCAGCGTCATTGGGCGCCGCAAAACTGCCGGCCGAAACCGTCGTCTCTCCTGCTTCTCCCGGTTCCTCCTTGAAATTATAAGGAAGAACAGATATCGTATATACTGCGCCCGGCTGCAAATCACAAATAAACTGCACTTCTTTTTCGGTACAGTGTTCCAGCAGTGTTTTGCCGTTTAAAAAAATGTCCGCATATTCCGTATAAGTATCATTCCATTTTACGGAAAGCCGATTCGTCGTTCTGTCATACTCCGCAGTCAGACGGTCGATTCCGGCTGTATAATCTGAAACCTTTAAAATGCAGCTCTTCTCCGCACCTCTTTCCCCGTTCTGATTATAAGGAACCACCCGGTAAGTATGCTCGCTCTTCTCGGCTAACTCTGTTACCAGAACAAGCCTGCCCTCCGTGTTTCTTTCGGCAATCAGATTCCCATCCTGATAAACATCCGCATACTGAATATTCGTTCCGCTCCAGTTCATCATCAGAACCTGCCTGTCCAAATTGTACTCTACATCCAATTCCGTAACGACTGCCGTATCGTCCTCATCCGGGCCTTCGGGAGTAGCCGCGGGGTTTTCTGGAGAAACAGCCGGCGTCTCCGGCGATACGGAAGATCTTTCTGTCAATATTCTGTCCCCTGTCTGTCCCGCTGCTCTAGCCGGAACTGCCTGTATGACAGAAACAAGCATAACCGCTGCCAGAAACAGCGCTGTACTTCTTCTTAATTTCATAGGAAACCTCCCTCACTCTAGTATAAAATACTGTATTTATTATTGTACTATGTTTAGAGCAAGAACTCAATCAAAAAATTTTGCACTTTTCCCCATTCCGTGGCGGAATACATTTTTTTGAACAGTCATCCAGATCGGCTTTAATTTAAAACCACCGCATGGAATGAGAATTTATCTTTCTTCCATGCGGCGGTTTTTCTTTCACTTTTACTCTTCGTCCTTTTGCGCCGCCGGTAAATGGCAGGCGTCCAGGGCTTTCTGTATCAAATTGTCATTTACGACTCCTGCGTAGCTCTTTTTTAGCATTGTCAGCCCTTTCATCACTTTTACCCCAAAATCGTCCGGCATATCATTTTTCTTTAAGCGTTTTTCAAGATCCTCTGCCTTTGCTTTGCATTTTTCATAAAATTCGTCCCATTTTGCGTACCGTCCCCTTTTCCCTGCAAACTCTATCGTAAGCTTCTGATACATTTCCAGTCCCGTCTTCATACTTTTATAATGGAGGTCTCGCCTAAATAAATACCCAGCTACCAGGTTGTCAAATTCGTCGTCCAGCATTTTCAGTTCTTCTTCTTTTGTCAATATACGATACCCTTCCGGCTGGCTTTCATCCGTATCATATACTGTCCTTGTTCCTTCTGCATATCCACGTATAATATCGTCATACATGATGGCATATGCTTCCAGTAGGGTTGCCGCGGCATCCTCCGCAGGCATTTCCAGCTCGTACTCGCTGTCATTTGATTTTCCCCTGACCACCCAGTTAAATGTACTGTTTAACGATCTGTAGATCAGGTTGGACGCAGACAAATGTCCTGGGCTTCCAATTACTTTTAGCCCCGGCGAGTCATACAGCACACATCCGCTTTTCATAATATCCGCCATAGCCGCTTCATCCGCAGCTTTGCTGCTGCAGTATTTCTCCCATCCCTCGTTGGAAATCTCAACGCTGACAGAAGCTTCTGATCTATCTTTTACCGATACTTCCGCCCTCCCTGGCTGTTCCGTATTCTGTGTCTGCGTAGCGGGAAACAGTTTATATTCTCCGTTATATTTTAATACTCTCATTTCTTGCTCCATACCCCCTCATAATCAACTAACGGCAGAATTTCCAATGCAAATCAGGATGTGTCTCATTTGCATTGGGATATTCCTTTTTGATTTACTTCCAGTGATTATTCTACAGTTTCGTCATTTCATAACCGCCGCGATAAAACAATATGCTATTTGAACCCGTCGGACACAGATCATAATAGTAATTAGGTTCTAAAATATCAATCAGCTTTCCCGTTTCCGGATCTATAAGAACTGTAACCCTTGAAAGATCCTCATTACATGTATTCGCCGCATAGGCTCCCGTACAATTACAGTGAATCGTGTAGCAATTTGGTCCCTCTAAAGTCAATTCCAATACGGGCCGATCGCTAACCGTCATTGCTGGCCGTGTGGATCTCATATAGTATAAAGCACCCACTTATTCTGCATTTGTTTCTGATTTTCAAATTATTATCTCCTGTACTCTTGCTCACCTCCACCTCCCTGTAATCAGTATATCAAACATTTTAAAAAAAAACAATCACTCTTACAGAAAACGACCTAATATTGCAGAAAATGCTCAAAAACATTTTTATATACAGTTATATAAATTATTTTATTATTAAATAATTACTATTTTAAATCATTTCCTGCGCCGCATTCATAATAACATATGCGCTATACGCTTCTTCAACGGATTTATATCTGGCTTTTGGTATTTCTAAACGAGTACCATTTACCAGCAGAGCATGATACATGCAGACTGCCGTTATGTGTTTCATATTCGTCAGATAACTTTGATGAATCCTTAAAAAACCTGTCTCTGTAAGTTCCTTCTCCATCTGATTTCATGTTCCGTAAAGCGTATATACAAGAGGTATGTTCTCCAACATATGAAACTCCAATTTATGAAGCCTGCTTTCTATATAAAGTATATGATCTAATGAAATTTTTCTGTACCCAATTGTAAATTTAAATTCTTTCCATATGCTTTTATCCTCCATTTTTTTATAAACGGCATCCATACACTCATAAATATAGAAGGTCATCGTTTCATTGTCTTTCAATATATATCTCACGGCATCCATTTTATGTCCTTTGAAAAAATATTTAGTATATGCTGTGACAAATACTATAAAAACGTCTTCATTTAATTCTCGTATTTTTCTTGCAGTTAAAATTCCATTCAAATCATCCATATCCATATCTAAAAATACAATTTTGTACTGTCTGATACCTGTTTCACAGTCCAACAGTTCTTTTCCCGAATCAAACGTTTCAATTTTGTACTGCATGTTTTTCTCTTTCTGATATTCTGTTAATATTTCTTTTATTCGATTTTGAAAATATTTTTCATCATCACATACCGCTATTTTAAACATAATTTTCCGCCTCTTTGCAGCAATCCTTTCTTTTTCTTCCCGACGTTCTCTCTCCGATCGTTCTCTTTCTTCCTGTAATTTTATTTCTTCTATTTTTCTCCTGCAATGCTCGATCCTTTCTGCCGAATCATTCCAGTCTGAAATGGATTCAAACAGACGTATTGCCTCTTCCAACTTGTCAATTTCCGCATCTGTTTTCCAGACTATTTTATTTGCAGCAGAATAAATCTCCTCTTTCCGGCACTGCTCCGCCTTTTCCAGACAGTCCGCTTCCCACGTGGATGAATTTTCATAACCAGCAGTGGAATGAAACAATTCCGCTGCATTTTTAAATTCTAATTCGTTTCTGGCATATTTCATGATCTCCAATGCCCTGTCGTAATCCCTCTTGATCCGTTCCAGCTCATTTCGATCATTGATCTGAGAAATATAACCCTTTAAAGAAGCCGTCAGCTCATCGTCTGCAAAACGCAGCGCCTTTTTGTAATTATTCCGTTCATCAAAAGGTTCCGAACAGTCTGCGAGATTATCCTGCAGGTTTACCCGCAATTCCGCCATTAATTTTCCCAGATAAGCCTTTGCATTTTCCGGATCCTGATCCAGTACTCTTTCACAGTATTCTGTTGCACTTGCCCACTCTCCGTCTTCCAAAAACATAAATGCCCGTTTTAAAAGAGGCGCCGTATTCGTATTTCCGGTGGAAGCGGACTCGTCCGCCGCCTTTGGCTCCTCTGCCGCAGCTATCTTTTTAATTCCCCGAACCAGATCCTGCATAAATCCCAGCTTTCCCATATCCTGTGCCTGTAAATGGGAAAATTCTTCTGGCATGTCATAGGGATCCATGTCTTTATATGCAGGAATCAGCATTTTTTTCGCTCCGTTTTTAATTAGCGCAAGGTAACGGCTCCATTCGTTTTTTACCCATGGGGAATTAAAATATTCCGGTCTCGTTCCGATTACTACCATTACTTTTGCAGAGTTAAGAGCGGCAAATATGTACGGCTCATATGCACTTCCAATCTTATCTTCCAGTGTAATTCTGGAAAAAAACACCTTATAGCCTTCCTCTGTCAGTTCATGATACAGATCGTTGGCCAGAACAGAAGTAAACTGCGCACGGTTGACAGTAGGTATCCGTTTATGAGTACCGGGATCTTCTACATACTCGATTCCGTACCTGCAGAGTACAAGCGACCAGTATGCTTCGGCATCTTCCGGATCCTCATTGAGAATCTGATCATAAATATTCATTGCCTTGTCAAATTCATCATTCTGGCGGAAATGATTGGCTCTGTCATATAAATTTGCCCTTCTTTCATCCTCCAGTCTGGGCAGAGTTTGTTTCATCCCACAGTATTCACAGACTGCCACACTCTCATTTCCCTGGATTTCCAATGTGCCTCCGCACATTTTACATTTAAAAACTGCTATGAAAGCTCTCCTCTCATCTTTTGATTTCACTTTTCCATTTATACTTGTTTTATTGTGTTTACTGTTAAAAAGCAAGCTGTTTCTCTTCTGTAAACAATACCCTCTAATTCCGTCTAATTCCCTTGAGAAGTGAATTTATTTCCTGTTAATTTATTGTCAAAGTCTGCCAATAGGTGTATAATTGTTTTGACTTAAACAAACCGACAGATGATCAAGTATCATCTGAATTTTAAAAAACAGGAGGAGTTTCCAATGAACAATTTAGTATTAGAAGTTGCTGATCAGATTGCTGTCTTAAAAATCAGCAGACCGGCTGCATTAAATGCACTCAATTCCGAAACATTAGATGAATTAAACGAAGTTTTAACTGAGATCGAAGGCAGAGATGACGTCAAAGTTGTTATTTTAACCGGCGGCGCTGACAAAAAGGGCAATGAATTCAAATCTTTCGTTGCAGGCGCAGATATTGCCGAAATGGTAAATTTCACTGCTGCAGAAGCAAGAGCATTCGGTATGAAAGCTTCTGTTCCGTTCTTTAAATTGATGAACATGAGACAGGTTACCATTGCAGCCGTAAACGGATTTGCATTAGGCGGCGGCTGTGAAATTGCTATGGCATGTGATATCCGCATTGCTTCTGACAATGCAACTTTCGCACAGCCGGAATGCGGACTCGGCATTATCCCAGGTTTCGGCGGAACCCAGAGACTTGCCCGTTTAGTTGGTATGGGCCGGGCAAAAGAAATGATCTTTACCTGCGACAATATCGATGCAAACGAAGCTTACCGCATCGGACTTGTTAATAAAGTCGTTGCCAAAGAAGAATTAATGGATACTGCCAAAGCAATGGCAAACAAGATCATCTCCAAAGGAAGCTATGCTGTTTCTATCGCAAAGGCTGCAATCAACAACGGATATGATATGGACATCCAGAATGCCGTTGAAATGGAAGCGAACTTATTCGGCATTACATGTTCCACACATGACAAGACAGAAGGCATGAGCGCTTTCTTAGAGAGAAGAGCTGCCGATCTGACAGATTTCTAAAAGCAGGATATATCTATGATAAATAAAACAATTGGATTTATCGGCGGAGGCAATATGGCCTCCGCTATGATTGGCGGGATGATAAATTCCCGCCTTTGTCATAAAGAGCAGATTATCGCCACCGCACGTACACAGGAGACGTTAAACCGTCTGTCTGACGCTTACGGCATACGGGTGGCTTTAGACAACGTAGAAACCGCCAGACATTCCGATATTCTGTTTCTGGCAGTAAAACCCTATCTGTATCAGGAAATCATAAAAGAAATCCGGGATGTAATCGATGATCAAAAATTGATTGTGGCAATTGCAGCCGGCATCAGCCACGCAAAATTAAATCATTATTTTAACAAACCGCTTAAAATTGTCCGGGCCATGCCAAATACGCCCGCTATGGTTTTAGAGGCTATGTCTGCTTTAACGCCGAATGAATATGTTACGGCAGATGAACTGCAGATGATCATGGAAATTTTTGAAAGTTTCGGAAAATGGGAAATCGTTCCGGAATCCTTAATGGATGCCGTTACCGGCGTCAGCGGCTCTTCTCCGGCTTATGCCTATCTGTTTATCGAGGCCATGGCCGACGCCGCAGTAGCCGACGGAATGCCAAGAGGACAGGCTTATAAATTTGCCGCCCAGGCAGTATGCGGTGCTGCCAGAATGGTTCTTGAAACCGGTAAGCATCCGGGAGAATTAAAAGACGCTGTCTGCTCCCCGGGAGGCACTACCATCGCCGCTGTGGCAAAGCTGGAAGAAAAAGGTTTTCGGGACGCTGTGATCAGCGCCCAGCGCTGCTGCGTTGCAAAATCGAAAGATATGGGGAAAGATTAATATAAGAAATGCCGAATGTTCCGATCTTTTACCGGACATTCGGCATTGATTATTAATCCTCTAATATTACTTCATCATCCCAATGTGCTCCTATATATCTGATTATCAAATCTGTTATAGATTTTTGTTCCTTTATAAATTTTTTTATGTTCTTTCTTGAAGTATATATATAGAATACACCTTGTAATTCTTCTTCCGAAGATGCAATCGCCTGTACGGATAAGGTTGAACCCAGCTGAACAACATGATTTTGAGCTAATTCAACATATATATCATTCACTGCCAGTTTTTTATAATTACTTTCAAAATGCCCACAACATACGGCTGCAAAATGAAAATCTATACCGTTGCAAAAACTAAACCTTCTTAATATCTGATAAATTTTCAACTTGCTTTTCTCAAATTCAATTCTTTTTGTCTCAATTGCGGGATCATTTATAATAGCTTTTACCTCATTGACCGCTGCTGTATAAACAGATTCATTAATCAAAAACAGTGCCTGGCCATCTGACTCTTCTTTTCCTCTTGGTTCCGTTAATGCTATTAACTCACTTCTGAATTCCCGTAAAATTCTTGCACTAAGCTCCCTTTTTACTACTTCCACAAATTCAGCTTCACTCTTCCACAATGGTTTATAGCGTTCATCTCTTGAAAAATATTGTTTACTGATTATATCGCTGCAATTATTTTTCAGGTAAGTAATAATATCATCATCTGATAATAAACGTAACGGAATTTTATCCTCATCAGGAAATCCTTTTTTAGAAATTGCCAGACGATTGAATACATTTTTATACCTTTTCAGAGCCGGATATTTCTGAATCATATATTTATTATAATTAATAATTGCTGTATTAATTAATTTACAATCATATAAAATTGTAGGATTACACTGAATCCATCTTCTTTCTAAATCATTGGCATAAGCAACATTTTCTATAACACTTAATACGCTTTTTTTGTATGCCGCAACTTGCCGCGGCTGATTATTTTCTGCTGTAAATGAAGATATCGTATAACCGGTAAGTAACCGGTCGACATCGATCACCATGGAACTATAGCCGGTAACATAAGAATCCCGAATCAAATAATCCAACTTATCTACATCGTTAACATGGCCGTTTAACATCCCTATGATTGTGTTTAAAATCAAAGCATCTTTATGATCCTTATCGTATATCACGCCCATAATTGATCTGACAAATAACTCTTTATCAAAAGAAAGTGGGTTCTCTAAGTTTATCAACAAGTGATATCCCACATACGCGCTCATTGCTTCATGTGGTTTTCCATACATTTGCTCTTTTAAATCTTTATTCAGCTCATCAGATTTAATTTCTTCTGCAAATAAAGAAATAAAATCTGTGCTCACCCGATAAAAATCCTCTCCTGTATGAGAAAACGGGGAATGTCCGACATCATGCAAAAGACAAGCTAACACAAATGTCTCTTCCCATATATCCCAATTTGCGGAAGAAAATTCTCTTTCAACATTTTTTCTAAAATTTTTTATAGCTCTTTTTCCTAAATAAAAAACACCTAACGAGTGAACAAAACGATTATGAAGCGCGCTTGGATACAAAGAAACATAGCCTGTTTGCCGAATATTCCTCAAACGTTGAAATTCTGCTGAATCTATCAGCGGTAAATACTTATCAGCAATTTCAATATATCCATACAAGGGATCTTTAATCTGTTTCAAGACAACACCTTCTAACTATAAATCACTTTTATGCAGCAAAACTTTGAATTGTCTGTTGCAGGAAACTGGATATTCCAATCGGTAGATAATATACAAACCTGTACTGTAAATCATCAATACTTTTATTTTTCTTTAACGAAATCCCTGTTGCCTGTCCTCTTTCATCCAAAATACATTCAAAATAATCAGAAAAATCGTAAATTGTTTCCATAAATTGAGGTCTGGACGTTAAAAAAATTACATCCATATCAGCCTCAATAAATTTTTCCTGAACATAAATTCCACATTTACCTAACTTTTCAAAAGAAACATAATTTTTACCTTTACGTTTCTCTTCAATAAGCATATTTGCCACAAAATACTCTGCTCCGACAAATTTTGCCATGAAATCTCCTCCTTTATCTATATAACAACTTTATTTTATCATATAAATCAATATGATACTATCGCCAAAGCTATTATTTCCCAATCTTTTCTAATATATGTTTCCATATTTAAAAGTTTTCTTTTAATATTGAAACTCATCAGAGGAAATATCCGTAGCATAAACTTCCATATCCAGCGTCATCAGCTGCACCCCATAATCACGCAAATCAAATTCTCTGCTGTCAATCACAATCAATGTATCATCTTTTCCAAAAACACAGGAAATCTCTTCTGATTTGCCATCTCCGTCCATATCCCTAGATACCCGGCTGTCCGCCTGATATTCCTTGAGACAGGGATGCTCTGTCTTGCATATCTCCTCTGAATTCCGAATCATCTTCAGATTATCTTTTTCCGTCTGAGAAAGCATCCCCATCTCCTTTTCCTTCTCATAAGAAACCGTCTGTACCAGTTTAAATCCTTCTTCATACTCTTCTACCTGATACTTTCCTTCCCATGCATCCGGAATGGAAATCATAATCTCCTGCCACCTCTGAAGCTCTCTATTTCTCCATCTTCCAGAAAAACGCACTATACCCTGGCAATTCACTACCGCCGCCAAAGTCATGTTTTTCTCCGCTGATCAGATCCACTGCCGTGCCGCAGCCCGCATCAAAATGCGCATGATATGGTTCCGCCTCTGCATTGATCGCCACAAGCACACGCTCATTCTCTGACTTCCGCTCAAAAATGCACTGCTTATTCGTCAGTACAACAGACCGGAAACTGCCGTAATTGAGAGCCTCGGAATTCTTCTTCGCCTCTGCCAGTTTTGAAATCCATTCCGTAAGCTCATTTTCCACAGGTTCTTCAAAACATGCACGAAGGGCGGGATCTCCTTCTGATTTGTGCGCCTTAGCACCCCATTCGCTTCCGTAGTAGACACATGGAATTCCCGGCATGCCAAAAGCCATTGCATAAATCAAAGGTAAATGCGCCTCATTCGTCAGATTCGACGCAATTCTTGTCACATCGTGATTATCTACAAAACACAAGAGATGCTGTCCTTTATAAAGCGTCCAGTTCTCCGGTCCAAACTGACGGAGCAGAGAATGCACGATCTCAAACATATTCATGGAATTGAAACTGGAAAACAGCCCTTTGTAACATTCATAATTCGTCACGGAATGGAGCATCTGGGGATTCATCCACTGATTGTAATCTCCATGCAGCGTCTCTCCCACCAGGAAGAAATCTTCCTTCACTCCATTGGTAAAGTTCCGAAGCTGTTTTAAGAAATCCGGTGTCAGACAATACGCCACGTCCAGACGCAGCCCGTCGATGTCAAACTCTTCCACCCAGCCTTTGATTGCAGAAAGAATATGCTCTACAACAGCCGGATTATAAAGATTTAATTTTACCAGATCGAAATTTCCTTCCCAGCCTTCATACCAGAGACCGTCATTGTAGTTGGAATTGCCGCCAAAATTAATCTGGAACCAATCTTTATACGGAGAGCTTTCACGGTTTTTCAGCACATCCTGAAATGCAAAAAATCCTCTGCCCACATGATTAAACACTCCGTCCAGAACAACCTTGATTCCTTCCTCGTGCAGCGCATCGCAAACCTCTTTAAAATCCTCATTTGTTCCAAGACGGCAGTCAATCTTCGTATAGTCCCTGGTGTTATATCCATGGGTATCCGATTCAAATACCGGTGAAAAATAAATGGCATTGATCCCCAGTTTCTTCATATGAGGAATCCATTCTTTCACCTTTAAAATCCTGTGTGTTAATACGCCGTCATTTTCAAAAGGCGCTCCGCAAAACCCCAGCGGATAAATCTGATAAAATACACTTTCGTAAGCCCACATATATATTTCCTCCTTTTTTGTCTTGTTTTTCGGACATACAGGTATGCCCGAAGGGCGTTTCTCCCTTAAATAAATTGATTGTTTTCTTCATTATATTCATACTGAATGCCCGCCAGTTTCTTTCTGATCTCCTCCTCTGAGATATGAAACGACCGGCAGAATTCAGTTAATGACGGATAGTAATCCCTCAGCTGCGTATTGATATAGCTAAGCAGCATCACAGGATCTTTGGGTAAATTCTGCTCCATTCTTATCCCTTTCTTTCTACGCCGTATTTTCCTTCTAATTCTTTTACTTTTTCCAAATATACAGACTGTTTCTTCTGCTGAAGCAATTTGTCCATTAGGTTCTCTCTGATATCTTCAAAAGATACGGCCTGTTCTTCTTTTATGTCCTCCACCAGAATCAGATGATACCCAAACTGCGTCTGAATGGGGCCTGCCACTTCCCCGACGGTTCCTTCAAAGGCTGCTTTTTCAAATTCCGGCACCATTTGTCCTTTGCCGAAATAGCCTAAATCTCCGCCCTTTTCTTTGGAAGGACATGTGGAATATTCTTTTGCGGCGTCTTCAAAGGATTTTCCGGCTGCAATTTCCTCCAGAATCTTTTTCCCCTGTTCCTCTGTTTCTACCAGTATATGTTTCGCTTTTACCTGTTTTTCACTGACAAACTGATTCGGATTTGCATCATAATATGCCTTTGCTTCTTCCTCCGTAAGCGTTACCTTGTCGATGACGCTGGTAGCCGCCATATGACTTGCCAGTTCATTTTCCATTTTTGCAAGGGTTTCCTTATATTCCCTGCTTTCTTTGATTTTATTTTCTTCTGCCATCTTGGAAAAAAGATGAAATCCAATCAACTGCTCCACCAACTCATCCTGCGCCTTTGGGCTGGATAAATAAATCTGTTGTTCCGGCGGATAGTTTGCGATCAGGTCTTTGACCTCTTTTTCCGTGATTTCATGCCCTGCACATACCGCTAAAATTTTTTCACTCATCTGTGAACCCCTTTCGTTATTTATATAAATTTTTCTCCCATTTTGCAGACTTTTGTCCCTTCCAATGATACAGATAGGTAGAGAAATACAAAATGGATGCAAAAATTACAATCATAGGTCCTGTAGCCACATTGGTATAATAAGAAGTAAACAATCCTGTCATACCGGAAAACAAAGAAAATAATACGGAAAAGAAATGATATTCCCTCATATT
This sequence comes from uncultured Lachnospiraceae bacterium, assembly GCA_910585825.1. Taxonomy (GTDB): domain Bacteria; phylum Bacillota; class Clostridia; order Lachnospirales; family Lachnospiraceae; genus Roseburia_B. Next base: position 18,316 of record CAJUEY010000021.1, on the reverse strand, counting down.
TTCCGAAAGATTCCTGCTTGCCGCCGCAGGCAGAATCAAAAGGGCATTGATAATTAAAATACCCACCCATTTAATGGATAAGGTCACTACCAATGCTACAAATACAGAAAAAAGATTCTCCATAAGCCCCACCGGAATATGCCTGCTGGCAGCAAGTGTTCTATGGATTCCCACCGCATTCAGCCAGTTAAAACAAACGGCATAAAAAAGCATCGTTGCAGCAAACAGGAGAAACAAATAGAAAATTTCTTTCCTTGTGATGCTTAAAATGTCTCCCACCAGAATGGATGAATACTTGCTGAAGCTGCCGCCCCAGGACAATATGGCAAGTCCAACCGCCACACTGCAGGAGGAAAAAACAGATATAATCGTATCGGTGGAGGCATTGCTTTTATTGCTGATATAATTTAAAAACAAAGCAAACAATACGGCAAAGACAATCATCGCCGCATTGGCATCCCCAATCCCGAGCACAATGCCGATTGCAATTCCCGTCAATGCCGAATGCCCCAGGGCATCGGAGAAAAATGCCATTTTCCTGTTTACAATCACTGTGCCAAGCATTCCAAACAGCGGCGTAATAATCAATATAGCAAGAACTGCATTCTGCATAAAACCATATTCAAACACTTACATCCCCTCCCCTTTGAATGCCGGCGAAGGAGATTTCTTTTGTTTCTGATTCGATACATAACCGGGAAGTTCTTCTACTCCGAATACCGAATGAAATTCTTCGCTTGCAAAAACTTCTTTGGCGCTTCCTTCTTTTAAAATCGTCTTATCCAAAAGAATTACCTTATCTGCATATTGTACCACATAATCGAGGTCATGGGAAATCAGAATGATGGACAAGTCAAAATTATTTTTTAAATATTCCATAGTCCGGTAAAACAGCTCCATGCCGTTTTGGTCTACGCCGGAAACCGGTTCATCCAGCAGCAGCAGATTCGGTTCGTTCATAATGGCCATGGCAAGAAGAACCCTCTGCAGCTGTCCTCCGGAAAGATTACACACCTGCCTGTCAATGAGATTCTCCGCCTCAAAGACTTCCAACGCTTTTCTAATCTCCTTTTCAATCTTTTTGCTTTTTTTCAAAAAAACAGGAAACCGGAACTGGTAGCTGGCAATCAGATCATAGACGCTGATTGGCGCATCTTTTTCAATATTGATGCTCTGAGGGACATACCCGATCTTTAATTTCTGAATCCTTCCATTTTCCCTGTCTTTAAATTCAATATCTCCCTCATGGGGAATATCATTTAAAATTGCCCGGATCAATGTGGATTTTCCCGCTCCGTTTTTGCCGATAATGGCATTGATGCTTCCACAGTGAATATGCAGATTGACATCCCGAAGAACAACCTGCTCTCCAAACCGGACTCCCAGATGATTGACTTTGATACAGTGAAGGCCGCAGGGCCGGATTATTTTTTTCATTCTAAACTCCAAACGCTTTTTTCAAAAGATTGATATTATCCCGCATTCCGCTGATATAAGCATCCAAATCATACTCTCCCCGTACCAAAGTATCCAGATAATAAACCTCTATATCCATTTCTTTTTTTATGGTATCTGAAAGATTTTTTCCATATAGTTCTTCTGCAAATATCATATCTACGCTGTTTTCTCTGGCTGCTGACAATACATCCGCCACTTCTCCGGCGCCAACCTGCCTCTCCTCATCCAGATTCAGCATATAACAGACTTGCAGCCCGTAATCTCTGGCCAGATATTCATAAGCCTCATGAAAAGATATCAGTTTCTTTCCTCTGGAGAGTTCTGCCAGCTCCTTTTGTTCTTCTTCCAGTTCTGCCAGTTTCGCATCGTATGCTGCAGCATTTGCTCTCAGTTCCTCTGCATAACCGGGCAAAAGACTGCACAGGCTTTCTACGATTGTCTGGACAATCTGCCTCTCGCATTTTATGCTCATCCAGGCATGGGCGTTTCCGTCTGAAAGAATCTGCTCTCCGGCCGTTTCCACTACCGGCAGATCCGGATACTCTGCCGCCACATCCGGCAGAAAAGATTCCATTCCACCGCCGTTTACCAGAAATACATCTGCGGTAGAAAGCAGTTTCATATCCTCCGGCGTCAGCTGAAAATCGTGAAGGCAGCCTGTCTGAGGCTCGCTTAAATTCTGCAGTTTGATATCCGGGCAGTCTCCTATGATATTCGCCGCTGCAATATAAACAGGATAAAAAGACGTCACTGCCAGAAATATCTTTTCCGGATTGTCCTTTTGCATATTCCGGCAGATTCCTGTAAAAACACCTGCAGATAAGGCAATGACAAGCAGCAGCACTGCCGTAAAACAATATTTATTCTTCACGGCTTAAATCCTCTGCCGGCAGCACCAGGGAATCTACATACGCCCAGATTTCTTCTCTTCCCTGCTTGGTTTCTGCCGAAAACGGAAATATCTCTGTCTGGGATTTTAAATTCAACCCTCTGCGGACTGCCGCAAGCTGCTTTTGCACCTGACTCCGCTTAATCTTGTCCAGTTTGGTGGCAATAATCACAGGCTCATATCCCTGATATAAAATCCAATCATACATTTTCTTATCGTTGGCGGAAGGATCATGTCTGATATCTATTAAAAGAAAAACTTCTCTTAACTGCTTTGAGCTGTGGAGGTAATTTTCTACCATAACGCCCCATTTTTTCTTTTCCGATTCTGCAATCTTTGTATATCCATATCCCGGAAGATCCACCAGATACATTGCTTTGTTAATGTTATAAAAATTAATCGTCTGGGTTTTTCCCGGCTGGGAAGAAGTTCTTGCCAGAGATTTCCGATTCATCAACGCATTGATCAGAGATGATTTTCCTACGTTTGATCTTCCGGCAAAAGCAATTTCCGGCAGCGTTGTTTTGGGCATCCTGCTTGTAATACCGCACACAATTTCCAGCTCTACATTTTTGATTACCATATATTCCTCCCTATACAAATGCCGCGTCCAGTACGTCCTGCATTGTTTTCACATATACGATCTTAAGTCCCTCTTTGATCTCATCTGCTATTTCATCCATATCCTTCTCGTTTTTCGCCGGAACGCAGACCGTTTTAATACCGGCGTTTTTCGCCGCCAGAGTCTTTTCTTTTAATCCTCCAATGGGCAGCACTCTTCCTCTTAACGTAATTTCTCCCGTCATCGCCACATCAGCCCGGACTTTCTTCTTCGTAATAGCGGAAAGCATAGCCGTTGCCATAGTAATGCCTGCCGACGGGCCGTCTTTTGGCACGGCTCCTTCCGGAATGTGGATATGGATATCATTTTCCTTAAAAAAATCTTTGGGAATTTTAAACTCTTTGCTGACAGAACGGATATAACTGATTCCCGCCTGGGCGGATTCTTTCATAACATCTCCCAGCTGACCTGTCAGACGAAATTCTCCTTTACCCGGCATCACATTGACTTCTATTTCCAGTGTATCGCCGCCTACGCTTGTCCAGGCGAGTCCTCTCACAATACCGATTTCATCTGTTTTGCCGGCATGATCAAAGGTGTATTTTTCTTTTCCCAGATATTTTTCCAAATTCTTTTTGGTAATGGTTGCTTTTTTCTGATCCCCTTCGTAAATCTCTCTGGCAGCTTTCCTGCAGATTTCGCCGATTTTACGTTCCAGGCTCCGCACTCCCGCCTCTTTTGTATAGCCTCGAATCACCATAGCCAACGCCTCTTTGCGAATGGTAATCTCTTCTTTCTTCAAGCCGTTTTTCTTCACCTGTTTGCGTACCAGATGCTCTTTTGCAATGTGCATTTTCTCGTTTTCCGTATAGCTGCTGACTTCAATCAGCTCCATGCGGTCCAAAAGAGGCCGTGGAATGTCCTGCACGGAATTAGCCGTTGCAATAAACAAAACTTCAGACAGATCAATGGGAATCTCCACGTAATGGTCTCTGAATTTCTGATTCTGCTCTGAATCCAAAACCTCCAATAACGCAGAAGAAGTATCTCCTTTGTAATCGCTGCTGACTTTGTCAATCTCATCCAATAACATCAGAGGATTTTTCACCCCCGCCATGCGGAGTCCCGATGCAATCCTGCCGGGCATAGCTCCCACATAAGTCCTTCTATGTCCCCGGATCTCCGCCTCATCTCTGACGCCTCCCAGACAAATCCGCACGTACTCCTTGTCCAGAGCCTTTGCCACAGATTTTGCAATGCTTGTCTTTCCGGTTCCCGGAGGCCCCACCAGACAAATAATCGGACTTTCCCCTTTACTTGTGAGATTCCGGACAGCCAGAAATTCCAGCATCCGCTCTTTTACTTTTTCCATTCCATAGTGATCCTCATCCAATACCCTGGCGGCATTTTTCAGATCTTTATTGTCCTTTGACGTTTTATCCCAGGGCAGTTCCAGCAGGGTTTCAATATATCCCCTTGCCACTGCGCTTTCCGAAGAATTAGAACTGATATTTTTAAACCGATCAATTTCTTTGCGGATTTTCTCTTTGATCTCCTTGTTCGCCTGTAATTTCTTCAGCGTCTGTAAAAACAAATCTGCATCAGATTCCGTATTGTCTTCTCCCAATTCTTCCCGAATCACTTTCATCTGCTCCCGGAGCAGATATTCTTTCTGATTCTTATCTACCTGAGCTTTCACTTTCGTCTGGAAATCATTCTTGATGGAAATAATATTAACTTCCCGAAGGAGCAGCTCCATCAATGTCTGATATCGTTCTTCCATGGTAATGGATTCCAGATATTTCTGCTTTTCCTCATAGTATACCGGGAGATTATTGGCGATTAAATCCATCAGCTTCTCTGCATTTTTTGTCTCAGATACCTGATGCATATATTCTTTATCCAGTTTTGGATTCAAAGCGGCATAACGCCCATAAGCTTCTAAAACAGCCCGGCGCATCCCCTCTTTGATCTCTTCGGAATACTCTTCCTGTTCTTCTTCCAAATAAAATACTTCTCCCTGCAGATAGGGCAGACCTTCCGTCAGCTCCAAAAGTTCCGCTCTTTTTTCGCCTTCTACCAGAATGCGGACTACTCCATTCCGCATTTTAATGACCTGCTTTACCTTTGCAATCACGCCGATTCGATATAAATCTTCTGTTTCGGGCTCGTCTGCTTCTATATTTTGCTGGGTAATCAGAAAAACATTCTCTTCCCCGATCATTGCCTCTTCTATGGCTTTCATTGATTTTTCCCTGCTGACATCAAAGTGGGCTACCATGCCCGGAAGAATTGTCATTCCCCGTAATGCCACTACTGGAATCGTGATCACCTTATCGTTCAATTTCAAGCTCCTTTCCGGTATTTATCATAAAAGCTGCCGCCAGTAATCCAAACTTCATTACTGCGACAGCTCCCCCTGCGAATCAACTGCATTTTATGCGCTCTTTGATTCTAATACTTCTTTTTTGTCGGTCTGTTGTTCCTCAATAGAATCCACATATCCCTTTTCCTCTACCAACGCTTTGGTGATTGTGCATTCTGAAATCGATTCATCGGAAGGAATACGATACATCAGATCCATCATGACATTCTCCATAATCGACCGCAGGCCTCTGGCGCCTGTCTGCCTCTCCAATGCCTTCTCTGCGATTGCCCGGATAGCCTCTTTCTCAAAATGCAAATCCACTCCGTCTAATTCCAGTAGTTTTTGATACTGTCTGACCAGAGAATTCTTCGGTTCTGTTAAAATCCTGACAAGAGCCTCCTGATTCAAGGAATCTAAAGATACCGTAACCGGCACACGGCCGATAAACTCAGGTATCAGTCCAAATTTTATGAAATCCTGAGGCATTGCATGTTTAAAGGATTCTCCGGTATTGCTCTCCCTTTTATCTTTTACAACTGCATTAAAACCAATAGAATTCTGATCCAGACGCGTCTCTATAATTTTATCAAGACCGTCAAATGCTCCGCCGCAGATAAAAAGTATATTCGTTGTATCAATCTGAATCAATTCCTGCTGAGGGTGTTTCCTGCCTCCCTGAGGGGGGACAGACGCTGTCGTTCCTTCTAATATCTTCAAAAGAGCCTGCTGTACTCCTTCTCCCGATACATCCCGGGTAATGGATACATTTTCGGTCTTTTTGGTAATCTTATCAATTTCGTCGATATAAATAATACCGCGCTGCGCACGTTCAATATCGTAGTCGGCAGCCTGAATAATTTTAAGAAGAATATTTTCAACATCTTCCCCCACATAGCCTGCCTCCGTCAAAGTGGTGGCATCTGCAATGGCAAAAGGAACGTTCAAAATACGCGCCAGTGTCTGTGCCAGATATGTCTTTCCGGAACCGGTGGGGCCTAACATCAAAATATTGCTCTTCTGCAATTCCACATCCAGATCAGTTCCCGCCAGAATCTTCTTATAATGATTGTAAACGGCTACCGATAATACTTTCTTGGCATTTTCCTGGCCGATCACATACTCATCCAGAAAATGCTTCAGTTCTGCCGGTTTCAAGAGATTGATTTCATGCGTTTCTGAGATTTCTTCTATCTCTTCTTCTTCTTCAAACTCTTCTTCTATAATCTCTGTGCAGATATCTACACATTCATCACAAATAAATGCTCCGCTTCCGCTGGGTCCCGCAATCAGTTTCCTGACCTGCTCCTGTGTCCTGCCGCAGAAGGAACAGCGGATTCTTTCTCCGCCGCCATTTATATTTCTTCCCGCCATAATTTCACTCCGCTAAATTTCCTTTATTCTTCCCGATTTCTGATCACATAATCAATCAGACCGTATTCCTTCGCCTCTTCTGCAGAAAGATAGTGATCTCTCTCTGTATCCGCTGCAATTACATCATATGGTCTGCCTGTATTCTCTGCCAGAATCTCATTCAAACGCTTTTTGGTTTTTAAAATATTCTCTGCTGCAATCTCTATCTCTGTCGCCTGGCCTTTTGCTCCGCCGGAGGGCTGATGAATCATAATCTCCGCATTGGGAAGGGCCATTCTCTTGCCTTTTGTGCCGCCTGCCAGCAAAAATGCTCCCATACTTGCAGCCAGTCCGATACAAATGGTAGATACATCGCACTTGATATACTGCATTGTGTCATAAATCGCAAGTCCCGCCGTCACCATACCTCCCGGTGAATTGATATACAGCTGGATGTCTTTTCCCGGATCTTCCGACTCTAAAAACAAAAGCTGGGCTACGGTTAAGCTGGCTGTCGTCTCGTTTACTTCTTCTCCCAGAAAAATGATCCTGTCTTTTAATAATCTGGAATAAATATCGTAACTTCTTTCTCCTCTGCTGGTCTGTTCAATGACATAAGGTACTAAACTCATATCCTGCCTCCTGTTAATATTACACGCATTACAGACCGGCTCTTATCTGGGCCGGTCTGTCTGGCTTAACTTACTGATTGTTTTCTTTTCTTTTTGGTTTGGCGCGCTCTTTGACATTGTCCATGACAAATTCCACTGCCTTTTGTACTGCGAGATCTTTCTTCATGGATTCTCTCTCTGCATCGCCCATAATTTCTGTTATTTTATCTGTCTCCATGCCGTATGCATCTGCAATTCTCTGAATCTCTGCGTTGATATCTTCTTCCGTCGCCTCGATCTTCTCTTCTTCTGCAATCTTCTCTAATACAAGGCTGCTCTTAATGCGGCTGACAGCATCCGGCCTTACCTGCTCTTTCATCTTATCTATGGTCACGCCGGAGAACTGCATATACTGCTCAAAGCTTAATCCCTGCTGTGTGATTCTCTGAGCAAATTCATCGATCATGGTTTCAACCTGTGTTTCGATCATTGCATCAGGAATTTCCATGGATGCGTCATCTACAATCTTACGTACTGCTTCGTCTTCCTTGGTACGCCTTGCACTTGCTTCTTTTTCTTCTGCTAATTTCTTTCTGATGTCTTCTTTGTATTCTGCTAATGTATCAAATTCAGATACATCCTGTGCAAACTCATCATCTGCCTCCGGAAGTTCTTTTGCGCGGATCTCATGAATCTTAACTTTGAACACTGCCGGTCTGCCTGCTAATTCCTGAGCATGGTATTCTTCCGGGAATGTTACATGGACTTCTGTTTCATCTCCGCTGTTCCTGCCGATCAGCTGTTCTTCAAATGTATCAATAAAGGAATGAGAACCGATCTCCAGAGAATGATTCTCTCCCTTACCGCCGTCAAACGCCTCCCCGTCTACAAAACCTTCATAATCGATCACTGCCGTATCGCCTTCCTGAATGCTCCGGTCTTCTACGGTGATTGTTCTTGCGTTGTTGTTTCTCTCTTTGTCTACTGCTGCTTCTACTTCTTCGTCGGTAACGGACACGTCAATCTTCGTTACGGTAATGCCTTTGTATTTGCCAAGGGCAACCTCTGGCTTTACTGCTACTTCTGCAGTAAAAATGAATGGTTTGCCTTTTTCTATCTGTGTAATATCAATCGTCGGACGGGAAACGATATCCACGCCGCTTTCATCTGCAGCCGTACCATAGTTCTCACGGATCAGCTGGTTTGCTGCATCTTCAAAGAAGATTTCCGGTCCATACATTTTCTCTATCATATTTCTGGGTACTTTGCCCTTACGGAATCCCGGAAGGCTGATTTTATTCTTCTGTTTCAGATATGCTTCCTGCAGTGCCTCTTCTAATTTGTCTGCAGGCACTTCAATGGTAAGCTTTGCCATATTCTTCTCTAAAGTTTCTACCTGTACGCTCATTCTAACTGTTTCCTCCTTCGCTGCAGTCATTGGGATATTATAGCATATGCTTTTTTAAAATACAAGAAAATTAATTTGAAAGATTCTTGCATACTTCAAACTGGTATTCAGGAATGCCTTTATTCATTGCCAGCGCTTCGTCAATATCAAAATCTACAAAATCGCCGTTTTTGTATGCCACCACACGGTTGGTCTTGCCCTGGCAGAGCAGCTCTACCGCATACGCCCCCATTATGGATGCATATACCCGGTCTTTACAGGTAGGACTGCCTCCCCGCTGCATGTGCCCTAAAATCGTCGCTCTCGTCTCGATTCCCGTCGCCGCCTCGATGCGTTTCGCCATACTGCCGGAATGTCCGATTCCTTCTGCATTGATAATAATATGATGCTGTTTGCCGCGCTTTCTGTTTTCGATAATATGATTCACCAGTTTCTGCTCGTCATAATCATATCTCTCCGGCAGAAGAATATCCTCTGCTCCGTTTGCAATGCCTGTCCAAAGAGCAATGTAGCCCGCGCCTCTTCCCATTACTTCGATAATGCTGCACCGTTCATGAGAGGTGGACGTATCACGCACTTTGTCGATCGCCTCCATAGCCGTATTCACAGCCGTATCAAATCCAATTGTATATTCCGAGCAGGAAATATCCAGATCAATGGTTCCCGGTACTCCAACGGTATTTACTCCCAGCGCCGCAAGCCTTTGCGCCCCTCTGAAGGAACCGTCTCCGCCGATGACGATCACGCCGTCAATTCCGTTCTTTTTGCAGATTTCGGCTCCCAGCCTCTGGCCTTCTTCTGTAGTAAATTCCGCACATCTTGCTGTCTGCAGGATCGTACCTCCCCGCTGAATCGTATCCGATACGTCTCTTGCCTGCATATCAATAATTTCATTTGAAAGGAGCCCCGCATATCCTCTCTTGATTCCTTTTACTTTTAAACCTTTCCCGAGTCCTTCCCGGACAACTGCACGGATTGCAGCATTCATTCCCGGAGCATCTCCGCCGCTGGTCAATACGCCTATTGTTTTGATCTCCTTTGACATAAAACGATTCCTCCTCTTCATACTCCGCTTCCAAACTAACCCGGATATTTTTATTTTAATATCTTTATCTCTTCTTTTCAATAGCCTTTTCAACAACTTTTATATTCTTTTCCCCGAAATGTTCTGACAAACGACAAATCAGATTTTTGTCAATTCTCACATTTCTGGATGCAGGCAGACGCTTCATCGCTTTATCTTCTGCCAGATATATGACGACTTTGTCTTCTCCGTCAGAATCCAAAAGCGTCTCATAGAGTTTTGCTTCATTGGATTCAAATTCTTTTTTGTCCGTAAACTGCACCCAAAGCTCTCTCTTTGCATCGTCAAAAGAATAAATTTTTTCACAAATGATCTTGCCGTTTTTTTCTTCTTCTACATTGGCTCTGCCTCGAATGAATACTTTTGCCTCTTCCTGCATCATCGCCTGATCTTTTTCGTAATTTCTGGGAAAAACCACAACCTCCACCGTTCCCAGAAGATCTTCAATCGTCAGAAACGCCATGGCCTGATTATTTCTGGTGTACTTAATGGTCTTGTCTGTAATCATACCGCCAATCGTAACTATTTCTTTATCTTTGACTTTGGTTTCTCCCGTATCTTCATCCAGTAGAAAATCAGCCGTTGTCGCCGTTATATTTTTCCGCCACCGGTCTTCATACTCCTCCAGAGGATGTCCGCTGATATAAATTCCCAGCACTTCTTTTTCAAAGCCCAGAAGCGTTTCTTTATCGTATTCTCCCACATCCGGCATAGCCGTTTCAAAGGATTTTTGCTCCTCCCTTGAAACAAAATCAAACAAGCTCATCTGCCCTTCCAGGGAGTTTTTCTTTTCCTGAATGATTCCCTCCATCATTCCGATATAGGAAAACATCTTTTGCTTTCTGGTTCCTTCCAGACCGTCAAGGGCTCCCGCCTTGATAAAATTCTCCACCGCCCGTTTATTGACCTCTCCGCCGCTCATTCTGGTGAGAAAATCCTTCAGAGAAGTAAAATTCCCCCGGATGCGCCGTTCTTCTAAAATCCCGTCAATTACCGGCCTGCCGATGCTTTTGATGGCAGAAAGGCCATACCGGATACCGCCTCCGGAAACAGAAAAACCGCTTTCTCCTTCATTGATATCCGGGGGAAGAATGGGAATTCCCATTCTCCTGCAGGTTAAAATATATTCGGAAACTTTTGTCACATGATCCTGTACGGAAGTCATAAGGGCAGCCATAAATTCAATGGGATAATAATATTTCAGGTAAGCCGTCTGATATGCCACTACTGCATAAGCCGCCGCATGGGATTTATTAAAGGCATATTTGGCAAAATCAATCATCTCATCAAATATTTTGTTGGCCGTTTTTTCGTCAATTCCGTTTGCCAGACATCCCGGAACGCCTTCTTCTTTATTTCCGTAGACAAAATTCTTACGCTCCTGTTCCATAACGGACTGCTTTTTTTTGGACATGGCGCGCCGCACCAGATCGCTTCGTCCCAGCGTGTATCCCGCCAGTTCCCTTACGATCTGCATTACCTGCTCCTGATAGACGATACAGCCGTAAGTCGGCTCTAAAATCGGTTTTAACTGAGGACAATCATAGGTAATCTGTCCCGATTGATTTTTGCCCCGGATATAAGCGGGAATAAAGTCCATCGGTCCCGGTCTGTAAAGAGCAATTCCCGCAATGATATCCTCCAGACTCTTCGGCTTTAATTCCTTCATGAAATTTTTCATGCCGGCGCTTTCCAACTGGAACACCCCTTCTGTTTTTCCGGTTCCAAGGGATTCTAATACAGCCTGGTCATTAAAATCAATATGGTCGATATCTATAGCGGCGCCATGGTTCTTCTCTGCCATTTCCACTGCATTTTTGATGACCGTCAATGTCCGAAGCCCCAGAAAATCCATTTTCAAAAGTCCCAGCTCTTCAATGGTCGTCATAGTAAACTGGGTTGTGACCATGCCGTCGATCCCAAGGCAGAGAGGCACGTATTCTTCCATGGGTTTCTGTGAAATCACTACTCCCGCCGCATGGGTGGAAGAATGACGGGGCAGCCCCTCTAACCGTTTCGACATATCAATCAAGCGCTTTATGCTCTCATCGCTTTCATATCTGCTCCGAAGCTCCGGATTCATTTTCAGCGCTTTTTCAATGGTAATCCCAAGCTCGTTTGGAACGCTTTTTGCAATCGCATCCACGAAGGCATAAGGAAGATCCATAACACGCCCTACATCCCGGATCACGCCTCTTGCAGCCAGTGTACCGAATGTAACAATCTGCGTAACACAGTCTTTGCCGTATTTTTTGATTACATAGTCAATGACTTCCTGCCTTCGTTCAAAGCAGAAATCCACGTCAATATCAGGCATGGAAATACGCTCCGGATTCAAAAACCGCTCGAAGATCAGGTTATAGGGAAGGGGGTCTATATTGGTAATTCCTGTAGTATAGGAAACAAGACTGCCGGCTGCGCTTCCACGTCCGGGCCCTACCATAATTCCATTTTCCCTCGCAAAACGAATATAGTCCCATACGATCAGAAAATATTCCACATAACCCATATTTTTGATTACGCCAAGCTCATATTCCAAACGCTTTGTCAATTCCTCTGTTATCTCTGCATACCGCTCTTTTAATCCGTCATAACAGAGTTTCCGTAAATATTCATAGGTCGTAAATCCTTCCGGCACCGGAAAATCCGGCAGTTTTGTGACGCCGAATTCAATCTCCACATGACAGCGGTCTGCAATCTTCTGGGTATTTTCCACCGCTTCTGGAGCATAGGGAAAGAGTTTTTTCATCTCTTCTTCCGATTTGACATAATACTGTCCGCCTTCATAGCGCATCCGGTTCTCATCGCTTAATTTCTTTCCGGTCTGAAGACAAAGCAGGATATCATGCGCCTCAGCATCTTTCTCATAGGTATAATGCACATCATTGGTGGCAGTCAGCTGAATTCCCGTCTCTTTGGAGAGCCTCATCAGCTGCTGGTTCACTATCTGCTGCTGGGGAATTCCATGATCCTGCAGTTCCAGAAAGAAATTCCCCTTTCCGAAACAGGATTGATATTTAAGAGCCGTCTCTTTTGCTTCTTCATAAAATCCACGCACCAGATAACGCTGCACCTCCCCGGCCAGACAGGCGCTTAAGGCAATGATTCCCTCCCGATACGTCTCAAGCACTTCCATATCCACCCTGGGTTTGTAATAATAGCCGTCTACAAATCCTTTGGATACGATTTTTACCAGATTGCTGTAGCCTGTATCATTTTCCGCCAAAAGCACCAGATGATAATACCTGTCTTCTCCGTGCACCGTCTCCCTGTCAAAACGGGAATTGGGCGCAACATAAACTTCACATCCTAAAATGGGGTTGATGCCCGCCTCTTTTGCCGCTTTATAAAATTCAATCACCCCATACATCACGCCGTGGTCTGTGATAGCCGCCGCCGTCATGCCCAAGTCTTTTACTCTTGCAACATATTCTTTTATCTTGTTGGAGCCGTCCAAAAGACTATACTCCGTATGCACATGCAGATGGGTAAATGCCATGCCAATACTCCGTTTCTTTCTCTTTGCGTATTCTATTGCTTTCCTGTACTGCCGAAACCTCCCCGGCTTTTATTTCCAAGATTTTCACATTCTTCAAACAAAATCTTCGGCTGGTTTTCTACGATGCGGAACTGACAGATCCTGTCATTCTTCTCAATTACGGTATCTCTTGTGGCATAAACCGGCATCCGCCACATATCCTCATCTCCACAGTAGGAGCCGTCAATGATGCCGCAGCTGTTTGTCTGTAATATGCCATAATTTTTAAACGTGGAGCTTCTGGGCACCAGATGTCCCTCATACCCTTGCGGCAGCTGCATTGCCACTCCTAAAGGAATCAATGCAAATTCTCCCGCCTGTAATGTCACAGTTTCTGATGCCCGAAGATCAATCCAGTCAGATTTACCGTCGATATAGCAAAGTCTTTCCACGTCATCTGAAAAATATTTGATCCGAATTGTTTCCATTTGTATTTACTCCCATTCCAACGTCGTATGCTCCGTCTTTTTATCCCTGAGCATCAGTTCTTTTACAGCATCCTTTGCCGGCTTGTTTTCAAACAACACCCGGTTGACCTGTTCAATAATCGGCATGGATATCTGGTATTTTTCTCCCAGAGCAATGGCTGCCTTTGCAGAGTAGACGCCTTCTACCACCATTTTTACCTCATCCATCGCCTGCTGCATCGTATAGCCTTTCCCCATTAACATACCGGCTTTACGGTTTCTGGAATGCCGGCTTGCACAGGTAACGATTAAATCTCCAATTCCTGTCAGCCCGTGGAGCGTCTCTTCTTTGGCTCCCATAGTCACGGCAAGCCTGCCGATTTCCGTAATTCCTCTGGTAATTAAAGCTGCCTTTGTATTGTCTCCGTAGCCAAGGCCGTCTGCCATACCCGCTGCAAGCGCAATGACATTTTTTAAAGCTCCGCCAAGCTCCATGCCCAGCACATCCGGACTGGTATATACACGAAACACTTCGTTCATCAAAACTTTCTGTATAAATTCTGCTGTTTTTCTCGTTCTGGCGCCGGCCACCAAAGCAGTGGGCAGTTCTTTTCCCACTTCCTCTGCATGGCTTGGTCCGCACAGCACGGCGACATCTGCCGCCGGAATTTCTTCTTCGATAATTTCCGATAAGGTCATCAGAGTTCCTTCTTCGATGCCCTTTGCCACGCTGACGATAATCTGGTTCTGCCTGATATGAGGTTTCAGCATTTCCGCCGTGCTTCGCGTATAAACGGAGGGTACGGCAAGCACGATCAGATCCATGCCTTCCGACGCCTCTTTCATATTTCCGGTAAAGCTGATCTTTTCGGATAATTTTACACCCGGAAGTTTATCTTTGTGCTCGCGGCATTCCTTTAACATGGAAACTTCATCTTCCACAATCGACCACACTGTTACCTCATGTCCGTTTTTATCTAACACGTATGCCAGCGCGCATCCCCAGCTTCCCGCTCCAATAATTCCTGTTTTTGCCATTATGAAACTGTCCTTTCTTTCTTTTTCAGACTTAATTTATTTTCATTTCCGTTTAAAAGGCGTTTGATGTTTTCCCGATGACGTACAATTCCCATAAGCATAATTACCGCTGCAAGAATGTACACTTCTATGCGGTACTGCTCTGTAACGTCTAACAGTCCAAGCTCTCCAAATACGATTGTCTGGACAAAAAAGCTGACAAGCCCCACCATAGAACCTACCGATACATATTTTGTAACAGCCGTCACAACAATAAATAACCCCAGGCCAAGCGGCACTTCAATGGGACAGAATGCAATCATCATGCCGCCGGTACAGGCAATTCCCTTGCCCCCTTTAAAATTTTTCATATAGAATGGATGATTGTGTCCGATAATCGTTCCAAGACCCGCATACAATTCCAGAAGACGCACCCCTTCCGGCTGGCTCTTATGAAACAAAAGCCATGTGATCAAAATAGCCGCAATCGGTTTTGACACATCCCCAAGCAATGTAATCAGCCCCGCTTTCCAGCCGAACATACGAAAGGTATTGGTGGTTCCCGCATTTCCACTGCCCATTTGAGTGATATCTTTATGTTTAAACCTGCTGTAAGCATATCCCGAAAGAAATATCCCGCAGAAATATCCAATCACAAGTACAATGATTCGATTGATCAACATGATGCTAGTCTCCCTTTCTCTCCCGAATAATAAATTTTAAAGAAGTGCCCCGGAACCCGAATGCATCTCGAATTCGATTCTCTAAATACCGGACATAAGAAAAATGCATCAGTTTCTTGTCATTGACAAAAATGACAAAGGTGGGCGGTTTTACTGCCACCTGGGTGGAATAGAAAATCTTTAATCGTTTTCCCTTGTCGGAAGGGGGCTGCTGCATCGCCACTGCCTCCGTTACGATTTCATTTAAAACGCCGGTGGCAATCCGCATGGAATTGTTTTCCATAACTATCTGGATCATTTCAAAAATCTTTCCTGTTCTCTGTCCTGTCTTGGCTGAAATAAACATAATCTCTGCATAGGGCATAAAACTTAAAATCTGCCGTATCCGCTCGGTATGTTTTGTCATCGTCTTGTCATCTTTTTCAATGGCATCCCATTTATTTACCACTATGACAATTCCTTTGCCTCTGTCGTGGGCAATTCCCGCGATTTTGGCATCCTGCTCCGTTACGCCTTCTGTGGCGTCAATAATCAACAGCGTCACATCTGCCCGTTCCACAGCAGTCACGGCACGGATAATGCTGTAACGCTCCAAATCTTCTTTTACCTTGCTCTTTCTTCGCAGTCCTGCGGTATCAATAAAAATATATTCTTCTCCGTGATATGAAATCACCGTGTCTACCGCATCTCTTGTAGTTCCGGCAATATCGGATACAATCACACGGTTTTCCCCCAGCAGACGGTTCACCAGAGAAGATTTTCCTACGTTTGGCTTGCCGATAATGGCGATTTTCGGCCGGGTATCTTCTTCCTCTTCCATTTTCTCTTTCGGAAAATATTTGATCATTTCATCCAGCATATCTCCGATTCCCAGCTTGGATGCTGCAGAAACGGGAAAAGGCTCTCCAATTCCCAGATTGTAAAATTCATAGACATCAGGCATAAATTTTTCAAAATCGTCTACTTTATTTACCACTAAAATAACCGGTTTTTGGGACCGCCGCAGCATATCCGCCACCTTGTCATCAGCATCCACAAGCCCCTGTCTGACATCGGTCAGAAAAAGAATCACATCTGCCGTATCAATGGCAATCTGTGCCTGCTCCCTCATCTGGGATAAAATAATATCTTTGGAATCCGGCTCAATTCCGCCGGTATCGATCAACGTAAAATTCTGATCCAGCCAGGATACATCTGCATAGATCCTGTCTCTGGTAACGCCCGGCGTATCCTTGACAATCGCAATCCTCTCTCCTGCCAAAACATTAAATAACGTAGATTTACCTACATTGGGACGGCCTACTACCGCTACAACCGGCTTGCTCATATCTGTCTCCTTTTCTCTTAAAATTGCTGCAATTCCGCTTTCGGTTTATTTCTTACTGTCCATCGCTGCAAAGCAATGCATATACCAAATCTTGTCCGCTTGATTTTACAATATCTACCCGGACTTGTAAAGTATTTTCAAGCTCTTCAAGGGTGACGTCATCCAGAAAAACCTCTTCGCCGCTCCGCAGAAGATTGCAGGGAAGCAATACCTTTTCCCCCAGATCGGCCTCTTTTAACTGTGCCATAATATCCTGTCCTGTCAACAGACCGGAAACGGTGATTTTTTCTCCGAAAAAGTCATTGCGAATGGGAATGACCTCTATTTTAACATGAGGGAATTTCTCCATAAAACGGCAGCTTAACTGTTCCAGCAGCGGCGCCGCCAGCTTTCCCGTCACAATCGTAATTCTTCTTGTCCGTTTGAAATCATCTTCCGCCTCTTCCAATGCCTCCATAAATTCATTCTCCAGAAGACGCATCATGCCTACTCCGTTTTCCAGCTGCAGATATCCGTCATAATTTTCCTCCGGAGGAATCTCCTCTTCCGCCAGCAGATACCATTCATCCCCTGCATGTACAAAATGGGTGTGGTAGTGATCCATACAAAACTGCTGCCAGCTGTGAATCAGAGAAAGCACTTCTTTTGCATCTTCTTTTGAAAAAGGCTTCAGCGGATAAAGACCTTCTCTGAATCTTGTCAGTCCCACCGGAACAACAGAAAGGCTTCTCATATACGGAATATACTCTGTCAGCTTTCTGATACTCTCATTTAATTCAATTCCATCGTTCATTCCTTTGCACAGCACAATCTGTCCGTTCATCTCCACGCCTGCTTCTTTTAGCCGTTCCATTTTCGTAAGCGCCTCTCCTGCAAAACGATTGTTCAGCATTTTACAGCGAAGATCAGGATTTGTAGTATGCACTGAAATATTAATGGGTTCCAGATGATACTGTATGATACGTTCTATATCTTTATCGCTCATATTTGTCAAAGTAATATAATTCCCCTGCAAAAAAGAAAGTCTGGAATCATCATCTTTAAAATAAAGGGTGTCCCGCATTCCTTTCGGCATCTGATCTATAAAACAGAAAACGCACCTGTTACGGCAGGATTTGTAATCATCCATAAACCCATTTTCAAATTCAACGCCCAGTTCTTCGTCGTAATCTTTTTCAATATCCAGTTCCCACTCTTCGCCGTCCGGTTTACAAACCAGTACCGTAATTTCCTCATCCTTAACCAGATACTGGTAATCAAAAATATCCTCTATCCCCTGCCCGTTAATAGAAATCAGCTCATCGCCCGGCTCTATATCCATTTCTTCTGCAATACTGCCCGGCTCCACCCGGTCTATCCTATGCCTTTTTTTCATATTCTGCTCCTTATGACCTGTGATTAAACGGTCTTTGTGTAACAATGAAGCCCGCATTTCGGCGGTTGCGTCTTTACTCATATTACAATATAAAGAAAAGAATAACAAGAGGAAGGTCAAAAAGAAAAACGCTCACGGGAGCAATTGGATTTTGTCAGACAAAAGACTCTGCAGCCAAAGGAAACACGGGAGTTTGACAACTGAATAATCCAAAAAGTACTCGCAGGTCGCACAAAACC